>CAJPQT010000005.1 GCA_905372865.1 uncultured Centipeda sp.
GTTCTGCCCCGTGGCGTAGATGGAGCCGATGTAGGTGTGCTCGTGCTTGTATGCCGCCGCGAGCAGTACCGCGACGGTATCGTTGATGACAGCGACGGGTTCGACGTTGGTCATGCCGCGCCGTGCGAGTGCCTCTTTGAGGAGGTCGTTGACGACTTTGCCTTCGACCCCCTGCGTGGCAAACTCCTTGGTCCAGACGATGAGCTTCGCATTGTTGAGGTCGGTCTGCTGTGAGGGGAAGGAGAAGGTATGTCCGAGGAGGTATTTTGTTTCCCGATTCCCTTCGATTGCCTCGTCGATGATGGAAGCGAGGAAGTCAAACATCTCCTCCGCCGTCGCATCTGCGCTCACATAGTCATAGACGCCGGGCAGAGTGAGCGGCTTTGCGACCTTGCTCAGCACCTCGTATTCGCCGCTGCCCTTGAGGAGAATGCGCAGGGCGCGGACGTTCGTGCCGCCGAAGTCGAGCGCAAGGAAGGAGCCGTGCTCCTTCCCGCTCGGCAGCCCTGCGTAGGAGCGGAGCATACGGAGCATGGCGTTCTTTTCGCCCGCAAGCCCCGCGCACATATCGGCGCGGAAATCGCTCACGATTTTGCGAAGAGCATCATCGTCCAAGGTAAAGGCGGCTTTTATCTCGTCAAATTTTTCACGATCAAATCCCATGGTAACTCCTCCCAGTTGGAACAGTTTCTGTGTGACGGTCTTCGGCAGTGCGAAGCCCCAAAGCGAACCTTAGTGGAGCAAACGGGGAAAGCGTGCGACCCGCCCCCGACGTACTTCTTTCGTTCAAGCGTAGCGCGTTTAAGAAGTGCGCCGGTATTTAGGCGGACGAGCACGCGACCATTTGCGCAACGAGGTGTTCGCGTGGGGCTTGTACTGCCCTAAATCTGTCTCCTATATTCCCCTTTAACGGAAGTGATCGAGCATCGCGCCGACGCTCGGGAACACCTGCTTTGCCTGTGCCTGTATCTCGGGGCGTGCCGTGGTGAGCGAGTAGCCGTCCCACGCCTTGAGCATCGGCAGGTCGTTCGTCTCGTCACCGATGGCGAACACCTCCGCGCCGTCCCAGCCCATGACGGAGAGGAGCTTCTTGATGCCCTCATCCTTGCTGATGCCGACAGGTGTGATGTCGAGGCTGCACGCGTTTGGGAAGGCGTGAATCAAATGCCCAAGTTTCTCATTCAAGACGGCGGCACACGCATCGGACAGCGCAGGCTCGTGGAAGCCGAGCGAGAACTGCTGAATCCCCGTCAGCCCCCCGATCTCGCTTTCCTCAATGTAGACGATGGGGAAGTCCCAGTCCTTTGCCTCACGCTCGATCCACGAGCCCTCGGAGTGGTGGCAGAGGTAGGTCACATCTGCCGCCGAGAAGGCGAAGTGGAAGGACTTCTGTGCGCTCGGCTCCGACGCAATCGCCGTGAGCGCGCGAGGATCAATCTCCGCCTGAAATCGGACGGCTGCATCCGCACCTCGTATGATGCCGCCGTTGTTGCAGACGGTGTAGTCGAACTCCACGCCGTATTCCTCAAGCTGCGGGACAAGCATCCCATAGTCGCGTCCCGAGATCACACCGAACTTGTGCCCTGCGGCACGCCAGCGGGCAATGCCCTCCTTCGTCTCCTCGTCGATTTTGCCGCCCCGGAGGAGCGTGCCGTCGTAATCGCTTGCCGCTACCTTCATTTTACTTCCTCCTCATAGACAACCGCCTCGAGCGGACGGAGCGCAGCCTTTGGCGCATCCGCATAGCTGCCGATGAGCCGCACGCCCCTCAAAAATCCTGCGGGAAGCTGTGCCTCCTCTGCGGAAAAGTTGACTGCCGTAACGATGCGGCGATTGCCTTCCGTACGAGAGAATGCGTAGATCTGCTCGTTTTCGGCAAGCAGTTCCTCATAGACCCCGTTGAGCAGTACGGGATTCGTCTTGCGCAGACGGATGATCTGCTTGTAGTAATTGAGCACGGAGTCCGCATCCGCTTCCTCTGCCGCCGCATTGATTGTGTGATAGTTCTCGTTTGCGGGCAGCCACGGTGTACCTGTGGTGAATCCGGCGTTCGCCGTATCGTTCCACTGCATCGGCGTACGCGCATTGTCACGGCTGTTGAAGTGGACAAAGGACAGTGCCTCTGCGGGCGAGAATCCTTCCTTCAGTGCAAGCTCGTATTGCCCGTGGGAGGAGATGTCATCGTATGCGTCGATCGTATCCCATTTGACGTTTGTCATGCCGAGCTCTTCGCCCTCGTAGATGAAGGGCGTGCCGCGCAGAGTCATGAGAATGGTCGCGAGTGCCTTTGCCGCAAGGCGTGCATCGCCGCCCTTCGGGAAGAAGTAGTTCACCGAGCGTGCGCGGTCATGGTTCTCGAAGTAGATCGGATACCAGCCCTCCTTGGCAACACCCGCCTGACTCGCGGAGAGTGCGCCCTTGAGCTTTGTGAGCTTCCACGGAACCATCTTCGACCAGCATTCGCCGTCCTCGTAGGGGACGAGGACGTGCGCAAACTCGAACAGCATCGAGAATACGCCGTTCTCGCCGACCCAGTCGGGCAGCTCCGCCACGCTGACACCGTTCGCCTCGCCGACGGTGAAGATGTCGTGCCCGTCAAAGACCTCCCTGCGGAACTCGTGGAGGAAATCGAGGATGCCGGGCGTGTTCGCCGTCATTGTGTGGACGCTCACCATGCCGTCCGCCGCGTCGGGCGTGCCGTCCTCGAAGACGGCGGGTTTCTTGATGTAGGTGATCGCGTCAATACGGAAGCCGCCGACGCCCTTATCGAGCCAGAAGTTCGCCGCTGCAAAGAGGGCTGCACGTACCTCTGGATTCTCCCAGTTGAGATCTGGCTGCGCCTCGGCAAAGGTATGGAGGTAGTATTGATCGCGTTCCGCGCAGTACGTCCACGCGGAGCCGCCGAAGATGCCGCGCCAGTTCGTCGGCGCACTGCCGCCCTCTTTCGCGTCGCGCCAGATGTACCAGCCGCTCTTTGCGTTATTGCGGCTGGACTTCGACTCGATAAACCACGGATGCTGATCGGAGCTGTGGTTGTAGACGAGATCCATGACGATGCGCATATCGCGCTTCTTTGCTTCGGCGATCAGCTCCTCCATGTCGGCGAGCGTGCCGAACTGGGGATTGATGCCCGTGTAGTCGCTGATGTCATAGCCGTTGTCGACCATGGGTGAGGGATAGACGGGGGTGAGCCAGAGCGCACCTGCGCCAAGTTCCTTCAGATAGTCGAGCTTTTCGGTGATGCCGCGCAGATCGCCTGTGCCGCTGCCCGTGGTATCGTTGAAGCTCTTCGGATAGATTTGGTAGACAGCGGTGTTCTGCCACCATTTCGTTGCTTTCATGCTTGTTCCTTTCCTGCAAAGTTACTGTGCAGTTATGTGAATTTCGTATCGGTAGTTTGTGGGGAAATGCGTTGCCCGTAAGCGAACCCTAGTGGAGCAAGCGAGTAAAATGCGCGGTATGCCCCGGCGAATTTCTTTCGTTCAAGCGAAGCGCGTTTAAGAAGTCCGCCGGTATTTGAGCATACAAGCGCATGATCGCTTGCGCAACTAAGCGTTCGCGGCAGGCATCGCATGACCCACAGATACAAATCTCAGAACGTCAGCACAGGGGTTTCGCCCGCCTTGGCATCCATGCCCGTTGTCTTCTTCATGAGCGGGTACTCGGCGGAGTTCGTGACCGCCATGATGACCGTGTCCTGATAGCCCGCCGCATGAATCACGTCGCGGTCGAACTTCACGAGCGGCGCACCCGCCTTTACGCTCTCGCCCATCTTGACGAGGAGCTCAAAGCCCTTGCCTTCGAGCTTTACCGTGTCCACACCGATGTGGATGAGGAGCTCCGCGCCGTTGTCCATGCGGAGACCGACCGCATGGCGGCTGTCCTCCATGACCATCGTGACCTCGGCATCCGCAGGAGCGACCACAACGCCCTCGGTCGGCTCGACCGCAACGCCGTCGCCCATCATCTTTTGCGAGAACATCTCGTCCTTGACCTCGCTCATGTCGATGACATGACCCGTTGTGACTGCATTGATGGCGACGGATTTCTCCGTGCCGACGGCAACCTCGTCCACGTCGGAGGCAGGAGCCGTGAGGAGTGCCTCGAAACGCTCGCGGATCTGCGGGACGGAGAGCCCAACAATGACCTGGAATGCGTGACCGTTGCGGACAAGTCCGTGTGCGCCCGCCTCGGTGAATGCACCTGTCGGAGCGACCAGCTCGGGATCGTTGACCGTGACGCGCAGACGCGTTGCACAGTTCGTCACGTCCTTGATGTTCGTCGCGCCGCCGAGACCGTCGAGGAAGGCACGCGCCTTCACATCGCGCTCGTCGAGCTTCATGCCGGGAGCCGCAGCCGCAGCATCCGCAGCACCTGCCTGTTTTGCCTTGTAGTCCGCCTTGGTAAAGAGCTTGTCCTCCACGCCGTCGTCCGTGCGGCCGGGGGTCTTATAGTCCTTGAACTGGATGACCCAGCGGAAGACGAAGAAGTAAATCGCGGTGAAGCACAGCCCCACACCGATCTGCATGAGATACGTTGCATAGTGGTAGGAGAAGAGGGGAATCCAGTTCTGCACAAACGCGTCGATGAGACCGCCGCCGAAGTTGCCCGAGAGGCCGATTGCGTAGAGCGTTGCGGAGAGTGTCGCCGAGAGGGCGGCGTGCAGGAGATAGAGAAGCGGTGCGACGAAGAGGAAGGTGAACTCGAGCGGCTCGGTGATTCCGCAGAGCACCGCCGTGATCGTTGCGGGGATGAGGAGTGCCGCGGTCTTCTTGCGCTTTTCGGGCTTTGCACACATGTAGATCGCGAGTGCAGCGCCCGGCAGACCGAAGACCTTGCCGCTGCCGTGGAGGGCAAAGCCGCCCTCGGGAAAGAGTTCGCGCAGCGACTGTCCGCTGACCATGAAGTCGTTGATGTGTCCGAGCCAGTATGCCTGAATGCCGCCGTCGACGACCGCAGGTCCGAAGATGAACGGGAGATAGATGAAGTGATGCAGACCCGCCGGGAGGAGCATTTTCTCCGAGAATGTGTATGCCCAGACACCGATGATGCCGCTGGTCTTGAGGAAGAACTGGAACTGCTCGATGGCGTGCTGTACCGCCGGCCAGACGATGCAGAAGAGGAGTGCCATCGGGATCATGACGGCAAAGCCGATCGCGACGACGAAGGCAGGCCCCTTGAAGATGCCGAGCCAGTCGGGGATGTTCGTGTCATAGAAGCGGTTGTGCAGGAACGCCGTGCAGCAGGCGATGAAGATCGCGCCGAGCATGCCCATGTCGAGCGTCTTGACGTTTGCGATCATCGCAAGGCCCGTGCCGGGACCTGCCGGCTGGCTGTAGTCCACGCCGAACGCGCTGCCGTGGAGTGTGAGGAATGCGGAGATGAAGTAGTTAAAGAGCATGTAGATGACGAAGGACTCCATCGCGCAGCGTGCGGGTTCCTTCTTGGCAAAGCCGATGGGAACGGCGATCGCGAAGAGAATGGGCATCTGCGCGAACACGGTCCATGCGCCCTGTTCGACGACGAACCAGAAATCGTACCAGAGTGTGCCCTTTGCGGCGATGCTGCCGAGCAGCCCCTCGTTTTTGCAGACGATGGACACCGCCACCGTCAGACCGAAGAATGCAAACAGGATGACGGGCGTATACATCGCGCCGCCGAACCGCTGCATGTTCTGCATGATGACATCTTTGCTGAGTGCCATGTGCGTTCCTCCTTATCCCAAAACCAAACCTCTGCGGCGGGGAAGCTCCGTGCCTCCCGCGAATGAAACTGAAACTAAAATGAAATCCGTTGTCTCTAAGATAGCGCAAAAATGCCGCGAACGCAATAGGTTCGCGGCATTCGGGAGGGATGTACGGAGACTGTACTATGGTACATAGGATGAAATTTGTTACAAAGAAATGGTCGGGAATATCCCGCGCGAACGCTTAGGGATATCCCCTTACGTTACTCTTCTACGGAAAAATCTTCCTGTTCCTGCAAATAAAGCCTGTAGTGCACATACCAGATTTCGAGCAGCAGGAAGTAGGCGAGCATGGACTTGAACTGCAGGCGTGTCTCGTTCTCGGCGAGCCCGATCTCAGCGGGCGTGGCGTAGAGATTCTCCGTCGAGCGGGAGGCGAGTGTGTTGTGCCGCATCTCCGTGATGGAAAGGATGGGCACTCCTTTGAGGCTCAGCCGCTCCGCGAACTCCACCACGCGCTCACTTTCGCCCGAGAGCGAGATGAAGACGAAGAGGTCGTCGGGACCCGCCGCCTGATAGACGGAGTAGAACTCCTCACGTCCCGCGATCTCATAGATGAACACATTGTCGTAGACGAAGAGGCGCTTCATCTCCTGCATGACGTTTGTCTGTACGTAGCCGGAGGCGTAGGCGAAGACGCGGTGCGCCTCGTGGATGAGGCGGCTCGCACGCGTGTAGTCGCGCCGCATGAGCTCGCGCCATGTCTCGTCGTAGAAACTGCCGAGCGAGGTGATGACATCGCGCTCGGGCAGGGAGCGCGATGCCCCTTCCATGCGCATGAATGCCTTCATCTCGCCAAACCCGTCAAAGCCGAGCTTCTGGGCAAAGCGCACCACGGACGCACTCGATACGGCACACGTGCGCGCCAGATCGTGAATGGAGGCGCGGCTCGCTGCCGCACGGTTGGCCTCGATGCAGCGCCAGATGCACTTGTCCGTGTCACTGAGCTCGCGCAGGTGTGCGTTGATTCGTTCCGTAAGCATACGATGCTCCTTTCGCTGTTTTCCTCATTATAACATATCCTTTTTGATTGCGCGGAAAATTGTTCCTTGTTATAATGTGCAGCACTCTAAAGCCCCGTCATATAAGCTTTTGCGGCAGAATCCACATCCGTTTGTCTATCATTGGCAATTGTCGAGAGATTTTTGCCCTGCGCGCGAAAAAATTTTCTGCTTGTTGCACTTAGATTGTAAATTCAAGATGAAAATATTTCGATGCGTTTGCGCTCCTCTGCCTGTAGCTGCTCGGAAAATGCTGCGAATCCATGCAAGTCCTCTGTATTGAGATAGTTGATGTACTCCTTGCGCCGTTCCACGGGAATCACGATCGGCGTGATCTCTTCGAGGAAACAGCTATACACCATCAGCGCACGGCCGACACGTCCATTGCCGTCCGGGAATGGATGAATATGCTCGAATGCGATATGCTGACGGCAGATCGCGAGTACCTTGTCCGAATCGGAAGCGGTGGCATCCATCTGTGCAGCGAGATTGTCGATCCAGTCCATCAGCGCCGACGGAACGAAGTAGGGCGGTGTCGGTGTGAAGTCTGCGCCGACGATCATATTCGGGCGCTGTTTGAACTGCCCCGGGACGCTTTCGATCGCCTCCCCGCACAGGATCGTATGCACCTCGCGGATCAGCGATAGGGAGAGAGGGGCGCTGGATGTCGACTGCTCGATCAGAAAAGTCATGAACACCTTATAGTTCAGTACCTCGTTCAGCTCTCGCATATCCATCGCGCGCGGAACATAGCCGTCAACGAGAACGCTTTTTGTCTCGCCCTGCGTCAGCGTGTTGCCTTCGATCGCCGTGGAATGATGCGCCATCCGTACCATGAGATCACTGAGATATTCAGGAGAGTAAGTCATTGGGAGCCTCCTTTCTATGCTCTCTTTCCCTTATTTCTTCCGCTTGTTTTTCTCTTTGGCATCCCAGAAGATGAGTTCGAGCGCTTTTTTTTCCTTTTCTTTGTCCTCTCCATTTTCAATCTTGTTGATGGATGAGCGAGATCTATATCCCATGCGCTTTGCAAGCTCTTCTTGTGATATTCCGAGCTCTTCTCTGCGAGCACGAATCCTTTTATATATTTCCAACATATGAGCACCGCCCAGCCATAAACGATAGTGTATGTTCAGTGTACTATATCGTTTCTTTAAAATCAACGAAGTACTATTATACGAGTATAGATTTATCCCTCAATCGCTGTTTTGAGTTCCTCGTAAGAGTGACCGCACCGTTGTCACTCCGATTACGAAGGATAAGGACGGTACAAGGGCGTTACGGTGATGTAGAACGTCGCTGCGTGGTGAGAGAATAAATGAACAGAGAGGGCAGCGTTTCGTGCGCCGTCCCCTCTCATTTTGTCTGCCATGTCTACGAAAACGACGGAAAAACACGTAAGGCAAGAGCCTTTACAAAAGACAGCGACATTCCCATAGAGCCGCGTCATTGAAGAGTCTTTGGGGATTTTCACCCAGATACAGTAGAAGCCTTTTCATTGCAGGCAGAACGATTCTTTGTTATAATGACAATAATTGTATACAAAGGAAGCGGGAAAAGGGAAGAGGTTGCGCAATGATACGGCTGATTTTTTCGGATATGGACGGGACACTGCTGGATGAGGATGGGAACCTGCCGGCGGAGTTCGGCGATATGTATCGTCGGCTGAAGGAGCGCGGCATCCGTTTCGCACCTGCATCGGGGCGCCAGTACGCCTCTCTCGCACATACGTTCAAGCCGTGGCAGGATGAACTGATCTTCGTGGCGGAGAACGGGACCATGGTGATGGAGCGTGGGCGGGAGCTTTTCTCGAGCCCTGTGGATACTGCACTCGCCCTTGATGTCATGCGTACGGGGGAGACGCTCACGGGCATTCGCTCCGTGCTCTGCGGGAAGCAGCAGGGCTATCTGAATCGGGCGGACAATGCGCCGGAGTTTCGCGCGGAGCTTGCGAAATATGTGACACAGTCGGCGGTGGTGAAAGACTTTGCCGGCGTGGATGATGTGCCGATCAAGATGTCGTTCTTTGATTTTTCCGGTCATGCGGAGGCATCAATTCTTCCCACTATGGAGCAGTACGCCGACCGTCTGCAGGTGACGCTCTCGAGTACCCAGTGGGTCGATCTTTACAGCCTTGGCATCAGCAAGGGCGTTGCTGCCAGACGGCTTCAAGAGCAGCTTGGGATTGCGCCGGATGAGTGCGCCGCATTCGGTGACTATGAGAACGACTTGGAGCTGATGGATGCTGTCGGCTGCAGTTTTGCGATGGAGAACGCCATCCCCGCAGTGAAGGAACGTGCGCGCTACGTGGCACCGAGCAATCGGGCACATGGCGTGATGACGGTCTGCGAGCGCATTCTTGCGGGTGAGTTTGACTGAGGTATGCTATGCGATTTGACTATCATATGCACTTGGAGTACGGTTCTTACGACGCGGACTACGCAGAGGGATTCTTTCGCGCGGCAGCGGAGCGCGGCATCGATGAGATCGGCTTCTCCGAGCACTCGCACACGTTTCCGGAGTTTGAGCAGCTCTACTATGACGATCTGATCCTCGATGATTCCTTTGTGGGCACGTTTCAGCGCAAATGGCTGAAGTCGAACAAGTTCAAGTACACGCTCGATGCGTATTTTGCATTCATCGAAACGCTGCGTAAAAACCACAGGGTGCTTGCGGGGATTGAGGTCTGCAATTTCCAGAACCAAGAGGCTGTCGCAAAGATTCTCCGCGCCTATCCGTTTGACTACATCATCGGCTCGGTGCACTTCCTGCACGGGTGGGCATACGATACAGGAGCCATCAAGGCGGAGTGGGACAACCATCGGCTCGCGGATATCTACGAATGGTACACCGAGGAGGCTGAGAAGCTCGCGGCATCAGGGCTTTACGATGCCCTTGGGCACCCCTTCAATATCCGTCTCTACCGTCATTTCCCCGATTTCGATGTGACGCCGTATCTCGAGCGCGTCGCACAGGCGCTGAAGCGTGCCAATATGATCGTCGACCTCAATACGGGGACGTATTACCGCTATCCGGTCGAGGAGTTTTCGCCGTATCCGGATTTCATGCGCATGGCGAAGGAATATGATCTGCCGATCATCACGACCTCGGATGCACACAACCCCGAGGACTGCGGCCGCTATAACAAGGAGGCCGTGCAGTATGCCCGATCCTTCGGCTGGACCGACCAAGTGCGGTTTACAGGCAGGCGCGGACGGGAGCTTGTCGCGCTCGACGGAGAGAGGAGAGTCTGAGATGAACACCAAGATACCCTGTGGAGTAAGGCTTCTGCTGACCTTCCTGTTCCTGCTTACATTATGCCCGACGGCTTTCGCCGAGGACGGGCGCGCATGGACATGGCTCAGCTCCAATGAGAAGTACTCGAAATTCTACGCACCTGCCTCCGTGCGCGTGACAAAGAGCGTAACGCCGGCGGGGAAAACGCAGGCAGTAGCGACGGAGATCACAGCAGACATCAAGACGGCGTTCAGCTATGAGGGGGCGGAGGAGACGATCCGCAACTATAAGATTGGTCATGTGATTGCGAATCCAAGTCAGCTCTCCTACGCGGTCGCACAGGTGCGTGTTGTGCCGCAGAGCCGCCTGCTCCAATACCTCGGGGAGACGTTCTACGATGCGGCGGGCAACGTCCTCTGGTCAAAGGGCATGGGGACGGAGAAGGAGATGAACTCGCAGCAGTTCGATGAGGAGTTTTACGCCTCGATCGTCGATATCGTGTTCCGCCGGGGGGAGATGGAGCGCCTGCGTGCGGACGACCGCTGGATTCTCCTCTGGACGGACGAGACGACGGCCGGGATCAAGACGCAGGTGACAGCGGACACCTCGACCATGCGCCGTACGGGGGACAATCTCATCTTCTGGGCATGGACGGAGGTGCGCGACACGAGCGGCAAGGCCATCGAGATCAAATTCGACAAGCGTGCGGTGAATCTGCCGCAGGGCACAGAGCGCATTGTTACGGGGAAATATTGGTCCCCGTCGGATGGCTGGCAGCCGCTTGATGATGGGTATGAGGGGGCCTACCGCATGATTGTGCGCGAGGCCCCCGAGGGGCGCGGGCTTGTGCGCCTGCGTGCGTTTGCCGACGGCTATCAGACGTGGCTCTCGCGCTATCAGATCCAATGATGTGAAGAGTGGATGGGGAGCCGCCATATAGGAAAGGGAAACCAATACCATGCCGATTAAGATACCGAACAATCTGCCTGCGACCAACATCCTTGAGAGCGAAAACGTTTTCGTGATGAATGCAGCGCGCGCGTACGGGCAGGACATTCGCCCGCTGCGCATCCTCATTTTGAATCTCATGCCGATCAAGGATGTGACGGAGACACAGCTCCTGCGCCTTCTGGGCAATACGCCGCTGCAGGTGGAGGCGGACTTTATCTATACGGAGTCCTATATCCCCTCGCATACCTCACGCGACTATCTCACGGAGTTCTATGGAACCTTCGCCGAGGTGCGCCATAAAAAATACGACGGCTTCATCATCACGGGGGCACCGATCGAGCAGCTTCCGTTTGAGCATGTCGCGTATTGGGAGGAGGTCTCCGAGATCATGCAGTGGAGCCGCAAGCACGCCTACTCTACGTTTCACATCTGCTGGGGGGCACAGGCGGGACTTTACTACCACTATGGGATTCCAAAGCATTGGACGGAGAAAAAGGTCTTCGGTGTCTATGAGCACCGGCTCTGTGTGCAGCACGAGCCCCTCCTGCGCGGCTTTGATGATATCTTCTACGTGCCGCATTCGCGTCATACGGAGACCCTGCGTACGGACATCGAGCGTGTACCGGAGCTGACGATTCTCTCCGAGGGCGATGCGGGCGTCTACATCATTGCAAATCTGCGCCGCCGCCAGTTCTTCATCACGGGGCACGCCGAGTATGACCCGCTGACGCTCAAGGCGGAGTACGACCGCGATCTTGTGGCAGGTCTCGATCCGGATATCCCGTGCAACTACTACCCGGAGGATGATCCGAACCGAGCGCCCGTTGTGCGCTGGCGCAGTGTCGCCCATCTCCTCTTTGCGAACTGGCTGAACTACTACGTCTACCAGGGCACGCCGTACGAGCTCGACAGTCTCGACAATGTGGACGATTGGGAGCAGCACTCGGGGCTTTGAAATTTATATTCAGTAAAAATTCAGTTTTTTGGACTAGCATAGACAACATTGATCACACCGGTTTGATGGGAGCGATGATACGTGCAAAAAAAGTGGGGGGCAGCCCTCGTCCTCTGTGCCGTGCTGCTTGCAGGCGTACGTCCTGCAGCTGCGGCCGAAGAGATTCCAAAGCATATCTATGAGTGGGTGCAGTCGACGGCGCGTCAGAGCTATTATTTTAACAAAGAGCAGATTCAGTACGCGGTGGACGCACACGGCTATATTGATCTTACCAAGATTGTCGTGCCGACCCTCAGGATCTATGACGACATCCAGATACAGGATGTGGTGTCCAAGCGTCGCTGGCGCATGCTGCCGCTCGACGGCTATACGGATCTCTCGGGGGCGGCGGAGTACCTCCTGATCGACCTGCGTGCAGGCGTTGTGCACATTCGGGTGCACGAGGATCTGGACAGCATGTGGGGGACGATCTCACGCGAGGAGAATACAAAGGAGATCAACCTCTCTGAACTCTCGGACAAGGATGTCGAGAAAAAATTCTTCGATGCGATCATCAACTATTCGGTTGGGCATCAGGAGGAGATGGTTCGCCGCTCGCGCGGAATTTTGAGCGAGGCAGACCGCGAAGCACTCGAGGAAAAAAAGAAAAAATTCGCAGCTGCAGCCGAGAATGCCCATGAAAAGCCCGCAAAAAAGGATAAGCAGGAAAAGAAGAAGAAAAAAGAATAGAGAAATCACTGCCGTCTGCAATGCGCAGGGCGGCAGTTCTTTTTTGTAGCTTTTTCTGTAAAAACAGGGTATAATGAAGCTAGGAACATGCCAGCAAAGGAAGGGACATTGCATGACAGACAAGGAATGGATGCAGCTTGAACTGAACCGCATGGTAAAGGCTGAGGGCGGAAAGGTCAGCGTGGAGCGCATGACGGAGATCGTCTCAGACCTCAGCCGACGACTGCGTGAGAATCCGAATCTGCCGCGCGAGGTGAATACGCTCACCGCAGATGAGCTCATCGCACGTGCACGCCAGAAGACCGGAGAGGAACGCTACCGCATCATCAAGCGGGTTCTGCGCGTCGAGCCGGACAACATCACCGCCGCCTGCATGGAGATCGAGTACCTCGCCAAGAACGCCGACGACCGCGTGCATCACTATGAGGATCTGACGCGTAAGGCGACGGCACGGCTCGAGGCAGAGGGGATGTTCTCGGAGGAGAACATCGGCAAGTTCTGGTCGATGCCTGCGACGAAGCCCTATATGTTCCTGCGTCTCTCCTATCTCGAGTCTCTGGTTGCTGCGCGCAAACTGCGCCTCGCGGCCAAGGAGTGCGAGGAGATGCTCCGCCTATCGGAACACGACGCGCTCGGACGCCGCTATCAGCTCATGTTCATTTACTCGGCGATCGAGGAGGGGGACGCGGCCATCGCACTCTATCAGCGTTATGAAGAGGGCGTGGCGCTGATGTACCTGCCGCTTGCCATGCTCTTCTATCGGCTCGGCAAGATGAAGATGGCGCGCAGCTTTCTGCAGGAACTTGCATCCGTCAACTGTGATACGAAGGCGTTCTTTGAGCGCGGCGTGCGCGGGGATCTTCCGTCGCGTGCACCGGGCCGCCATGCAGGCTCCTTCGCCATCGGGACAATGGAGGAGTTCGGAGAGGCTGTGACGGACAATGCCTTTGCCTTCCTCGGGATGGATGCATTCTTTGCGTGGGGGCTGAGCGAGCTCCGCGGGGAACACGAGAGTGCCTAAACGCCTGTGCCGATGGGGAGTGACCCTCGGCGCAGGGCTCCTTTCCCTGCTTATGGTTGTTCCTGCGCATGCCGCGCTGCCCGTTGAAGGGGCGGCAGCGACCGCAGACTACTGGCTGCGTGCCGACGGAGACCGCCCGCTGCTCTCCGCACAGGAGACCGCGGCATTCACGCGGGCGAGTACCGTGCGCGGTATTACGCATGAGCTTACCGCAGCCGGCAAGTCGCGATTGGGCCATGTTCTGCGTGCACAGATTCATGCAGCGGCACAGGGGCTCGATGATGCCCTGCCCGAACTCTATGCGGGAGATCGGCTTCTCCGCAGAGAGCAGTGGCAGAACGTGTGTGACAACTGTGCCGTCGATGCGATTGGCGGACGCGTAAAGGTGCGTCCTGCCGCCGCACTTCATCGTGCCGATGTGCGCCTCCTGCCAACGGGGGAGGGCTGGTATGAGGCGCCGGATGATGAGCGCTATGATGCCCTGCAGGGCACGGTGCTCGACCCCGGGGAGGCCGTTTTGCTCCTGCATTACTCGACGGACGGCCGCTTTGCCTTCGTTGAGACGCGGGACTATCACGGGTGGGTCGACGCGCGTGCGCTCGCCGCTGCGGACAGGGAGACGTGGCGTGCGTTTGCTGCGCCGAAGGAGTTCTTCACCGTGACGGCGGCGGACTTCGGCAGAGAGGAGTGGGGGCTCCTCTATCAGATGGGTGCAAAGATTCCGGGGAGGCGGGCAGCGGATGGGACGCTCCGACTTCTCTTGCCTGCGCGGGGAGCTGAGGGGGAGCTTGCCGTGCGGGAGGCGCGGCTGCCCGATGACGGACGTCTCCGCGCGGGACGGTTGCCGCTGACCCGCAACAATCTCATACGCCTCGCATTCGCACCGCTCTCTTCGGAGTATGGATGGGGCGGGGAAAACAATGGGATGGACTGTTCCTCCTACGTACAGAACATCTATCGCGCGATGGGTGTGGAGCTCCCACGCGATGCGGATATGCAGGAGCGTGCCTGTTCGCTTCTGCCTCTTGTCGGACTGTCTGTGGCGGAGCGCTATGCGCGCCTCGCAGAGGTGCCGCCGGGCGCACTGCTCTTTCGTCCCGGTCATGTCATGCTCTATCTCGGGCGAGATATGGGGGATACCCCGCTCGTGATCCATGACATCAGCAGCTACTATGAAGACGGCGAAAAGAAATACATACGACAGGTCGTCGTCTCGACGCTTGCGTTTCAAAATGAATCCGGCACTGCTGCAATCGATACGCTTACGGCGATCGGTTTGATTGCTCCGGCGCCATGACGAATGGGGACATACGCCCTGCGGACAGCGCAGAGCAGATATGGAGGGGACAAATGGGACTTTTCGATGGATTCAAGGGCGGCGACACGGCCGCTCCCATGGGAATCAGGAATGCGATCAAGGAAGAGCTGGATCGCAACGACTGGAACTACGAAATCACTGACGAGAAGGAAGACGACCGTCAGGAAACATATTTCTACATGAGGAATGAACTCGAGAACGACGAGCCGATCACTGCGGTCATTGTCGTGCGCGAGTACAATCATGCGGATGGCTTCATCAAGATCAAACTCTATGACATTGCCTATCTGGAGAGAGCTGAGGCACGCGCGGAGCTGCTTGCGAAGATCAATGCGTGGAACGGTGAGTTCCGCTATGTGAAGTTCTGCCTGGACAGCGATCAGGATGTCGTTCTCGACATCGATCTGCCGCTCGACATTCACGAGGGGGAGTTCCAACCGGACAGCGTGATGGCGATGATGGCGGTCGGCATGCGTGTCGTGGAGAAGGTCTACGATGATCTGACGGAACTTTGCACACGCGGACACAAGGCGCGTCCGCAGGAATAAATACGCACGTTGAACGGAGGAACTGTATGGGACTTTTTGACGGTTTCAGTGGGAGCGACGAAGGGCTCAAGAACAGCGCGTTTGAAGCGATCAAGGCGGAACTCGACAAGCAGGATATGAAATACGGCGAGGACGTGACCGATGACGGTGAGGATCAGATCATCCGCATGCGTCAGCAGCTGGACAACGGCAGCGTCGTGAGCATTGCGATCGTCGTCACGGAGAAGGGCGATACGAACGACTTCATCAAGATCAAGTACTTTGGTCTTGTGCGTCTGGAGGAGGGGGCGGACCCGAAGGCGTTCCACGAGAAGCTCAACGAGTGGAACAGCCAGTATCGCTACGTAAAATTCGTGGTGGACGACGAACGTGATGTGGTGGTCGATATCGATCTGCCGCTCGATCTGCACGTCGGCGTGTTCCAGGCGGACAGTTTCATGGCGATGGTCGGCGTCGGCCTGCAGGTACTCGAAGAGGTCTATCCGGAGATGATGAAGCTGCGTTGGGCGTGAGCTTTGAACGTAAAACGGGGGGGCTGCATTTGCAGCCCCCCCGTTTTCATATGTCAACTTCGTTTTGTATGGTCGATCTGCGGCACCTTCAGCCCCTTGCGCAGAAAGCTCTGCTGCAGCTGGTAGACGCTCTGAACGAGGTATTCCCGCTCCCGATTGGAGAGCGTATCGCCGAACATAACGCCGATGTGGTACGTCATGCCGAGATTCGTCTCAATCGGTGTCGCTCTGCGGATCGTGCCCTCGGTCTCAAGTGTTCCGATGCGCGGGAGATCCGGCACGCGCACACTGATCGGAGAATCTATAATCAACGGCTCGTCGTGGACGAAGCAAAGCCCGCCGCCGCTGATGTCGATGAGGGCAACCTCGCGGTAGTTTTTGAGCCCGCCGTGATCGCCGGACAGCTTCACCTCAATGGACATTGGAATCGGTACGCGGACGAAGTCGCGCAGCTGGATGCGCTCGGCGCTTTTCGGCAGGTCGAGATACCAAATGGTATCGGGCAGTGCCGAGGCGGAGCGATAAGGCACATCGAAGTGGTAGACGCAGCCGGGTCCCGTGAGATGACACTGAAAGATGCGGCCGGCATCGGGCGTGTTAACGAACTTTCCGATCGGGATGTCCAGCCGCACGGCCAGAGCTCCGGAGGGGGCGGCGGCCGCCTGCTCCTCGTTGCTGAGTTCGAGCGTGCCGTAGCAGTCAATGTCGGTCTCCGCCTCGATGATGTGAATTGAAGTTCCGTGTTTTAGAAGAGCAGAGAGTTTATCTCCCTCAATCATGATGTCAGATCCCTTCCGCAATTATAGTTCCTTGGTTAAAAGGATAACAAAGTACAGCGCCAAAGTCAATTTACCTCTTTGACTTTAGCATTTGTTCGGGCTATAATAATAATCGGTGAAATCTATCATCATGTTAAAAATGTAGGAAAAGGGATTGGGTGGACACCATGGCGATGAAGATAGACAGCAGCATTTCGCGGAGTACATCGCTCACAATGCCGCGTGCGGAGACGGATGCGGGGGTGCGCGGTGCCGCGACGGACTTTAGCATGGAACTGGCAGATCAGGAGTCGTCCATGTCGCGCGAGGCGATGGACCGTCTGCTCGAACAGATCGACGAACAGGGGGCACGCCTCTCGAAGTCGCCGACGTTTGACGAACTGCGCTCGTACCGCTCGCTCATCCAGAGTTTTATCGGCGAGGCGGTCGGCACGATGTACGAACTGCGCACGCAGGCGGGCTGGGATCGGCTCGGCCGGCAGAAGGTCTATACCTCCGTGCGCAAGATTGACAAGAAACTCGAGGAGATGGCAGAGAAGATTCGCCTCGGACAGGCGGATCAGCTCAACATTATCGCGAGCCACGATGCCATTCGAGGGATGCTTGTCGATCTCTATATGTGATGGCACAGGCGAAAAAGACGCTGCCTGTGCCCGCTCCGCTCGGCGATGATGCGGTGCGGGAGGAGTTCCCGCGCGACTGGACGGACATACGCGGACATACGTCCATCATCCGCCGTCTGCGTGCGCTTGCTGCTGCCGAACACCTGCCCCATGCGCTGCTGCTGAGCGGGATGGAGGGGATCGGAAAGCGGCGTACGGCACGCGTGCTTGCACGGACACTCCTCTGCGAACGCGCAGGAGATGCCCCCTGCGGGCACTGCGATGCGTGCCGTACGATGGCGGCGGGTGTTCATCCGGACTATTTCGAGACCGCACCTGAGGCGCGCGGCAAGAGTGCGGCGATGATCCGCACGGAGGCGGTACGCGACATCCTCATCGCAGCCTCGGGCGCACCCGTCGCGGGACGGCGGCGCATCATCCTCATCGACGGCGCGGATGCGATGAATGAGACGGCGGCAAATCGCCTCCTCAAGACCATCGAGGAGCCAATGGGTGAGGTGCTCTTTCTTCTTGTAACGAGCGCTTACGATGCCATCTTGCCGACCATCCGTTCGCGTGCTGTACGCATCGCGTTCGGAACGCTGACGCGCGCAGAGATTGAGGCAGCCCTTAGGGAGCGCGGCACGGAGAATGCAGCGACGATTGCGGCGCTCGCGGACGGCAGCCTTGGCAGAGCATACGCCCTTGCGGCGGAGGGGCTCCAGCTGCGCGATGAGGCGCTCGCCCTGCTCGTCCAGCTCCCCAAGCTCCGCGTTGAGGATATATGGGCGCATGCGGAGACCATCGGAACACGCACGCATGCAGAGCGTACGGCGTGGATCGGTTTTTTGCAGATGGCGCTGCGCGATCTGCTTGTCCTGCACGAGAACGGAGCGGCGGAGCTCTGCCACACCGACCGGCGCGAGGAGCTTGCCGCGCTTCTCCCGCAGCTGACACGTGCCGATCTCTTCACACTCATGGAGGAGGCGCGGCAGCTCTCTCAGCGGTTCGCGGCGAATGTGAACCCCGCCCTGCAGACAGAGGCATTCCTGCTGCGTGCGAGACATAACATGACATCATCTCTCCCCTCAGCCTTCCCCGCATGACGGGGAGGGAACCGCTTGCGGCGGTGGGGGTGCATATACATACCTAGGAGGAAGTTTTGCAAACGATTGTAGGTGTCCGCTTCAAGCTGGCGGGCAAGATATACTCATTTGGACAGGGGCAGCTGACGATCACCGAGGGGGATCACGTCATCGTCGAGACGACAAGGGGGATGGAGTGCGGCAAGGTCGTCATTGCGCCGCGTGAGGTTCCGGATGAATCCGTTCCGCCGAATCTGCGCATTGTGCACCGTATCGCGGATGCTTCTGACCTCGCGCGGATTGATGAGAACCGTGCACGTGAGCGCGAGGCGAGAAGTGTCTGCGAGGAGAAGATCCGAGAACTCGGGCTCAAGATGAAGCTCGTTGATGTGGAGCTCACCTTCGACCTCTCGAAGATGCTCTTTTACTTTACGGCGGACGGGCGCGTCGACTTTCGCCAGCTCGTGCGCGAACTCGCGGGTGTGTTCCGCACGCGCATCGAACTGCGTCAGATCGGTGTGCGCGACGAGGCAAAGATGATGGGCGGCATGGGCTGCTGCGGACGGCCGCTCTGCTGTTCCACCTTTCTCGGCGACTTCGTGCCCGTTTCCATCCGTATGGCAAAGGAGCAGAATCTCTCGCTCAACCCGACCAAGATCTCGGGAATCTGCGGGCGGCTCATGTGCTGTCTGAAATACGAGAGCGATGGGTATGGCTGTGGCGGATGTATGTGCACCAAAAAAGCGGAGTATGTTCCGATGCAGAACGATCGCGTCATTGCCGAGGACGGCGAAGGGCGCGTTGTGGCCGTGAACGAACAGCGCCGCACGGCGACCATTTTGATGGACGACAGCAAGACCGTCGTCGCCGCATGGGAAGATATCGCGCGTGCCGAGGGCGAGACGCATGCGGCGTGCCCACATGCACAGCCCAGGGAACGTGCCCCGCGTGAGCGCACCCACAGAGAGCCGCGTGAGGGCCGTGAGCGGCGCGAACGCCCCGCCGGAGGGAAACCTCGTAATGAACACGGCGAACGCAGCGAGCGCGAACCGCGCAGTGCGAAGAATGCAGGGGACCGCCGCCGTCCGCAGAACGGGCGGCGACAGCCGCGCCGTGCACCGCGCGCGAACAATGAGTCGTATGAATGACCACGAGCTGCGTCCGCATGAACGCATCGACGACCTCTGCACAGGCGGGCGGCAGATCATCCAGCGCACGGATGGATTCTGCTTCTCCATGGATGCCGTTCTGCTCGCGCACTTTCCCGTGCTTACGGGGCACGAGCGTGTGCTCGACCTTGGTACGGGGACGGGCATCATTCCGCTGCTCATCGCGGACCATGCGACACGGGTCACGGCAGTGGAGCTCAGCCCCGTGCAGGCGGAGCTTGCCGTGCGCAGCGTGCGGATGAATGGACTGACTGACAAAATAACGGTGCGGGAGGGGGACTATCGCGACCCTCCCGCCCTTTTTGCGTGCGGAGAATATGATCTTGTATTCAGCAACCCGCCGTACCGCCCCGTCACGAGCGGCGCGGTCAGCATGGGGGCACGCGCGGCGGCACGGCATGAGCTGACGGCGACCCTTGCCGATACCGTGCACGCCGCAGCGTACGCCCTCCGCCACGGCGGGCGGCTCGCCATGGTGCACCTGCCCGAGCGCCTCGGCGAGATCGTCCTCACCCTCCATGCGGAGCACCTTGCCGTCAAGCGTCTGCGCATGGTACAGCCGCGCGTGGACAAAGCACCGAACCTCATGCTAATCGAGGCGGTCAAGGGCGCGGCACTCACGGGAATGCGCCACGAGCCTGCCCTTATCGTGCGCGATGTAGCGGGGTGTTACACCGAGGAGATTCGAAAAATTTACGGGCAGGAGATGTGATGTCACGGGCGGACTAGGACAATGTTCGGATTGACGTTTGCGAATATGCGTCATATAATAGAAAGATGAGAAAACTTCATAGCCGATGATCGCAGCGCGTGGCGTTGCAAGGATGGATTCTTTCCAATGTACTGTGGAGGAGAGGAAGAAATGCTCAAAGGAATGAAAGCACGGCGGCAGCTTGCCGCATTCGTAGCGCTTGCCGTCGGCGGCGCGTTTTCTGCTGCGCCGGCGGCGTATGCGGCAGAGAATGCGAGCGTCGGAACGGGCGGGGCACAGACGGGGCTGACCGGTGAGGGGACGACGACGAATCCGTACGGTGACATTGTCGGAACGAATCTGATGAATGGCTCCGTGACGGGCAACACACTCACGGTCGGAACCTCGGGATCCGGCAATATCCCCGTTGTGAACGGAACGATCTCGGCGGGCGGTACAGTGACGACGAATGCTGCAGTGACAGGCAACACCCTTTTCCTGAACAGCGTCCTGCTTACGGGCAATGCGTATGGCGGCATAGGGCTCAATATCACGCAGACCTCCGGGGCGGCGCAGTCAAACCCCAACGTCGTAAAGATGAGTGGCGGCACAGTACATGGAGCTGTGATTGGTGTGCGTTCGATGGCGGGCGGCGTGACGACGGGTGAGGCGGAGCTCTCCGGCGGCACGGTGAACGCAGGGGCGAACGGCATCGCCATCGCGGGCGGCATGGGCAAGACCTCCGCCATCAACAGCGATGTCACGATCACGGGTGGCACGGTCACGGGCGGGGTCTACGGCGGCTACGCGGAGAACAGCGGCGCGAAGACCACGGGCAATCATGTTACACTCGGCGATGCGAGCGGCAATTATACGGCCGACCTGCGCGGCGCGTCCCTCTACGGCGGCAATGACAGCGACTACACGAACAACCGCCTGTATGTCCGTGCGAAGAACATTACGGCGGATGCCGCGAAGAACTTCCATACCTACGAGTTCCATCTGAATACCGACATCACAGCGGGCGACACCATGCTCACGCTGACGAACAACAACGACGCACTCGGACGTGCGGTCGCATGGGGCGATATCAAGCTTGACGCGACGGGCTGGAGCGGTGCGGTGCGTACGCAATACTTTGGCGATGTCGGCACCGTCACGCTGATGGCGGATGGCAATGCGGCGACGCATCGCGGCTCGAACCTGAATTTCTCCGGCTATACAGCACCCGGTACGACGAGCTGGAGCGGCGACTACGAGTACCGCATCCGGCTGCGTACGGAGACCGATGTACCGACCTCGACGACGCGCAACTATGTCGATGCAGAACTCCACCGCTACCAGAATGCGAACCACACCCATACAGGCGCACTCAGTGGGCGCAGTCAGATCTATGGCGGCTATTCGATCTGGGAAAACAAGGTCGTTCAGGACAATACCCTTACGCTGAACAATGCCGCGGGCTTTGCGGAAGCGTACGGCGGCTACACCTCCACAGGTGCGGATGCCGTGCGGAACAAGCTGACGCTGAACTCCGGCGCGGTCGGCAGCCTCTTCGGCGGTGCCGCTACGGGCTCGGGGCTTGTGAACGACAACCATGTCATCGTGAACGACGGTACGGTGACGAATGAGATCTATGGCGGTCAATCGACGCATCTGACCTCGGGCTACGGTGTCACCGGAAACGGTACGGGCAAGGTTACGAACAACTCCGTCACCATCAATAAGGGGACGGTCAACCACATTACGGGCGGCTACGGCACGACAACGGTCGAAGGCAACAGCGTCACGATCGCCGGCGGTGCAGATCTTCTGCGTATCTCCGTTGATTCGGTGGTACATGGGAAGGTCAAGGGCGGCGCCATTCGCGGCGATGACACGGCGGTGCGCAGCGCTGCGAAGAATACGGTCACGATCACCGAGGGCGATATCCAGGATACCGTCTACGGTGTGTTCGGCGAGCTCTTCGGTACGGGCAGCTCTGCGACAACCCATACCCCGACGGTCACGGAAAATACGGTCACCGTCAGCGGGGGTGCGACGAAGGATATCTATGGGGCCTATATGACGGGCTATGGCGCCGACACAGGCATTGGCACGGCGGAGAAGAATACAGTCACAATCGCGGGCACGGCGGATGTCGGCGGCAAGGTGTACGGCGCGGGCGCAGCCGGCGACGCCGCACTCATCTCGAATACCGTTACGGTCACGGGCGGCAGCGCACACGATATCTATGGTGCCTTTACGACGGGCAGGGGCGCTCTGACAAGCAATGCGGCAACAATCTCCAACGGCAGAATCCGTGATGATGTCATCGGCGGCAAAAGCACCTATACGGGCGAAGACGCGGGTGCTGTGACAAAGAATACCGTCACGGTCACGGGCGGTGAGATCGGCGGCGACATCTATGGCGGCGTGACCTATGCCGACATCTCCGGGTCGCCGTCTGCAACGACGCCGACCTCTGGCGGGAACACCGTCACCATTACGGGCGGTGCGCTGACGGGAGGCACAAGTCCCGATCCCAACCATCGCGCCAAGATCTACGGCGGCTATGCACATGGGACGAACAAGACGGTTGAGACGAATAACACCGTCAACCTCGGCGCGGATGACGGCACCTACAACGCGAATCTCACACGTGCAGTTGTATACGGCGGCAAGGATTCGCATGCGGGCAATACGCTGAACGTCAAGGCGAAGAACATTACCGTTGCGGGCGTGCACAATTTCGAGAACTATAACTTCTTCCTCACCGATCAGATTGCTGCGGGCAGCACCACGATGCTTACGCTGACCGATCACAACGGCTTTGACAACCATTACTCAGGCACGCGCCGCGTGGATTTCAGCAAGGTCAAAGTGGATCTGACCAATATGTCATCAAGGCAGATCGCGGGGGAAATCACGCTCATTGACGGCTCGCATGCGGATGCGCTTGAGTTTACCAACTACAACCCGACGAGCACGGCAGCGACAACGCCGACGAACGGCGACTACGAGTATGTCCTGCGTACAGATACGGATGCTGCACAGGGGCGGAAGGTACTCATGGAGTACAACCGCTTCCAGAACGGCGTTGCGGCGTATGATGCGACAAGCGCGGCAACAGACTGGTTTGCGGGGCTCTCGCGCGGCGGGCATACGACCGAGCACAACATCCTCACGATCGACGGAGATCTCAGCCGCAGCATTACGGCGTACGGTGCCAAGACCCTCGGTGCGTCGGGCGGTTCGGGCGGCACGCGGGGCAACATCCTCGAGATCAAGTCGACGGGCTCGAACGCCTATCAGGTGACAACGGGCTATGGCGGCTATATCGGGCGGGCGACGAACGCCGATACCGTTCAGAACAACGTCCTGCGCATGTCGGGCGGTACGGTCGGAACGCTCTACGGCGGCTACTCGGCAGGAACGGGCACGGTCACGGCCAACAAGACCTACGTTACGGGCGGTACGGTCACGGGCGATATCTACGCGGGCTATGCTGCGACCGCAGGAAAGGCAACGGGCAATACGCTGACCCTCGGCGCAGATGACGGCACCTACGGTGCAACCATCGCGGGCGAGCTCTACGGCAGCAACGACGCTGCCGGAACGGGCAATACCCTGGTCGTGCAGGCGGGCAATGTCTCGGTCAAGAAGGTTCACAACTTCGATACCTTCAAATTTGTTCTCTACAACAACAGCCTTATCGATCGGACCATGCTCAAGATCAGAGAGACGGGCGGTCTCGGCGGCACAGTGGACTGGAACAACATCACGGTCGATGCGTCGAAATTCGCGCTCGATCCGACATGGATGGGCTCGCACTCCGTCAAACTCATTGAGAGCAACGGAGCGATGAACTTCTCGAACTATGCGGCGACGGATTTCACCGCAAACTATGCAAATGATCCCTATGAGGTCTATATGCATACGAACTCCGATACGGCACAGGGGGCCGATGCCCTGCTGACATTCAACCGTCTGCGTGACGGCGAGCGTACCTACAGTACCGCAAATGCAGCGGCGACGGATACCGAAGTATTCACAGGCATCTCCGCGCTGGGGCATGATGTCGTGCGGAACAAGCTCCTTGTGACCGGTGTCGGGACGAATGGGCTGACGCACTTCGCTGCGGCGGGGCTCAATACCTTTACGACGGGCAGTCTGACGGACAACGCACTCACGATTGACAGCGAGAATCCGCTGACGATCCGCGATGTCTACGGCGCCTATTCCTCGAATACGACAACGTCGAGCGGTTCGGGCGGCAGCGGCGGCTCCGGCAGCAGCTCGAGTACGATGAGCGGCAACAGCGTCACGCTCAAACGCGGTGCTCTGACCGGTACCGTCTATGGTGCAAAGAGTGAGGCCGCGGTGAAGGCGGATGCCAACAAGGTCACGGTGACGGGCGGCTCGGTCTCGGGCAATGTCTACGGCGGATACTCGACAAGCGACGATGCGGAGAACAACATCGTTGACCTCTCCACTGTCCGCATCGGCGGCGATGTCGTCGGCGGCTACGGTGCAAATGCGAAGAACAATACCGTCACCCTGCGCGGCACCGAGATCGCGGGCTCCGTCTACGGCGGTCAGCTTGTGGGCGGTGCATCGGCGGCTGCCGGTGACGGGAACACGCTGAACGTCTATGATATGGGGGCGAAGGTCGGTTATTTCGAGGACTTCCAGAACATTAATTTCTACCTCTCCCCGCGTGCCGACCGCACGCAATCCATGCTGACCACAACGCAGGCAAAGAACAAGGATCTGCGGAGCACGACGATCGCGATGGAGCTGGACGGCGGATATGCGCCGGTTGCTGTGGGCGATGACATCAGCCTCGTCAAGCTGCCCGATGCGCAGAACATCGTGACGGCAAGCAATCTCTCAAGCACGACCTATCAGACGACGAAGGGCGTTACCCTCGACTACGAGTATACGCTGAATACGCGCAGCACTGCGTCCAGTGCGATGAAGAACGAGCTCTATGCACACGTCACGAACATGAAGGTGAAGGACGAGACGAAATCCCTCGTCGAGACGCAGGCCGCTGCGATCGCCTTCCTCGCGAGCGGCTCCGACCTCATCACCGATGTCGGTATCCCTGCGGCGGAGACAGCAGCTATGCAGATTGCGGATATCGTGGACGCTCCATCCGCCGCGAGCAGTGCGCAGGGCTCCGGCGCGGCGGCACCGCTCTCGACCCTCGGCAGCTATCAGATGTTTGCGGCGCAGAGCTTTGGCAGTATGCGCCTTCAGTCCGGCTCCTACGTCGATACGAAGGGCTGGAATCTCAACGTCGGCTATGCACGGCGCAGCGAGCTGACGAGCGGGGCGCTGACCTTCGGCCCCTTCATCGAATACGGACGCGGCTCGTACGACTCCTACCTCGACGACGGCACGCACGGCAACGGCAAGACCAGCTACATCGGTGCCGGTGTCATGGCAAAGTCCGAGAGCGAGAGCGGCACCTATTTCGAAGGCAGTCTGCGCGTCGGTCGGGCAAAGAGTGACTACAGCGGCAACATCGCCGGGAAGTCGACCAGCTACGACGGTTCGAGCAGCTACTTTGCAGGGCATCTCGGCATTGGGCAGAAGAAGGAGTTCGTGAGCGGCAACAAGCTCGAGACCTATGCGAAATACTTCTATGCGCATCAGGCGGGCATGAGCGCGAAGCTCTCGAGCGGCGAGCCCTATGACTTCGGTGCCTCGACATCGAGCCGTATCCGCTTCGGTACGCGATACACCATGAAGAACGACATGGACGGCGAATTCTACGCCGGGCTCGCGTGGGAATACGAATTCGACGGCAAGGGGACGGCATCTTACGAGGGCTACAACCTTCCGAGTACGAGCCTCAAGGGCAGCACGACGCTCTTCGAGCTCGGCTACCGCTTCGCCCCCGTGGACAGCACCGTCAGCTACGGGCTGAACCTCACGGGCTTTAAGGGCAAGCGCAAGGGCTTCACGGGCGGATTCAACATCGCGTGGGCATTCTGAACTAGGCATAAGAATAGGGCGGCGGTACGAAACAGTGATTTCGTACCGCCGCCCTTCTCTGTTTCAGAGTGGGGCAATCACGAGCTTTTTCCCAAGCGGGGCGAGGAGCTTTGAGACCGTCGCGATGCTCGGGCTTGTCGTGCCGCGCTCCACGCGGGCGATGACGGGCTGCGCTATGCCGCTCATTTCCTCAAGCTGTTTCTGCGTGATGCCGCGCTCCTCACGCGCGCGGATGAGTTCGCCGATGAGCGCGACCCGCAGATCACTTGCGGCGATTTCCTCTGCTGTCAAGAACGAATCAATATAGGCGAGGGCGTTATCAGCCGTCTTGTTCATACTCATACGTAACTCTCCTTTCAATGAGGTCGGCAAGATTTTGCTTTGCTCGTGCAATTTCGCGGGCAGGTGTTTTCTGTGTTTTTTTCATGAAGTGATGGAGCAGGACAAAACCACCTTGATGCCATGCAGCGAAGAGGATGCGATCACGAATCGGACGCAGTTCCCAAATCTCATCGTCAAGATGTTTGATGTAGGGTTCTCCCACTTGTGTCCCGTATTCGCCCAGTGCTTTGATGTAGTCACGAATCTTGTTTAGCTTGATACGGCTGTCCTTGTCCGTTTTCGCAGCAAGCTCCGCAATATACGCTGCAATCGGTCTGGTTCCATGCCGATCACGGTAAAAATAAATCGGGTGCATCTCATTCTTCCTATGGGTTATGCACGCTTCCCCTCTGCCTTTGACATAAATTTATCCACAGCAACGGCAAAGCGGGTGTGCGTGCCCGCACCGATCTCCTCACGCTCGTCGTACGCCGTGACCTTGAGCGTGATCGCGCGTCCGTCCACTGCTGTCACTTCGGCGACGGCGCGTACCGTCAGCCCCGTCGGCGTGGCCGCACGATGAGTGATGTTCAGTGACGTGCCGACCGTCGTCCACCCCTCGGGGCACTCTCCCTGGCACAGTTCTGCCGCCGCACGCTCCATCAGTGCTGCCATCGCGGGGGTCGCATACACCGCGAGCGAGCCGCTGCCGACCGTCACCGCCGTATTCACATCCGTTACCGTGTCAATCGCCTCGTGCTTCATGCCGACGGCAATCTTGCTTGTGTAGTCCATGAAATTACTCCTTTGACTATATGATTCTGGCTACGTATATTATAAGCGCAATGCGTATGACTGTCCAGAAGAATACGAATCATAGTACTTTTGTTGTGGAACTGTTGCAGTGCACACAAATACATCATAAATTTTATCCAAAGAAAGAATCGGTATTTCTCTTATTCGTCTTTTTTAAAAATCTTCACAAAAACAAGCGAAAAAATTAGAAATATCGTTGACAACGACAATAACTCTCATGTATCATGAATGAACATATAATGAATCTCAATCTATCATGAGATATGCAAGAGTATTCCTGTGATGGAATCAGAATTCCTTGTATAGGATTAGAGGAGGAGCACATGTTCAATGGATTGAAGGCACGGCGGCGGTTGGCCGTCTATGTTGCATTGGGACTGTCTGCGGGCAGCTGCACTTTTTTGGATGCGTCATCGGCGTATGCGGCGGATGTCGTCGTCGGTGTGGGCGAGGATCAGAGCGGCGACGTGGTCGGCAGTGATGCGAGCAACAATACGGTCACGATCGGCGCGGAGGGCGGCGGCGATCATCCTGTCATCGGTGGCAATGTTGCCGGTGCCAATTCCACAACAGATACGTCGGGCAATGTTGTGACGATTCACAGCATCAAGGCGACCGCATCGGGACATGGCACGATTTACGGCGGCATTGCTGTGGGAACGGCATCGGGGAATAAGGTCACGTTCAACGGCGGCACGGCGACCTCGCTGGTCGGTGGAACGACCTCGGGGGCATCGGGCAGTGCACAGGGGAATACGGTCACTGTCTCCGAGGGAAATCTGCGCTATGTATGGGGCGGACTTGCCGCTGCGGGGAGCGGCAGTGCCACAGGGAATATTGTCAATATCAACGGCGGCACATTTTCCTCGGGCGGTGTTGTTGTCGGCGGTGGTGGCGCGAACAATAGCGTGACGGGTAATATGTCGAACAACACCGTCACCATCACGGGCGGCGCACTGAACAACAACAATAAGATCTATGCGGGTGATTCGCGCAATCTTTCGAGTACGTCGAATGGCAATATTGTCAATCTCGGCGATGAAAATGGCAATTTCAGTGCCAATCTCAATCGTGCGGAAATCTGGGGAACAAGCTATGGCGGGCAAGTGCAGGATAATAACAGTAATCTTATCAAGGGCAATACGCTGAATGTCAATGCCTCGGGCATTCGTCTGGAAAAAGTGCGGAACTTTGAGAAGATCAACTTCAACCTGACCCCGACGGTCACAGCGGGTTCTACCATGCTGACGATGGATACGGGCAACTTCGGGTTGGGCTACGGCAAGGCATTTGACTGGAAGAACTTCTCCCTGACGGGCAAGGAAAACGATACGGACAAGACCAAATACGGGCGTATTGGGAATATCAATCTGCTCTTCGCATATTCCGGCTCGGATATGAAGATCGGCAATTATACGACCGGCGGCAAAAAGGGTACGACGGGCGACTATGAATACCATATGGAGGCAGATGGCGGTAACTTTATGGGGAGCCGATCCTCGCAGCTCATCAAGGCGAATGTCGACCGTTTTAAGAATGCCGACGCAACGGCAGATAACGTCACAGGCACAGCTCTCTACGGCGGCTATTCGAGTCTCGGCAATACGACGACGAACAACAAAATCAAGATCACGAATACGAACAACACGAATCTGAGTGTCTACGGCGGCTACACGGCGGGAGACGGCAATGCGACGAACAACCATGTCACGATCACAGGCACGGGTAAGGTCGGAGGTGTCTATGCAGGACGTGCGCAGTCAGCGGCGGGCAAGGCGGAGCGAAATACTATCACCATCGAGCCGGGCGGCTGGGCAGAGAATCCTATCTTTGGTGGCTACGCAAAGGGCGGTGTAAAAGGTAACATCGTCAATATCAAGGGGAAGGTCAATGCGACCGCCTACGGCGGACGTCTTATGGGTAGCGGTACGGCAGAAGCGAATGAGGTTCATCTCGAGGATGCTACGGTGAAGAATCAAGTCATCGGTGCTGAGGGAGATGATGGGGCGCTGGTCAAGGAGAACCGTATCTCTGTTGCCAAAAGCCTCGTCAAAGAAGACGTTATCGGAGGCTTCTCCCGAGGGACGACCGGCAAGGCAGAGGGAAATACCGTTTCGGTCACGGGAGATAGTGCAAGGGTCAAGGGGAACGTTACGGGCGGCCATGCGGCAGGGGACTCGGCAGCCGTTAGGAATACGATTAGCCTCACGGGAGGGACATTTGAAAGAAACGTCTATGGAGGCCACGGCCTGCAAAACGGTGCGGTTACGGGTAATACAGCAAGTGTTTCGGGCGGTGTATTAGAGGGGCATATATTTGGCGGATACTCTGAGCAAAACGGTACAGTATCTGGTAATCAGGTTGTTATCTCGGAGGGAACAATCAACCAGTTTGTTTTTG
The DNA here is from genome assembly GCA_905372865.1 of uncultured Centipeda sp. Lineage (GTDB taxonomy): Bacteria > Bacillota > Negativicutes > Selenomonadales > Selenomonadaceae > Centipeda. The sequence goes on from CAJPQT010000005.1 coordinate 29,867, forward strand.
GTGGGGGAACTCGGGGCACTAATACAGTTGAGTACAATGTAGTTACCATTGCAGGTGGGACATTCGCAAAGGATATTTACGGCGCATATTCGTGGCATGCGAACGGCAAGACGGAGAACAACACCGTCAACCTCGGTGACGACACGCATCATGACCTCTCAGGTGCAACGCTCTCGGCGAGTGATATTTACGGCGGCAACAAGGCGGCGACGGGCAATACACTCAATGTAAACGCGAAGAACATCACGGCGAAGTCCGTCGGCAACTTTGAAAACTACAAGTTCAAACTGAACAGCGCGACCACATTTGGCGATACGATGCTGACCGTCGCCAATGCGGGTGACTTCGCAGGAACGGGCGTTGACCTGAACAAGATCACCGTCGACCGCACGGGGCTGACGACGGACTACCTTGCAACGCAGCACGGCATCAAGCGCATGACACTCATGAAACGCAGCAACACGGCTGATACGCTGAAGTTTCGGAACTATGCGGCGAAGAAGGCTGCGGATGCGACCGAGACACATGAGTTCAGATTTGTTACCAATAGTGGTACAGGTACGGCGAACGCCCTCATGCTGGAGGCGAGTCGATTCAAGGGCAGCCGCGTCACCTATGACGGCTCGACAGCATCATATAATGGTGAGATCTACGGCGGTATTTCCCGCGAGGGACACACGACAACGGACAATCAGCTGACGGTCACGGCTATCCATGGAACGGATGATCCGAAGTACGCATTTGGCGGTCTCAACGAAGGAACGACGGGCGATGTTACGAACAGCCACGCGACCATCAATCTGCAAAATGCAGCGGATGAGATTGCTGAAGTCTACGGCGGTATGGTCTCGAATGAGGATAACGCAGGTGAGGTCTCGGGCAACAGCGTTACGATGCAGAAGGGGAGTGTGCAGAAAGTTTTCGGCGGATATACTGCCGGAACGGGCACGGTCAAGAATAATACCGTCAATTTCAGCGGCAGCGAATCGGCGGATCACATCGCGGGTGCTTATGTTGAAAATGTTGCGAACGCCAGCGAAGTTACAGGAAACAAGGTTGTCTTTACGGGCGGTACAGCGGATAATATCAACGGCGCGGTGAGTGAGGGCACGGGTGCGCTGAAGACCAATACGATTGCGTTCAGCGGCACGGGCAGCATGGCGAATGCGCTGCGCGGCGCGTTCTCCAAGACGCAGGGGCTCGTTGAGGCGAATGGTGTCACCATTTCGGGCGGCACGGTCGATAGTGCTTTCGGTGCGGTCACGGCCGGTACAGGCATCGCGACGAAGAACTATGTCACGGTTTCGGGCGGCACGGTGAACACCGAGGTTGCGGGCGGTGTCGGCTACAATGTGACAGCGAATACCGTCACGATCTCGGGCGGTACGGTCAGCGGCGACGTCTACGGCGGCAAGTCTTCAGGTCCGGGCAGCAGTACGTCGGGGAACGTCGTCAACCTCGGCGCAGCGGACGGCACCTACACGGCGGACCTCACGAATGCGGCGCTCCACGGCGACAACAATTCGGGCACGGGCGCGACGCTCAATGTCCGTGCGAAGAACATCACGGCAAAGTCCGCCGACAAATTCGCGAACTACACGTTCCACCTCAATGACGATATTGCGCAGAACGGTGGATCGATGCTGACGCTGACCGAGAACAACGGCTTCAACGGCGGCAATCTGTTCGACTGGACGAAGCTCGATGTCGATACGTCGAGGCTCTCGGGCAACACGGTTATCGGTAACGCAACCCTCCTTACGGGTACGACAAACGGGCTGAAGTTCTCCAATTATGCGGGACGCAATAGGACAACCGCCGCAACGAACGGCGACTACGAGACGGCTCTGCGCACGGACACGAATACGGGAACGGCGTCGAAGGTCATCCTCGACTACAACCGCTTCCAAAACAATACCAATGCGACGTATGACGGATCGACCCCGGCGACAACGCTGCCGGATGGTACGACCGAGGTCTACGGCGGTATTTCCTATGCGGGCAATACCACCACGAACAACCATCTGACCATCACGAACCTGCAGGCTGATTTGACTTTCGCCTACGGCGGAAAGACGGCAGCTCTGGCGGGCAACACCGTAAACAACAGTGTGACGGTTACGGGAACGGGCAGCAAGAAGATTGACAACATCAACGGCGGCTATACCGGAAAGGCGGATGGCGTTGCAGAGAAGAACCGCGTCATCATCAAGGGCGGCACGGTGACAAATGCCATGGGCGGTGCTGTCTCGGGTGCGAACGGCTCGGCGACGGGAAATGAAGTCACGGTCGAGGACGGTACGGTTGCGAACGTGATCGGCGGCGGTGGAACGAGCACTGCGGCGGGCAGTATGTCCGAGAATAAAGTCACCATCACGGGCGGCACGGTTACGGGTTATGTGGTCGGCGGTGATTCGCGTGTACTGGCGAGCACGTCGAACAAGAATGTCATCAATCTTGGCGACGATACGGGCACGTATGCGGCGAACCTTTCGAGTGCACAGCTCTGGGGCACGAGCTATGCGGGCAACGTCCTTGCAAATGATGACGCAAAGCTCGCGGACAATACGCTGAACGTCAAGGCGAAGAACAGCGCAGAGGTCGCAAAGGTGCGCAATGTGCAGAAGTTCAATTTCCTGCTGCACGACGATACGACAAAGACCGCACCGCTGCTGAATATGACGGATGCGGACGGATTCGGCAAGGTTTCCGCCGATAACTCCGATGTCAAGGTGGCGTGGGCAAATGTCACAGCTGATCCGTCGGGGATTACAACGGCGACGGATACGGCGACGGTGCAGGGGAAGAATACCTATACCCTGATGCGCGGCGCGAACAATGCGCTGAAGTTCAGCGACTATGTCGCGCGCTATGATACGCACGGCGGTGTCTATGAGACGGGGCTGCGTACGGACACAGGAACGAATACGGCGACCGAGGTGCTCTACGATGTCAACCGCTTCAAGGATGGCCGTGTCACCTACACGGCGGCATCGACGGGCGACGCGCTCGGCGGCTACTCTGCCTTTGGCAACACGACTGAGGGCAACAAGCTGACGGTCGAGGGCGTGACAGGGTCGCTTGCCGCAGTATACGGCGCGCAGACCGTAGGAACGGCGGGCGGCTCCGTGAACAACACGGTGACGCTCGCGGGGACGGGTACCGGCTCTATTGCAAATGTCTACGGCGGCGCGGTGACGAACGCGGCAAACGCTGCTGATGTCACGGGCAACACGGTGACGATCACGGGCGGCACGGTAACGGGTGCAGTCTACGGCGGTCATACGGTCGGTATGGGCAAGACGACGGGCAACGCCGTGAACATCGGTGACGGCTCTGCGGCGACGCTTGCGGCGGGGACGAACCTCGACAACGCAGCGCTCTACGGCGGCAACAAGGCCGATGATGTCACGGGCAATACGCTGAACGTCATGGTGAAGGATGCAAAGGCGCAGAAGGCGCAGAACTTCGAGAACTACACGTTCCATCTGACGGATCACATTGCGGTGGACAAGCCGTCGAGCGGCACGATTGACGATACCTTTACGCAGAACACGGGCACGATGTTGACGCTCGCGAACGGATTCGACGGGCAGGAAGCCGACTGGTCGAAGGTCACGATCGACACGTCGCGCCTCTCCGCCGATAAGACGCTCGGTGCGATTACCCTCATGAAGAGCGATACGGCGAACGGGCTGACGTTCCGAAACTACGCCGCGATTACGCGTGATGCGGGTGTGACGAGCGGCGACTACGAAGTCGTTCAGCGCACGGATACGACCGATACAGGTACAACGGTGCGTGCGACGACGGTACTCATCGACGTGAACCGCTACAAGAACGGCGATGTCACGTATGATGGCGTTAATCCGAATGCCAAGACCTACGCCGGTGTCTCCTATGGCGGCAATACGGCGAAGGACAACACGATAACGCTCACGGGCATCGCCTCGGGCAATACGGTCCGATATCTCTCGGGCGGACGCTCGGAGGGGACTGCGGGCGGCGCGGTGAACAACACCGTAAACCTCGTCAATACGGGCGCGGGAACGCTCGAGGAGGTGTACGGCGGCTACATCGGCAATGCGGCAAATGCGGCAGATGCGACGGGCAACACGGTCAACATCGCGGGCGGTACGGCGCAGAATGTATACGGAAGCTACACGAACGGCACGGGCAAGACCACGGGCAACATCGTGAATGTCGGCAGCTATACGGATCGGCGTGGCAACCTCCATGCGTATACCGCAGGCGCAGCGGTCACGGGCACAATCTACGGCGGCAACAAGGCCGATGATGTGACGGGCAATACGCTGAACGTACGTGACGTGATCACGGCGGGGCAGATTGCAAACTTTGAGAAGCTGAACTTTGCTGTGAACAGGGATACGGCAGGCAAGACGCTCCTCACCGTCAACGGCGGTGCGGCGACCACAGGGCTTGACTGGGCGAAGCTCACGACGGAAATCACGACGGCAGACCTGCCGACGAAGAGCTACGGTGCGACGCGTGTCACGCTGATGGATAATGCGAACGGCATTGACTTTGGCACGACCTATGACAGGGCAAAGGAAGTTGTTGCCGATGACGTCTACGAGTTCAGCGTGGATAAGAACAACACGTCCGTCTATGCGGACGGCTATCGGTTCAAGGACAACACAGCGGCGACCTACGCGGATTCGGACAACGCGCATGAATCTGCATGGGGCGGACGTTCGGAGCTTGGCAAGACGGCGGAGGGCAACGTCCTCACCGTCACGGGCGGCACGATCACGGATACGGCGTACGGCGGCACGTCGCGCAGGGGCAAGGCGCAGAATAACAGGCTCGTTATGCGCGGCGGCGACATGCAGACGCTCAAGGGCGGCTTTGGCGAGTCGGCATCGGGCAATACGGTCGATGTCTTCGGCGGAACGGTGCGCGGTGATGTCTACGGCGGGCACGCGACGGCGGGCGATGCGGCAAGCAATACGGTGAACCTCCTCGCGCCCGTCACGGTTGGCGGCACGATCCACGGCGGCAAGGCGAGCGCGGCAAGCACGAACAACACGATTGCAGTGCACGCCTTCGGCACGACGGCGAAGGATATTGACAACGTGCAGAATCTGCATTTCTATCTGCCGGCGGGTACAACGTCTGCAGAGACGCGGACGATGCTGACGCTCACGAATGCGCCTGCGGTCAAGGATATCAGTACGCTGAACCTCGGTGTGGCTGCGGTCGCGGCGGATGCGCGTGCGCTCCGTCCCGGCGATGCGGTGAGCCTGCTCAAGACGAACGGCACGCTGACGACGGCGGCACAGCTGCGGAATACGGGCAATGCACGGACGATGACAGCATCGCACGGCGGGATCCTTGACTATACGCTCGGCCTTGCAAAACGCGGAGAGAACGAACTCGTCGCGACGGTCGAGAGGGTCGATGTGAACAGCCGCAGCAAGTCGCCGGTCGAGACACGCGCGGCAGCGACGGCGATGATCAATATGGGGGCAGATTTCCTCACCAATGCGGGTATGGCAGCTGCGGCGGATGCTGCATCGCATGTGATCTCATCTGCAGCCGTTCCTGCCGCCTCCTCGGGCGAGGGGACGAAGAACACGGAGGATGGATTCTCGGCTGTGGATGCCTCGGCGGCTGCCGGTGCAAATGCTGCGGCAGATGTGAGCGGTGCATTCCAGCCGTGGGCGGCACAGGGCGGTTCGGCCATGCGCATTCACTCCGGCTCCTACGTGGATGCGAAGGGCTGGAACCTCAACGTCGGCTTTGCCCGTACGAATGAGGCGAAGGGCGCAAAGCTGACCTATGGCCCCTTTGTCGAATACGGGCGCGGCACGTACGATTCCTATCTGGACGACGGCACGCACGGCGATGGCTCGATGCACTACATCGGTGCCGGTGTGATGGCAAAGCTGACACAGGAAAGCGGCACGTATGTCGAGGGCAGTCTGCGTGCAGGGCGCATCTCGCGCGACTACGCGGGCAGCGGCGATGCGGCGGAGCTGAGCTACGATGATGCAAGCACATACTTCGCGGGACACATCGGTGTCGGCCAGGAGTGGCAGCTCACGGGCGGCGACAAGATTGAAGGCTATGCGAAGTACTTCTACTCGTACCAGGCAGGCAATACGACGAGACTGCGCTCGGGTGCAGACCTCGAGTTCGGCGCTGTGGCCTCGCACCGCCTGCGTGTCGGCGCACGCTATACGCATGCAGCCGGCAGCGGCAGTGAGGTGTTCGCGGGGCTTGGCTACGAGTACGAGTTCGACGGTGATGCGACGGCGATGTATCAAGGATATGCAACTCCCAGCCCGTCGCTGCATGGCGGCACGGCTCTCCTCGAGCTCGGCTACCGCTTCGCGCCGAAGGACGGCCGCGTCAGCTACGGCGTGAACCTCATGGGCACGAAGGGCAAGCACGACGGCATTGCGGGCGGCGTTCAGGTCAACTGGGCGTTCTGAGACGGATGGTTGAAAAGGGGCGACCTTAGGGTCGTCTCTTTCTGTATACAGAATTATTTTTGTTGGGCGGTTGCGTGTGTACGAGAATCGTTCTATAATAAAGAACGCCCAAAGGGGCAGGATTATCCAGAGGGCCGGCGATCAAAGAAACTGATCGCTGGCGCATATAAGAGGTGATACGAGTGAGTGATACGTACAGTGTCGCCATCAGCTATGGCGACGTACTTGGCTGGATTGATTACGATGCGGCATCCCGCACGGCGACGGTGAACCTTGCGGATGAAAAGGGGCGCACGGCGGTGGAGGAATTCCTCGCCGCAGATCATGAGGTCGAGGTGCCGCATGAGACGCTGATGGACTTCACGAAGGAGACCGTCACTCCGCTCGCGGACCGCGGGAGCTTTGAGCTGGCGCTCACGCGCCTGTGGAACGAGACGAGTGTCCAGGTGGACTGGTCACGTCCCGTTGACTATGTGAAGCTGCACCCGCACTACTGAGGAACAGCGTACGCTGTTTCTCCAAAGGTTTTACGCCGTCCTTGGGGGGATGGCGGGAGGAGTTTTTATGATTCGTATTGGTATTCTTGGCTATGGCAATCTCGGGCGCGGCGTGGAGTACGCCGTCGAGGCAAATGAGGATATGGAGCTGGTCGCCGTCTTTACGCGGCGCGACCCTGCGTCGGTGAAGCCGCGCACGAACGTGCCGGTTGTCCATGCGGACAAGGCGGCGGAGTGGAAGGACAAGGTTGATGTGCTCATCCTCTGCGGCGGCTCTGCGACCGATCTGCCGGAGCAGACACCGGAGTTTGCAAAGCTGTTCAACGTCGTGGACAGCTTTGATACGCACGCAAACATTCCCGCGCACTTCGCGGCGGTGGATGCGGCGGCAAAGGCGGCGGGGCACGTTGGCGTGATCTCGGTCGGCTGGGATCCCGGGATGTTCTCCCTCGCGCGTGTCTACAGCAATGCCGTGCTCACGAATGGAACGGACTATACGTTCTGGGGACGTGGGGTCAGTCAGGGGCATTCGGATGCGATCCGCCGTGTGCCGGGTGTCAAGGATGCCAAGCAGTATACCGTTCCCGTGCCCGCCGCGCTCGAGGCGGTGCGCAGCGGTGCAAATCCGCAGCTCAGTACGCGCGAGAAACATACGCGCGAGTGCTATGTCGTGCTCGAGGAGGGCGCAGATGCGGCTGCGGTGGAAAAGGCAATCGTGACGATGCCAAACTACTTCTCGGACTATGATACGACGGTACACTTCATCCGCGAGGAGGAGCTGCAGCGTGATCACGCGGGGCTGCCCCATGCGGGCTTTGTCGTTCGCTCGGGCGCGACGGGCAAGGATGGCGAGCACAAGCACGTCATCGAGTTCAATCTGAAGCTCGACTCGAACCCCGAGTTTACGGCGTGTGTTCTCGCGGCGTATGCACGCGCGGCACATCGTCTCGCGTCCGAGGGCGCGAAGGGGTGCAAGACCGTCCTCGACATCGCCCCTGCCTATCTCTCGGCACGGAGTGGTGCGGAGCTGCGTGCGGCTCTGCTCTGATTATATGGTTTTCTAAAATGTACCTTGCGCAATCGCGTAAGGTACATTTTTAGCATAATATTTTTGTTATCTTCAGAAAGGAAAAATAAAATGGGACTGCTTCGAAAATTTTTCAGCAATACGGGGAAACCCGAGGGGACGATGGGGAAGGTCGTCGTCGCCATGATGAATCGTGGTCATGCGGGCATTGCGGCGTGGGGCTTTTCGCATCTCGACCTGCAGGGGAATGAGCAGGTGCTCGACTGCGGCTGTGGCGGCGGTGCGAACGTCGCTGTGTTCCTGCGGATGGTGGACGAGGGGCATGTGACGGGGCTGGACTACTCTCCCGTTTCCGTGGAAAAGGCGCGGGATGTGAACCGTGCGGCAATCGAGGCGGGACGCTGCGAGATCGTGCAGGGGAATGTGCGCGAGCTTCCGTTTGGCGACGGGCGGTTCGATGTCGTGACGGCATTTGAGACGGTGTATTTCTGGCCGGAGATTGCACGCTGCTTTGCACAGGTACACCGCGTACTGAAGCCCGGCGGTATGTTCATGATTACGAACGAGACGAGCGGAAAGACGGGTGCACATGAGAAGTGGCTGAAGATTGTCGACGGCATGTCCGTCTATACGGGCGAGGAGCTCAAAAGTCTGCTCACGGGTGCGGGCTTTGCACGCGTGGAGATTGACGAGGATTTGGCGCATGACCGTCTGAACGTACGGGCGTATAAGGCGTAGCATCCTGGTGAAGGCGTCCCATGAGCGGCGGGACGCTTTTTCTATTTCATCGCAGAGTTTTTTCTGCTATAGTAGAGAGTGTGACTGGATGAGAAAGGAGCGCTGCTATGGCGATTACACCGCCGACACCGCCGACGCCCCCGACACCGCCGAAGATCACGATCGGAGATGCGGCGCGCGACGCACAGGCGAATACAACACATACGACGGGCGATGCGCAGGCGGAGCAGCAGGCGCGTGACTCTGTGGCACAGGGAAACGGTGCACTCTCCAAGACGACAACGGGCGCACCGAAGGAGAAGTCTGCCGCGGAGCGCCCGAATACCGCTGCGCGTACGGATGCGGCGAAGGGGGATCCCGTCAGTACCTCCGCATCGAAGGTAGATCACGGGACGAAGGCCGAGGGGCAGACAGGCGCAGATGTTGCGCGTGGGCTCGACATGGCGCAGGAGAATGCGGTGCTCAAGCAGCAGCTTGCGGGAACGGAGCAGAAACCGCCGCAGGCACCGCAGTCCTACACGCCGGTGAGCGGGCTGTACTGGGCCGGGATGGTTGTCGTTGCTCTGGCGGTCGGGATGGTGTTGTTTCGACGGTTCTTTCAAAAAAAGAAGGGGGCGGACGACATGGGAGAGCCGTCTCTCGGGGAGCGTATTCTTGCGCGTGAGCGAAGCGGTATAGAGCGATCAGCGCAGACGGGAGAACATGACGATCTCCTTGCGGCAGCAGAACAAACAAAGCGTGCGCGTGATACGCGCAGCGAACTCCTGCCCGAGTTCACGGGGCTGACGGCGGGGGAAGCACTGGAGCGACTGATGGAGGAGGAACCGAAAGCACCGCCGCAAAGGGCTGCCGCTCCGCCGCAGAGGAAGGTGTCGCAAGCGCCGCCTGTGTTGCCGTCCGTGCAGAAAACACCCGCGAAAAAAACAGAAAAGCAGGAAGCTGCGGAGGAAAAGCCGCGCTTCGAGGTGCGCGTCTAGGGACGCACGCGTGCGTATACATGAGGAATCGCCCAAAACATATTGACAAATACGCATGTGTGGGCGATAATGAAGAAGTTTTCACGAAATTGCTTGCGGCGCGGCGGGGAGGAGATTGCTTCTATGAAACATGTACTGTCCGTCTTTGTGGAGAATCAGACCGGAGTTCTGGTGCGCGTTGTGAGTATGTTTTCGCGGCGCGAGTTCAACATCGACAGCCTGTCTGTCGGCGTGACGGAGTCGCCGGATTTCTCGCGCATCACGGTGGTGATGCAGGGGGATGGAAATCTCGTCGAGCAGATGATCAAGCAGCTGGAGAAGATGCCCGTGGTGCGGGCGGTTCAGCGACTGGACGAAAAAAGTGCGGCGTGCCGCGGCATGACGCTCATCAAGGTGCGGGCGGACGACGACAATCGTCTCGACGTGCTGAAGATGGGAGAACTGTTCCGCGCACACGTTGTCGATGTGGAGTCCGCCTCGATCATCTTTGAGATCACGGGCAGCGATGACAAGGTGACGGCGTTCCTGAAGGTAATCAAACCCTACGGCATCGTCGAGGTCATCCGCACGGGGCTCATTGCGCTCGAGCGGGGGGAACACACAATTTATGAGCATTGTGAGGAGCGGGAGTACTATGGCAAAAACTTACTATGATCAGGATGTCAACTGGAGCGTGCTCGAGGGTAAGACGGTTGCGGTCATCGGCTACGGCAGCCAGGGACACGCGCATGCGCTGAACCTAAAGGACAGCGGCGTGAATGTCGTCATCGGGCTCTATGCCGGCTCGAAGTCGGCAAAGCTCGCCGCCGAAGACGGGCTCAAAGTTCTCCCCGTGGCAGAGGCGGTCAAGGCTGCGGATGTCACGATGATCCTCATTCCGGACGAGAAGCAGGCGGCGCTCTACAAGAGCGAGATCGCCCCGAATCTGAAGCCCGGCAGTGCGCTTGCGTTTGCACATGGCTTCAACATCCATTTCAACCAGATTGTTCCGGCGGATGACATCGACGTATTCATGGTCGCACCGAAGGGGCCGGGTCATCTCGTGCGCCGTACGTTCCGCGAGGGCGGCGGCGTTCCCGATGTGTTTGCCGTCGGGCAGGACGCGACGGGCAAATGCTTTGATCTCGCGCTCGCGTATGCACGCGGCATCGGCGGCACGCGCGCGGGCGTCATTCAGACGACGTTCCAGGAGGAGACGGAGACCGATCTCTTCGGTGAGCAGGTCGTCCTTTGCGGCGGTGTGACGCACCTCATCCAGAACGGCTTTGAGACGCTGATCGAGGCGGGCTACCAGCCGGAAATCGCGTACTTCGAGTGCTTCCACGAGATGAAGCTCATCGTCGACCTCATGTATGAGGGCGGCATGGCGAAGATGCGCAAATCCATCTCCGACACGGCGGAGTACGGAGACTACACGCGCGGGCCGCGCATCATCACGGACGAGACGAAGGCGGAGATGAAGCGCGTGCTCGGCGAGATTCAGGACGGCACGTTCGCGCGTCAATGGCTCACGGAAAACAACGCTGCGGGGCGTGCGAACTTCCTTGCGGAGCGCCGTATCCACGCGGAGCACCCGATCGAGACGGTCGGCAAGGAGCTGCGCGGCATGATGTCGTGGCTGAAGGACGGCGCCGATCTGCGCAAAGACTAAGGAAATCACCGAACCTCTTCTGCGAGGCGATACGGTCATATCAGAGGGGGCGGCTGGTGCCGCGCCCCTCTTTCTGTATTATTTTTGGGGGGTAATCCATGGGGATGAATATGAGCGAGAAAATTCTCGCACGCCATGCGGGGCTCGACGTGGTGGAGGCGGGACAGCTCGTCACCTGTGAGCTTGACATGGTGCTCGCAAACGATGTGACGGGGCCGCCGTCCATCAAAGAGTTTGAAAAGACGGGACGCCCCGTCTTTGACAGGGAAAAAATCGCACTGATTCCCGATCATTTCCAGCCCGCAAAGGACATTAAGTCCTCAGAGCTGGCGAAGATCATGCGTGACTTTGCGCGCAAGCACGACATCCTGCACTACTACGAGCAGGGGCGCGTCGGCATCGAGCACGTCATTCTCCCCGAGAAGGGCATTGTCGGCCCCGGTATGCTGACGATCGGCGCAGACTCGCACACCTGCACGTACGGCGCGGTCAACGGCTTCTCGACGGGCGTCGGGACGACCGATCTCGCGGTTGGTATGGCGACGGGCGAGGCGTGGTTCAAAGTGCCCGAGGCGATCAATGTGCATCTGACGGGCAAAAAGCTCGCCGACATCAGCGGCAAGGATGTCATTCTGACGCTCATCGGCATGATCGGTGTGGACGGTGCGCTCTATCAGAGCCTTGAGTTCACGGGTGAGGGCGTGGCGGATCTCACGATGACCGACCGTCTGACGATTGCCAACATGGCAATCGAGGCGGGTGCGAAGAACGGCATTTTCCCATACGATGACGTGTGCAAGGAATACGTCGAGGGGCGCATGACGGGCACGTTTGCGCCCGTGAACCCCGATCCCGACGCGCAGTACGCACGCACGGTGGAGATTGACCTCAGCGAGCTGCGTCCCGTCGTTTCGTTCCCGCATCTGCCGGAGAATACGAAGCGCGTGATGGACATTGCAGAACCAATTGCGATCGACCAGGTCGTGATCGGCTCGTGCACGAACGGACGCCTTGAGGACATGGAGATCGCGGCGCAGATTCTCAAGGGGCATACGGTGCACCCGAATGTCCGCTGTATTGTCATCCCCGGCTCGCCGTGGGTCTATCAGGAATCCATGCGGCGCGGCTACCTCGACATCTTCATGGAGGCGGGTGCGGCGATCTCGACACCGACCTGCGGGCCGTGTCTCGGCGGCTATATGGGTATTCTCGCGGCGGGCGAGCGGTGCGTGTCGACGACGAACCGCAATTTTCGCGGGCGTATGGGACACGTCGACAGCGAGGTGTATCTCGCAGGGCCGCACGTTGCGGCGGCGAGTGCAATACTGGGGCGGATTGCGGCCCCTGAGGAGGTGGCGTGATGTTCGAGGGAAAGGTCTGGCGGTACGGCGACAACATCGACACGGACGTGATCATTCCTGCGCGGTATCTCAATACGTTCGAGCCGAAGGCCCTCGCGGCGCACTGCATGGAGGACATCGACACGACGTTTGCCAAGGAAGTTGCTGTGGGCGATATCATGGTCGGCGGGAAGAACTTCGGCTGCGGTTCTTCGCGTGAGCACGCGCCGATTGCGATTGCGGCATCGGGTGTGCCCGTTGTGATCGCGGCGAGCTTTGCACGCATCTTCTACCGCAACGGCATCAACATTGGCCTGCCGCTCCTTGAGATCGGCGACGACGTGGAGAAGATCAGCGCGGGCGACCGTCTGCGCGTGGACACGGCGACGGGGGCCATTGAGAACCTCACAACGGGCGATACGTTCCACGCCCATCCGCTGCCGGGCTTCGTACAGGATATCGCGCGTGCGGGCGGGCTCCTCAACTATATCCGCGAGAATGGAGGCTTCCGTCATGGCGTATAAGATTGCGGTCGTCCCAGGCGACGGCATCGGACAGGAGATCACCGAGGAAGCCGTGCGCGTCCTGCGTGCCGTCGATGCGAAATTCGCGCTCGGGCTGACGTACGAGATGCGCGACGCGGGCGGTACGGCTTATGATAAATTCGGCACGCCGCTGCCCGAAGACACGCTCGCGGTCTGCAAGGCATCGGACGGCGTGCTCTTCGGTGCAGTCGGCGGGACGAAGTGGGACAGCGTGGAGCCTGCCCTGCGCCCCGAGCGTGCGATTTTGGGTCTCCGCAAGGGGCTCGGTCTCTACGCCAATCTGCGTCCCGTGAAGGTTGCAGACGCTCTGATCGAGCACTCCCCGCTGAAGCCGGAACTCGTGCGCGGTGTCGATCTCGTCATCGTGCGCGAGCTGATCGGCGGCATCTACTTCGGAGAGAAGTGCGAGTCCGAGCAGGTGGACGGCACAGAACGCGCGTGGGACATGGAGAACTACTCCGTGCCCGAGGTGGAGCGCATCGCGCGTCTCGCGTTCGAGACGGCGCGTCTCAGACGCGGCAAGGTCACGTCCGTGGACAAGGCGAACGTGCTCGCAACCTCGCGCCTCTGGCGACGTACGGTGACGGCACTTGCACCGGAGTATGGGGATGTCGCACTCGACCATCTCTATGTGGACAACTGCGCCATGCAGCTTGCCGTGCGTCCGACGCAGTTCGATGTGATCGTGACGGGCAACCTCTTCGGTGACATCCTCTCGGATGAGGCGGCGGTGATCGGCGGCTCGATCGGGCTGATGCCGTCCGCGTCCATCGGCACGGGCACGAGCCTCTTTGAGCCGATCCACGGCAGTGCGCCCGACATCGCAGGGCAGGGAATTGCGAACCCGCTCGGTACGATCCTCTCGGCGGCGATGCTCCTGCGCTATGCCCTCCATGAGGAGGAGGCCGCTGCTGCGGTCGAGGCGGCGGTGGACGCGGCACTCGCGGACGGCAAGCGCACGGCGGACATCTACATCGCGGATACGGGCTGCACACAGGTCGGTACGCGCGAGATGGCGGATGCGGTGCTTGCACATCTGTAAGGAGTGTCCCTAAAGACTTGATTGTGCCAATGAAAATGCGGTACGAAGCTGTTTTGACTTCGTACCGCATTTTTATATTTCTGCGCCTCTTTTGTGTATATACCTCCACCAAACGAACAGTGCGAGAATGAGCAGCAGAACGCCCACCGTGGGAAAGAGATAGTGCATGCCGAGATAGGTCGCGACCACGCCGCCGAGGAGCGGCCCCGTGAATCCGCCGACCTGCTGCGCGGCAAAGAGCATGCCGAATACGCTTCCCTTGAGCTGTGCGGGGGTGTGCTGGGCGATGACGGCATTCAGCGAGGGCTGGATGCCGGCGAAGAAGAGCCCGACACCGAACTGCATCGCGGCAAACGGCACAAGTGTATCGGGAATCCCTTGCAGCGTGAGCATCGTCCCCGCACAGGACAGTGCAAGACACATCGCGCGGAAGTAGCTGTGCCGTGCGCCGAAGATGCCCCAGAGGGGCGCTGCCATCGCGCCTGCGATCCCGCCGAGCGAGAACACAATCCCGGCGACCAGCACGAGGTTTTCCAGATCGCCCGCGAGATACCTGATGTAGGTTGTGAGGACGGGCATCAGAACGAATGTTACCATCTGTGCGAGCGTACTCACAATCATCATCGTCCGCAGGATGGGGATGTGCCAGAGATGCCACGGATTCTTTTCCTCCGCCGTGAGCGGCGCGGCATCCTCCGGCATCGGCGGCTCCTTGATGATGAAGGTAAACGCGAGGAAGTTGATGAAGAGTGCAAGCCCTCCGATGTAGAAGCTCGCACGCATCCCGAACGCCTCTGCGAGTACCCCGCCGAGCAGAGGTCCGATGACCCCACCCGCCGTCAGCGTACCTTGCAGTATGCCGAGGGAGAAGCCAAGCCGCTCACGCGGCGCATAGAGCGTCATGATCGCGAGATCCATCGGCCAGAGCCCCGCAGCGAACCCCTGAAAGATGCGGACGAGGACAAGCTGCTCAGGCGATGTCACAATGCCGCCGAGCAGGTAACTGATCGAGATGAGGAGACTTGCACGCATCGCCATGAGGCGTTTTCCGCGGCGATCCGCCATGCGTCCCCAGATCGGCGCCATTACCGCCGAGACGAGAAATGTCACGGAGAATGTGAGCCCCGCCCAGAGATTGACCGAGGTGTCGTCCACGCCGAGCTCGTGCGTCAGATACATTGGCAGGAACGGAATAATCATCGTATAGCTCGCTGACATGAAGAGTACATTGCACGTCAGCAGTGCAAGGATCACTTTCCAATTCATCCGCAGCCCCCATTTCCATATGCTTGTATTCTACCACGTTTCTGAGAAAAGAAAACTAGTAGAGAGGGACAAAATACCTAGACGTTGATTTTCTGAAAACTTTATGCTATGATAATGAAAACTCGGGACAATTTTGTTAGGAAAAGCGCACGAATCAGAAGCGCCATAAAATACCGCAACACCCTCTGCCGTGCATCATTTGCGGCAGAATTTTCGGAAGTAAGGATTGCTCATGAAACACATCGTCGTAGACTTGGAGATGAACCCTGTCGCGAAGGAACACAGGGACATCCGCAGAAAACTCAACGGGGAGATCATTGAGATCGGCGCGGTTCGGCTGAACGAGCGCTTTGAACAGGAGGACGAGTTCCAGTGCTACGTCTGTCCCGAGTACGGGACGGTGAAGAAGCATATCACCGAGCTCACGGGCATCACGCAGGAGAAAGTCGCGGGACAGCCCGCATTTTCCGAGAGCTTTCAATCGTTTGTCGCGTGGATTGGCGCGGCGGAGACGAAGATCTATTCGTGGAGCATGTCGGACATCAAGCAGCTGCGCAAGGAATGCCGTCTGAAGCTGCCCGACTTCGATGTGAGCTGGCTCGATGCGCGTTGGGTCGATCTGCAGCAGGCGTTTGACGACCGTCTCGGGCTGCACAACAGCCTCGCATTGAAGCATGCACTTGGCGCGATGGGGCGGAGCTTTGAGGGGAGTCAGCACTCCGCACTCGCCGACGCGCTTAATACGAGCGCCGTTCTTGCACTCATGCAGGACGACGCGCGGTTTCGCGAGACCATGCGTCCCGTCCTCGAAATCCTCGAACCCAGCGAAGGGCTCTCCGACTCCATCGGCGAACTCTTCCCCGATCTGGAAAAACTGAAAAATAATCTGTAAGGGAATGAACTGCCGTGCGCGCATGCGTGCGGCAGTTTTCTTTGGAGATATATTTGACAAAATACGTAATATAACGTATAATAATAAGAAAACGAAAGGAGGGATGTCTATGCCCATGACGCCGAAGGAAATGATTCGTCTCCTAGAACAGAATGGGTTTCGTTATGTTAAGAGCAACAATGGATCACATCAAAAGTATCGAAATGATGAAACGAAACGAACGGTCAGTGTTCCGGTTCATGCCAAAGAACTCAAAAAGGGAATTGAGCAGAGATTACTGAAAGATGCAGGACTAATATAGTACATTTAAAGTAATTATGGATTCAGTGAAAAGGTTATATTATGATGAAGAAGATTTATTTTTATCCTGCGATATTCCAAGTTGAAGAGGATGGCTACTCTGTATTTGTCCCTGATATTCCGGGCTGTATGACACAGGGGGACACCATGGAGGAGGCTCTTGCCATGGTACAGGAGGCAATCGGTCTTATGCTTGAGGATGTTGCTCCCGCAGACTATCCGGCAGCATCGCTGCCGCAGGATCTGGTACTCGAAAAAGATCAATTTGCACTCATGGTACCATTTGACAAACTTGCCTACGATAAGAAGTACAATGCAAAAGCGGTAAAGAAGACGCTCTCTGTTCCAAAGTGGTTGGACACACTTGCAACAGAGCACAATGTCAACTTTTCCAACATTTTGCAAAATGCACTCATGCATGAACTTGGCGTGCGTAAGACATAAGAAGATTTATGGAAGCGGCTGACGAAGGAGAACTTTCGTTAGCCGTTTTTTGTTCGCAAAAAAGCCGCCCCAATGGGCGGCTCAACAAGTCGAATTGGTGGAGATGAGGAGAATCGAACTCCTGTCCGAAGATAATACTACATGGATTTCTCCGAGCGCAGTCTGTGCTTTTCTTTAGGAGTGCCGCCGCCCACAGACAGGCTGCGGCGCACCGATCACGATGGTGTTCCCGTGAGAGTTATCGTGAGATGGCTCTCGGGTATCCCGCGTTTGACCCCGATCTCCATCCGTGCGGGAGGCAGACGGAAAGGGGCTGGCTTAAGCCGCCAGAGCGTAGTCTTCGTTTGCTTTTATGTTTAAATAAAAGGTTCACCTTACTAACGGGTTGATGACCCCCCGGCTCGCTGTCCACATACCATCCATCCCCGTCGAGACCATTACATCCCCGATAATGGAAGCATATGCGCTTGTTTGATATAATAACAGATCCTGCGCGGCGTGTCAAATCGTGTTTCCTTTGTTTTTTCTTGCAAGAAGGAAAAATTTTTAGTATCATGTATACGGATTATAGTAAGTGTCCGAGGAGGATAACGCTTGCAAAGAGAGAGGACGCTGGCGTCGCGTGTGGTCTATGACGGCATTGGGCTGCACTCGGGGAAGCCGGTACATATGGAGCTCGCTCCGGCAGCACCGGGGACGGGGATACAGTTCGCACGCGCGGATCTGCCCGAGGCTCTGCCTGTCGCTGCGACGGCAGCGAATGTGACGGCGACGCTCCGCGCGACGACGATTGCTGCGGGGACGCTGAAATTTTTTACGATCGAGCATTTGATGAGTGCGCTCCACGTGCACGGCGTTGACAACTGTCTCGTCCTGCTCGACGCGGAGGAGCCGCCCGTGGTGGATGGCAGCGCGCGTACGTTCTTCCGTCTGATCGCCGAGGCGGGGACGGTGGAGCAGGAGGCGGAGCGTCGCGTGACAGTGATTGACCGCATCTACCGCGTGGACGACGGCAGCCACTTTGTCATGGCCGTCCCCCATGATGGTCTGCGCGTCTCGTTCACGTCGCTGAACGAGCATCCACTGATCGGTGTGCAGTACTACGATCTCGAGGTGACGCCCGAGGCGTACGCGCGCGAGATTGCGCCCGCGCGGACGATTGCCTACGAGAAGGAGGTCAAGGCTCTGCAGGCAAACGGTCTTGGTCTCGGCGGTTCACTTGAGACGGTAATCGTCTATAATGATGAGGGATGGATGAATCCGCTGAACTTCCCGAATGAACTCGTCCGACACAAGATTCTCGATGTGCTCGGGGATCTGCGTCTCGCGGGAATCATTCGTGGTCATATCATTGCGGTTGCGTCGGGGCACGCACTCAATACGGCGCTGGCGAAACAGATTGCAGAGGAGAGGGACTAGTATGACTTTGGACATCAATGAGATTCAGCAGATTCTTCCGCATCGCCCGCCGATGCTGCTTGTGGATCGGATCACGGAGCTTGTGCCGTTCAAATCGGCGACGGGCATCAAGTGTGTGACGATGAACGAGCCGTTCTTCCTCGGGCACTTCCCGGGACATCCGATCATGCCCGGTGTTCTGCTCCTTGAGGGCATGGCACAGGTGGGCGGCGTGACGATGCTCTATCCCGCGGAACATCGCGGCAAGATTGCGTTGTTCGGCGGGATGGAGAATGTGAAGTTCAAGCGTCCCGTCGTGCCCGGTGATGTCGTCGTGACGAAGGCGGAGCTCGTGCGTGTGCGCGGCGTATTCGGCGTGCTGCATGCGGATGCGTACGTTGAGGATGAACTTGTCGCCTCGGCGGATTTCAAATTCGCGCTAAAAAATGGGGATGAGCTCTAAAATACAGTGATAAATGCAGAAAAACTGGACATAAACCACTGATAAACAGGAGTATTCACTGATCAAGACTGATTTTCAGAGGTGAAAAACAGCGCTTCTGTCGGATTGTATAAGAACAGAAAGTGGAATATGTCCGCCCCGATTTTGCTTGGGGCTGAAGGAGTTGAAATAGATGACAGGCAGCAGCAAGGTACTTGCCTACATCCATGAGACGGCGGTGGTTGCGCCGTCGGCGCGCATCGCGAAGAACGTGGAGATCGGTCCTTACGCGGTCATCTCGGATCATGTCCAAATCGGCGAGGGAACGAAGATCGGTCCGCACGTCGTCATTAAGGAGTGGACGCAGATCGGCCGCGACTGCCAAATCTTCCAAGGTGCTTCGATTGGCGAGGTGCCGCAGGATCTGAAGTTCAAGGGCGAGAAGAGCTATACGTTCATCGGCGACCGTACGACGATCCGTGAGTGCGCGACGGTGCACCGCGCCACAGGTGAGGGGGAGGAGACGCGCATCGGCGACGACTGCCTGCTCATGGCGTACACGCATATCGCGCACAACTGCGTGCTCGGCAACCGCATCATTATGAGCAATGCGGCAATGCTCGCGGGACACGCGATTGTCGAGGATGGTGTCGTGATCGGCGGCATGGCGGGTGTGCACCAGTTTGTGAAGATCGGGCGCAACGCGATGATCGGCGGAACGTCGAAGCTCGTGCAGGATGTCGTGCCGTTCACGATGGTGGACGGACATCCTGCGCGTGCCGTGGGGCTGAACAGCGTCGGTATTTCGCGTGCGGGCATTCCGCTTGACGTGCGCCGTCGCATCAAACAGGCATACAAGATTCTCTACCGCTCGGGGCTGAACCTCACGCAGGCGATTGCGGTCATCGAGCAGGAGGTGGACTCCTGCGAGGAGATCGATCATCTCCTGCGCTTCCTCCGCAACGCGGAGCGCGGGATCTGCCGCGAACGTCATGAGGATGAGTGAGGGATAATGATGGAAAAATTGGGTCTGCTTGCGGGTGTCGGACATCTGCCCGCCGCATGTGCGCGCGCGGCGCGTGCACAGGGCTACGAGGTGCACGCGATCGCACTGCTGTCGAACTGTGATCCCGAGCTGAAGGATGCGGCATCGGTCTATCGTGAGATCAGCATCGGAGCGATTGCCTCCATTCTGGCGTATTTGCAGCAGGAGGGCATCACGAAGGTCACGATGATCGGCAAGGTGACAAAGGAGCTGCTCTTTACGGGGCAGATTCAGCCCGATGAGATGCTGCGCGGGATGCTCATGCAGCTGCCGAACCAGAACGACGATACGATCATGATGATGTTCGTCGGTGCACTCATGAAGGTCGGTGTGACCCCGCTCGACCAGACGGCTCTCATCCGTCCGCTGATGCCTTCGGCGGGCGTGCTGACGAGCCGCGCACCGAGCGATGCCGAGCGTGCGGATATGGAGTATGGGCTCCAGATGGCACGCGAGATTGGGCGGCTCGATGTGGGACAGACCGCCGTGGTGAAGAACCGTGCGGTGATGGCTCTCGAGGCGATCGAGGGGACGGATGCGTGCATTCGGCGCGGCGGACAGCTCGCGGGCGGCGGCGCGGTCGTTGCAAAGGCGGCCAAGCCGCAGCAGGACAGTCGTTTCGATGTACCGGCGGTCGGGCTTGATACGATTGAGTCGCTCGTTGCGGCAAAGGCATCCGCCCTCGTGATTGAGGCGGACAAGACCCTCTTTATCGATAAGGAGCGCGCGATCGCTCTTGCTGAGGCAAACGGCATTACGATTGCGGCGATGTGAGCTTTTGTGTTGTAAATTCGTGGTGCATATCCCACGCGAACGCCTCGTTACGCAAGTGATCGCGTGCTCGTTCGCCTAAATACCGGCGCACTTCTTAAACGCGCTACGCTTGAACGAAAGAAGTACGCCGGGGGCGAGTCGCCCGAGCGGTCAACGTCATCCAATCACACATTGCTATCGCTCGTGTTCTTGGGACGTTTTCCCATACGACCTGTTTCCCAAGCATCTTCGTCCTACGGACTTGATTCTTGGACAGGTCAGCATTTCCTCACTTGCTCCACTAGGGTTCGCTTTGGGATATTGCACTGCAATATCCGATGCCGTACGATTCAATCACATTCCACTGCATAGAAGGAGGTCTTGCCCACTTGAAAATCATGCTTTCGGCGGGGGAGACCTCGGGTGATCTTCACGGAGCAGCGCTTGCACGTGAACTACGTGCGCTGGATCCCTCTGTCTCACTGATTGGCTTCGGCGGGGCGGAGATGGAGGCGGCGGGCGTTGTCCTTCGCCAGAACTATGCAGACTATAACGTGATGGGCATTTCGGCGGTTCTGTTGAACCTACGACGCATTTTTGCCCTCCTCAATGACCTCACGCGGCTCATGGAGGAGGAGCATCCGGATGTGCTCGTCATCATCGACTATCCGGACTTTAACTGGCGGCTCGTAGCGCGGGCGAAAGAGCGGGGGATCCCCGTTTTTTCTTATATTCCGCCCTCTGCGTGGGCATGGCGCAAGGGACGTGCAAAGTCCTGCGCCGCACTTGCCGATGAGATCGTTGCGATCTTTCCGCATGAACTGCCGCCGTACGAGGCGGCGGGTGCGAATATCTCCTTCGTCGGCAACCCTCTCATCGACACGGTGCACGCGGAGATGAGCGAGGAGGAGGCGCGAAGCCGCTTTGGCATCGGTGCGGATGATGTACCGATCCTCCTGATGCCCGGCAGCCGCCGCGAGGAGATTGAGCGACTGCTCCCGCCCATGCTTGGCGCAGCGGAACTGCTCGCGGAAAGGAATGCGGCACGCCGTTTCTTCCTGCCTGTGGCGGGCGGTGTGGATGAGGAACGCATCAGGGCGCACCTTGCCGCCTCCTCTGTGGAGGTCATGCTCACCCATGACGCACGCTATGCACTGATGGGCATCGCGCGCGCGGCAATCGCAGCGTCGGGAACGGTCATCATGGAGGCGGCGATTATGGGGCTGCCTGCCGTTGTCCTCTACCGTATGTCCGCGCTCTCCTACCTCGTGGGGCGGCTGCTCGTCGACGTGCCGCGCTTCTCGTTGCCGAATATTCTTGTCGGAGAAACGTTTGAGACGGAGCTCCTGCAGGACGCAGTGCAGCCGGAACGTATCGCCGAGGCGATGGAGCGGATCATCGCAGACGGTACGGAGCGTGACTATGTGACGGAGCGCCTTGCGCGTGCCGTCGCGCTCCTCGGAGAGCCGCACGCCGCCCGCCGCGTCGCAGAGAAGATTCTCGCGCTGGGAAAGCACGCATAATATATTTTCCATTAGGAGAACTATGAAGAATTATACGAGACTGCTCGCCTACATGCGCCCGTACGTGAACAAATTTGTGCTCGCGATCGTGTGCATCATCCTCGCCTCAGGGGCGAACCTCTATGTCCCGTGGATCATCAAGGACATGATCGACGACGTGCTTGCCGATAAGAATATGGCGCTTCTCAACGCCATCTGCATCGGTATCGTCGTCATCTTCTTCCTGCGCGGGATTTTTTACTTTGGGCAGTCCTACCTCGTCTCCTACATTGGGCAGAAGGTCATCATCGACGTGCGCGAGGTCATGTTCCGCAAGTTCCAGCGGATGCCGCTTGCATACTACGACCGTCACCAGACGGGCGAGATCATGAGCTACGTCACGAATGATGTCGCCGCGATCCAGTCCGCGCTCGTGGACAATCTCATCGACCTCGTGACGGAGGGGTGTATCCTCATCGGATCGCTCGTCCTCATGTTCTACCTCGATTGGAAGCTCTCGCTCCTAACCCTCGTTGTCATCCCGATGGTCGGGCAGGCGATGAAGATCTTCGGACGCAAGATCAAGAAGTCAAGCAACGTCATCCAGGAACGCCTTGCCGAGATCACCGCGCTCCTGCAGGAGAGCTTTTCCGCGACGCGCGTCGTGAAATCCTTTGTGCGCGAGGACTACGAGATCGACCGCTTTGTCCGCAGCAATCACCGTAATTTCGAGGCGGTGATGAAAAACGTCCAGCAGACGAGCATGCTCACGCCGACGGTCGAGTTCCTCGCGGCGATCGCGGTCACGTTCATCGTCTGGTTCGGCGGCTATGAGGTTGTCAATGGCGAGATTACAGCGGGCGCGTTCGTTGCGTTCCTGACCTACGCCGTCAACCTCGCAAATCCCGTCAAGCGTCTCTCGCGCATCTACGGCAACCTCCAGAAGGCGATGGCAGCGGTCGACCGTGTGTTCACGGTCGTCGACCTTGAGGAAAGCATCACGGACAAGCCCGATGCGAAACCGCTCCCGCCTGTGGAGGGACGTGTGCGTTTTGAAAACGTCACCTTCTCCTACAAGGAGGGACGGCGTGCGCTCGACGGTATTACGCTTGAGGCGGCACCGGGCGAGATGATCGCCTTCGTCGGACCCTCTGGTGCGGGCAAATCCACGATTGCGAACCTCATTCCGCGTTTCTACGAGGTGGACAGCGGGACGATCACCGTTGACGAACATGACATCCGCGACGTGACGCTTGCATCTCTGCGCGGGCAGATTGGCCTTGTGCCGCAGGAGACGATGCTGTTCTCCACGACCATCCGCGAGAACATTCGCTATGGGCGGCTCGATGCGACAGATGCGGAGGTCGAGGAGGCGGCGCGCGCGGCGAACGCGCACAACTTTATCATGGAGTTGGAGCACGGCTACGATACACAGATCGGCGAGCGCGGTGTCAGCATCTCGGGCGGGCAGCGACAGCGCATTGCGATTGCGCGCGCGATTCTCAAAGATCCGCGCATCCTCATCCTCGATGAGGCGACCTCTGCGCTCGATACGGAGAGCGAGAAGATCGTGCAGGCGGCACTCGACAACCTCATGGTCGGGCGTACGAGCTTCGTCATCGCGCATCGCCTCTCAACGGTCTTTAACGCCGACCGCATCTATGTGATCGACGGCGGCCACATTGTGGAGCAGGGAACGCACGAGGAGCTGCTGGCAAAGGGCGGGCTCTACCAGCATCTCTATGACATTCAGTTTCGGGGAGAGTGATTATGAGATTTCTCTATAATTTAGCGGCAATTCTCATCGTCACCATCATCATACCGATTTTTATGCTGCGCGCGACACGCGAGCGCGGCTTTGTCGAGCGTATCAAGCAGAGCTTTGGCTTCTACCCGCCCGAGACCATCGACAAGGTGGCAGGGAAAAACGCGATCTGGGTGCACGCGGCATCTGTGGGTGAGATAGTGGCAACGAGCCCGCTCGTCCGCGAGTTCCGCAAGGCGTTCCCAGACAGTCCGATTCTCGTCTCGGTTGTGACGACGGGCGGCTATGAGATGGCGCACCGCATCATCAAGGACGCGGATGCGATCATCTATTTTCCGCTTGACCTGCCGTTTCTCGCCTCGCGCGTCGTCGGACGCATCCGTCCACGCGTGTTTCTGCCCGTGGAGACGGAGCTCTGGCCGAACTTCCTCAAAAAGGCAAAGCAGCTCGATGTCCCCGTCATGATGGTCAACGGCCGCATCAGCGACCGCAGCGTGAAGCAGTACAAGTATCTGCTCGGTATGCTGCGCGAGATGATCGGAACGGTGAAATGTTTTGCCATGCAGTCGAACATCGACGCGGACTACATCATGCGTCTCGGTGCGCCGCGCGAGCTCGTCACGGTCACGGGCAATACGAAATTCGACCAGGCGTATACGAGCGTCAGCCCTGAGGAACGGGCCGCGCTCATCAAGGAGCTCGGCCTGGAGGGGGCGAGCCATATCATGATTGCGGGGTCGACCCATCGCGGCGAGGAGGAGCTTGTGCTCTCTGCATTTACCGCCGTACGCGAGCATGACCCAAAGGTGCGGCTCATCATCGCACCGCGCGAGGTGCTGCGCACGATGGAGGTCGAGCATCTCTGCCGCAAAGCAGGCTTTACCGTCAATACGCGCAAGAATCTGCAAAAGGGTGCCGAGGGCGGCGAGGACATCGTCATCCTCGACACGGTCGGCGAGCTTGGGCGCGTCTACGGGCTCGGCGACGTGATCTACATCGGCGGCAGCCTGATCCCGCATGGCGGGCACAACATTCTTGAGCCGGCGGCGCACGGCAAGGCGATCATCGTCGGCAACCAGATGTTCAATTTCAAGGACATTCATGCGCTCTTCCGCAACCGCAACGCCGTCGTGACGGTAACGAACGGGCAGGAGCTGACGCGTGAGACGTTGCGTCTCTTCGGAGATGCGGCGGAGCGCGAACGCCTCGAACGCGAGACACTTGCCATCATCAACGAGAACAAGGGCGCGTCGGCAAAGTCCGCGCGGATTCTCGTGGATATGCTTGCCGTGTACGAGGAGCGGCGTGCTCTGCGTGCGCAGCAGCGCATCCGTGCACATCGGGTGCGCGCGACACAGAAGGTCGCTAATTTCCAAACCTATTTTATTGACCTCGTCCATGACAAGGAGGTGCGCGGTGTCTCGCGCAGGATTATCATGGGCGTGTTCTACGCCTTTTCTCTCATCTATGAGCAGCTCGTCAATCTGAAGCTCACGATGTATCGTCTCGGCTGGGCGAAGAAGGAGCAGCTGCCCTGTTTCGTCATCAGTCTCGGCAACGTCACGGTCGGCGGTACGGGCAAGACACCGACGGCGCAGCATCTTGCGCGCGCGATTCATGAGATGGGCTATCGCGTTGCGATCCTCAACCGCGGCTACCGTGCAAAGTGGCGCGGCGAGGTCGGCATCGTATCCGATGGACACACGCTCAAGATGGATGCGGAGACGGCGGGCGATGAGGCATTCATGCTGGCAAAGCACCTGCCGGATGTGCCCGTACTGATTGGGCCGAAGCGTGCCGTTACGGGGCGCTATGCGATCGAGCATTTCGGCGCTGAGGTGGCGATCCTCGACGACGGTTACCAGCACTGGCAGCTTGCGCGCGATATGGATATCCTGCTCGTGGACGCGGTGAACGTGTTCGGCAACGGTTATCTCCTGCCGCGCGGTACACTGCGCGAGCCGCTCTCGCACATCGACCGTGCGGATGTCTGCCTCATGACGAAGGTCGATCAGGCGGCGCCGGGCGCAATTCAGCACATCTGGGAGACGTTCCGCAGCTATAATCAGGACGGGCTGATCCTTGAAAGCATTCATCAGCCGCGCCAATTTGTGCGGCTTTCCGATTGGTACGAGGACATCGGTGCGGGCGGCATTCCCGTTACGGAGATGGAGGGGAAGAAGGTGCTTGCGCTCTCGGCCATCGGCAACCCTGCCTCGTTTGAGCAGACGCTTGCCGATCTTGGCGTTGAGATTGTCGAGAGCATGCGCTACCCCGACCATCACGACTATGATGAGCGGGATATGGCGGAGGTGCTGTACCGTGCGGAGACGCTTGGCGTCGAGGCAATCGTCAGTACGGAGAAGGATGCGGTGAAGGTGCCGGGGGATGTCGTGCGCGCGAAGTGGCGCATCCCGATGTATGTCATCGCTGTCGAGGTGACGTTCCAGAAGGGGCAGGAGAAGTTCTTCCGCGTGCTCGAGGAGCAGCTCGCGGCGAAGCTGAGACCTGCGTCCGCATAGAATGTAGTAGTGAGAAAGACTGCGATGTCCCTAAGCGAACCCTAGTGAAGCAAGCGGAGCAAAGGGCACGTTCTGCCCCCTGCGGATTTCTTTCGTTCAAGCGCAGCGCGTTTAAGAAGACCGCAGGTATTAGGGAAGCACTGACGCATTTAGCCATTCATCTAGGCGCATCTTTTTCGCCCTCTCTGTGTCGATAAATCCTCAGCATAGTCACCGCTATGCTTCCGGTTTATCTCCTTGACAGGGCGGAAAATCTACACCTATCTGAACAGGCTTCATTGCGTCACCGCTTCCCCCGGCGATAAGTGCCCGACCGCTTGCGTAACGAGGCGTTCGCGTGGGACTTGCAGTTAGGTGCATGTTTTGAAGGTGATCGCATGAAAGCTCTCTGCATTATCCCCGCGCGCTACGCATCCACGCGCCTGCCGGGCAAGCCCCTGCGCGACATCGCAGGAAAGCCCATGATCGTGCGCGTCTACGAGCGCGCCGTACAGGCAAAGCGTGTGCAGGATGTCGTCGTCGCAACGGACGATGAGCGCATCCGCACCGCTGTCGAGGAGCACGGCGGACGTGCGGTCATGACCCGTACCGACCATGCGACGGGAACGGATCGCCTCGCCGAGGTCGCGGAGAAAATGACGGACTACGACCTCATCATCAATGTGCAGGGCGACGAACCGCTCATCGATCCCACTGTGATCGATGCGCTCGTCGAGCCGTTTCTCGCAGATGCGCGGCTTTCGATGGCGACGGCAAAAACCCTGCTCACGGATGAGGAGGAGATCGCAAACCCGAACAACGTCAAGGTTATCACAGACCTCACGGGCAACGCCCTCTACTTTTCCCGTGCCCGCATCCCGTACGCGCGGAATGAAGGTGCTAATGTTTACAAACATATCGGCATCTATGCGTATCGTCGAGATTTCTTGCTCAGTTATGCACGCATGGCACAGACCCCGCTCGAACGCTCCGAGTCGCTGGAACAGCTGCGTGTGCTCGAAAACGGACACCGCATCCATGTCATCGAGACGGATGCAGTCTTTATCGGTGTCGACACGGAGGAAGATCTCACGGCAGTCAACGAAGAGTATATAAGACGTGGGATTGATTGACCTTTTCGCGTGAAAATTCTATAATAAATGCAGAACGGGATGGAGCATGAATATCACTCCTGAGAATATACGATACCTCTGTCAATCGAATGCAATGTATTGGACAGAGCATGTAGGAAAACGTCTGATTAAAAGAAGCATTTCACCCGATGAAGTCATTCAAGTGCTTCTTCATGGACAGATTATCGAGTATTATGAGGATGACTATCCGTTTCCGAGTTGTTTGATCTTTTTGATGATCGGGACCCGTCCACTGCACGTTGTGTGCAGTATAGGGAATGGTCAG
This sequence comes from uncultured Centipeda sp., assembly GCA_905372865.1. Lineage (GTDB taxonomy): Bacteria > Bacillota > Negativicutes > Selenomonadales > Selenomonadaceae > Centipeda. The sequence continues at coordinate 57,869 of CAJPQT010000005.1, forward strand.
CTGTTTATTATCACGGCGTATGCTCCTAATCCGACCGAGTGGGATACAACGTTTACAAAGCGTAGAAAGGAAGGTGGATCGTCATGAAAAAGTGCACATTCTGCAAGGGGACAGCACAGGAAGGACTGTCCACGTTCACGGTGGATCTGGGTGACTGCATTGTTATCATCCGCAATGTACCCTCCCATATCTGCGAACAGTGTGGGGAGACCTACTACACGACGGAGGTCATGCAGCAGGTGTATCGCATTGTCCAAGCCGTTCGTGAGACGATGAGTGAGATCACTGTTGTGAATTATCGTCCTGCTGCTTAGGCGGATGAGTTTGTTGAAAGGAGCCATGAAGATGAACAAAGTGAAGCTGGCGAATTTTGAGATCGGCGGCGGAGAGCCGCTGGTGCTCCTCGCGGGACCGTGCGTCCTCGAGGGATATGAGCACTCGCTCATGATCGGGCGCGGCATCAAGGAGATCGCAGATCGTCTCGGCATCCCCTACGTATTCAAGGCATCTTTTGACAAAGCGAACCGATCCGCCTACCACAGCTTTCGCGGGCCGGGGCTCGAGGAGGGCGTGAAGATTCTGGGGAAGATCCGCACAGAGCTCGGTGTGCCCGTCGTGACAGACATCCACGAGACCGCGCAGGCGGAGCCCGTGGCAAAGGTCGCGGATATTCTGCAGATCCCTGCATTCCTCTCACGCCAGACCGATCTCCTGCACGCGGCGGCGCAGACGGGGGCTGTCGTCAATGTGAAGAAGGGCCAGTTCCTCTCGCCAAACGATATGCGCAACGTCGTCGACAAGATTCATGAGAGCGGCAGTGACCGCATCCTCCTCACGGAGCGCGGCGAGAGCTTCGGCTACAACAACCTCGTCGTGGATATGCGGTCCTTCCCCATTATGCGCAGCTTCGGCTATCCCGTCATCTTTGACGGTACCCACAGCGTGCAGCTGCCGGGCGGTGCGGGGACGAGTTCGGGCGGTCAGCGTGAGTACGTCGAGTATCTTGTGCGTGCGGCGGTCGGTGCGGGGGTTGACGGGCTCTTCCTCGAGGTGCATGACAACCCGCCTGAGGCGCTGTCGGACGGAGCAAACATGGTCTATCTGGACAAACTTGAGGAGCTTCTGCGGGATGCCCTCGCCATTTACGATGTGGTGCGGAAAAAGCTGAACTAGGAGACACACATGGCACAGAGCACGATTCGGGAAAAAGCGATTGAGACGCTGCAGCTTGAGGCACAGGCGGTTGCGCAGCTCGTGGAGCGCATTGACGACGATTTCGAGGCGGCAGTACGCGCCATTTTGGACTGCAAGGCACGCGTCGTCGTCACGGGCATGGGCAAGTCCGGTCACGTCGGGCATAAGATCGCTGCAACGCTTGCGAGTACAGGCACACCCGCATTCTTTATGCACCCTGCCGAGGCGTTTCATGGTGATCTCGGCATGGTGACAACGGATGACATCGTCATCGCCATCTCGAACAGCGGCGAGTCGAGCGAGGTGGTGAACATTCTCTCGATCATTCACCGTATTGGAGCGCGGATCATCGCGATGTGCGGTCGGCGCAAATCCCAGCTCGGGCGCAGTGCAGACTACTACATCGACATCGGTGTCGAACGCGAGGCATGCCCGTTGGGGCTTGCACCGACGAGTTCGACCACGGCGACGCTTGCGATGGGCGATGCGATAGCGATGGCGCTCATGGCGGCACGCGACTTCAAGAAGGAGGACTACGCCCTCTACCATCCGGGCGGTGCACTCGGGCGCAAGCTTCTGCTCACCGTCGCGAACGTGATGCACACAGGGGATGAGAACCCTGTTGTGCCCTATCATACGACGGCAAAGGATGCGCTCTTCGTCATGACGGACAAGGGGCTCGGCGCTGTCTCCGTCGTGGATGCGGACGGCAAGTTTATCGGGCTCGTGACGGACGGAATCATCCGCCGCGCCCTCGCGCAGGATTATACATTTCTTGACAAAGACGTGGAAAGCATTATGTTTGCTGCGCCGCTTACAATCGCACCGGACAAAATGGCCGCGACGGCGCTCTCCGTCATGGAGAAACATCAGCCGCGTCCCGTCACTGTCCTGCCCGTCGTTGATGCAGCGGGCGTACCCGTCGGTATTGTGCATCTCACCGATCTGCTCCGACAGGGGGTTGTGTGATGCCGATACGGGAGGGCGCGATCGAACGCGCGAAAAAAATCAAATGCGTGATCCTCGATGTAGACGGCGTGCTTACGGACGGAGGCATCTATGTTGCGCCCGACGGGAGCGAGCTCTATAAGCCCTTTTTTGCGCGAGACGGGCTTGTTATCTCACTCACGTCAAGAGCAGGGCTTGTGACTGCCATCATTACGGGGCGTTCGTCCACGATTGTTGCGCATCGTGCAAAGGATTTGCACATTGACCTTGTCTATCAGGGCTGCCACAATAAATGTACTGCTTACGCAGACATCAAGGAAAAGAGCGGACTTGGGGATGAGGAGATCGCTTACATCGGTGACGACATCATTGATCTTCCCGTGATGCGTATGGTTGGGCTTCCGTGTGCCGTGGGCGATGCCGTGCCTGAGGTGAAGGAGATCGCGCAGATCATTGCGAACGAACGCGGCGGCCGCGGTGCCGTGCGTGAAATCTACGAGATTATCCTCAAGACACAAGGGCGGTGGGATGAGGTGCTCACGGCCTTTCAAACGGATGCCGAGGGTGCAGCGCAGTAATAACGGGAGGAGGTGCGGCAGTGCTCTACCATAGTCTTATGTTTCTCAGCTTTCTTGCGTGTCATACGCCGCGCCCGCTTTTGCTCGGCGCGGGTTGGGTGCTCGGCAGCCTCTACTATCTGCTGATCCCGAAGATGCGCCGCCGTGCTGTGGAGCACATGATGCCCGCCCTCGACATCTCCGAGGCAGAGGCAAAGAAGCTTGTGCGTGCCTCCTTCATCAATATGGCACGCAACGTCCTCGACATCCTTGCCATGCCGATGCTGAATGAGAAAAATCTCAGCGAGTACATTGAGATCGACCATCTCGAACGGATGCAGGAGGCCCTTTCCGAGGGGCATGGTGTGGTCGTCCTCACAGGTCATGTCGGCTGTTGGGAGTGGCTGTCGGCGGCGTTCACGCTGAACGGGATTCCCGTCAGCGCGATTGCAAAGCCACAGCCAAACATCGAGTACACGCGCGTACTCGACGATCTGCGTGCAACCATCCACGTTGAGATCTTCTCACGTGGGACGAGCGAGCTGATCGCAGCGGCGCGTGCCTTGAAGCGCGGGCGGCTGCTCGGCTTCCTTGCCGACCAGGACGGCGGCCCCGGCGGGGCATTCATCGAGTTCCTTGGACGCACGGCATCGACACCGCTCGGGCCTGCCGTTTTCTCGCGCAAGTTTAAGTCTCCCGTTGTCCCCGCATTTATCCTGCGTCAGCCAAACGGCAAGCACAAGGTCCTCGTCGGCGAGATCATGCGGTGTCCGGATACGGGGGACAGCGACCGCGATCTGCATGAGTTCACCGTGCAGATGACCGCGATTGTGGAGAAGATCATTCGAGAGAATCCGACCCAGTGGATCTGGTTTCAAAAGCGTTGGAATACTGCGCCCGAGCAGCAGAAGACGGGCAAGCACCATGTATCGGCGACCACGAAGGAGGGGGATTGATGGCGCGGAACAAGTGGATCTATGGCGGCGGGGCCGTCCTTCTCACGGGGCTTATCATCTGGGCCGTTGCGGACCTGCCTGAGATCCCGACACAAACGGATGAGCCGAGCGGTCCGCGCATCATGTCCTACGCGGACAATACGCTCAGCGAGGAGCGTGACGGACGCACGATCTGGAAGATGACGGCAGAAAAGGTAAACGTCGATATTGATACGAACAACACGAGCATGGTGAAGATCGACGGGACATTCTACACGGAGGATGGGCGCACTCTTACGCTCAAGGCGGATGAGGGACGCATGGACAGCAAGACCCGCGATGTCGTGCTCTCGGGTGCGATTGAAGCGACAACGAGCGACGGCGCGCATCTGCGTGCAAAAGAGGTCAAGTGGACGGCGGCAGAGGGGAAGCTCAGCGCCGAGGGCGATGCCGAGTTCGTGCGTGATGACATCCGCGCGACCGGTGACCGCATTGTGAGCACGGATAATTTTCAGCAGTTCAGCGTGATTGGAAATGCGCACATAGAAAAGGGTGGGGCGAAATGACGAAGAAGAAACTCTATCGAGGCATGCTCACATTGCTTGCCGCAGGGGCGGTCTGCACAGCAGCGGCTGCGCCGCAGCAGGGCAATGAGCCTATGAATCTCACGGCGGACAACCTCACCTATGACACGCGCACGGGACTTATCACAGCAGAGACGAACGTCCGCATGGAGCAGGGGGCCGGCTGGATCGAGGGGGCACGCGCAACCTACAACACAAAGACCGAGGAGGGGACGATCGAGGGAGGCGTCCGCGCCGTGCGGGACGATATGAACCTCTCCTGTGAGCGCCTCATCGGCATCGGACAGGAACACTGGCAGGCATTCGGCAGCATCCATATGGTCAAGGCGGGGCGTACATTTACGGGAGCACAGGTGGACTACTACCCCGCGCAGAACGATTACATCCTCGCGGGCAGCGGCGGCACGATTACAAGCGCCGATGGCATGCTCAGCGCAGACAGGCTTGAAGGATGGATGAAGGACAATCACTTCGTCGGAACGGGGAATGCCCGCGTCGTCAGTCCGCCGCGTGACATCGAGGGGGGCGGTGACCGTATGGAGTATTTCGGCGGCGTGGAACGGCCCTACGTAGTGCTTGACGGCAATGCGTGGGTGTTTCAGGGAAACAACATGGCACGCAGCAACCACATGACCGTCTACCTCGCGGATGACGGCAGTGCTGTGACCAAGTGAGGGGGCACCGTCTTGCATCTCGAATCCCGCAACCTCGTAAAAAAATTTGGCAGCCGCACCGTCGTTGACCGCATCTCCGTGCGGATCGACAAGGGTGAGATCGTTGGGCTTCTCGGGCCGAACGGTGCGGGCAAGACAACGACGTTCTACATGATCGTGGGGCTGGAGAAACCAACGCACGGCGATGTCTATCTCTCCGATATCTGCATCACGGATTACCCCATGTATCGGCGCGCGGAGCTGGGCATCAGCTACCTCACGCAGGAGCCGTCCATCTTCCGCAAGCTCACCGTCACGGAGAACATCGCCGCGATTCTTGAGACGACAAAGCTCTCGAAGGCGGAGCAGAAGCACAAGCTCGACGGGCTGCTCGAGGAGTTCCACATCGGACACGTCCGCGACCGGTGCGGCACGGAGCTCTCGGGAGGCGAGCGCCGCCGCGTCGAGATCGCGCGATGCCTTGCGCTCGAGCCGCAGTTCATCCTGCTTGATGAGCCGTTCGCAGGCGTTGACCCACTCGCTGTCGCGGACATCCAGGAGATCATCGAGTACCTGCGCCAGCGCGGCATGGGCATTCTCATCACCGACCACAACGTCCGCGAGACACTCCACATCGTCGATCGCGTCTACCTCCTCAGCGAGGGTAAACTCCTCCTTGAAGGCGACAGCAAAACCATTGCCGAGAGCCCCGTTGCGCGGAAATTCTATCTCGGAGAAAATTTCAGCCTGTGAGCCAACGAAAAAGCCGACCTGCATATGTGGGGCGGCTTTTTTGCGTGCTCTTCGGATGTCTGAAGAATCAAGCATACAGTTTTTTGTTGAGAATTTTGGATAGTTCTTTTGTTTTTTCGGATATACAAATCAAAAGAATATGGTAAAATTGTAATTAACAGAATCTTTACAACCTATAAGGAGGAAGATCATATGAAACGATTGAGAAAGCTGCTGTCTCTCGTGGCGGCTGCGGCAGTCATGGGCTCGCTGCTCGGCGGCTGCGGCGGAGCGGACAAGAAGCAGGCTGGTGGCGAGGAGGAGAAGGTACTCACCGTCTACACGGCCCGGAGCGAGAGCCTCAACAACCTCGTGATTCCGAACTTCGAGAAGGATACGGGCATCAAGGTCAATGTCATTGTTGCGGGGACAGGTCCGCTGCTCAAGCGTGTCGCCTCCGAAAAGGGCAATCCGCAGGGCGATATCCTCTGGGCATCCGATCTGATGACGCTTGAGTCGCAGAAGGATCTCTTCATGGAGTACGTCTCGCCCGAGGATGCAAACATGATGGAAGAGTTCCGCAACAAGACAGGCTACTTCTCCCCTGCATTTGCAGATCCAACGGTCATGATTGTCAACTCAAATCTTGCGGGCGATATGAAGATCGAGAGCTTCCAGGATCTGCTGAATCCTGCGCTCAAGGGAAAAATTGCATTCGGTGATCCGGCCGCCTCCAACTCCGCACTGCAGTCGCTCGTCGCGATGCTCTATGCGAATGGTACGAACGGCGATCCGATGTCTGATGCGGCGTGGGCATACGTAGATCGGTTCATCGCGAACCTTGATGGCAAGATTCTCAACAGCTCGGGCGGCGTGCACAAGGGGGCAGCCGATGGTGAGTACACGGTTGGACTGACGTGGGAAGATCCTGCAGCGACGTATGTGAAGAATGGGGCTCCGGTCAAGGTGGTCTTCCCAAAGGAAGGTGCGATTTTCCCGGGGGAATCGGTGCAGATCATCAAGGGCTGCCAGCACCCGGAGAATGCAAAGAAGTTCGTCGACTATATGCTCTCGCAAAAAATCCAGGAAGCTGCCGGCAAGGAGCTCACGGTGCGTCCTCTGCGCAAAGATGTCCCGCTCGCGTCCTACATGACACCAATGAAGGACATTGCGCTTTTCCCAAACTATGACGAGGCATGGGTGGCACAGCACAAGGGCGAGATCGTCGCGATGTGGAATAAGCATCTCGAAAACTTCAAACAGTAAGTACAGATACAGGCGATCGCAGAGAGAGCAGAACCGTTGAGCCGCGAGGTGTACCGACGGTTCTCTTTCTTTATCGCCGAGGGGGAAAAACGATGAGTGTTTCGATTCACATTGACAAGGTTGTCAAGAAGTACGGCGACCACACTGTCATCGATGGCCTTTCGCTGGAGGTGCATCCAGGCGAGTTTTTTACACTGCTTGGGCCGTCCGGCTGCGGCAAGACGACGCTGCTGCGCATGATCATCGGGTTCAATTCCATCGAGGGCGGCGAGATTCGCGTTGCTGATCACCGCATCAATGATGTGCCGCCCAACAGACGCAACATGGGGATGGTGTTCCAGAATTATGCCATTTTTCCGCATATGTCGGTGCGGGACAATGTCGCTTTTGGTCTGAAGATGCGCGGTGTCAGCGCGGAGGAGATCGACCGGCGGGTGGATGAGATCCTGCACGTTGTAAAGATTGATGCGCTGCGCGACCGTATGCCGACGGCTCTCTCGGGCGGACAGCAGCAGCGGGTGGCGCTCGCACGCGCCATTGTCATCGCACCGGAGGTGCTGCTCATGGATGAACCGCTCTCGAACCTCGACGCGAAGCTGCGCGTCGAGATGCGCAACGCCATCAAGCAGATCCAGCGGCAGATCAATATTACAACAGTCTATGTTACGCATGACCAGGAGGAGGCGCTTGCCGTATCGGACCGCATCGCTGTCATGGAGGGCGGCGTCGTGCGTCAGATCGGCAGTCCGCAGACCATCTACCGCCGCCCCGCAGATGTCTTTGTTTCTACGTTCATCGGTCTATCGAATCTTTTTTCCGGTATCGTCCGAACGGAGGGCGAGCGCAAGGAGGTCGAGCTGCTGCCGGACTATCGCGTGTCGATGAGCAATCTTGCGGCAGATGCCTTTGATGGGCAACCTGTGACGGTCTCTGTCCGTCCAGAGGAGTTCATCATCGACGAAGGTGAGGGAGAGGGGATTCCCGCCATTGTGACGAGCAGCGTGTTTCTCGGTCTGACCACACACTATTTCCTCGAGACGGCACAGGGAGCGGTTGTTGAAGCTATCCGCGACCAGGAGGCAGGACCTCTCCTAGCAGATGGAACGCGCGTCAGACTGCGGGTCAAAGCGAAGCGTATCAATGTATTCCGCGCCGAGGAGCAGACGACACTGATCACGGGTGATACATTATGAAATACGACGACAGCAAGACGCTCTCCATCTGGTCGGTGCTCAGCGTCCTTATTCTGGCGGCCTTCCTCATCTTCGTCCTCTATCCGCTTGTACTCGTGCTCTACAAGAGCGCGATAGATCCGCTTTCGGGTGCACTGACACTGGACTACTTTACCCGTTTCTTTACGAAGCAGTTCTACTGGCAGACAATGGTCAACAGCCTGCAGGTGACGGTATGTGCGACCATCCTTGCGGCCGCACTCGGGCTGCCGGTCGCCTATCTCATGCGCAGTGTAGAGATCCGCGGCAGCAGCTTCCTCAACATCCTCATTGTCATCTCGTATCTCTCGCCGCCGTTCATCGGTGCATATGCGTGGATTCAGCTGCTTGGCCGCAGCGGTGTCATTACACAGTTCATAAACGAGCTGTTTGGGATTACGTTTGATGGGGTATACGGATTTGCAGGCATTATGCTCGTTTTTACCCTGCAGTCGTTTCCGCTCGTCTATATCTATGTGTCGGGTGCGCTGAAAAATATGGACAACTCGCTGAATGAGGCTGCAGAAAGCCTCGGGTGCGGACGGTTGGAGCGCATCCGACGCATTATCGTTCCACTCGTCATGCCGACGCTGCTTGCCAGCATGCTGCTCGTGTTCATGCGTGTCTTTGCAGACTTCGGCACACCGATGCTGATCGGCGAGGGGTTCAAGACCATGCCGGTTCTGGTCTACACGCAGTTCATGGGGGAGGTCGGCGGCGACGACGGATTTGCCGCTGCGATCTGCGTCATTATGATCGGGTTGACGCTCGCCATGTTCTTTGCCCAGCGGATTCTCGCGCGGCGCAGCACCTACGCGATGACGGCGCTGAAGCCGATGGTGGCAGAGCGTGCGCGGGGCCTGCGAAATCTCCTCGCGCATGCTGCGGTCTATCTCGTGACGGGACTTGCGATCCTGCCGCAGCTGGTCGTCATCTACACCTCGTTCCTGCGGAGCAACGGCGGGCAGGTCTTTACCGGCGGCTTTGCCCTGCAGAGCTATGAGGCGACGCTCTTCGCAAAGGATAACGATGCCGTCTGGAACACCTACGTCCTCGGCGCTCTCAGCATTGCGCTCGTGGTCGTGATCGGCGTGCTCGTTGCCTATCTGAGCGTGCGCAAACGGAATGCCGTCAACAGTGCGCTTGATACGGTGACAATGTTCCCGTTCATCATACCCGGTTCAGTGCTTGGCATCGCCTTCCTCTTTGCCTTCAACAGTCCGCCGATTCTCATCAGTGGGACAATGCTCATCATGATCATCGCATTCAGTGTGCGGCGCATGCCGTATACGGTGCGCTCGAGCGCAGCTGCGCTCGGGCAGATCAGCCCAAGCATCGAGGAGGCGGCAATCTCGCTCGGTGCATCCGAGATGACAACGTTCACACGCGTCACCGTGCCAATGATGCTGCCTGGGGTCTGCGCGGGTGCAATCATGAGCTGGGTGACGATCATCAGCGAGCTCAGCTCCTCCATCATTCTCTATACGAATGCGAATCAGACGCTGACGGTGTCAATCTATACGGAGGTCATTCGCGGCAACTACGGAAATGCCTCCGCCTATGCCACCATCCTCACGGTGACGTCGATTCTTTCGCTTCTCCTCTTCTACAAGGTCACGGGACGACGAGACATCAGCATATAAACAAATCTGCGGGGACGTTGCATTGGCAGCGTCCCCGTTTTATAATGGAACAGGAGGAAAGGAGGCAAAGCCGTGCAGCCCTCAATCAGCTTTCGCGACTATATCCGACATCTCTTTGTGCGTTCTGTTCTTGGGCTTATCCTGTTGATGCTTGCGTGCTTTGCCGGCTTTGGCTTCTTCTACTACGAGGTCTATATTGTCCGCGATACGCACAGCGCCAACGAGCAGATCGGCACAATCGTCGCTGCGGAGTGGCAGCGCTACAATGCCGGTGTGCGTGCGCTCGCCGGGGATGCAGCGCTGCAGAGGGCGCTCGCCGGTGATGCAGCGGAGGCGAATCGGCTGCTCTACGACTTTTCCTTCGCGGGACCGCTGCGCTCAGACTTTGCACTGCTTCGTTCGGATGGAACGGTAGTCGCCTCAAACCTCTATGAGGTCAACCGTGACTTGCTCGAGGTGCATGAGGGTGTTCAACGCGATCTGGCACGTCTGCGTCGGATGCCGGACGAGCCGGTCAGCAGCGTGATGCCTCTGCCGTTCTCCTACGATCAGGCAGCATCCTATGTATTCTCCGCGGCTGTCCCTAATGGTGACGGGGGTACAGCGGGCTACCTCCTTCTGATTCTCAAGACAGAGGCGTTTCGCGGCCTCGCTGCGCAGAGTGATGCGGACCAGGTGGTTATAACGGATGCGTTTGACAATGTGATTTTTGCGACAAATCGCCTGATGGAGGATTCCCTCGGGAAATTTGCCGCAGATGTGCAGGGAGAGGAAACGGTCCGCATTCATGATCGTCCCTACTATGTAGCAGCACGGCTCTATGGAGAGGGAGATGTGCGTGTCGTTACGATGACCTCGATTGCACGTCAGCGCCAGATCGCGGAGGCGGGGGCTGTCTTTCTGCTCGCGGTCAGTGTGTTGCTGCTGCTTGCGATGCCACTCCTCGTACAACGCGTCACGGGGCGCAGCCTGAGTTCGATCAGCGAATTGCTGCATGCAGTGCGTGCCTGCCGCGGCGGCAATATAGAGCGGCAGGAACTCCCGCGCAGCTTTCGTGAGTTTGAGACCCTCTATGAGGACTTCAATGCGATGCTCGCTGAGATCCGCCAGCTGCTGGCAACGAATGCCGAGCTTGCTGAGCGTAAGCGCCTCATGGAGGTGCGCCAACTCAAAGGGCAGTTCAATCCGCATTTTGTATTCAATGTGATGGAGGCACTGCGCTACGTAATATTGATCGATCCACAGCGAGCCGCAGAGATGGTGGTCGTCTTCGCCAATCTCATGCGGTACAGCATCCGTAAGAGCGGAGCATCGGTCGAACTCGGTACGGATATCCGCTATGTGGAGGACTATCTTACTTTACAAAAGATGCGCTATGGAGATCGGTTGGACTACAGCATCCACGTGGATGCTGCCCTGTGCGGCTGCCGTGTGCCAAAGCTCCTCGTGCAGCCGATTGTCGAGAACAGCATTGTGCATGGACTCGATCGGACGAGGCACCTGTGTCTGCAGATTGACGGACGCAGAGAGGATGCTGATCTGTGCGTGACAGTGGAGGATGACGGTCCTGGGATGACCGATGCAAAATATGCCGAGATCTGCGCGCTGCTTGCGGCGGAGTCAGCCGAGCCGGAGCATATCGGACTTTACAATGTTCACCGTGCGCTGCGTCTTCTCTATGGAGTGCCGTATGGCGTGGAGATCGTGCGTCAGAAGAGTGGGATCGCCGTCACGCTGCGTATGCCGCTGCGCTGGGAGGATGAAAATGTATAGAGTGCTGCTGGTAGAAGATGAGGATATCATTCGGCGCGGACTGCTCTTTGCTGTGGACTGGCTGCGTGCCGGCTGTGTCGTGGTTGGCGAGGCGGTTGACGGCGAGGATGGGTTGCGCAGGATTGAGGAGCTCGCGCCGGACATCGTTATTACGGATGTGAGGATGCCGTATCTCGACGGCCTTGACATGCTTGCACAGAGCCGTGAACGCGGATACGAGGCGATCATTCTGTCGGGCTATGATGAGTTCAGCTATGCAAAGAAAGCCATCTCACTCGATGTCGCTGAATACTTGCTCAAACCGATAGACTTCGAGGCGCTCTATGCAGCGCTCGCACGGATCAAGGAGCGTTTACAACGGCGGGACGAGCTGCGTAGGCATCAGTTGGGGAAAGCGGAGGTCCTTCCTGCAGAGCTTCTGCAGCCGGTAACTGCAGGTATCGGAAAGTACACAGGGAAGCTTCTGCGCCGCATTCGCTCGGACTATGCGGCGCGGCTCTCTCTGCGTGAGCTTGGTGAGGAATACGGTGTTTCCGAGGCCTATCTCAATAAATGTTTTAAGCAGGATACGAGCTACACGTTCAACGACTTTTTGAACCGATACCGCATCATTCAGGCAGCGGCACTCCTGCGTGCCGGCGGACGCAAGGTCTACGAGGTTGGTGCGTGCGTCGGCTTCCCCGACTATAAATACTTCACACTCGTCTTTAAGAAATATGTGGGGTGCTCGCCTGGAAAGTTTCGGGCGCAGTACGAAGGAGAGAGTTCTTCTGAGGAATGAGCCGGCAGCGGACAGGAAAAGCCTCGGCATCTGCCGAGGCTTTTCTGATGTGTGGAGCTATGCTATGTAACGCCGATACGCATCAAAGAGGAAGAGGGCGCCCGCCATGCCGATGGTGACAAAGCTGGCACGCGTGACGATCATCATCTGAAACTCGGAGAGGCGCTCGATTGCCTGACGGCGTGTGTAGGTCAGTCCGAGCGAGAGTGTGAGCAGGATATACATCGTGAGCGTGAGCGGATCCAGCTCCTCCCATGCCGCGATGATAACAACGACCGTGAACGCCATGAGGGTGAGAAGCATATAGTCCTTGCCGGGGGGGCGTGCCGCTTTTGGCTTTTCCGTTGGGGTGACCTTTTGTTGCAGCTTTTTTAACATTTTTGCCATAGTTGTCCGTCCTTTTGTTTATTTATTGTGGGAACACTGTCAGTATATCATAGAAAAAAATCTGCCGCTATATGGTTTTTCACGGAGGAGAGTGCTATAATCAAAATATGTTAAGGGAAAAGTGTGTTTTTTGAGAAATCGGAAAAAATATGGAGGGGCATAGGAAATGTCGGTTGCAAAGAAAATTGTATTGAGTATTGGCTTTTTGGTCGTCATGTTTGGCGCCTATGGCTTCTACTCGAACCACTCGAGCAGTGTGCTCAACAACAACACGGTCAGTGTGTTCAGCTGGGCTCATGTGCTGAATGTCGGCGGGCAGGTGCAGGCACTCTCGGCAGAGGGGCGTGAGTTCGAACTCATGCGCATCACAGCACCGAACGAAGAGGAGCGTCAGCGTGCAGCGGGACTGCTCTCCCAGCTCACGCCGAAGTTGGACAAGGCCTACGGCGAGTATGAACAGGCGATTCAGGAAGCACCGTTCCAGAACGAGGCGGATCGTACGCAGAAGCTCGCTCGTCTCGAAAAACTCAAGCAGGAACGCAAGGCGTATGCCGAGGTGCGTCAGCGCGCGACCGATCTCATCAATGCGGGCGATCAGGCGGGGGCTGTGCTCCTCGGATTCAACGAGCAGGCAGATGTCTACAAGCGGATGACGGACATTCTCGAGGAGGACAAGGCAGACAGCGTTCGCCTTGCGCGTGCGGAGATGGCGCACAGCGAGGATGTTTTCTCGGGGGTTCAGATGATTACGATCATCTCTCTGGTCGTTGTGGTCATCCTGTCGATCATCACCCTTGTCCTGCTGCTCAAGAACATCAAGAACTCTGTGGATACGATCCTCGATGGTGCACGTCACATCGCGAACGGTGATCTGCGGTCGAAGATTCAGCTGGACGGTGACGATGAGTTCGCGCACATCGCGCATCAGTTCAACACGATGGTCGAGAGCATGCAGAAGATGATCCGCAAGATCAAGACGACGGCCTCGGATGTGGCGGGCTCCTCCGAGGAACTCACGGCGAATGCGAACCAGTCGGCGCAGGTGACGCAGAACGTCGCACAGTCCATCACCGAGGTCGCAGAGGCGGCGGAGAAGCAGCTGCAGATCATTGATACGAGCCGCATGACCGTGCAGGAGTTCCAGCGCGGGCTTGAGGAGGCGATCACGAACCAGCGCCGTGCGCGCGAGCAGACGCAGGCAACGGCGGAGAAGGCGGCGGAAGGCAATGCCTTCGTGCAGACGACGGTGGAGCAGATGAACTCGATTGCGCGCACGGTTCAGCAGACGGGCGAGATTGTCAGCAAGCTCGGCGAGCGCTCCAAGGAGATCGGCAACATCGTCGAGATCATCTCGAGCATCTCGGGGCAGACGAACCTCCTCGCCCTCAACGCCGCGATCGAGGCCGCGCGCGCAGGTGAGCACGGACGCGGCTTTGCGGTTGTCGCCGAGGAAGTGCGAAAGCTCGCAGAGGAGTCGCAGAACGCCTCCCAGCAGATCTCTGAGCTCATCCGCAGCATTCAGGAGGAGACGGATCGTGCGGTTGCCTCGATGGACGAGGGTCTGCGCGAGGCGGAGACGGGTAAGGAGAACGTCACCGCAACGGGCGAGACATTCTCGCTCATCCTGAGCATGGTCGAGGATGTCAAGACGGCATCGCTCGCCGTCAGCAAGCGCGTCCTCGAACTGCGTGAGAATATGAACTCGATCATCGAGGGCATGGGCGCTGTGGACAGCTCGGCAAAGGGCATCGGCAGCGAGTCGCAGAACGTCTCTGCAGCGACCGAGGAGCAGGCAGCGGGCATGGAGGAGATCGCCTCCTCGAGCCGCAGCCTCGCCGACATGGCAACCGATCTGCAGAGTGAGACGGATAAGTTTAAGGTATAAATGTAGTGGAGGGGCACGCGCAAGAGCGTGCCCCTTTTGTTTTGAAATTCCTCCTTGACAGAATGTCTTTCTCTTGCTAAAATATTTTTTGTTGATTGACAGAGATGTCAGTGGCGGATGCGGAAGTAGCTCAGTGGTAGAGCACCACCTTGCCAAGGTGGGGGTCGCGAGTTCGAGCCTCGTTTTCCGCTCCATCGCTTACCTGACCTGCGCATTGCGCAGGTTTTTTTGAAAAGCGGAGAACGTGCTGTTCCTCGCTGCATAGGGGCCTATAGCTCAGTTGGTTAGAGCAACCGGCTCATAACCGGTCGGTCCTTGGTTCAAGTCCAAGTGGGCCCACCAATCGATATGAGAGCATCACGCTGTGTGATGCTTTTTCTTTTGCGGGGGGTGAGCGGATGACGGAAGCCGTTTTTGTCGAGCGCATACGCAGCGCAGGTGCGCGTGTCTTTCGCGTGGGCGGCTGTGTGCGGGACCGCTTTCGCGGTGTGCCGGCAAAGGACGTTGACTATGTCGTGACGGGCATGACGGAGGAGCGGCTGTGTACGCTTTTTCCCCGTGCGGAGAAGATCGGAAAAGCCTTTCCCGTCTATCATGTGCGTGTGGATGGGGCGCGGCGCGAGGTTGCCTTTGCACGCAGGGAACGCAAGACGGGCGTGGGGTATCGCGGCTTTGCCGTTGTATTCGATCCATCTGTGACGATTGCGGAGGATCTCTATCGGCGCGACACGACGATGAATGCCATGGCAATCGAGCTGCCCGAAGGCGTGCTGCTGGACCCGTACGGCGGACAGGCAGATCTTGCGGCGGGGGTGATCCGTGCGGTCTCGGAGCATTTTACGGATGATCCCGTGCGTGCACTGCGTGCCGCACGGCAGGCCGCTGCGTTCGGCTATGCGGTGGAGGAGGGGACGCTTTCCTATATGCGTGCATGTGCCGAGGAACTGCGTGCGGAGCCGACGGAGCGACTGATGGGGGAGCTGCGGCGTGCGCTTGCCGCGCAGCGTCCCTCTGTATTCTTTCGTGTACTGCGTGCAGCGGATCTGCTTGCGGTGACCTTTCCGGAGATTGCGGCGCTCGAGGGGCAGACGCAGCCGACGGAGTTCCATCCCGAGGGCGATGCCCTCGCGCATACGCTTGCGATGGTCGATGCAGTCGCATGCGAGACGGCGGAGATCAAGACACGCTTTGCCGCGCTGGTGCATGACCTCGGCAAGGGATTAACGCCGCAGGAACTGTTGCCGCACCACTACGGTCACGAACGTACGGGGCTCGATGCACTCGCCGCTTGGAATGCGCGCATGACGCTCCCGCACGACTGGCGCAAGGCGGCGGCGTTTGTCATTCGTGAGCATATGCGTGCGCCGCGCCTCACGCGTCCCGGCAAGATTGCCGATCTTCTCCTCGGCATCCGTGCATCGGGCCTTTCGATCGAGGAGTTTAATATCATTATCCGCGCCGATCACGGCAGTCTGCCCGATTACCTTGCACACGGCACGGCGTATCTCGCGGCAATGCACGCGATTACGGGCCGCGCGGCACCGTCGGCGCTTTCGGGTGCGCAGATCGGCGTGTGGCTGCGCGAGCAGCGTGTACGAATATTGAAAAATTCCTTGTTGGAGCAGTAATCGGCGTGGTATAATAGACCCGAGTGGAGAAAAGGAGGCAGAACTGATGGACAAGATTATCCTGCCCTACCGCGGCAAAACACCCGCGATTGATCCCACGGCATTCATCGCTCCGACGGCTGCGGTCATCGGAGACGTGACGGTCGGTGCCGGCGCAAGCATTTGGTTCGGTGCTGTTGTACGCGGCGATTTTCAGCCGATTACGATCGGGCAGAATACGAATATCCAGGAGAACGCGACGATCCACGTCATGCGCGATGTGCCCGTGTGCATCGGGGACAATGTGCTCGTTGGGCACAATGCCGTCGTGCATTGCAGCCGCATCGGAGACAATACCCTCATCGGCATGGGTTCCATCGTGATGGGGTACTCCGAGATTGGCGAGAATGTCGTCATCGGGGCGGGCACCTTCCTTCCGCAGCACAAGAAGATTCCGTCGAACTCGCTTGTGTTCGGCAACCCCGCTCAGATCGTACGCGCACTGCGCGACGATGAAATCGAGGCGCTTCGGGAAGCGGCGCAGAACTATGCCGGCCTCGGAGCGGAGTACAAACAGATCATTGAGGAGATGAAGTAATGGAACAAACTCTGGTTCTCATTAAGCCGGATGCCGTCGGGGCGCATCACATCGGGGACATTACGAAGGCGTACGAGGACGCGGGACTGCAGATTCGCGCGATGAAGATGATGCAGATGACGGACCGCATTGCACGCATCCACTACGCGGAGCATCTCGCGAAGCCGTTTTACGGCGAGCTCTCCGCATTTATGACATCTGCCCCCCTTGTCGCTATGGTGCTTGCGGGCGAAAATGCAATTGCGCGCGTGCGTGAACTCCACGGTGCGACGAATCCGGCGAATGCGGCAGAGGGTACCATCCGCAAGCGCTTTGCAAAGAACGGGAGCGAGAACGCGGTGCACGCGTCGGACAGCCCCGAGAGTGCGGCGCGCGAGGTGCACATCTTCTTCAGTGAGACGGAGATTTTCTGATTTTTTTGGTTTTGGACACCCGGCTCTGCAGCGATGCAAGGCCGGGTGCAGTTATCAGCGACAAAGGAGAAACCAACGATGAGCGTCACAACCAAGACCGGTGATAAGGGACAGACGCGCCTCTTTACAGGGCAGCCGATTGCAAAGGACGATTTGCGCGTGGAGACCTATGGGACGATCGACCAGCTCACCTCGGCAATCGGCATGGCACGGGCCTTTGCACAGAACGAACGCGTCAAAGGGCTGCTGTTCGACCTGCAGAAACAGCTTGGCATGCTGATGGCAGACTTTGCGAGCCGCGGGCAGAAGCCGATGATCACAGAGGAGATGCTGCAGAAGATTGAGGCGGAGATTGCCGACATCGAGGGCAGCCTCCCGCCGTTGACGCAGTTCCTCGTGCCGGGCGAGACGCAGGCAGAGGCGTTCCTTGACTTTGCCCGTACGACGGCACGGATGGCGGAACGGCGTGCATGGTCGCTCGCGCGGCGCGGAACGGTGGAGGACATTGATCTGCGGTTCCTCAACCGCATCTCTGACTACCTTTTTATCCTGATGCGTCTTGAGAACGAGGATATTCCGCGCCGGTGAAGACACAGTTTGCAGTCCTGGATGGGAGCAGCCTTTTCTTCCGCGCGTTCTATGCGCTGCAGCTCCCGCCGAATACACGCGGCATCCATACGAATGCGGTGCATGGTTTTGCGATGATGCTCGTGAAGCTGATGAAGGAACTCGCGCCGACGCAGATCGTCATCGCGTTCGACAAGAGCCGCACGACATTCCGCACGGAGCTGTATCCTGCGTATAAGGGCACGCGGGACAAGACCCCCGAGGAACTGATCGCGCAGATTCCGTTGCTGAAGGAGCTGGCCAAGGTCCTCGGGATTCCCTTTCTCGAGATGGATGGCTACGAAGCCGACGATATCATCGGTACGCTTGCAACGCAGGCGGCAGGGGCTGGTACGGAGACGGTCGTCGTCACGGGGGATCGGGACGCACTGCAGCTGATCCGCACGGGGCTCACTGTCCTGCTGACGAAAAAGGGGATCAGTGAGACGCGTGCCTATGATACGGCAGCATTCGAGGAGGAGTACGGATTCGCACCGATCCGCCTCATCGACATGAAGGGCCTGATGGGGGACAGTTCGGACAATATCCCGGGTGTCCCCGGCGTGGGGCCCAAGACGGCGACCAAGCTGCTTGTCGAGTACGGTACCATCGAGAACGTACTCGACCATGCCGCCGAGGTCAGCGGGAAGAAGCTCAGTGCCTCGCTTGTGGAGTATCGCGATCAGGCGCTCCTGTCGAAACAGCTCGCGACGATTGAATGCGCTGTGCCCGAACTCCGCTACCGTGCGGAGGATTTTCGCATGCAGCCCGATCGTGCTGCGCTTGAGATGTTCTGCAGAGAGTACGAACTGCGGACCGTTCATCGTGCTCTTTCGGAGTATCTGGGTGCGGATGAAACGTCTGCGGGAGCGGCGGAGCAGTCGCTCTTTTCCGCCGAGACGGCGGACGGTGCACAGTCCGTCGCTGCGGCAGAACTTACCGCTGCTGATCTCGCTGATCTCCATGCAGCAGAGGAAATCGCCGTTGGTGCGGTCTTTGAGGGGCTGGCACCCTTCGTGCAGATCAGTCTGCTTGCATTCTCCTACGGGGCGGAGCGGCGCACTCTTCGTGTAGATGCGCCGCATTTTGGCGAAGTGCGTACGATTCTTGCGGAGCGTCCTGTTGTACTTTGGAATGCGAAGCGCTATGCACAGGCGGGGCTTTCCATTGGTGCAAACATTTTCGACCTCGAGCTTGCGGACTACCTCCTCCGTCCCGAGGAGAGCAAGCGAGATATTGAGCGCACGGCATTCGCCCATCTGGGACAGCTGCCCGCTGCGCCCGAAACCCTCACGGATGAGCAGCGTGCCGTACGTGAGGCACAGCTTGCTGCGCAGATGGCTCCGCCGCTGCGTGCAGCCCTCGCGGAGCGGCAGCTCACCGCGCTCTATCGGGAGATCGAGCTGCCGCTTGTGCCCGTGCTCGCGGCGATGGAGCAGACGGGCATCTATGTGAACCGTGCGGCGCTCGAACGCGAGCTTGCCGCAGCGAACGTGCGCATTGATGCGCTCGTCGAGGAGATTCACGCACTTGCGGGCGCGGAGTTCAACATCAGCTCGCCCAAGCAGCTCGGTGAGATCCTCTTTGAGCGCCTCGGTCTGACGACCGGCGGCAAGGTCAAAAAGACCAAGACGGGCTACTCGACGAGCGCCGAGACCCTTGAGGAGCTGCGCGACCAGCACCCCATCGTGGACAAGGTGCTCACCTACCGTATGTGGACGAAGCTGCGCTCGACCTATCTCGAAGGCATCGGTGGGCTCATCCGTCCCATGACGGGGCGCGTACACACGAGCTTTAACCAGACGGTGACGGCGACGGGACGGCTCTCGAGCTCCGACCCGAATCTCCAGAACATTCCCGTGCGGACGGAGGAAGGACGTGCCGTGCGTGCGCTCTTTGAGCCGGGCGAAGGCTACGATGCGCTGCTCTCGGCAGACTACTCGCAGATCGAGCTGCGCATCCTCGCACACATGTCGGGGGATGCGACGCTCATCGACGCATTCCGCAGCGGACAGGATGTTCACGCGCGTACGGCCGCTGAGGTGTTCGGCGTACCGCTCTCCGCGGTCACGGGCGAACAGCGCCGCCGGGCAAAGGCGGTCAACTTCGGCATTGTTTACGGGCTCAGCGACTTTGGCCTTGCACGTGATCTCGGCATCGGGCGCAAGGAGGCGGCAGGCTACATCGAGCGCTACTTTGAACGCTATCACGGTGTACGAGAGTTCCTCGACAAGACAGTTGCGGATGCGCATGCGAACGGCTTTGTGACGACGCTCTACGGGCGGCGTCGTGACCTGCCTGCTATACATAGCCGCAATTTTATGCAGCGCTCCTTTGCCGAGCGCATGGCGATGAATACGCCGATCCAGGGGACAGCGGCAGACCTCATCAAGATCGCGATGATCCGCGCGTACGATGCCCTGTGTGCAGCGGACGTGCAGAGCCGCATTCTGCTGCAGGTGCATGATGAACTCGTGCTTGAAGTGATGGCGGCAGAGCTGGGAGCGGTGACGGAGATCCTGCGTACGGCGATGAGCGGCGCGGCGGAGCTCCTTGTGCCGCTCGCCGTGGATGTACATACGGGGAAGAACTGGGCGGAGGCGAAGTAGCTTGAAGATCATCGGACTGACGGGCGGCATTGCCTGCGGCAAGTCCACCGTCAGCAAGGTGCTGCGTACGCTCGGTGCGGCCATTATTGATGCGGACGCACTCGCACACGAACTCGCGCAGCCGAAGCAGCCGATCTTCAACGTGTACGTGGAGCGCTTCGGCAGGGAGGTCGTGACGGTGGATGGAACGCTCGACCGTGCGGCCGTTGCGCGGCGGGTCTTTGCCGACCCTGTCGTACGTGCCGAGGTGGATGCTGTTACGCACCCCCTCATCCGCACTGCGGCAGAGGAGCGCCTGCGGGCGGCTGAACTGGAACAGAAAAGAGCAGCGGTGCTGGATGTGCCGTTGCTCTTTGAGGCGGGATGGGACACACTCGCCGATGAGACGTGGGTGGTTGCACTTCCGGAGGAGGAGCAGATGGCGCGTCTTTTGGCACGGGACAAGACGATGTGTGAGAGCGATGCGCGGGCACGCATCGCGGCTCAGATGCCGCTCAGAGAGAAATGTGCACGCGCGGATGTTGTGATCGACAACAGCGGGACGAAGGAAGAAGTGCGGGAATACATTGGGAAACTTTGGAAGGAACGAATCATTGATCGCGCGTAAATGCAGGCACAGGTTCTGGTGGAGCCTGCGCTTCGCTGTCGTCGCCGTCATTGTCTTTGCGATTGTCGGCGGCTGGGGGTGGGTGGAGCGCAGCTGGATCTATCCCTACGATTACCGCAGCTACATTGAGACAAGCGCAGGGAGCCGCCATACAGATCCTTTCCTCGTTGCGGCCGTTATCAAGCATGAAAGTAATTTTGAGCCGTATGCGCAGTCCGATGGCGGCGCCGTGGGGCTCATGCAGCTGATGCCGCAAACGGCGGCATGGATCGCGCGGCAGCTGGGCGAGCCGTTTACCGAGGACTACCTCTGCGATCCTGCGCTCAACATTCGGTACGGCGTATGGTACCTCGCCGAGCTCGAGCAGGAGTTCGGCGGCAACGACATCCTTGCGCTCGCTGCGTACAATGCGGGGCGCGGCAACGTGCGCGACTGGATGGAGCGGTTTCACTGGACGGATCAGTTTGATCAGATCGAGGCAATTCCCTATCCCGAGACGCGGTTCTATGTGCGCCGTGTGCTTGAGGATCGGGAGCAGTATAAGAGGCTTTACGACGAATGAACAAGACCTATCGGATTCTTCCCAGTGCAGAGGATATGCTTCTCCGCCTCCTGCGCGGGCTCGCCCTCTCCGATGAGGAGCGGGCAACATTGCGTGCGTGTGCGCTGCGCCACGTTGAGGTCTCGGCAGAGGAAAACACATGGGAACTCGTCATCGGAACACCCGCTGTCCTCGATGAGGAGCTGCTTGCGGCGGTGGCAGATCAGGTCGCGGCGAACTATCAGCTTGCGGGTGCATTTGTGCAGCAGAATGTCATTGCGCTTGAGCGTACGATTGCGCCGCTCTGGGAGCGCGTTGTCCGCGCGGCGGCAGGGGAGGATGCGGTACTCTTTCACACCCTGCGGCAGGCAGTGTATGAAGTGGACGGGAATGTGATTCGGCTCTCTGCACCGGGACATTTCGGTGCGGAGCTGTTTGCGCAGAGCACTGTCGCAAAGCGCATCGAGGCAGCCGTGCGCACACATGTCGGCTGCGCCTGTCAAGTCGTCTGCATGACGTGTGAGCTCGGCGATGATCTGGATGCACCTGCGTGGACCCCGCCCGTTCTGCCTGTCACCGTCAAAAAGGAGGCTCCTGCAGCTTCGGCTCCCGCACGTACGGCAAAGGGAGCAAACGGCAAAGAACGCCCCGAAAATGTCATCCTTGGGCGCGGTGTCTCCGGTGAGGCGCGTGAGATCGGCGTGATCGAGGACGAGGTGAAGAACATCGTCCTTGAGGGTGAGGTCTTTGCTCCACAGGCGAACAAACTCAAGTCCGGTGCGTACATCCTCCTGCTCAAATTCGCGGATCGCACAAACGGGATTGCGTGCAAGAAGTTTTTCGCCGCGCGCGGGAAGACGACACAGGAGGACATTGACGCTGAGGTCGAGCGCATCTTGAAGGCCATCGGCAAGGGCTGCTCGGTTCGCATACAGGGCAAGATCGAATACGATAAATTCATCAGCGACTATGTGCTCTTCATTGACAGCATGGAGCGTCGCTCTGTCCCGCAGCGCGAGGATACGGCAGAGGTGAAGCGCGTCGAGCTGCACGCACATACGAAGATGAGTGCGCTCGATGCCGTCGTCCCTCCGAAGGTCCTCGTCGAGACGGCTGCACGCTGGGGCTGGCCTGCTGTCGCCATCACGGATCATGGTGTTGTACAGGCGTTTCCGGAGGCCATGAATACGGCGCGTGCGCTTAAGAAGAAGGGCACGGACATCAAGATCATCTATGGGATGGAAGGCTACCTCGTTGACAGCCCCGACGATGCACGCGCATACCACATCATCTTCCTGGCGCAGAATAAGACGGGGCTCTACAATCTCTACAAGCTCGTCTCCCTCTCGCACATCCGCTACTTTCGCGGGACGAAGAAGCGCGGCCGTCCGCGTGTGCCGCGCGCCGTGCTGCAGCAGTACCGCGCGGGGATCATCGTCGGCTCTGCGTGCGAGGCGGGCGAACTCATCCGCGGCATTGTCGCGGGGCGTTCTGATGAGGAACTGGAGGAGATCGCTCGGTTCTACGACTTCCTCGAGATCCAGCCCATCCACAACAACGACTTCCTCAAGATTGACGACCGCTTTCCCATCCATACGGACGAGGATCTGCGTGACATCAACCGTAAGGTCGACGCACTCGCAAAAAAACTCGACAAAATGTTGATCGCGACCTGCGACGTGCATTTCCTCAATCCCGAGGACGCCGTCTATCGCGCTATGCTGCAGAAGGCGAACGGCTACCGCGATGCCGAACGTCAGCCGCCGCTCTATCTGCGCACGACGGACGAGATGCTCGCAGAGTTCGACTACCTCGGGGCGGAGCGTGCCTATGAGTGTGTCGTAACGAATCCAAGGAAAATTGCCGAGGAAGTCGAGCACTTCCTCCCCATTCCCGACGAACTCTATGCGCCGACGGTACCGGGCGCGGACCGCGAGATCCAGGAGATGTCCTACGCACGCGCGAAGAAACTGTACGGCGAGAATCTGCCGAAGATCGTCTCCGACCGCCTTGAGCTTGAGTTGAAGCCGATCCTAAAGCACGGCTTCTCCGCGCTCTACATCATCGCACAGCGCCTCGTCAAGCGCTCGAACGACGACGGCTATCTGGTCGGCTCGCGCGGCTCCGTCGGCTCGTCCTTCGTCGCGACCATGATCGGCGTGACCGAGGTCAATCCTCTGCCGCCGCACTATCGCTGCCGCCACTGCCAGTACAACCGATTTTTCGATGACGGCTCCGTCGGGAGCGGCTTTGACCTGCCGCCCTTGGACTGTCCCGTCTGCGGTACGCCGCTCACGAAGGACGGGCACAACATCCCGTTTGCCGTTTTTCTTGGATTCGACGGGGACAAAGTTCCCGACATCGACCTCAATTTCTCGGGCGACTATCAACCGACCGCGCACAAGTACACCGAGGTTCTCTTTGGCAAGATGAACGTGTTCC
This sequence comes from uncultured Centipeda sp., assembly GCA_905372865.1. Lineage (GTDB taxonomy): Bacteria > Bacillota > Negativicutes > Selenomonadales > Selenomonadaceae > Centipeda. Next base: position 81,841 of record CAJPQT010000005.1, read on the forward strand.
GCGCGGGCACGATCTCGGGTCTGCAGGACAAGAACGCCTACGGCTACGCCATGCACTACTACGAGGATCAGGGGGAGACGAAGGGGCGCCCCTACATCGAGCACATGATGCGCGGCTGCATGGGGGTCAAGGCGACCACGGGCCAGCACGCGGGCGGCATCATGGTCGTGCCGCGCGATATGGACGTGCACTACTTCACCCCCATCCAGCGCCCCGCCAACAACATGGAGTCGGACACGCTGACGACCCACTTCGACTACCATTCGATCAGCGAGCGCCTCGTCAAGCTCGACATTCTCGGACACGATGACCCGACCGTCATCAAGATGCTGGAAGAGCTGACGCACCGCGACCCCGAGACCATCCCCTTCGACGATCCTGCCACCATGTCCATCTTCACCTCGACCGAGGCGCTCGGCATCAGCCCCGAGGAACTCGGTGCGAATATGGGGACGTACGGCATACCGGAGTTTCGCACCTCGTTTACGCAGAAGATGATCGACGACTCGAACCCCGACTGCTTCGCCGATCTCGTGCGCATCTCGGGATTCTCCCACGGTACCAATGTCTGGCTTGGCAATGCGCAGGATCTCATCAAGGCGGGCACGAGTACGCTGAAAGACGCGATCTCTGCGCGCGATGACATCATGAACTACCTCATGCAGAACAACATCGAGCCGCTGCTCTCGTTCAAGACCATGGAGAACGTTCGCAAGGGCAAGGGGATCTCCGCTGATGTCGTTGAGAAACTGCGTGCGGGCGGGATTCCCGAGTGGTACATCGAGTCCTGTCAGAAGATCAAATATCTCTTTCCGCGCGCGCACGCGACCGCATACGTCATGATGGGCTACCGCATCGCGTTCTGCAAGGTGCACTATCCGCTCGCGTACTACGCCGCATACTTCTCCATCCGCGCCGATGAATTTGACGCGAACATCATTGCGAAGGGGAAGACGGCGGTCAAGGCGGCGATTGATGCGCTGAACGCGGAGGCGCGTGAGCACCGCGGCAAGCTCGACAACAAGAAGCAGGACATCCTGATCGTCCTGCAGCTCGCGTGGGAGATGTATCTGCGCGGCTTCTCCTGTGAGCCCGTCGACCTCTACGCGTCCGACGCGGAGAAATTCATCCTCCGCGAGAATTCGCTCCTCCCGCCGTTTACCGCACTCCCCGGCATGGGGCAGAAGGCGGCGCAGGCAATCGTCGAGGCGCGGCAATACGGACACTTCATCTCCATTGAGGACCTCGCCACACGCGCGCATGTGCCCGCGCCCGCCATCGATATCCTGCGTGCGCACGGATGCCTTGACGGTATGATGGAGAGCAATCAGGTCGAGCTGTTTGCATAGGATCAATCAACAAATGTTCTTGTTTGGCCCTATGATAAAAGCATTGGGGGTGAGCATGCCGATCGGGTGTGTCATATCCAACCCAATTGGATGTTATTACAAGATAAAAGACGAGTAATTATGCCCTATGTCTGCTTGTGCAAGTATGTACAGCAATTTTCAAAAAACCTCTTGGAATATATTTAAGTTGCGGATTCATTTTGACGATATATTTTTCAAGACGGCATATCTTCGTCTATTTGCGTAATTATTTCATAACAAAACCATAGATAACAGTCAGGGAGGCAGTCTTTATGGCGATGGTGGTCAAAAATAATATGTCGGCGGTGAATACGCTCAATACGCTCAACAAGAATCAGAGCGAGCTGTCGAAGAGCCTGCAGAAGGTATCTTCGGGCATGAAGATCAACAGCGCCGGCGATGATGCCTCGGGGATGGCGATCTCCGAGCGTATGCGCGTGCAGGTGCGCGCCCTCGATCAGGATGACATGAACACGAATAACGGCTCTGCTCTGCTGCGGACGGCAGAGGGGGCGGTCCAGTCCACAATCGAGATTTTAAAAACGCTCAAAGACAAGGCAATCAGCGCTGCGAACGACACGAACACGGATGAGGACCGTGCGCTTATCCAGAAGGAAGTTGACCATCTGATCGACCAGATCGATGACAATGCGCTGACGACCTATAATGGAAAGTATCTGATGGATGGGACCAAGAACGGTCTGGTGAAAGGACCATCAGGGCAGGGCACCTATACGAGTATGACGAACTCCAGCCTGCATCCCAGTACGGATCCTCTCGATTTTCTGACCGATTTAAAGCGGCGTGACGGCAACGATCTTGGCATTCATCCAACAGATACGATCACCGCGACGTGGACCAGAAATGGAGTCACATACTCAGGATCTATTTCGCCGATTGGGACGACCACGACCCTTACAATGGCAATGAACATTATCACGAATACAGATGCGGGCTATTTGAGCAAAACCGCATACGTTGGCGATGATGAATATGGACGGAGAGTCTATACCCCTGATAATAAGCCTGCGATTACGATTCGTGCCCACGATCCGGGAGTTAATGGTCAGATTGCAGGAATTACCTTCCGCGTAACAGACAGCAAAGGCCATATGCGCAACGAAGTAAATGCAGTCCTGGATGCCTTTAAGGAAACGGTTCGTGCGCAAAATCCTGTGCCAGATAATTCGCTGGTTCTCCAGACAGGAACAAGGGCGAATCAGGCAATCAAGATCGGATTTACAGACATGCGTTCTGTAGCGTTAGGCTTGCAGTCTGCAAATGGCCAGGGGTGGAATCACGGGACGCTTCCCCCGGATGTCGCGGTCGTTGGCGGCGGGCCGAAGATTCAGGTGACGACGCGTGAGGCGGCCAATGCTGCGATTAACGTGTTTGAGAATGCTCTGATCAAGGCTACCGACCAAGCAGTCGCTATTGGTGCCGCGCAGAACCGTCTCGGCTATACGAGCAGCAACCTCGTTGTTGCATCCGAGAACGTGCAGGCATCGGAGTCCACAATCCGTGACTCGGATATGGCGAAGGAAATGACCGCATACACGAAGAATAACGTGCTCACCCAGTCAGCACAGGCGATGCTCGCACAGGCAAATCAGAACTCGAGCGCGGTGCTGAGTTTGCTGCAGTAAAAATAGGAACGCGTTGGGAAAATCCTCCAATTATCCTTAGGACGATTGGAGGATTTTTTGTTTTTATATATCGTATATGCTATTATTAAATGTACTGTCACATACGATATACTACATAAGGAATAATATGTCTATGGGAGTGCAGAGAATGAAAAACAATCGGACGAAACTATCGCAGCGTGTGCGCTATGCACTGCTGGCAGGCATGGCGGGCGCTTTTTTGATTCCTCAGGTCACCTTTGCTGCGCCGACGGGCGAGCACGATATGACGACGGGTGTTACAGTCGGTCGTTCGGGCAATACGACCAATATCGGAGCGAGTGCGACGAACAATGTGATCAAGTGGCAGGACTACTCCGTGGCGAGTGGAGAGACAGTCGCTTATGATGCAAAAAATTATCTAAATCTGGTGACCGGTGGGAGTACATCTGCCATCAACGGCTCGATTACCGGCGGCGGCAATATCTACCTCGTGAACCCGAATGGCGTGATCTTTGGCAGAACGGCATCGGTGAACGTCGGAAGTCTCCATGTCTCGACACAGCCGATCAATACGGTCAATCAGTCCGGATTTACTGCAAGCGGTGTATCTCCGTTGAGCACCTCAGCGGCGGGCCTCTCCGATGTTGTCAACATGGGCTCGATCACGGCGACCGATGTCGAGGTCATGGGCAAGAACATCCGCTTCCTCAACGCGGCGAATGTGACTAGCTCCAATGTCGTAATGTACACCGATACAGCGGATGACGGCACGGCACATATCGGGTATCGAGGAAGCGCACCGACCTCCGGCTATACGGTGAACGGTGCTGCGGCGACAGCGGCAGACAACTATTATCAGCTTGTCGCTACCACAACAGAGTTCCAGAATATCAATAATGACCTCACAAAGAATTATATGCTCGAGAACGATATTGATTTTTCGGGCAATCCATTGACTCCCATCGGTGGGAATTCTTTGAATGCGTTTACGGGGAAAGTCGACGGTAATTTCTATCGAGTGAAAAACTTCACTGTTTCACCGGTACCCCATGCGGGACTTTTTGGCAAGGTAGATCATGGTCGTATTGAGAACTTAGGTGTTACAGGAGCAGTCATCACAGGGATCACTTCAGGACAAAATTATGCGGGAGGAATTGCTGCTGTTACTGCCGGAACCGCAGGAAATAAAACTGTCCTAAAAAATGTCTATGTAAAAGATACGACTGTTGACGGCAGGGCCGGGAGACACGGCGGCATTGTAGGCATGACCGAACACACGAATTTGGATAGTGTCTACAGCAAAGCGAAGATTGGCCCCGGCGGCGGGATCATTGGAGCATCCGGTGATGATACCGTTATAAACAACACTTATAGTGATGCAACGTTCCTTCCGAGCGTTCCGACTTCACAGGTGATGCATTTTATCTATAATGTTGACCCTAGCGGCAAGACAAAGGTTCACAACTCCTTTGCACAGGGCTCCTTTGCATCGAATGAAACAACATTGACGGGGGCCAATTCAACAAATACCTATAAAGTAAATGCGGATGGCACGATCAGCCTTCTTGGGAATGGAACAGGGGGCGGCTCTAAGACCGCTGTTGCCTCCTATGCGGGCTGGGGAAGTGCGATCAACAACGATGGTGCTCCCGGCGCGAAGTGGCGCATCTACGAGGGCCGTACGACACCAATGCTGACTGCGTTTATGAGCGGGACGGTGACGGCGAACTACAGCTATCGCTATTTCAAAGCAGATGGCACGATCGCGGACACCTCTGCCACTGCAGTCAAGCAGAACAATGGTGCAGACATCACGGATCTGACCTACAACAGTCAGTATGTCAAGATTGTGAATGCAGCCACTACGGGCGTCGGTGATAAGTCGGACAAGGTCACCTATGATGGCGATGTTGACCTCAATAAGGTGAACGATTATAAGAACCAGACGACGAAGGACTTCGATAAGACAAACGGTATCCGCAATGCGGGGACGAAGGCAATTCTCTGGTCGGATCAGGACGGCCCGAACCTGCGCGGGGTCAATGTGACCATCAAGCCACGTGAGGTGAAACTCAATAATGGCACGGTCAATCCCAACCGTATGTATAATGGCAAGAGCGACGTGACCAAGGCATTTACGGACGCTCTCACAAGCGGGACACTCAGCACCACGGGCTTTACCCCAGAGGATTATAATGCGCACTACAAGTCCGTTCAGCTAGACTTTACCACCGGAAACTTTAAGGCCCAGATGGTCGATGAAGCCACCGGCTTGATTCCGGACAAGAATGTCGGTACCAATAAACGAGTTAAGTTCTCCGGTACGATTGGATTTACCGGCGAGGATGCGGGGAACTACACCTTTGACGATACCTCCCTCAGTAATCTGCATGGCAGGGCGACCATCACCAAGGCCCCGCTCTATCTCAACATCTTCAAGAAGACAGCAGCCGATAAGATCTATAACGGCACCTCGACCGTCATCGATGCGGACATGCTCCAGACCAAGCCGAACATCACGCTGGACAAGTCGAAGCTCGCACCACTTACCACGGATACGGATCAGACCATTCCCGATGGCGCAGTTATGCGCGATGACAGCGATGCGGTGGATTCTGTCGACCTCACAAACGTAGGCGGTCCGAAGTACACGGATGCGGCGGGCAACGAGAAGCTCCACGCCGGCAGCCACAAGCTCCAGTATACGAATGTCGGGCTCACGGGCAATGACGCGGGCAACTATGAGCTTTACTATACCCCTGCGAGCGGCACAAAGACCCTCGTTTCGGGCACGGATAAGACGGTCTATCTCGACGGCAAGATCATCCCGCGCCAGATTACGCGTGACAGCTTCAACGTCTATGACAAGACGACGCATGCGAAGGTCGATGCGAAGAAAGTCTATGACGGGAACAACGAATATACGCCAGGCTCGAACGTCTATCTCGCGACGAATGCGGGCGCTGTCGGCGACACGGGCATTGTCTCGCGCGATCAGGGGCATATTACGTTTGCGCTGACGGGCGGAAAAGGGCATTTCATCGATAACAGCGGAACCCCTACCAAGAACGTCAAGGAAGCGACGAAGCTCGCCTATGAGGTGACGGGGCAGACAGATGATGCGAGCCAATACTATCTCTCCGACTACTATGTGCTCGATACGGACAATACAACCAAGAAAGCGCTGAGCGATACATTCCACGCGACCGGTGACGGCAGGATCACGCCGAAGGCGCTGACGACGACCGTCGTGAACAACAACATCACGAAGGTCTACGACGCGATGGACGACCAGACCGACGGCAGCCGCAATATCATCAAGGGCGACTCTCTTGTCACTCTTTCGGGCTTTGCCGGCTCTGAGACGCGTACGAATACCTCGACGGCGAAGTACGCGTCGAAGAACGTCGTGGTGGATGGCAGCGGCAATCCGACGACGCAGAGCGTTACCTATACGGCATCCTTCGATGCCGGAACGGGGGCGGAGTCGGAGAACTATACCCTCGGCACAGAGGGCGTAAAGCCGATCGTATCGTCGAAGACGCTCACAGATCCCAGCTATAAGGGGACGATCACGCCGCGTACGCTGACAATGACCTTTAACGATGTGACAAAGGTCTACGACGGCACGGCCACCAATACGAATAAAACACTCGCGTCGTTGAATGACGGCCTCTCCGGCGCAGTTGTCGGCGCGGATGGCATCACAACGGCGAATTTCAATATGTCGGGGGTCACCAGCCGCTATGGCACGGGCGGAGCAGGGACATTTGCCGAGAACGTCAATGCAGGAAACCGCACAGTAGAGTATGCGGGGCTTTCGAATGCGCTCTCGAACGATAACTATAAGATCACGGACAAGCAGTACGGTGTGGGCGAGATCACGCGCCGCCGCATCGATAAGTCCGGCTTCCGCGTATACAATGCAGACAACACGGTTGCAGACGCGACGAAGGTCTATGACGGGAACAACCGCCATACGCTCGCGCCCGGCGCATATCTGACGGGAACGGGGGCATCGGGCGATACAGGGATTGTCACGCGGGACTACGGCAAGGTGACCTTTGCGCTGAAGTCCGGCTCGACGGGGCATTTCTCCAGCGATGCCGACGGGAACAACCGTACCTCCCACGTCTCTGAGGCGCACTACGTCGCCTATGACGTTGTGGCACGCTCGAGCGATCCGACGAATCATCCGCTGTCGAACTATACCTTTGGCTCTGCGGCAGAGGAGGCGGCGGGGACACTCCGCAACCTCGAGACTGTGACGGATGCGAACCCCTCGCATGTGACCGCACAAGGGACGATTACCCCGCGCGCGATCCGCGCGACGACGCACGCCGTCGAGAAGGTCTATGACGGTATGGCGGAGCATACGGACGGCAGCCGCAATATCAAACGCGGGAGCGATATCGTCAGCCTTGCGACGATGATTACGGATGAGACGGACGGACTGCCGACGAATACCTCGACGGCACGCTATGCGGATAAGAATGTCTCGCGTGACGGCAGCGGCAATATCATCAACAAGGATGTCACCTATACGGCCCAGCTCACAGGGCAGTATGCGGACGACTATAAGATTGTCGACGCAGGAAATACGCGCATCAGTACGGTCTCGGGCACTGGCGCAAATAAGACACTCACGGCGAATGCCGGCACGGTGACAAACGCGGGCAAGATTACGCCGCGCAAGCTGAACATCAAGATGGGCGACGTGTCCAAGACCTATGACGGCACGTCGACCAATACGGACAGCAGTGTCACGGAGATCACGGATGCCCCGCAGACCTCTGTCATCGGAACGATCCTCGGTGGTGACAGCATCACAACTGGTGCGCTGAGGAGCGCGTGGGAGAGTAAGCGCTCGGGCGGCACGGCATCGAGCAGCTACGGGAACGGTACGGGCAGTGCCTTCCGTGCCAACGCAAATGCGAGCAACGGCACGCCGCATGACGTTCGCTATACGAAGATGGACGAGGCGTTCAAGGATGCCTTCGGCACGATGGCAGCGGGCAACTATACGGTGGACCAGACCGTCTATGGCAAGGGAACGATCAACCGCAAGGCGATTGACCCGAACAACTTCGACATTGTCGATGCACATGGGAACGCCTCCCATGCGACGAAGGTCTATGACGGCACCAGCAACTATACGGTTCCGTCCGGCTGGAACCTGCGCCCGAGCACGGGGCACGGCACAGGCGTGGTTGCAGCAGACGCGGATAAGATCAGCTTTGCCATCGATCCCAATAGGGGCGCTCATTTCACAAAGGCAGACAATACGACGCGGACGGCGAATGTCGATGAGGCCCAGCGCGTCGCGTACAATGTCAAGGCGACGGCGGATAGCGGCTACGAGTACCTGCTCAAGAACTATACGCTGAACGGGCAGAACCTTGAGAGCGGGAATGCGACGGCGACTGGTGCGGGCACGATCACGCGCCGCACGATCAATGTCGGTCTTGCAGAGGCGAGCGGCATTGACAAGGTCTATGACGGCAATGCCAACCTCATCGACACGGCAAACCGCCACCATCAGACCTTTGCGGATGTCGACGGCAGAGCGAATGTCGGCTATGCCACGGGCACGACCAACGCCAACAAGCTCGTGCGCACGAAGAACGGCTATTCCGTGGATGACAGCGCACAGGTGACGGTGCAGGGCAGCTACGCGGACAAGAATGTTGCGCGCAGCGGCGGCAATGTTACGACGAAGAGCATCACATATAATGTAAAGATCGCGGGCGATGCGGGGAAGAATTACTACCTCACGGACGGCTCGACAACGGTCAACGCAGAGGATGGCATGAACCTTTCGGCGACGGGAACGATTACGCCGAGGGATCTTTCGGGTGCGTTCAAAAAGGTCACGAAGGTCTATGACGGCACGAAGGATGTCCCTGCTGCGCAGGTGGGCTTTGAGGTCGGAGCAAACGGTGTCGTGTCGGGCGATGCGGTCGGCCTCGCCAGCGGGCATACGCAGGAGTTTGAGAGTGCGAATGTGCGCGGAAGCGGCACGACGTGGACTGCGCCGGACGGCACGCTCCAGCACAACTGGGTCAACTACGCGAACCTCTCGCTCACGGGCGCAGATGCGGGGAACTATACGCTTAGCCTTGGGGCAACGGCAAAGGGGCTCGGCGAGATCACGCCGTACGTGCTGAATCCGAGTACGGTGAATTTTAATATCGGGTCGGCATCGAAGACCTATGACGGGACGAAGACGGTCAAGTGGACGGATGGCTCAAGCCAACCGAACGATCAGAAGAAGTACATCAACAGTGCGACGGTGAACATCAACGGCAATCCTGTCAGTGTGCTGAACGACCTAAAGGTGAACTCCGCCGAATACGATACGAAGGATGTCGATAACGGCAGATCCGCCAACCGCGTGACGTACAACCTGAGCTATACGGGCACGAGCGGGAATTTCTCGCTCGGTGGGGCATCGACGTTTGCCAAAACGGGCGACGGCACCATCACGAAGAAGGATGTCACGGTCACGGTCAAGAGCCCGCTCTCGAAGGTCTATGACGCGACGACCGATGTGCTCGGCGCGGCAAAGAACTCCGCGAATGCGGTCGTCAATACGGCGAATGACATCATCGGCATGACGGGGCTGGTCTCCGGCGACGGCGCGACGAACGAGTCGACGGCGGTATACGCAGATAAGAATGCGGGTACGGGCAAGACGGTCAACTATGATGTCAAGCTCGACACGGCAAACGCAGGCAACTACAATCTGAAGTACAACGGCGCAACGATTACGTCGCCGATCTCGACCAATGACAATACGATCACAAAGCGCAAGGTGGATGTCTCCTTTGCACATGTGACGAAGACCTATGACGGAACGTCGGCGAATACGTCGATTACGCCGTCTGTTTCGACTGCCGATGCAGCGGTGCTGCGGCGCGATAGCTCCGCCAATGTCAGCGGAACGAATCTCACGGGGCTGATGGGCATCACCAGTCAGTACGGCTCCGGCACGACGGATGGTACCTTTACCGCCAACCCGGATGCGGGCACGAACAAGTCGGTTCAGTATGCGGGCCTCGGTACGGCGATGGGTACGGCGTTCGGTGCGAACAACTACGAGTTTGCCACGAACGGCTACGGCACAGGCACGATCAACAAGGCGAATATCAATGCTTCTGACGTGGATTTCCTCGCATCCAATGCGACGAAGACCTATGACGGCACGAAGAAGGTGAAGTACAACGGTTCGAGTGCGTCGAACGATGTGAAGAACTATATCACGCGCGCACGTGTACAGCTGAACGGCAACTGGGTTGATCTGCGCAACGATCTCGAAATGGATACGGCGGGGACGGAGTACAGCAGTGCGAACGCGACGAACGGCACACCGGCGACGGTTACGTATAAATTCCGTCTGAGCGACAGAAACATCAATATTTCGGGGGGCAATGACTTTACCAAGACGGCACAGGGCACGATTGACCGCCGTGTGCTGACGCTTGACCTTGCTCAGAAAACGGGCATCGACAAGATCTACGATGCCAATGCAAATCTCGTGGATACGAATACGCGGCACTACGACAAGTTCGTTGACGACGATGCAAAGGGCAATGTTACCTATGCGTCCGGCACGACGAATGACAACAAGCTCGTACGCACGGCGAACGGCGCTGCGGTTGATGACGGCGCGTCGATGACGATCACGGCGAACTATGTGAATGCGGGTGTTGCGGATAAGAATGCCGGTGTCAACAAGGACATTGCATACAACGTAAAGATTGGCGGTACGCAGGGACAGAACTATACCCTTTCGTACAACGGTACGACGGCAAACGCCGAAACGGGCCTTGATCTCACGGGTGCATCGGGTACCATCGCAAAGCGCAAGATCATGCTTGGGTTCGGCGATGTGAATAAGATGTATGACACAACGCCGAATAACACCACGAAGAACATCACCTCTGTGACTGCGGGCAATACCGATGGACGCGGTGCAGCCACGCTTACGGCGGATGGGATCACAAGTGCGTCGTTTGATACGACCGGCATCGTGAGCTATTATGGTGCGGGAACGACGGATGCGAGCTTCCAGCGCAATCCGAATGTCGTCACAGATGCGCACGGCAATGTGATCCCGAACGGCAAGGATGTCCAGTATTCGAACCTTTCTGGCACGCTTGCAGCGCAGCCCTATGCGGCCAACTATGAGATCGCGGATACTTCCTATGGCAAGGGAACGATCCGCAAGCGCGTGGTCACGGCGAATGACTTCAACTTTAATATCGACACCGCTACGAAGATGTACGATGGGACAAAGGATGTCGAATGGCACGAGGGTGGTCAGACCTATAAGGATATGGCGCATGTCAAGAAGTACTTCCGGAACAGTACGCTGGATCTTGGTGGCGGGAATACCGCACCGATCAACCTTGACGATATCAGCCTGAACAGTGCACAGTACAATAGTGAAAATGTGGCGAGTGCGAACCGCATTGACTATCATGTCACGATCAACACGAGGAACTTTGAGTTCAACGGCACGCGCGACCGTACGATCAACCATGCGGGCGATACGATCACGAAGCGTGACCTCGCAACGCTCCTGCCGCAGCATCTCATCAAGGAGTACGACGGGCAGACGACATTTGACCAGAACAACCGTGACTATGTGAATGCGATGGCACGGGATAACCTGACGCATATTGTCGAGCGGGATAAGAATAAGATCCAGCTCGCCGTCGCGGGGACGTACAGCAATAAGGATGCCTCGGCAGAGACCAAGGCACAGGCAGAGGCACGCACACCCGCACAGGCACAGCGTACGGTGGACTACACGCTGACGCTTTCGGGCGATGCAGCGACACTTGCTAACTACACGATCGCGGGACACGATACCACGCATACGGTGACGGGCAAGGCTGCTGATATCTATAAGAAGACGCTGACGGTCGATGTCGCACGTAAGGAAAAAGACTACGACGGTACGGCAGCGGTCAACAACCTCGCTGCAGGTGATATCACGTTCAGCGGGCTCGTGGGCAGTGAGACCCTGTCGCTCGACAGTGGGGCACTGAACAAGGTGCAGGGACAGTACCTCGACTCGAACGGGAATGCGGATGCCAATGTCAGCCGCGATGTGCACCGCAATGTGCTGGATAAGGCAGTGAAGTACACCGGCTTTGACAATGCACTGAGCGATCTCGCAACGCGCAACAATACGGCAAAGAACTATCGTGTGGCGGACGGCGGCAAGAGTTACACCGTCAACGACGCGAAGGGACGCATCAACCCACTCTCGATCAATCCGAATCATCCGACCGACGGAGTCACTACGACCTTTGATGCCGCAGGTGCGACGAAAACCTACGATCGTACGCGTGCGGTCAAGTACAACGGGCAGAGCACCTCGGATGCGCTCAAGAACTATCTCACGAGCGCCACGGTTCGTGTCGGAACGCAGACGATTGACATCAAGGATGCGCTCGAAATCGACCCGAATGCGACAGCCTATGACAATAAGAACGCAGGGACGGGCAAGACCGTGACCTACACGCTCAAGTACACAGGCAACAATTTTACAATCGATGACTTTACGCGCAACAGCACGGGCGAGATCAAGCAGAAGGACGTCAAAGTCCTGCCGGTCGGCACGCTCACGAAGGTCTATGATGGAACGTCCCATGTCTACGCAAACGGCGACGACAGCATCCGGACGCTGCATGGCGATCAGCGCGTGACGAACGGCGACAGCGTCGTCGAGCTCGAGAACGGCGGCATCATCGCGGGTGACAGTGTCCAGAACAACTCGACGGCAGTCTATGCCGACAAGAATGCGGGCACGGGCAAGACGGTCGTCTATACGCCGTCGATCACGGGCGCGGATGCGGGCAACTATCGCCTCGTTGATGTGTTCGGCCATGCGATTCCCTCCGGCACTCTGACGACGACGGACAATGTGATCCAAAAGCGCAGGCTGAACATCGGCTTTGACGGGTTGAACGGCACGCTGCCCGTGCGAAAGTCCTACGATGCGACCACGGCGAATGACAAGATAACGGCGCGCATTACGGACGATCCGAATGGCCATACGCGCACGGTGCTTCAGCGTGACAGCATGGGCGTCTTTGGCGATCGCCTCCCCCAGCTCAACAACGGGAACATCCAGAGCGACTATGGCTACGGCAGTACAGATGCGACCTTCCGCGCTGATGCAAATGCGGATGCACGCAAGGATGTCCAGTACCGCGGTGTCGGCGATGCACTCCGCAATCTCCTCGGCGGCAATGCCGCGAACTATGACTTCAACGAAACGGCATACAGCGACGGTGCGATCACGCGTGCGAATGTGACGCGAAACGACTTTGACCTGAGCTTTAACATGGCAACGAAGGAGTACGATGGCACCAAGACGGTCGTAAATCCGGCGCAGAATCTGAACCGAACGACCAGTCGGTTAAGACTGGGCGGCAACTGGCACGCGCTGCAGGATGGAGATGTCCTCTCCGTTACGGGCGAATACGCGCATAAGAACGCCGCCGCTTCGCAGCCGGTCGACTACAAGGTGAAGTTCAACACACGGAATTTCAACATCACCGACAGTGCGGACAATACCGTGGCGAAGCAGGGACCGGGTGAGATCTTGCGGCGCAAGATCATGGCCAACCCCGTCACGGCGACCAAGACGTATGATAAGACATCTACGCTGATGAATGTCGCGAAGGACGGCGAGGGTCGTGTGATCGACAGCGCCGACCGTCTCGTGAAATTCAGCCACTACGGTGACAACGGGGATGCGATCATCGCGAATGACGTGGTCGAGAACCGTTCGACGGGCGAATACGCCGATCAGAATGTCGCGTGGGAGCCAAAGGCGAATGCCAATCCAAATGCCATGTGGCAGGATCGCAATCGCGTCAAGAACAAGGCGGTCAACTATCAGTTCCTGCTCGCCGGAGACGATGCACTGAACTATGAGCTTGTCGATGGGAGCGGAAACACGCTGTCGACGGACGGTCTGGATGCGAACGGGAAGAATACGATTGGCTATGCGCCTGCCGCGATGGAAACCGGACGGATCAACCCCTATGAGGTCCAGCTTGCGGGTGATGACCAGACACGCTGGATCAATGAGGGGCTGCCCGACAGCTATACGGGCACACCGCAGGGACGGGGATATACAACGGCCCTTGGTGAGACGCTGCCGGGTGAGATTCGTTACGGATCGCCCAGTGCACGTCTGCGTTGGGGCGACTATCCGATCGAGGGGGAATATATACCGGCGACAGACAGTGAGACGGTCTACCAGAACTATCTCTTCAAGTCCTCGGGTACCCTCCACATCGGCCCCTACATTCCGGACTATGAGTACTACAAGGCGATGACGCAGAATAAGATGATTCCCGATGAGTACGCATACGAGAATGCCTCGCTCGACCGCCGCAGTCATTTCGGGCGCAAACCCGAGGCAGAGGTCACCTATACACCGCCCTCGATCAATATGGTGAAGGATGGTGTCGACATCAGCAAGAACGGAATCCAAGTGATGGATGAAACTGTGTTCACCCTGATGAACGAAGTGTTCGGCTGAGCAAGAGAAATCGAATGGAAACAATGAAGAACCCCCTCGACGATGCAAACCGTCGAGGGGGTTCTTCGTTGTTGTTTAGGCGTTTTTGGTCAGATCCTTCAGCAATGCACGGCAGCCGGCATCCACATCGCGGTAGGTTGCCTCGAAGTTGCCCGTGTACCACGGGTCTGCCACATCGCGGTCCACACCGATATAGGAGAGGAGGCGACGGACCTTGCCGTCGGGATCGCCGCCCGTGAAGCGGTCGAGGTCGTCCATGTTCTCGGTGTCCATGCCGATGATGCAGTCGAACGCCGTATAGTCGGCGGCGGTCATGAGTGAGGCCCGGCGTTTGGTGAACGGAATGTTGTGCGCACGGAGGACTTCGCGTGTGCCGCGATGAGTATCGCTGCCGATCTCGTCGCGGTGGAGCGCCTTGGAAGTGACGCTGATTTCGTCCGCAAGTCCTGCCTCGCATACGAGGTGCTTCATGACGAACTCTGCCATCGGGGAGCGGCAGATGTTGCCGTGACAGACAAATAGAATTTTTTTCATGGTATGTGCTCCTTATATCATTTGCTCGAAAGTTTACAACAAAAAAGTATGGATTGCAACAGCGCATGCGTGGTCGTCCCTTGTGTTTTAATCGCGAAAATGCTAGAATGGAAACGAAATATGAACAGTGATATAGGGGTTGAGTTACATCGTGCGTGATGGAATGAATGGTATGACAAAGAATGCAGTTGTGCGTGCAGGACTTGCCGCGTGTATTTGTGCGGGGGTTGCGGCTGTGGGGGCGACGGGGTTTGCCGCGCCGTCGCTCGCGCGTCCGGGGGCGGATGTTGCGGGGGAGAAGCCCGCTCCCGAGATCGGGCTGGAGGATCACACACCGCGCTATCAGCAGGCGGGGGACGATGCGCAGTTCACGATCGAAAATTTCATTATGGAGGCGCCGGATCTCTTTCTCGATAAGGAGGAGCTGACGCGCATTCTTGAGGAGGGGATGGGCGAACAGAAGACGATGGCGCAGCTGCGCCGTACAGTGGATGCGCTGACCTCCTACTGCCGTACACACGGCTATCCGGCGGCCGCGGTCTACCTGCCGCCGCAGGACAGCCCGGACGGCATCGTGGTGCTGCGCGTACTGCCCGGACGTTACGATGAGATCGTGATTGAGAATAACAGCCGCTTGAAAGATCGGGTGGCACGCGGGATTATCGCGGGACTGAAGTCCGATGATATCATCACAACGGCGAAGCTTGAGACGGCGCTTTACTCGGTGTCGGATGCGACGGGTGCACGCGCGGTGGGCGTGCTGAGCCCCGGCACGGCATTCGGGACCAGCAAGCTGACGGTTCGCATTGAGGACTCGAAGGAGTCAAATACGGTTTTCTATGTGGAGAACTACGGCAGCCCCAGTACGGGACGCTACCGTTACGGTCTGCAGGAGACGCTCTACGATCCGTCGGGAACAGGCGACAAGGTGAGTGCGGGAGCGCTGATCTCGAACGGGAGTCTCCGTAATTTCTATGCGAACTACGAGACGGTGGTCGGACACGGCGGTACGACGTTGGGTGCCGGCATTTCACGCATGAACTATAAGATCGGCGGAGCGCTTGCCGACATCGGTGCCGAGGGCAAGTCCCTGACGTTCACGATCTTCGGGCAGACGCCGCTCTATCATCTGACGAATCGCAGCCTCATGCTGCGCTATGGCTATAACTATCGAACGCTGAACGATGATATTACGGCATTTGAACTTGAGGGCAAGAAGCATACACACAGCATTTATGCAGGACTTGTCGGCATGCAGCAGCTGCAGGGCGGAACGTCGCTCAACTACAATGCGAATCTGACGATCGGCAAACTGAGCTATGATTCCCTTTACAGTGAGATCTTGGGCCAGCTGAACCACACCGAGGAAGGGACGTATGTGAAGCTTGAAGCGGAGCTGTCAGCAGTGCAGCGTCTGGGACATGCATCCGATTTTCTTGTTAAGGTGGCGGGACAGAAGGCGAGCCGAAACCTCGACAGCTCGGAGGAGTTCTATCTCGGCGGGCCGAATGGCGTGCGTGCCTACGCGCAGGGCGAGGGCGCGGGTGATGAGGGGCTGCTCAGCACAGCGGAGCTCCGCTGGCATGCACCTGTCCAAGGGCTGACGTTCAGCACGTTCTATGATGTCGGGACGGCACGCTTGAGCAGACACAGCTTCACGAATGACAACAGGGTTACACTGCGTGGCTGGGGGCTCGGAGCAGCGTACAACAAGTCGGGAGATTGGTTTGCGCGCCTCGACTATGCGCGGCGCATCGGCCTGGATGCGTCGGTATCGCCGCGGAACAGTGCGCGGAATCGCGTCTGGTTCATGGCCGGAAAAATTTGGTAACGTATTCTGCTTTGCTGCGCCCTCGATCGGATCGGGGGCGCAGTGCATTCGTATGGGTGCGTATGGGGTGAATGGGAAGGGTTATGAGACTCAGGAGAAAGCCGTGGATTGATACGGCAATTCTGGACTATGCGGACTTTGTCACGCCGCTCGGCGGCGACTGGTCGCACCATGCGGGGGCATGGGCGGAGACGTTCGGGCGTACGGCACCGCTGCACGTTGAGATCGGCGTGGGCAAGGGGGATTTCATCACGGAGCTCGCGGCACGGCATCCGGAGATAAACTACGTGGGACTGGAAGCGCAGCAGGGGGTGCTCTATTTCGCCGCACGCAAAGCAGCGGCGCGTGAGCTCTCGAACGTGCGGCTGCTCGTTTTTGATGCGGCACATCTGACGGAGCTGTTTGCGCCCAATGAGGTTGACCGCATCTATCTGAATTTCTCCGACCCGTGGCCGAAGGCACGCCATGCAAAGCGGCGGCTGACCAGCGCGTTCTTTCTCGCACGCTATGCCGCGGCACTCAAGGCGGATGGAGAGATCCACTTTAAGACGGACAACATGGGGCTGTTCGACTACTCGATTGAGACGATGCAGCGCGAGGGCTGGCAGCTTTCTCGCGTGACACATGACCTTCACGCACTCGGCGAGAAGGACAACATTATGACGGAGTATGAGCGCAAGTTCAGTGCACGCGGCGCAAAGATCGGGCGGCTCGTGGCGCGTCTGCCGAGGAGTGCGTGATGCGCACGCGCTATACCCTCTTTAAGAGCGAGACAGAGCCGATTGCTATCATCATGGCGATCCTCCTCGTGACGGGGACGATCAATGTCTTTAGCTCGAGCTATGTACTTGCGGCGATGAATTTCGAGAATCCCTATTATTTTCTGCAGCGGCATTTGGTGTGGGTTTTTCTCGGACTGATCGCGTGTTGGCTTTGCCGTCGCATGAACTATCAGCGTATGCGCGGACTGATGTTTGTGGGCATGGGCATTACCGTCTTTTTGCTCATTGCCGTTCTCCTTGTGGGGACCACGGTAAACGGTGCACAGCGCTGGCTTGCGGTCGGGCCGCTCAGCTTTCAGCCGGCAGAGTTCGCAAAGCTGATGGCGGTGTTGATGGGAGCGTTCTCGATCTCGGCGGTGCTCAGCAAGGAACATTTCCGTATCGATCGGGACGGTGGACGCGTCTTTATGCCGTTTGGTGCGATTCTCGTGATGGCGTTCCTCGTCTATCGTGAGCCGGACTTCGGAACAGCCTGCATTGTGTTCGGCGTGCCGCTTCTGATGGCACTCGTCCTTCTCGTTCCGCCGCGCCGCTGGCTGTGGATCGTGCCGCCGACGGTGCTCGCGGCATTTGCCATCGGGATGCTGCAGCCCTACCGCATGAAGCGCCTTGAGGTCTGGTACGATCCGTGGTCGGATGCGCGCGATGCAGGCTATCAGATGGTGCAGTCGCTCTCGACGATCGGCTCGGGCGGGATCTTCGGCATGGGCTTTGGCGACGGTGTGAGCAAGTACGAGTATCTGCCGGAGGCGCATACGGATTTTGCGTTTGCGATTTTCAGTCAGGAGCATGGATTCTTTGGCGTGCTGCTGATCTTCTTTTTGTTCGCTGTGCTGCTCGTCACCTGCATGCGCGTGGCAGCACGGGCAGCGGATACGTTCGGGCAGGTGCTTGCACTCGGCATCGTCTTTCTTGTGCTTGGACAGGCGCTCGCCAACCTTGCGATGGTCGCAGGGCTTCTTCCCGTCGTCGGCGTGCCGCTGCCGTTCATCAGCTACGGCGGTTCATCCCTGATCGTGACGATGGCGGGCATGGGCATGCTGCTCGGCATCGCCGACCGCAGTCAGGGGGCTCCAGTGCAGAAGAAAAAAACAGAGCCGCCTGAAAAGCGGCGCGAACGCATCCATATCGTACGATAGAGACGGAGAGGCACGGCGTGCCTCTTTTTTCTATATGAGGATAAGAAAGATACGCTAGGACAGGTGTAAATGGGAAACTTTGTAAAATATGCGTTGACAAGCGTTTTGACGGATGATATTATGTGACAGTCCCCTTTTTGGAGGTGAACTATGTCTCTGGAAAAATTGCGCACGGCGCGTACGGTCGCCGGCATTCATCAAGCATGCAAGGCGGTGAAGAGCGGTGCGGCAGAGATGGTATTCGTCGCCTCGGATGTCGATGTGCGTGTGCTTGATGCACTGCTCACAGCATGCAGGGACGCGAAAATCTCTCCCGACCGCACGGCGACGAAGGCGCAGCTTGGAGAGGCGGTACGCCTCGATGTGGGCGCTGCGGCGGTTGCCAAACTAAGGTAAAAACGCAGGTTCTGCGTTTTCATACAAATAAAATGAAATGACGACAAAGGAAGGAGGTGCAGTATGCCAACGATCAATCAGCTCATTCGCAAAAGCCGGAAGAGCCTTGAGGAGAAATCGAAAGCACCAGCACTGAAGAACAGCCCGCAGAAGC
>CAJPQT010000006.1 GCA_905372865.1 uncultured Centipeda sp.
TCTACGGCACGATCGAGGGCGGCAGGAACGTCTACCTCGTCAACCCGCACGGCATTCTCTTCGCGAAGGACTCGCAGGTGAATACGGGTGCACTCTACCTCTCCACGGCGAATCCCGCCGACATTGCCACAGCGACGAACACATTCAAGGCAAACGGCACAAGCCCGCTTTCCGCGACCGCGCAGATGGGCGACGTACTGAACCTCGGCACGGTAAAGGCGAGCAAACTCTACATCGAGGGCAAGAACGTCAAAGTCCTCAACACGGATGATGTAACGGACGCAAACGGCACGGCGCTCACGGGGGCGAACGTCACCATCCGCAGCGAGGATGCGCCGCACATCGGCTACGATGTCGCTAATACAACGACGAGGAACTTTACCGTAAACGGCGCAACGGTCTCGAAGAATGTTTCCGACTATGCGAATGCGAACACCTCAAAATCTGCAAGCACGCGCGGGTGGGTTGTCCAGAACCTCGGCGGCACGGCGCATACGGACTATGACTATATGCGCGTGCATGATGTCTACGAGCTGCAGCACATGGACGCGAATCGGATTGATCCCGGGACTCCCGATCAGAAGGCGGTACTCGGCAGATATATGCTCGCGAATGACATCGCGGCAAGCGAGACAAAGGACTGGGATCGGGGCTTTCAGCCGATTGGCGATTCTGATATCGGGTCCTTTAGGGGACGATTTGACGGCGTAGGGTACACGATCACGGGGCTTACCATTAAGCCACCGACCGATACTATCGGGGAGATTTCTCGCGGGATGTTCGGATACACCAAGCAGGCGGTCATCGAGAATGTCTCCCTGAAGGATGCCTCCGTGTCGGGAGTGCGGCAAGTCGGCGGCATTGTGGGAGCTGCAGAAGAGGGCTCTGTCATACGGAACGTCTCCTTCAGCGGAGAGGTTCATGGAGACAATATCAGTGCCATGGTCGGCGGCATTGTGGGAAAGCTAAAACAAAGTACCCTTGAGAACGCCTACCATGCGGGCACGGTCGAAGGGAACTCTTTTGTCGGCGGCATTGTGGGCTTTGCGTATCAACAGAACACCATTCAGAACGTCCGAAATGCGGGCAAGGTCGTAGGAAATCAGAACCTCGGCGGCATTGTGGGAGCGGTACAGTATGACACCAATATTCGGAACGCACTGCAGACGGGAATCGTGGAGCAAAGATCGGGACAGAATGATACGAACGTCGGCGGTGTTGTGGGACTTTTGGACGACAACAGCACGGTCACCCATGCCGTATGGAAGAAGGGCAGTGTAAAGGGGGGGAGCGGCGCTCCGATCGAGAACGGCGTCGGCAAAGTGTCGGGAAATAGTACAGCGACCGATGTTGAGAAGCGCAGCGAGACGCAGATGAAGCTGGCAGAGACGTATAAGGACTGGAAGGACGGGAGCGGCAAGGCTCTCGTTGCCACCGAGGGCGGCAAGGGCACGCCGTGGCGCATCTACGACGGCAAGACCATGCCGCTCCTCACGGCATTCCTCCGGACGAAGCATCTTGCAAACCGCGAGCAGGTCTACAACGGCACGGCTCCGACGATTGCGGGCGGCGACCATATTTCCCTCGATGCAGAGAAAAACGTCGGCACATATCATGCCTACAGCGAGCAGTATGACATCATCGGCGGCGCGTACACCGTCAAGCCGAAGGAGCTGACGCTCGGCTTTACGAGCTACGCGCGCTTTCACAAGACCTATGACGGGGGACGCGATACCATCACGCGGACGCTCACGAAGGGGATGCACTATCGTCTCACGGGCTTTGTCAGCAGCGAGGACGAAGATAATATCGAACTGGCGGGTGGCGTCACGGGCAAGTATGCGGACAAGAACGCCGGCAAGGATAAGGAAGTGACGTTCCAAAATCTCGCGCTCACGGGCACGGGCGCGGGCAACTATACCGTTAAAAAGGCACGGGGCGTGGGGACAATCGCGCCGAAGCAGCTGAATCTCGCACTCGCGAGCGGCGCACGCTTTGATAAGACCTATGACGGCAATGCAAACGTCACGCAGTCGCTCACAAAGGGGACGAACTATACCCTCACGGGCTTTGTCACGGGCGAGGGCAATGGCATCGCACTCGGTTCTTCTACAGGCACATACAGCGACAAGAATGCCGCCGCAGACAAAACCGTCACCTTTGACGGGCTGACGCTCACAGGCACGGGCGCGGGCAACTACACACTCGACAAGACTGCGCTCACGGGCATCGGCACAATCACAAAGCGTGCGCTGACCCTCGGCGCAGTCGCGTCGCAGAGTAAGACCTACGACGGCACGACCGCCGCAGATACGTCGAAGTTCGGCGCGGTACTGAACAATGTCGTTGCGGGTGAGGAGAATCTTGTGAAGGCGACCGCCACGGGTGCGACGTATAACAGCAAGGATGTCGCGACGGCAGGCACAGTGGGCTATACGGGCGTTGCCCTCGCGGGTGCGGAGGCGGGGAACTACACGCTCGCCGCGACCACGGCGCAGGGCGCGGGCACGATCTCGCGGCGTGCGCTGACCGTTGATACCGTCGCGGCGCAGAGTAAGACCTACGACGGAACGATCGCCGCAGACACGTCGAAGTTCCATGCGACGCTCGGCAATCTCGTCGCGGGCGAGGAGAACCTTGTCACAGCGACTGCTGCGGGCGCATCGTACAACGACAAGAACGTCGCGGCGGCAAATGCCGTGGGCTATACGGGCGTTGCGCTCACAGGCACGGGTGCGGGGAACTACAGTATTGCGAATACCGCGCAGGGTGCGGGCAGGATTACGGCGAAGCAGCTGAACCTCGCGCTCGCGGGCGGCGCACGCTTTGATAAGACCTACGACGGCAATGCAAACGTGACGCAGTCCCTCACAAAGGGGACGAACTATACCCTCACGGGCTTTGTCGGCACGGAGGGCGACCATCTCGCACTGGCATCTGCCACGGGTACGTATACGTCGGGCAAAGACGCGAGGACAGATAAGGAAGTAACCTTCAAGAACCTCACGCTCACGGGCACGGGCGCGACCAACTACACGCTGAACAAGACCACGCTCACGGGCACGGGCACGATCGCGCAGCGCACACTGACGCTCGGCGCTGTGGCGGGGCAGACCTTTGACAAGGTATACGACGGCACGCGGAATGCGGGCGACGCGTTGAAAAAGGGCGAGAACTATACCCTCTCGAACTTTGTGGACGGCGAGGGCGCGGGCATCACGGTCACGAGCACAGGCACGGGCAACTATGCGGACAAGAACGTCGGCACACACGCGGTCACCTACACGGGGCTGACCCTCACGGGTGCGGGCGCGGGCAACTATCGTCTGAATACGGCGACGCTCACGGGCACAGGCACAATCGCGCCGCGCACGCTGACGCTCAGCGCCGCGCCGCAGAGCATTGTGCAGGGCGCGCCGCTGCCCTCCTTCACGGGACGCGCGGAGGGCTTCGCCGACGGTGAGGACGAGCGCGTATTCGGTGCGGACGGCATCACATTTGGCACGACGCTGACGAATACCGATACGCCGGGCAGCTACGACATCATAGGGCGCGTCGGCAGCACGAGTGACGGTGTCGTCGGCAACTACCGCATTACGCAGGCGGCGGGCAATGCGCGTGCATTCAACATCGCCGCGCCCATGGCAGGCGGCATCCTTGCCGCACTCGTGCAGGATGCCGCGCCGCGCTTTGATATGGGCTTCGGACAGGAGGCCTATGTATTCGGCTTGCCGCGTCCCATCCCCACGGCAACGCTCGGCATCTATCGCTTCGATGCGGAACATGCCTTCGAAATTCAGGGGTTGCGTCTTTGATGGGCGCATCCCCGTGCTTTCTTAAGGAATTGCTGATACAAGGAGGCCTTCCGTTGAAGATAAAAGAAAAACACGCGCGCTTTGGACTTGCCGTGCCCCTCGCAGCGGTGCTTCTCCTGCCGAGCACAGCCTTTGCAGCGACGAATTTGCCGCAGTCCGATGTGCATCCGTCCGAAAAGGCACAAGAAAACGCACTCGAAAGCAGCCTGCCGACCGCAGGCGGCGGCAGTACAGCGGCAGCCTTTCGCCTCATGCGCATCGACATCGAGCAGGACGGCACGCAGCTCTCCGCTGCTGCGCTCGATGAAAGGACGGCACCGTACCTTCGCCGCACGCTCTCCGAAGCCGACATCAACGCGCTTCTCGCAGAGCTCACCCGGTACGCACGCAGCCACGGCTATCCCGCCGCTGCCGCCTATCTCCCGCCGCAGACGAATGCGGAGGGCGCACTTGAGATCCGCATTCTCGCGGGACGCTATGGGAAAATCACGATCGACAGCAGTGCCGCCATCGACGACGGACAGATCCGCCGCCTCGCCCACGCGCTCCATACGGGTGCACCCATCGAGGGACGACGGCTTGAAAAGGCTCTGTACAACATCGCCGCCCTCGGCGGCATCGAAGCGGCGGGACTGCTCTCGCCCGGCGCGGACTTTGGCACGAGCGACCTCACCATCCGCGTGCGGGACGGCAAGCGGCAGAGCTTCGTCCTCTACAGTGAGAACTACGGCAGCAAGACATCAGGACGTTACCGCTACGGCGCACAGGCGAGCCTGTCGAACCTCACCCGCAGCGGCGATCGGCTGAGCCTTGCCGCGATGCTCTCGAACGAAGACCTCCGCAACTACAGCGTCACCTATACCCGCCCCGTCGGCGTGGGCGGCACCGTGCTCGGCCTCGGTGTCAGCCGCATGGACTACGAGCTTTCGGGCGCATTTCGCCGCCTTGGCGCAGCAGGACACGCCGACACCGTGAGTCTCTTTGGCACATCGCCGCTCCTGCGCACCGCGCGGGACAGCGTCAGTCTCACCTACGGATGGGACTGGCGAAAACTCGAGGACGAGTACAAGAACGTCGGCATGACACTCGAAAAGCACAGCAGTGCCGCGCATATCGGCGTACGCGGCGAGATGGTCCGCCCGCGCACGCGTCTGACCTACGACCTCACCGCCTATCATGGCACGATTGCGTCCGACTCGGCGATGGCAGAGCGGCAGATGCGGCGTGCGGGGACAGAGGGCAGTTTTACCAAGGGCGTGCTGAATCTCGGCGTGCGGCAGGAACTCGGCGGACGTTTCCATCTGAACCTCAAGACACAGTTCCAGGCGGCGGGAGACAACCTCGACAGCTCCGAGGAGATCTACCTCGGCGGGGCAAATGGCGTGCGCGCCTACCCGCAGGGCGAGGGCTCGGGCGACAGCGGCTATCTTGCGAGTGCGGAGCTGGTCTATCGGACGGGCATCCCGCATCTCGATCTCAGCACCTACTATGACACGGGTCATGTGATATACGCGCACGACGGCGCGGATGGCGGCACGACACTCAGCGGCTGGGGCATCGGTGTCAGTTACAGCCGACCCGGCGACTACTTCCTGCGGCTCGATTGGGCGCGGCGCATCGGCCTCGCGCGGAACGCGAGCGAGGAGGCAAAGGCAAAGAACCGTCTCTGGTTCATGATCGGCAAAGTGTGGTAGAGCACGTCTCTCATACCGTGCTTTATACAAAAACGAGGAATCCCTGCATATGCAAGGATTCCTCGTTTTTATGGTTCTATGATAAATGTTACGGGAAGAATGCGGACAGTGATGCTCCTAAGCAAACCCTAGTGGAGCAAGCGGGAAAAGTGTGCGGTACGCCCCGCCGGACTTCTTTCGTTCAAGCGCAGCGCGTTTAAGAAGTCTGGCGGTATTTGAGCGTACAAGCACACGAACGCTTGCGCAACTAAGTGTTTGCGTGGAGCACGCATGTCCGTAACATTTGACGTAGAGCCGTTTATTTAGTTCTTATCATTCGGTGTGATGTCGATTGGTGAATCCTCGAGCACCTGCTGCTCCTCCTCGGGCTTGCGCTTGCGGAGAATGAAGAATGCGCCTGCGCCGATCAGGACGATGACGAGGATGACGGTGCCGATGATCGCCGTCTTGTTCCAGAGGCGGAACGCGACCTCGATCTTCGACGACTCACCCGTCACGAGCGTCTTGCCGAGGTTCCATGTGAGCTGCTTGCCGTCGTTCTCCGAGCGGTCGGCGTTCGAGCTCGTGGGTGCGACGGGCAGCGTCATCTGATAGGTGAACGTGATATTGCTCGCGAATGCGCCTGCGCCGCCGCCGTTCTGGCTGCCCTCGAAGAGCAGGTCAAAGTTGTAGTCCGTGTAGAAGAGGCTCTTGTTCACGGTGATGCCTGTGTTCTTGCCCTCGTTCGCCTTGAAGAAGTCATTCTCCGACAGCTTTTCGATCGTCGCATAGTGCTCCGTAATCTCGTAGCCCGACATGTTCTCCTTCGTCACGGGCGTAACCTGCGCGTCCGGATTTTTCGCCGTCGTCGCCGTCTTGCTCTGCTCGACAATCTCGGCGAGCATGGGCACGCTGACGAGCGTCGTCTTGAGGTCGGCGCTGCCGTTCTCGTTGATGACGACGTTCACATCGCCGCTGAAACAGCCGCTTGTGAGCGCGAGCGCACCGATCATCAGTGCGCCCAGCAGCGTGCGCATGCGGTTTCTGCACGTTTCGATAAACATAAAATACCTCCCAAATATCTCCCAACAAAGCCATTTTCATTCTACATGAGCGCATCGCATTTTGCAAGGTGACGATTGGCACAAAGTTTTTTTGCACAAGAGTTGACAAGAATACATATATGTTATATATTTGCACGCATATAAAAAATATATGTGTTATAAAATAGGAGATGGGACAATGGCAGTGAACACGGGAGCAGGAAGCCACGGGCATGAGCACGCCCACGGTCACGATCATGTGCATGGGCATGCACACGCCCACGCGCATGACGGGCATACGTACGAACATCATCACCACGATCACGACCATGCACATGGGCACAGTCACGACCACGATCATGCGCATGAGCACGGCACATGGCAGCCGCACACGCATGACGCGGCACATCCGCACGTCCACGGCGGTGTGAACGACTACATGAAGGCGGTCTCGGACTACCGCAAGACGTTCCCGTCGAAGCAGGATGTTCTCGAACAGACCCCCGACCCCGCCGTGCGCGAGATGTTGCTGCACATGGAGCAGATCGGCTGCGATACGGCGTTCGACCGCTTTGACAAGCAGCAGCCGCAGTGTGCGTTCGGCATGGCGGGGGTCTGCTGCAAGAACTGCAACATGGGGCCGTGCAAGATCACACCGAAGAGCCCGCGCGGGATCTGCGGCGCGGATGCCGATCTCATCGTTGCCCGCAACCTCCTGCGCAGTGCGGCGGGCGGCGTGGCACAGCACGGTGCTCATGCACGCGAGGTTCTGCTCTCTCTGAAATTCGCAGCCGAGGGTAGGCTGAAGCTGCCTCTGCTCGGCGAAAAGCGCATCCGTGAGGTGTGCAAGGCGTTCGGCATCGAGACGCGCGGGCAGTCGACGAAGCGTCTCGCGAGCAAGCTCGCTGACGTGCTGCTTGAGGATCTCGCGCGTCCCATCCCCGGTGAGTATCGTTCTATTGCGGCACTTGCACCCGCCGAACGTAAGGAAGTGTGGGAGAAGCTCGACATTCTTCCCATCAGCGCGTATAACGAGGTGTTTGATGCGTTCCACCGTACAGGCTGCGGCACGGACGGCGACTGGCAGAGCACGATGAAGCAGTTCCTGCGCTGCGGTCTGGCGTTCTGCTACACGGGTGTAGTCGCAGCAAACATCGCGACGGACGCGCTCTTCGGTGTCGGGCATCGCGCGACCTCGAAGGTCAACGTCGGCGCACTCAAAAAGGGCTGGGTCAATATCGCCGTCCACGGGCATCTGCCGACGCTTGTCAGCGAGATCGTTCGCATCGGCAAGACGGAGGAGTTTGTTCGGTTGGCAAAGGAGCACGGCGCGGAGGGGATTCAGTTCTACGGGATCTGCTGCTCGTGCCTTGCAGCGATGTACCGTTACGAGGGTGTCATTCCACTCTCGAACGCGGTTGGTGCGGAGCTGGTGCTCGGCACGGGGGCACTCGATCTCTGGGTCGCGGACGTGCAGGACGTGTTCCCGTCTATTATGGATGTGGCACACTGCTTTAAGACGACGGTTGTCACGACGAGCGATGCCGCACGTCTGCCGGGCGCGGAGCACTACGCCTACGATCACCACCACTCCAATGTGGAGGACACGGAGAAGATCGCACGCAAGATTGTGACGCGTGCCATCGAGAGCTTTGCCGCACGGCGCGACATCCCTGTCTTTATCCCGGCATACGAGGTGACGGCAGAGATCGGATTCAGCGCGGAGTCCGTGCGCGAACGCTATAACGGATTTGGCGCAATTGCAGAGGCACTGAAGTCCGGGAAAATTCGCGGCATCGTGAACATGGTCGGCTGCAACAATCCACGCGTTGTCTACGAGCGTGCGATTGTGGACATCGCCGAGGAACTCATCAAGAACGATGTTCTCATCTTTACGAACGGCTGCGCCTCATTCCCCCTGTTGAAGCTCGGCTATTGCAGTCTGTCCGCGCTCGAAAAGACGGGCGCGGGGCTGCGTTCCGTCCTCGGGGAGGATCAGCCGCCCGTCTGGCACATGGGCGAGTGCGTAGACAACACGCGTGCCTCGACCATCCTCGGAGGAGTGGCGGCGGAGGCGGGCGTTGCGATCAAGGATATGCCGTACGCCTTCACCAGCCCTGAGTGGGCGAACGAAAAGGGTCTGGATGCCTCGCTCGCGTTCCGTCTGTTCGGCATCGACTCCTACCACTGTGTCGAGGCTCCGATTCACGGCTCGACGAATGTCATGAACTTCCTTAAGCGCGACACAAAGGAGACGCTCGGCGCGGTCATGACCGTGGATACGGACGCGAAGCGTCTTGCTGCGAAGATTCTCGCGGATCTTGACGCACAGCGCGCGGCACTTGGCTGGGCAGAATGCGCGCCCCTTGCAGCGGCGGCGGACAGCTCGGCGGAGCTTGCCGAGACGGCGGAGGAACTGGCGGAGGTCGGTGCATGAGGCAGTTCGTTCTCGCCGCATTCATACTCATCCTCTGTGCGGCGGCGTTCGTTGGATTCCGCCCCGCAGAGGAGCGTGACCCGCGCACCGTACGTATCGCCTATCTGCCGACCACCCATGCCCTGCCGCTCATCGCGCAGCAGGAGAGGGAGACGGCAGACGGTTCTGTGCGCGTGGAGCTGATCCGCTACGGCTCGTGGCCGGAGCTGATGGATGCGCTGAACACGGGACGCGTCGACGGCGCGTCCGTCCTCATCGAGCTTGCTGTCAAGGCGCGCGAACAGGGCATTGATGTGCGTGCAGCGACCCTCGGACACAGGGATGGCAACATCATCGTTGCACTCCCCACGGTGCAGTCGGTGGAGGATCTGCGTGGCAAGGTCTTTGCCATCCCGCACAAGCAGTCCACACACAAGCTGCTCCTCGACGAGCTGCTCATGCGCGGCGGCATGACCGAGGCGGATCTCACCGTTGTCGAGATGACACCGCCCGAGATGCCCGCCGCACTCGCGCAGGGGCAGATCGCGGGCTACTGCGTCGCCGAGCCGTTCGGGGCACAGGCGCTCCTGCTTGGCACAGGACACATCCTCGCACGCAGCGACGAACTGTGGGAGGCCAGCCCGTGCTGCGCCCTCGTCTTTCACGGCGATTTTGCAGAGGAGCACACGGAGCTCGCCCGCGCGGCGGTGCGTGCCTACCTCGATGCGTCGGAGCACTTGACGGAGCATCCGGAGGAGCAGACGAAGATCGCGGGGCACTTTCTCAAGACGCAGCCCGATGTCCTCGCGGCCTCCTTCGACTACATCTCCTACGAGAGCCCCATCCTCAGCCGTGCCGTATATGACGACCTTACGTACCGTATGAAGGCAGAGGGCTTGATTGCGCGAATTCCCTCCTACGAGGAGTTTGTGGATGAGCGATTATTGCCGTAAATGAAAGGACTGTAGCCTATGCAGACACTGCGCCACCTCCTCGGCGGTGCCGCCGTCACCATCCTCCTATGGCAGCTCCTCTGCACGGTCGGCGGCTGGAATGAGGCGCTTTTTCCCTCACCGCTGAGAACAATCGCGGGACTTGGTGAGCTGATTGTGAGCGGCGTACTTGCCTACGACATCGCCGCGAGCCTCCTCCGCTTCGCCGTCGGCTACCTCTCCTCCGTTCTCATCGCACTCGTACTTGGACTGGTGCTTGGATGGTACAGCCGTGTCTGGGCGTATCTCAGCCCCATTGCACAGGTGCTGCGCCCCGTCTCACCCGTCGCATGGCTGCCGTTCATCGTCCTTTTCTTCGGCATCGGCGAGGCTCCTGCGATCGCTGTCATCTTCCTCGCCGCATTCGAGATGAAGCCGAAGGATGGCACCGAACACTATATGTGATAAAAGCCCTATATTTTTCACGTTATAGAAGGAAAAACGACAGGGACAGCGAATAGTAGAGGAGAAGAAAAGCAACCATAGAGGATAGGGAAGGATGGAAAATATGTCGATGAGAATACAGAGTCAGGCACAGGCCGTCTACGTTGCAACACAGCAGGCACTCGCCCCGCTCACGGGGAAAAAGGCGGAGGCAGTCAAGACGCCGGACGAGCCGCAGAAAGCCGCCGGCGGGCTGAACGCTCCCGCATACAGTGTCGAGATCATCGATGCAGCACGTGAGAAGTACGCTGCCGCACAACGCGGCGCGGCGGAAGACCAGCAGGGCGGCAGCACGACAGCAAAGCCGACACTGACGGCACCGGCAGCTGCAAACAATGCAAGCGCTGTGAAGGCGCAGGAAAATCCGGCCGATGAGCAGGAGCATCCTGTGCCCGCTGGTGACGATGCGGCGAAGGAGGTCGGCGCCCCGAACGAGGAGGATGCGGACAAGCAGAGCAGTCCGCTCGAAGCACGCCTCCAGAAACTGCGCAAAAAACTCGCCGACGCCAAGCGCGCCGCTGTCCCCGACGACGAGAAGAAGTCACGCGTCGCAGAGATCAAGCGTCAGATTCAGACACTCGAAGGACAGATTGCCGCACAGAAGAGCCACGGTGCGTGATGTTTCTCGGTTAGCTGTGCGGTGCTGCACAGGTGACCGCGGGGGCTGGGGCTGTTGCGCGAAGTTTTCTAACTGCATGCAACAGCCCCTCGTGCATTATCTGTGATCCCTGTGATTTTGGTGCTTGTTTCAGCACTGATCTCATGCTATACTCATGTAAAATAAATATTTTACGTTTTTCGAGCCGCCGTACCTGTGGCATAAGCTATGGTGCGTCGGCCTGATCGCGGAATCCCGCAGATCACGGGGGAAGGTATGGAAACGTCCTTCCCTGCCCGCAGACTTTTGTCTGCATTGCAAAGGAAAACCGGCATGGGGAGAACTGCGCTCTTTTTGTGCGCTGTAATTGCTCGCTGGATTTTCCGGCGGGCATTTTTTGTTGGGAAAATGCCCGGACCATCAAGAATTGCGGCGGATGCCGCGAAAGGAATGGGATCGTATGAGAGGACAAACGATTTGGCAGTGCGGACTGACCGCCCTTTTCGCCGCCGTCTTTATGGCGGCTCTGCTCGTCGGCTGCGGGCAGGACGCAAAGCAGGCGGCGGAGCAGAAGGCACCTGCAGCGGAGAACTATACGTTCACCGATCAGGCGGGCAATGAGGTCACGGTGAAGGCACCCGTGGAGCGCATGGTTGTGCTACAGCATCACTCGGTCGACATCATCTGCCAGCTCGGCGGACAGGACAAGATCGTTGGTGTCGAGTCGACGTGGCAGCGTGACCTCGGCGACTACATCGCGGACATCTGGCCCGCGATCAAGGAGATGCCGACACCGGGCACGCTCTCGCAGCCGAACATCGAGGAGATCGCAGCGCTGAAGCCCGACATCGTCATTGTCGCATCGCAGTCCGATCAGGCATCGGCGGCGAAGCTGCGCGAGATGGGCATTTCCGTCGCGGTGATCTCGTTGCGCGGAGAGGGCAAGCAGGCGGAGGCGCAGAACCCGCGCCTGTCGAATGCGGACAAGGCGTATACGGACGGCCTACGCGGTGCGATTGAGATCCTCGGACACCTCACGGGACGTGACGCGAAGGCAAAGGAGCTCTGGGCATTTGCCGAGGAGAGCCGCGCCATCGTCGAGAAGGCGGTTGGCACGATTCCTGACGATCAGCGCGTGACGGCGATCCCCGTCAGCAGCAAGCACATGGTCTACGGCAACGACAAGTACGTCGGCTGCATGCTGCTGCGTGCGGGCGGCGTGAACCCTGCAGCGAAGGACATCCAGGGGAACGGCGAGTACAACGTTGAGTCGCTCGCAAAGTGGAACCCCGAGGTCATCATCTCGCAGGATCGCTATC
This sequence comes from uncultured Centipeda sp., assembly GCA_905372865.1. GTDB lineage: Bacteria > Bacillota > Negativicutes > Selenomonadales > Selenomonadaceae > Centipeda. The sequence goes on from CAJPQT010000006.1 coordinate 12,301, forward strand.
CCGAGATCTACAAGGAACTCACGACGGATCCCGCCTACGCACAGCTGCGTGCGGTGCAGAACGGCAATGTGATCGAGGCCCCGTACTGGGCAAAGCCGTGGGGCAACCCCGATGCGGACTCGGTTGCGCTCGGCGAACTGTGGCTTGCGCACATGTTCTATCCGGACAAGGTGAGCGCAGACGTGGTCATGGAGCGCGCGAAGAAGTTCTATGAGACGTTCTACGGCGTGCCGTTCACGGGCAAGGTCGGAGACGGCATCGTGCGGAAATGACGCGCGTAAGTAAATACGTCATGGGGGGGCAGGGCGCTCTTTTCGTCCTGCTCCCTTTGGCGTGTATCCTCTACTCGCTGACCCTCGGTGCGTATCACATCTCGCCGACGCACGTCTACCAGATTCTCATCGCGGACTTCACGGGCGTACTGCCGCCCGATGTGACGGCGATGGAGGTGTCGATGATCTATGACGTGCGCCTGCCGCGCATCCTCGGCGCGGTCGTTGCGGGCTGCGGGCTTGCCGTTGCGGGCGGTGTCTTTCAGGCACTCTTCGGCAACCCCCTCGCGAGTCCCTATACGCTCGGCGTATCAAACGGCGCGGGATTCGGCGCGGCTCTTGCGATCGTGCTGTCTCTGCCGGCGGCGGGCGTGCAGATGGCGGCACTCGTGTTCGGTATCGTGTCCGTGGGGCTGACGTTTCTCCTCGCGGGACGAAAGCGCGGCGCATCTGTCACGATGATCCTCTCGGGGATGCTTGTGAGCGCATTCTTTTCCTCGCTCGTCGCACTCTTGAAATTCACCGCCGATCCGCAGGAGAAGCTGCCGCAGATCGTCTACTGGCTCATGGGCTCGCTTGCAAGTGTCAAGTTCGATGGGCTGCTGCTCATCCTGCCCGCGTATCTTGCGGCACTCACGCTGCTGTTCCTCTATCGCTGGCGCATCAACATCCTCAGCATGGGCGAGCAGGAGGCGCAGTCGATGGGCGTTGCCGTCCGGCGTGACCGCGCCGTCATCATTCTCGCCGCGACGCTCGTCACTGCGCTCGTCGTCAGCATCTCCGGTATCATCGGCTGGGTCGGCATCGTCATCCCGCATCTCGCGCGTATGATCGTCGGCCCCGACTTTCGGCGGCTGATGCCCGTGTCCGCATCGCTCGGCATCGTCTATCTGCTCGTGATCGACGATCTCTGCCGCACGCTGACGGCACTTGAGATTCCGATTGGTGTCATTACGGGCATTGTGAGTATTCCGATCTTCATTTACTTCATCCTGCGAAAGAAGGTGCGCTGGTGAGACTGGACGTAGAGCAGCTGGGCTTTTCCTACGATGCGCGGCGCACAATCTTGGAGGATGTGACATTCTCCCTCGCGGGCACGGGGATTTACTGCATTCTCGGAAAGAACGGCACGGGCAAGAGCACCCTGCTGAAATGTATTGTGGGCGAGCATGGCGGCACAGGGCGCGTGCTCCTCGACGGGAAGGAGCGCGGTGCGTATGGGCAGCGGGAACTCGCGCGAAAGATCGCCTACATCCCGCAGAACCACACGCCGACCTTTCCCTTCCGTGTGCTCGATGTCGTCATGATGGGGCGCACAGCGCACATGCGCTACTTCGGCTCGCCCGGAGAGCGCGAGGCGGAGCTTGCCCTGCATCACCTGCACTTTCTTGGCATCGCACATCTCGCGGAGCAGCCCTATACGAACATCTCGGGCGGCGAGCGTCAGCTCGTCCTGCTCGCGGCGGCGCTCACGCAGCAGCCGGAGCTCCTCATCCTCGACGAGCCGACAGCGCACCTCGACTTCGGCAACGCGCACCGCTTCCTTGATCTCGTCCTGCGCCTCCACGCGCAGGGCATCGGCATCCTGATGACGACGCACTTCCCCGATCACGCGCTTTACCTCTCGGCAGAGACACTCGTGCTGAAGGAGCGGACACTCTGGAAGCACAGCGCGGCAGCGGAGGTCATCGACGAGGCGGGCATGAGTGCACTCTACGGGCTGCCCGTCCACATCGGTCAGATCGGTACGCGTACGGTCTGCGTCGGCGGGGATATTGCGTGAAGTTCGCGTCTTGAAATTTGAAATGTGCTGTGCTATACTACGCATAGGCAAGGACAAACTGATACAGGCGTCACAAACGACGAAGCCCCCGTAAGAAAGGCGATTCTTACGGGGGCTTCTCGCACATTTATGGGGCGTGCTCACCTTGGGCTAGCTACTCAACGAAGGCAGCTGTCTAGCCACTGGCAAATATAATAGGCTATTATACTTGCTATGACAGCCTGCGCAAAGGTACGAACTGACATGACATCACCACTCTGCTACTTGAGTGTTGGGGCGAGTAGCATGAACAGTATAGCATACAATATGGATTTTTGACAGAAAGGCAGGTAAAACTAAAGATCCCCCTTGACACGGGCTCTTGAATGTAGTATCATACAATGACCTATTGAGTAAGAATGGGGATTTGTGCGCCTTTTTTCGGGGAGGATGAGGGAGGCACGGATAAAATGCTGCCGGAATGGTGCAGACTTTATCGGTGATTCCGCAGCCTTCACGGCTCGTGTTAGAAAGGAACAACAGAGCAAGGTATTCGGATGGTTGCCTTGTTCTTTTTGTGTCTTTATTTGGTGCACAACTCCATACGATAATCCAGCGAAAGGGTGACAGCGTTCATGTTCAATCCTGTGTCGGTCGGCCGTCGCACCCGGTACAGCTACGCGCGTATCAAGGAAGTTATGGAGATGCCGCATCTTCTCGACATCCAGCGCACGAGCTACCAGTGGTTTTTGGAGGTGGGGCTCGCGGAGATCTTCCGCGATATCTCGCCTATTCAGGATTTCTCGGGAAATCTCATCCTCTCGTTTGAATCGTTTGCGCTCGGCGAACCGAAGTACGATCTCGACGAGTGCAAGGAACGCGATGTGACCTACGCCGCACCCCTGCGCGTGAACGTGCGTCTCGTGAACCGCGAGACGGGCGAGATCAAGGAGCAGGAGGTCTTCATGGGTGATTTCCCGCTCATGACGGATACGGGAACCTTCATTATAAATGGCGCGGAGCGCGTCATTGTCAGCCAGCTCGTCCGCTCGCCCGGCACGTACTATGGGGTCGAAATTGACACGACGGGCAAGGAGCTCTACAACGCGACGATGATCCCGAACCGCGGTGCGTGGATCGAGCTTGAGACGGATGCGAACGATGTGGTATCCGTACGCATCGACCGCACGCGCAAGATGCCCGTAACCTATCTCATTCGTGCGCTCGGCTACGAGACTGATGATGAGATTCGGGCGCTCTTCGGCGACGATCCGCATATCCTCGCGACGATTGAGCGCGATACGGACGAGGTCAAGACGCGCGGCAAGGCGGTTATTGAGATCTACCGCCGTCTGCGTCCGGGTGAGCCCGCGAACGAGGACAACGCGCGGCAGCTCCTCGAGGTGCTGTTCTTCGACCCGCGCCGCTATGATCTGGCGACAGTCGGACGCTATAAGCTGACGAAAAAACTGGGCTGGCGCCGTCGTCTGCTTGGCAAGGTGCTGGCAAGTCCTGTTGTTGATAAGGAGACAGGCGAGATCGTCTTCCCCGCAGGTGAGCCGATCACGTCCGATATGGTGGAGGCGGTCAGCCCGGAGCGTGAGGCGGCACTCTTCGGTGAGGGGGAGCTCGTCGCTTTTGACGTGCAGAAAGCGGATGGCGAGATCCATCGTATGCTCTGCGCACCGACGCGGGACTATCAGTTCCGTACGGTGACGCGCGAGGATGTCATGGCCGCGATCAGCTATCTGCTCGGCCTCATGGACGGATTCGGCAATACGGACGACATCGACCACCTCGGCAACCGCCGCGTACGTGCGGTCGGAGAGCTGCTGCAGAACCAGTTCCGCATCGGGCTCTCGCGCATGGAGCGCGTTGTGCGCGAGCGCATGTCGATCCAGGAGACGGAGAGCATCACGCCGCAGGGGCTCATCAACATCCGCCCCGTGGTGGCCGCGGTGAAGGAGTTCTTTGGCTCCTCGCAGCTCTCGCAGTTCATGGATCAGCACAATCCACTCTCGGAGCTGACGCATAAGCGCCGCCTCTCGGCACTCGGTCCGGGCGGTCTCTCGCGTGAGCGTGCGGGCTTTGAGGTGCGCGACGTGCACAACTCGCACTACGGGCGCATGTGCCCGGTCGAGTCCCCCGAAGGCCCGAACATCGGTCTGATCGGCTCGCTCGCAAACTATGCGCGCGTGAACCAGTTCGGCTTTATGGAGACCCCGTACCGCCGCGTGGACAAGGAGCATCGCCGCGTGACGGAGGATGTGCGCTACCTCACGGCAGACGAGGAGGACGAGCTCATCATCGCACAGGCGAACGAGCCGCTCGATGAAAACGAGTTCTTTGTCAACGAGCGCGTCACGGCCCGTTTTCACGAGGAGACGGGTCTGCATTCGCGCGACCGCGTGGACTATATGGACGTGTCGCCGCGTCAGGTGTTCTCGATCGCGACGGCGATGATCCCGTTCCTTGAGAACGATGATGCGAACCGCGCACTGATGGGCGCGAACATGCAGCGTCAGGCGGTTCCGCTGCTCAAGACGCAGGCACCGCTCGTCGGTACGGGCATGGAGTACAAGGCCGCGTGCGACTCGGGCGTCATGGTGCTCGCAAAGCACAGCGGTGAGGTGACCGAAGTCTCGGCAGATGCGATCACCGTCCGTACGGATGAGGGCGCATTTGACAACTATAAACTGCAGAAGTTTGTCCGCTCGAACCAAGCGACGTGCATCAATCAGAAGCCGCTCGTCTACGTGGGGGACCGCGTGGCGGAGGGGCAGCCCATCGCGGACGGCCCGTCAACGGACAACGGCGAGCTTGCTCTCGGCTACAACATCATTGTTGCCTATATGCCGTGGGAGGGCTACAACTATGAGGACGCGATTCTCCTGAGCGAGAACCTCGTCAAGCGTGACCTCTATACCTCGATCCACATTGAGGAGTACGAGTGTGACGCACGCGATACGAAGCTGGGGCCCGAGGAGATCACACGCGACATTCCGAACGTTGCGGAGGACGCGCTCAAGGATCTCGATGAGGACGGCATTGTCTCCATCGGTGCCGATGTGCGCCCCGGGGACATCCTCGTAGGCAAGGTCACGCCGAAGGGCGAGACGGAGCTGACAGCGGAGGAGCGTCTCCTGCGTGCGATCTTCGGCGAGAAGGCGCGCGAGGTGCGCGATACCTCCCTGCGTGTGCCGCACGGCGAGGCGGGCAAGATCATCGATGTGAAGATCTTCACCCGTGAGAACAACGACGAGCTGCCGCCGGGCGTGAACCGCCTTGTGCGCGTCTACATCGCGCAGAAGCGCAAGATCTCGGTCGGCGACAAGATGTCCGGCCGTCACGGCAACAAGGGTGTTGTCTCGCGCATCATGCGCCAGGAGGACATGCCGTTCCTGCCGGACGGCACACCCGTTGACATTGTGCTGAACCCGCTCGGCGTTCCATCGCGCATGAACATCGGGCAGGTGCTCGAAACGCATCTCGGCATGGCGTGCCGCGTGCTCGGGCAGCGCATCAAGGCGGGTGACCCGACAGTGGAGGGAGATCTCCGCACGGCGGGCTACAATTTTGATAAAAACGGGATGCCTGTGCCCGACGTGGCGGGCATCCATATCGCAACGCCGGTCTTTGACGGCGCAAGCGACGACGATGTGTTCGGCACGATTCGTGCGGCGGGTCTGCCCGACGACGGCAAGACGGTGCTCTACGACGGGCGCACGGGTGAGCCGTTCGAGAACCGCGTTACGGTCGGCTGCGTCTATATGCTGAAGCTCCATCACCTTGTGGATGATAAAATCCACGCGCGTTCTACGGGCCCGTACTCGCTCGTCACCCAGCAGCCGCTGGGCGGAAAGGCGCAGTTCGGCGGGCAGCGCTTCGGCGAGATGGAGGTCTGGGCGCTTGAGGCGTACGGCGCGGCGTATACCCTGCAGGAGATTCTGACGGTGAAGTCCGACGATGTGGTCGGGCGCGTGAAGGCGTACGAGTCTATCGTCAAGGGCGACAACATCCCCGAGCCGGGCGTGCCCGAGTCCTTTAAGGTGCTCATCAAGGAACTGCAGGCGATCGGCCTTGACATCAAGGTGCTCAACGAGGACGCGAAGGAAATCGCGATCCGCGACGAGGAGGACGAGGACATCGGAGAGAAGGCACGCTCGCTCGATCTCGATGTCGAGGGTGTCGATGAGAACGCTGCTGCGCCGCCGCCCGCAGACTCCTATGATGAGGAGGATGAGGCTGCGGAGGAGGTCTCGGATGAGGATCTCATCGCGCATATTGATACGGACGAAGAACTTTCAGATGATATGGATACCCTTATGCGCGGCGGGCTCGACGATGTCGACGTGCCGGGTGAGGACGATCTGGACATCTGATTTTAGGAAGGGAGTGGCATCTGTTGCTGGATGTAAACAATTTTGACTCAATGCGGATTGGACTCGCTTCCCCCGATAAAATTCGTGAGTGGTCGCACGGCGAGGTAAAGAAGCCGGAGACGATCAACTACCGCACGCTCAAGCCCGAGCGCGACGGTCTCTTCTGCGAGCGCATCTTTGGACCGACGCGCGATTGGGAGTGCCACTGCGGCAAGTACAAGCGCATCCGTTACAAGGGCGTTGTCTGCGACCGCTGCGGTGTCGAGGTGACGCGTGCGAAGGTACGCCGTGAGCGCATGGGGCATATCGAGCTCGCTGCGCCCGTCTCGCATATCTGGTATTTCAAGGGGATCCCGAGCCGTATGGGGCTCATTCTCGATGTGTCCCCGCGCTCTCTGGAGAAGGTGCTCTACTTCGCCTACTACATCGTCATTGATGCGGGCGAGACGGATCTCAAGAAAAAGGAACTGCTCTCCGAGCGCGAGTATCACGATGCGCTCGAGAAGTACGGCAACACCTTCCGCGTCGGCATGGGTGCGGAGGCGATCAAGGAGCTGCTCGAAGAGCTTGATCTCGAGCAAATGAGTGCACAGCTCCGAAACGACGTAAAGACGACCTCCGGTCAGAAAAAGGTGCGTGCGATCCGCCGCCTCGAGGTGGTGGAGGCGTTCCGCAAGTCGGGCAACAAGCCCTCGTGGATGATCATGGACGTTGTTCCTGTGATTCCGCCCGATCTGCGCCCGATGGTGCAGCTCGACGGCGGGCGTTTCGCGACGTCTGACCTCAACGACCTCTACCGCCGCGTCATCAACCGCAACAACCGTCTGCGCCGCCTGCTCGACCTCGGTGCGCCCGACATCATCGTGCGCAATGAGAAGCGCATGCTGCAGGAGGCGGTGGACGCACTGATCGACAACGGCCGCCGCGGCCGTCCCGTCACGGGCCCCGGCAACCGTGCGCTCAAGTCGCTCTCGGATATGCTCAAGGGCAAGCAGGGACGCTTCCGTCAGAATCTGCTCGGCAAGCGCGTCGACTACTCGGGGCGCTCCGTTATCGTCGTCGGTCCCGAGCTGAAACTCCATCAGTGCGGTCTGCCGAAGGAGATGGCGCTCGAGCTCTTCAAGCCGTTCGTCATGAAGAAACTGCAGGCAGACGGCGCAGCCCACAACATCAAGTCGGCCAAGCGCATGGTCGAGCGTGCGCGTCCCGAGGTCTGGGACGTGCTGGAGGATGTCATCAAGGAGCATCCCGTGCTGCTCAACCGCGCACCGACGCTGCACCGCCTCGGCATCCAGGCGTTCGAGCCGGTGCTGACCGAGGGGCGTGCGCTGAAGCTGCATCCTCTGGCGTGTACCGCGTACAACGCGGACTTTGACGGCGACCAGATGGCGATCCATCTGCCGCTGTCGGCGGAGGCGCAGACCGAGGCACGCGTGCTCATGCTCGCAGCGAACCACATCCTCGCACCGAAGGACGGCAAGCCCATCATCGTGCCCTCGCAGGACATGGTGCTCGGCTCGTACTATCTCACGAAGGTACGCCCCGGTGCAAAGGGAGAGGGCAAGGTCTTTATCGGGATCGCAGAGGCACTGCTCGCCTATCAGGAGAAGGTGCTCGATCTGCAGGCGGAGATCCGCGTGCAGGTCGCGGGCTACGGACTGGTTCGCAGCTCGCTCGGCCGTCTCATTTTCAGCGAGATCCTGCCCGAGGAGCTCCGTCACTATCATCAGGACGCGGAGTCGGGCGAATGGAGCCTCGGCGTGCTCATGAACAAGAAGGAGCTCGGCAGGCTCGTTGCAAACTGCTACGATCACTTCGGCGCGACCAAGACCGCCGAGGTCATCGACAATGTGAAAAATCTCGGCTATCACTATGCCTGCATTGCGGGCATGACGGTCGCCGTCTCCGATGTCATCGTGCCGCCGAAGAAGAAGGAAATCATCGCAAATACGCAGGGGCAGGTCAACAAGGTCGAGCGTCAGTTCGGACGTGGTCTGATCACTGAGGATGAGCGATACAAGAAGGTCGTCCAGCTCTGGACGAAGGCGACGGACGATGTCGCGGACGCGATGATGGACAATATGGATCCGTTCAACCCCATCTTCATGATGGCGGACTCGGGCGCACGCGGCAACAAGCAGCAGATGCGCCAGCTCGCGGGCATGCGCGGTCTGATGGCAGACCCGTCGGGTAAGATCATCGACCTGCCGATTACGGCGAACTTCCGCGAGGGCCTTACGGTTTCCGACTACTTCATCTCCTCGCACGGCGCGCGCAAGGGTCTTGCCGATACGGCACTCCGTACGGCGGACTCGGGCTATCTGACGCGCCGTCTCGTCGACGTGGCACAGGATGTCATTGTCCGCGAGGAGGACTGCGATGTCTCCGCGATCAATCTCCTGCAGGTGCGCGCACGGCTCGCCGAGTCCGCGTTTGACGCGCTCGAACTGCTCGTGGACAGCCTGATGGGGCGGCTCCTCGCTGCGGCGATCTACGATCCCGAGACGAAGGATGTGCTCTACCCGCAGGATACGGTTCTCGACGATGAGGTTCTTGAGACCATTGGCGAGCGCGATATTCGTGAGATCATGGTGCGCGGCTCTTCCGTGAATGTGGAGGGGGCTGTCAGCAATGCCATGGTCACGGAGAGCATCACGCTCGGCGAGCCGGATGCGAAGAAGCGCAAGAAGGTCCGCGCAGCGATTGTTCGTGAACTCAGCGGCAAGGAAGTTGTGCGTGATGCTGCGCTGGACGATGGCACGGTGCTCGCAGCCGAGGGAGATTTCCTCACGGACAAACTCGTGGAGAGCATCATCGACTCGGAGCTGCACGAGCTCAACATTCGCAACAACAACGTGCGCGGCATTGAGGTTGAGGCGATCACCGAGGGCACAGGTGTCATCGAATCGCTTGCCGACCGCATTGTCGGCCGCGTGCTCGCCGAGGACATTGTGGACGAGGCAACGGGCGAGACCATTGCCCGCATCAACGATCCCGTGGATGAGGCGCTCGCAAAGCGCATCGAGGGCGTGCGCAAGCGCGTCTCCATCCGCAGCGTTCTCACATGCAAATCGCAGTTCGGTGTCTGCATGAAGTGCTACGGGCGTGACCTTGCCAACCAGGCGGAGGTCGAGATCGGCGAGGCGGTCGGCATCATCGCCGCGCAGTCGATTGGCGAGCCGGGCACACAGCTGACGATGCGCACGTTCCACTCGGGCGGCGTTGCGGGCGACGATATCACGCAGGGTCTCCCACGCGTCGAGGAGCTCTTTGAGGCACGCAAGCCCAAGCACAACGCGATTATCGCGGAGAACGAGGGGGTCGCCCACATCGACGATACCGGCAAGGGAATGCGTACGGTCACGATCACGCCCGAGGGCGGTGTGCCGCGTGAGTACTCCGTACCGTTCGGTGCGCGCATGGCCGTGCGTGACGGCATGGAGCTCAAGGTCGGCGAGAAGATCACCGAGGGCTCTGTGAACCCGCACGATATCCTGCGCGTCTGCGGTCTGCAGGCGACCCAGCGCTACCTCGTCTACGAGGTACAGAAGGTCTACAAGTCGCAGGGCGTTGAAATCAACGACAAACACATCGAGGTCATGGTGCGGCAGATGCTGCACAAGGTCAAGATCGAGGAGTCTGGCACAACCGACTTCCTGCCCGGTGAATACATCGAGATCAACGCATTCGAGGCGGCGAATACAAAGGCAATCGAGGAGGACGGCGAGCCCGCTGTGGCGAAACCGATTCTGCTCGGCATCACGAAGGCATCGCTCGCGACGGACTCCTTCCTCTCGGCGGCATCCTTCCAGGAGACAACGCGCGTCCTCACCGACGCTGCGATCAAGGGGAAGATCGATCCGCTCGTTGGACTCAAGGAGAACGTCATCATCGGCAAGCTCATCCCTGCAGGCACGGGTATGACCCGCTACCGCAACCTTGAGATTGTGGACTTTGCGCCGCAGGTTGTGGAAGAGGCCGAGGAGGAAGAGATCGTCGAAGAGGTGCACGAAGAGGTCGACCTCTCGAGGCTGGAGCAGCTGACGAACTAAGTATTTGCATTTCTGTATGGAATGTGATATATTATCCGTAGAGATCATGAAGTTGCGATATTCAGGTCACGAGAAAACACGGCAGTTGCAGCTGCCGTGTTTTTCTTTGAAATTTACGATATAAAAGCGAAAAGCAGCAGTTGCAGCTGCTGCCTCTCTATCCTCTTGCTGCAGGGCGGATTACTCCCCTAGGTCGGTTGCCGTCATCGCTCTCCGTCCAACCATTTGCAGATGTAGTAGGACACCACACCCGCCGCAACGGAGATCAAGAATGAAGTTACGAGATTCATATAGTCACCCCCTATCCGTGCCCGTATCGGGGATGGCAACAGCTAGAGTATAGCATAGAAACATCTGTTTTGTCAGCAAGAACTTCCTCGTCGAGTGATGTCTACCGATTCTATAAAACAAGTTGACGAATCGCTTCGTTCGCTGTAAAATACCAACGAAAAGGAGCGATTCTAATGACAACACGCGATGATAAATTCTTTTCCGTACGCAATACCACGCGCATGGCGCTCTGTATCGCGCTGATCTGTGTGAGCGCGTACATTGCAATCCCCGTGCCGTTCATGGCACCGCTCACGATGCAGACCTTCGTCATGTGCCTTGCAGCGCTCGTCCTCACACCGCGTCAGACGGCGGCCGTCCTCGTTGGCTACACCGTGCTCGGAGCAATCGGGCTTCCTGTATTCGCGGGCGGTGTCGGCGGGCTCGGCATCATCTTTGGCCCGCGCGGCGGGTTCTTCATTGGATTTCTCCTCGCCTATACGCTGATGAGTATGATGAAGGGCAAAGAGCCGTCCTTTGCTCGCTATGCGCTCGTCGGTACGCTCGTGAGCGTGCCCGTCACCTACCTCATTGCAACGCTCTGGCTGACAGTCCTGTTTGGCGATAAATTCGCCGGGATTGTTGCTGCATTTACGGCACTCGTTCAGTACATCCCGGGCGACCTCATCAAGGCGGTCGCGGCGGCTGCACTCGGCGTGACACTGAACAGGCGGTTGCGGTATCTCTGAACCTCATACAGACGAAAAAGCGGCTTCTGCACACGGGCGCAGAAGCCGTTTTTGTATGTCAAGGATCAGCTTTTCGGGGTCATATCCTCCGCCGTGAGTGTTCCTTCCTTTGCACGCTCGGCGAACTCCGCCGTTGCGGTGAAGAGAACGTCGGTGGAGCTGTTGAGTGCAGTCTCACAGGAGTCCTGCAGGACGCCGATGATGAAGCCGACGCCGACGACCTGCATCGCAATGTCGTTGCTGATGCCGAACGAGGAGCAGGCGACGGGAATGAGGAGGAGCGATCCGCCCGCAACGCCCGAGGCACCGCACGCGCCGACGGTGGCAATGAGGCAGAGGAGCAGTGCTGTCGGCAGATCGACGTGGATGTTTAGTGTGTTTGCGGCGGCGAGTGAGAGAATCGCAATCGTGATCGCCGCACCGCTCATGTTGATGGTCGCACCGAGCGGGATGGAGATGGAGTAGACCTCTGGATTGAGCCCCAGTCGCTTGCAGAGCTGGAGGTTGACGGGGATGTTCGCCGCAGAGCTGCGTGTAAAGAATGCGTAGATCCCGCTCTCGCGCAGGGTGGTAAAGACGAGTGGGAACGGGTTGCGGCGGAGATGCGCCCAGACGATGATCGGATTCATGATGAGCGCAACGGAGAAGAACGCACCGAGCAGGACGGCGAGGAGCTGCAGATAGCTGATGAGGGCATCCACGCCGCTCGTACCAACGGCATCTGCCACAAGCCCCATGATGCCGAACGGGGCAAAACGGATGACCCAGAGGACGATCTGCGTCATGACGACGGCGAAGTCACGCACGGTGTTCTTCGTAGTCGGGCTCGCTTTCTGGAGGGCGACCCCTGCGAGAACGCTCCATGCAAGAATGCCGATGTAATTCGCGCTTGCGATTGCGTGAATTGGGTTGTCGACGACGTTCAGAATGAGGTTGTGCACGACCTCGACGATACCGCTCGGCGGTGCGACATTTGCGTCCGCGACGACGAGATGGAGCGTCGATGGGAAGGCGAAGGAGAATCCGACAGCAACGACGGACGCGAGGAAGGTAGCGATGATGTAGAGGCGCACGATGGGCTTCAGTGCCGCCCCCGAGCCGACGGTACGCTGCGCCATCGCGTTCATGACGAGAACGAAGACGAGGATCGGCGCGACACCCTTCAGGGCACGGACGAAGACATCGCCGAGCACGGCGACGATGGGAATGACGGCGGGCGCGTAGAGCGCGATGAGAATACCGATGATGAGTCCGACCGCGATGAGCTTGATGAGCGCTGTCTCGCGGTACTTGCGGCTGATATTGCTGAGCAAGTGGATTCCTCCTTTGATGGATAAAAATATGCCCCATTATAGCAGAATGGGGCATATTTGTCACGGGGGTGTCAGGGTATACAATACGGCGAGAGGGAGGGACAGTGCTTCCCCTATACCTGCACCTCCTTTAGCTCCTCCAGGAATCTCCCCACTGCATCCTGCCACGTCGGGAGACGATGGAAGCCCGCCTCGTCGAGGGACTTCTTGCTGAGGCGCGAATTCTTTGGACGTACGGCCTTGGTCGGGTACATGTGGGAGGGGACGGAGGTGACGTTCACGTCCTTTCCTGCCTGACGGAAGATCTCGGCGGCGAACTTCGCCCACGAGCAGAAGCCCTCGTTCGTCGCGTGATAGATGCCGTATTTCTCGCTCTCGAGCATATCGGCGAGAAGCGGTGCGAGGTCACGCGTGTAGGTGGGGGAGCCGATCTGGTCGCTGACGATGGAGAGGCTCTTGTGCGTCTTGGCGAGTTCGAGCATGGTCTTCACGAAGTTCTTTCCATGTGCGCCGAAGACCCATGAGATGCGGACGATAAAGTACTTGTCGAGGTGCTGCTGCACTGCCTCCTCACCCGCAAGCTTCGATGCGCCGTAGACATTGTGCGGAGCGGTCAGTGCATTCGTCTCGTACGGGGTATCGCCCGTACCGGGGAAGACGTAGTCCGTGCTGATGTAGAGGAGCTTTGTGTCCCGTTCGCGTGCGAGCCGTGCGAGGATCTCGGTACCCGCCGCATTGACCTTGCGGCAGAGTGACGGTTCGTCCTCCGCCTTGTCCACGGCGGTGTATGCCGCCGCATGGAGAATGGCATCCGGCTCCACGGCCTCGAGGACGGCACGCATGACGTTCTCGTCGGACAGCGGGAAGAGTTCGGAGGAGACACCGTGTACCTCGTGCCCGCGCGCTCTGCACTCTTCCACGCAGTCATGACCCAACTGTCCTGTTGCACCTGTGATGAGGATTTTCATAGCAATCCGCCTTTCTTTTTCTTTTTTACCATTGTACCATAAAAGACGCTGTCTGTGTACTGGACAGACGGCGCCTTTCATATGCTTATTCGGTTATGGTCGGGATGCTGAGCGTGATCGTCGTTCCCTCATCCACAGCGCTTCTGAGTGCAATCTTGATGTCGTGGCGCTCGGCAATCCAACGTGCGATGGAGAGGCCGAGCCCCGAGCCGCCCGTCTCCTTTGTACGCGAGGAGTCCACACGGTAGAAACGGTCGAAGATGCGCGCTTGGTGTTCGGGCGCAATGCCGATGCCGTTGTCCGTGAGCGTTACCGTAATGGTTTTGCCGTCATCCGAGAGGATGGAGTAGGCGTGAATATGGCCGCCCGGCGGCGTGTACTTTACGCTGTTCTCGAGGAAGATGCGCAGGAGCTGGCGCAGCAGCACAGGATCGGCACTCACAACGGCATGATCGTTTCGGCCGAGGGTGACCTCATGTGACGTGGTGACAGTCTGCATCTTTTCCATCGTATCGGCAAGGAGTTCGGAGAATTCCACCGCCTCTTTGTTGACGGCCTGACGTTTCTGGTCGGCACGTGCGAGGAAGAGCAGCTTTTCGATGAGCTGTTGCATATTCTCCGCCTCGGAGCGGATGGCGGTGATGCCCTCATCGAGGATGTTCTTATCCTCGCGCCCCCAGCGCGAGAGCATGTCGGAGTAACCGAGGATGACCGTGAGCGGCGTGCGCAGCTCATGAGAGGCATCCGAGACGAAGCGCTGCTCTTGGCGGAACCCCTCCTGCAGACGGTCGAGCATGCGGTTGAATGTACGCGCCAGCTCGGAGAGCTCGTCGCGTGCACGCGGTATGTCAAGGCGCCGCCCGAGGCGTTCGACCTCGATGCTGCGCGCCGTCCACGTGATCTCGCGGATGGGCTTCAGGATACGTCGGCTGATGAAGTGCCCCGCGAGGAGCGCGAGCACAAAGCAGCCCGCGACCGTGTAGAAGAGCAGGCGCTGCAGGGAGTTGAAAAAGTCCTTTTCCGTGGTAATCGTACGGAGAAAGTGGATCTGATAACGGATCCCATCGTATTCAATATTGCGGCGCGCATGGTAGACTGCACCGCCCTGAAAATCCGAGACCTCCATACCGGGATCCGCCCAGATCGGGGTTGTGACGCGCCCCGCCTCAATCGTCTCAATTGACGGGAAATGGGCATCTGTATCGAGCACAACACGTCCCGCACCGTCCGTGATCCGCACAATGACACCGGGAATGACCGGCCCCTCGAACCAGAATTTTGCTTCGGCCGCATTGCCGCTCTCGATGTTGCTCATCACATGATAGATGCTGCGGTTCAGGTCGACCTCCGCCTGCCGATAGAAATAGATGTACGCGCCAATCCCCAGTATCGCCGTCGATAAGATGAGTACGAAGAAGAGGATTGCGGCGTACATCACAGTGATCTTTGTAGAGATGCGGACGTAGAAGTAGCGGTCGATCCAACGTGCAAGGCGCGAATTAGTCGCGGACAACATACCCGACACCCCGCACCGTGTAGATGTACTTCTTGTTGAAGCGGTCATCCAGCTTGGCGCGCAGGTAGCGGATATAGACATCGACGACGTTCGTTTCGCCGGTGTAGTCGAAGCCCCATACCTCCTGCAGAATCTGATCGCGTGTCAGCACCGTGCGCTTGTTGCGCAGGAGATACTCGAGCAGATCGTATTCACGCTTTGTGAGGGCGACGGTCTCGCCGTCCACCTGCACCTCATAGCGCGAGAGGAACATGATGAGGTTCTTCACCGTAAGGCGGTCGGAGGCATCCTCCGTCGAGATGTCGCGGCGGCGCAGCGCGTTGCGGAGACGTGCGAGCAGCTCGGGCACGGCGAACGGCTTCGTGATGTAGTCGTCCGCGCCGATGTCGAGCCCCTCCACGCGATCCTCGACCGCGTCGCGTGCCGTCAGCATGATGATCGGCACGTTCGAGACCGTACGCACGCGGCGGCAGATCTCAATGCCGTCCATCCCCGGCAGCATGACATCGAGCAGGATGATGTCGAAATTCTCCTGAATGATGCGCTCATAGGCGCGCGTGCCATTGCCCTCAGTCTCCGCCTCAAACCCCTCGTGTTCGAGCTCCATCTGCAGGAATCGTGCAATGCGCACTTCGTCCTCAACGATGAGGACGCGTGATTTCTCTTCCATATTTCTCCACCTCGTCATTCCTTCAATATGTTCCTACTATATATGAACGGCGTGGAAATGAAAAGCCAAAAATGAGAAATATAATCGAAATTTTAAGAGTGGGGGTGTTTTCATAACCCTCACTTGACAATACATCGTCCGTGCCGTATAAACAAAAGAAGAAAACACAGCGGAGGAATGACAGTGACAGGAATGCTCTATCTCTGTGCGACGCCCATCGGCAACCTCGGCGACATCACCTATCGCGCCGTCGAGATGCTGCGCGCGGCGGACGTGATCGCCGCCGAGGACACACGGCATACGCGCGGGCTTCTCGCGCACTACGACATCCACACGCCCATGACGAGCTATCACGAGCACAACAAGGAGGAAAAGGGCGCGGAGCTGATTGCGCGGATGCGGGCGGGCGAGACCGTCGTCTGTGTCAGTGACGCAGGGCTGCCGGGCATCGCCGACCCCGGCAGCGACCTCGCGCGGCGTGCAATTGCGGAGGGCATCCCCGTCACGCCCCTGCCGGGCGCGAACGCCGCCCTCTCTGCGCTCATCTGCGCGGGACTGCCGCTCGATGGCTTCACCTTTGTCGGCTTCCTCCCGCGCAAGGAGAAGAAACGGCGCGAGGTTCTGACGCGCATCGCCGCCTACCCCGAGACACTGATCTTCTACGAGGCACCGCATCGTCTGCGCGAGACGCTTGCCGCTCTTACGGCGAAACTCGGCGCAGAGCGGCAAGCGTGCGCTGCGCGCGAGCTTACGAAGAAGTTCGAAGAGCTGCGCCGCACGACGCTCGGCGACCTCCTCGCACACTATCGGGAGCACGAGCCACGCGGCGAGTTCGTCCTCATCGTCGCGGGCGCGGACGAATCTGCCGTCGCTGCGGATGATGTGGAGGAGATGTCCCTCACGGAGGGTTATGCCGCACACATCGCCAAAGGTTTGGACAAGAAGGAAGCCATGCGCCGCACCGCGCAGGAGCTTGGCATCTCGCGGCGGGATGTGTATCAGGCCATACTGGCGGGGGGCGAGTGAGCCTTGCGATTTTTTCGCCGTCGTTGTATAATTTTCTAATCGCGATTATTATAATCACGATTAGAAAGATGGTGGTTTTATGTTTATTGGTCGTGAACGTGAGCTGGTTTTTTTACAGGAGCGCTATGACTCGGAACGCGCCGAGCTCGTCGTGCTCTATGGACGGCGGCGCATTGGAAAAACAGAGCTCCTGCAGCAGTTTGCGAGGGATAAGGCTGCCGTGTTCTACGCCTGCACGGAGTGTACCGATCAGGAGCAGCTTGCCCGCTTTTCAAAGCGCATCTTGCAGACGGATATCCCTGCGGCGCGGTTTCTGACCTCGTTTTCGGACTGGGAGACGGCACTCAGGAGCATACAGGATGTTCCATCCGAGGGGAAGAAGCTTCTCATCATCGACGAGTTCCCCTATATGTGCGCAAGCCATCCCGAACTTCCGTCCATCCTGCAAAATCTTTGGGATCATGAGCTCTCGCGTGCAAACGTCATGCTCATTCTCTGCGGCAGTGCGATGAGCTTTATCGAGAACGAGCTGCTCGCCGAGCGGAATCCGCTGTATGGACGGGCGACGGGTATCTACAAGCTGCTGCCGCTGCCCTTTGTAAGCGTACGGCAGTTTTTTCCGCAGTACAGTGTGGAGGATCAGGTCGCCGTCTATGCGATTCTCGGCGGTATTCCCTACTATTTGATTCAGTTTCAACCTGAGAAATCCCTCGAAGAAAATATCCGTACAAACATCCTGCAAAAGGGCTGTGTGCTCTACAGCGAGGTGGAGTTTCTGCTTCGGCAGGAGCTGCGCGAGACGAGTGTCTACAATGCCATCATTGAAGCGGTGGCACTCGGCAACAACACTCTTGCACTCATCCACAGCAAGACGCAGATCGAGAAAACGAAGATCAGCGTCTATCTGAAGAACCTCATGGAGATCGGCATTATCGAGCGCGAGTTTTCTGTGCTTTCCACCGTCAAGGAGCGTGCGGGCAGCGGGCGAGGTCTGTATCAGCTGACAGATGCGTATTTCCGATTTTGGTACGCCTTTCTCTACGGCAGCCACTCGGAGCTGGAGGCGGGCGATGTGGCGGGCGTGTGGCAGCATCTCATTGTGCCGCAGCTTCATGAATTTGTTTCGCGCACCTATGAGAAGATCTGCATGGAGTATCTGCGTGCGTGCAATCAGGCGGGGACGCTGCCCTTTCACTTCATCAAGATCGGTCGATGGTGGGAGAAGGTCACGTACACCGCAGATGGGAAAAGACGAACCGTGTCGGAGGAGATCGATATTGTTGCTGCAGATCGCGCGGAGCGGAGCTTCTTGCTCGTGGAATGTAAATTTCGTCATGCACCCGCCGATCTTGACGTACTCCGACACTTGCAGGACAAATTTCCTCAAAAGAAATATCCTGGAGACTATCACTATATGATCTTTTCCTTCTACGGCTTTACCGAGCGACTGCGCGATGCTGCTGCACAGGAGGATGTGCGGCTCGTGTCCGGAGAGGATTTGTAGATATTAGAGAAGCTATGCGATACATGAATCTGTATTTAAGAGCATCCGTGCCGCAGTTGTCACCATGTACGGTCTGTGCTACTATATAGTACATCAAATCGAAACGAGGCATGATTTATGAGCGAGAAGACACCATTTTACATCACGACACCGATCTACTACCCGAGCGCGAAGCTGCACATCGGGCACGCGTACTGCACGACGGTTGCGGACACGATTGCGCGGTTCAAGCGGCTTGCGGGCTATGATGTGTTCTTTCTGACCGGCTCGGATGAGCACGGACAGAAGATCCAGCAGGCGGCGGAGAAGGAGGGCGTAACGCCCCTTCAGTACGTCGACCGCATTGTCGCGGGCTTTCAGGAGCTGTGGCGGCTGCTTGGCATCTCCTACGACGACTTTATCCGTACGTCGGAGAAGCGTCACCACGAACTCGTACAGCATATTTTCCAAAAGATCTACGATCAGGGCGACATCTACAAGGGCGCGTACAAGGGGCTCTACTGTACGCCATGCGAGAGCTACTGGACGAAGCTGCAGCTCGACGAGAATGGCTGCTGCCCCGACTGCCACCGCCCCGTGCAGGAGGTCGCAGAGGAGGCGTACTTCTTCCGTATGAGCAAGTACGCGGATCGTCTGCTTGCCTACATCAACGAGCATCCGGACTTCATCCAGCCCGTCTCGCGCCGCAACGAGATGATCGCGTTCATCGAGCAGGGGCTGGAGGATCTGTGCGTCTCGCGCACCTCGTTCGACTGGGGCATCCCCGTGCCGTTCGACCCGAAGCACGTCGTCTACGTCTGGTTCGACGCACTCAGCAACTACCTCACGCCCATCGGCTATATGCACGATGCGGAAAAATTCAATCATTACTGGCCGGCGGATGTGCATCTCGTCGGCAAGGAGATTGTGCGCTTCCACACGATCATCTGGGGCTGTATGCTGATGGCACTCGGCATTGACCTGCCGAAAAAGGTCTATGGGCACGGCTGGCTCATCGTGGACGGCGCGAAGATGTCGAAATCCGTCGGCAACGTGGTCGATCCGATCGCGCTCATCGAGGAGTTCGGCGCGGATGCTGTGCGCTACTTCCTGCTGCGCGAGATCACGCTCGGGCAGGACGGCAACATCTCACGCGACACGCTCATCGGGCGCATCAACTCAGATCTGGCGAACGATCTCGGTAATCTGCTGCACAGAACCCTTTCGATGGCAAAGAAGTATCGGAAGGGCGTTATCACAAAGGGCGCAGGGCGCACGGACTTCGATGCGGTGCTTGAGGAAATGGCTGCGGCGACGGTCAAGGACTATACGGCGCAGATGGAGGAGATGGAACTGTCTGCCGCGATTAAGACGGCGTGGGCACTGATCTCGCGTACGAACAAGTACATCGATGAGACCGCACCGTGGACGCTCGCAAAGGACGAGGCGAAGGCGGCAGAGCTCGACGCCGTGCTCTATCATCTCGTCGAGGCATTGCGCGTGACGAGTGTCCTCATCTCTCCGTTCCTGCCCGTGACCGCGCGGCGCATTTATGAGCAGCTGGGCTTCGCGTCGGACTTTGCAGAGGTGCAGCTCTCCGATGCTGCGTGGGGCGGACTGCCTGACGGTCACACGGTCGGCACGGCGCAGCAGCTTTTCCCGCGCATTGAGATCGAAAAATGACGACATTCATTGATACGCACGCGCATCTGTATGACGAACGCTACGATGACGACCGCGCGGAGATGATTGCGCGTGCCGCCGAGGCGGGGGTCACGCAGATCATCAGCATGGGGGACACGATGGCGGCATCCGCGCAGGTGGTCGCCGATGCGGAGCAGTATCCCGCACTCTACGCTGCCGTCGGCATCCATCCCGAGAGCGCGTGCGTACTGACGGATGCGGAGCGTGCGCAGCTGCTCACATGGGCGAAGCATCCGAAGGTGGTCGCCATCGGTGAGATTGGGCTGGACTACTACTGGGAGAAAGATCCGAAGGCACGCGCCCTGCAGCGCGAACTCTTTGTGACCCAACTGAATCTCGCACGTGCGGCGGGGCTGCCCGTGTGCATCCACGACCGTGAGGCGCACGGGGATACACTCGCCATCCTGCAGGCGGTGGGGCGTGATCTCACAGGCGTACTGCACTGCTACTCGGGCAGCCTTGAGACAGCGCGGGAGCTGTGGAAACTCGGCTACTACATCGGCATCGACGGCCCTCTGACATTCAAGAATGCGGGGAAGCTGCCTGCGATCGTACGCGAAGCACCGCAGGAGAGTCTCCTCATCGAGACGGACAGCCCGTATCTCGCGCCCGTACCGAAGCGCGGCAAGCGCAACGAGCCCGCCTATGTCACCTTTGTCGCGGCAAAGATCGCTGAACTGCGCGGCGAGAGCGTCGAGGAGGTTGCACGTTATACGACAGAGAATGCGCGGCGGCTGTACCCGAAGCTCGTGGATGTGTGAGGCATGACGTTCTCTGTGCTTGTGTTGGGAATACACTGCAGCGTACAAGTCCGATATGCCCATGCTATCGCTGCAAAATTGAAACAACTTTATTGATTTATCGTAAATCATCGCCCTGTACGTGGAGGATTCCGACGCGAACAGGGCTTTTACATGGGACAATTTTCTCTTAAAGTGGTGAGCCAGATGAGAAAACGCCTCTCAATTTACAGCAGAATCCCATTTTTCATGAAAAATTCAGCTAGAAGTGGGAAAATGCCGTCAGTAAAGGAGGAGTTCTATGCAGTGGAAAAAACTGGGACAACTCATTCAGACAAAGAAAAATACCTTGTTCTGCGCCACATTGGCGGGGATGATGGTGCTCTCCAGCGGATTTACGATGAACGGTCTGCCGAAGAACATGCAGCGTGTAAGCGTGCACGTGGACGGTGAGACCATTACCGACATGACGGTGCAGACGAGGCCCGCTGATATTTTTGAGAAGCTCGGTGTGACGCTTGGCGCGAAGGACACCTACGAGGTGTTCCACAACGATGGCGAACGCCATACCGAGATCGCCGTACACCGTGCCGTGCCCGTGAGCATCTCGTTCTGGGACGATACGCAGCAGGTTATGACGAGCGGGCGCACGGTCGGTGATGTCATGGCGGAGTACGGCTACAATCCGTATGAGGTGGATGTAACGCCTGCGGCGGATACGCCGATCACGGCGAACCTCGCGATCCGGCTGACGGAGAACGAGCAGGCGGCCGAACAGCGCCGTGCACGCGAGCGCGAGGAAGAGCGTGTCAGCCGCGGCATCCCGCGTTATCGTGCGGCGTATACGATGCACGCATCCGCCTACCTCCCGAGCGATGGCGGCGGCAGCGGCATCACGGCGAGCGGAATTCCCGCGCGGCACGGTGTCGTCGCTGTCGATCCGAATGTCATTCCGCTCGGCACGCGTCTCTACATCCCGGGCTACGGCGAGGCAATCGCCGCAGATACGGGCGGCGCGATCGTCGGTCATACGATTGATCTCTGCATGGAGAGCTATGACGAGGCGATCCAGTTTGGACGCCGCAGCGTCGAGGTCTATGTCCTCGATTGATGAAAATTATGCAAATAAGGAATCGCTGTAAGATAATTCGCGCAGTGATTCTTTTTTTGTTGACAAAGGAAGTTTTTAGTGGTACTATCCTATCGTACCATAAAAATTACATATTGATTTTGGATCAAGTGCAGAGGTTCTGCGTGCAGAGCCTCAATTGCTTCATAGGGAATCCGGTATAAGCCGGAGCGGTCACGCCACTGTAACAGGGAGTGATTCCGCACGTTGACGATTGTCAGCAGTCACTGGGGAGAAATCTCTGGGAAGATGCGGAAGAACGATGAACTGGAGCCAGGAGACCTGCTTGATTAACAATCACCGATTGACCTGCGAGTGATGGGGATGGAGATTTTGCGGATTCGTTCGCCTCGAGAGAGAGTTTGGCGCTTAGACCAGACCATCGGGAACTGAGTAACGATACCGAAAAAGCCCGTTCTGCACACCGTGGAATGGGCTTTTTCTTTGCATAGAATGCCCTTCTTGCGGCGCGTGGAGCGATCCTGAGGAGATCTGTGTGCATGTGAAAAGAATCCCATGCCTAGAGATTTCCCCGGGATGAAGGAGTATGCGCTCCTTGGGGAAACATTGCTCATCTTTTCAGTTCTCGTTTTGCCCCTTTGTATTAGGGGCGCGCTCTGAGGGTGGAAGCTCAGAGCGATTTTTTTTCAAGGAATGCAATTCCGCGCATCATGCACAGAATTGCTTTTTCTTTTATGTTGGTTCATCTGTTGAACTGACAGAGCCTTCCCGCAATAAATTAAAGGAGGACATGTTATGCCGGAAGAAAAAGAGCGGTCGAGTGACGAAGAACTTCAGAAGCTTCTGAAGAAATCGGCGGATGTCGAGGATTTCCCCGATGTCCCGCTCGACGAATTCACACCGCCGACGGATGCGGAGTGGAAGGAAGCCTGCGAGGCGCTCCTCAAGGGGGCACCGTTCGATAAGGTCATGTTCACAAAGACCTATGAGGGCATCACCTTCGACCCCATGTACACGAAGAAACACACGGAGGATATCCTGCCAAAGAGTGTCATGCCCGGCATGGGAGACTATCTGCGCGGCGTGGATCCCGCCGGTTATATCGGGAAGCCATGGGGCATCGCGCAGGCGTGCGACGAGACATTGCCCGCAGAGAACAACGAGCTGCTGCGTCATGAGAATGACAAGGGCTCGACGATCTATCACATCGTCCTTGACACAGCCTCGCGCGCGGGGGTGGATGCGCGTCAGGCGGAGAAGGTCGGCGACATCGGCACGAGCGTGACGACGGTCGACGATATGCACACCCTCCTTGAGGGCTTGGATCTCACGAAATTCCCGCTCTATATCTATGCGGGCGCAAATGCTCTCCCGATGCTGTCGCTCGTTGCGGCGGCACGCCGTGCGGCGGGGGAGGATATGACGAAGGTGCAGGGCATCGTCGGGGCGGACCCGATCGGTGCGCTCGTGACGGACGGGAAGCTCCCCGCATCGCTCGATGCGCATTATGACAGCCTCGCGGCAGCAGCACGCTGGGCGGTGAAAAATGCACCGCACCTCCGTACGGTGTTCGTCCGCAGCGATGTCTACAGTAACGGCGGTGCGAATGATGTGCAGGAGATCGCCTCGTGTCTGGCGACCGCGGCGGCGTATCTGCGTGCGCTGTGCGAGCGTGGCCTTACGATCGACGAGGCGGCATCGCAGGTCGCGTTCGGATTCTCGATGGGCGCGAACTTCTTCCTGCAGATCGCAAAACTGCGTGCGGTGCGCCCCATCTGGGCGCAGATCGTCAAGGCGTTCGGCGGCAACGCCGAGTCGCAGAAGATGCGCATTCACGCACGCCCTGCGCTCTTTTTCAAGACTATCTACGATCCGTACGTCAACATGCTCCGCAACACGACGGAGATCTTCTCGGGCGTTGTGGGCGGCATCGACTCGTTCGAGAGTGCGCCGTTCGACGAGCCCATCCGCAAGGGCGATGAGTTCTCACGCCGCATTGCACGCAACATCCAGATCATGCTGCAGGAGGAGTTCGGTATGCTCCAGCCGATCGATCCTGCGGGCGGCTCGTGGGCGGTGGAAACGCTGACGCGCCAGATGAAGGAAAAGATCTGGGCAGAGTTCCAAAACATCGAAAAGCAGGGCGGCATCGTTGCGGCACTGCACAGCGGATCTGTGCAGGAGGGGATTGCAGCGATCCTCGCCGACCGGTTCAAGAAGGCGGACATCCGCAAGGACCGCATCGTCGGCAACAATATGTATCCAAACATGACGGAGACCCTGCTCGAGACGCGTGCGGAGGATACGGCGGCACTCAAGGCACAGCGCACGAAAGACATCGAAGCATATCTCTCCGACATCGACACGAAGCACGCGGGCGAGGCCCTTGCGGCATTCAAGGCTGACGGCACACTTGAGCACGGCATCGAGGCGGCGTTTGCGGGGGCAACGATCGCAGAGCTGATGGCGGCGGTCACGGACGGCAAGGGCGCGGCGGAGACGGTCACGGCGATCGCACCGCATCGCTGGAGCGAGCGTTTTGAGGCACTGCGCCGCCGCACCGAGGACTACAAGGCGGAGAAGAACGACAACGTCAAGATCTTCCTTGCGAACATGGGCCCCATCCCGCAGCACAAGGCGCGTGCGGACTTTACCACGGGCTTCCTGCAGGTCGGCGCGTTCGAGGTGCTCGGCAACGACGGGTTCAAGACGGTCGAGGAGGCCGCCGAGGCGGCGGGCAAGAGCGGCGCGGATGCGGTGGTCATCTGCTCCACGGACGCGACCTATCCCGAGATCGTGCCCGCACTTGCACCGAAGCTCCACGAGGTTCTGCCGAATGCGCGCGTATTCCTCGCGGGCGCGGCACCGAAGGATCTCCTTGAGACATATAACAACGCGGGCATTGATGAATACATCTCCGTCAAGGCGAACTGCTACGAGGTGCTTGAGCGCCTTCAGAAAAAGAAAGGGATGATTGCGTAATGGCAGGCTTTACGAACCCGGATTTCACCGGGATGAGCCTCGGCGAAAGCCCGTCCGCAGACTCCAAGGAGTGGCGCGCCCTCTTCGAGGGGACGACGGGGCGGACGTTTGAGGCACTCACGCACAAGACCATGGAGCGTGTACCCGTGAGCCCCTTCTACGATCACGACGTATACGAGCGTATGACCCACCTCGACTTTGCGAGCGGCATCCCGCCGTGTCTGCGCGGCCCGTACTCCACGATGTACGTATTCCGTCCGTGGACGGTGCGCCAGTACGCAGGTTTCTCGACGGCAGAGGAGTCGAACGCATTCTATCGCCGCAACCTCGCCGCAGGTCAGAAGGGTCTTTCCATCGCGTTCGACCTCCCGACGCATCGCGGCTATGACGCAGACAACCCGCGCGTCGTCGGCGACGTGGGCAAGGCAGGCGTTTCAGTCTGCTCCATGCTGGACATGAACATCCTGTTCTCGGGCATCCCGCTCGACCAGATGTCCGTCTCCATGACGATGAACGGCGCGGTTCTGCCGATCCTCGCGTTCTTCATCGTCTCGGGCGAGGAGCAGGGCGTTGACAAAAAGATCATGGCAGGTACGATCCAGAACGATATTCTGAAAGAGTTCATGGTTCGCAACACCTACATCTACCCGCCGGATATGTCCATGCGCATCATCGGCGACATCTTCGAGTACACGACAAAGTACATGCCGAAGTTCAACAGCATCTCGATCTCCGGCTACCATATGCAGGAGGCAGGTGCACCTGCGGACATCGAGCTCGGCTACACGCTCGCGGACGGCCTTGAGTACATCCGCACGGGCATCAAGGCAGGGCTCGCCGTCGACGACTTTGCAAAGCGTCTCTCGTTCTTCTGGGCAATCGGCAAGAACTACTTCATGGAGATTGCAAAGATGCGTGCGGCGCGTGTCCTCTGGGCAAAGATCGTCAAGTCGTTCGATGCGAAGAACGACAAGTCGATGGCACTGCGCACGCACAGCCAGACTTCGGGCTGGTCGCTGACGGCGCAGGATCCGTTCAACAATATCGCCCGCACGGCGATGGAGGCGATGGGCGCGGCACTCGGCCATACCCAGTCCCTTCATACGAACGCACTCGACGAGGCGATCGCACTGCCGACGGACTTCTCGGCGCGTATTGCACGCAACACGCAGCTCTACATCCAGGACGAGACGAGCGTGTGCAAGATCATCGACCCGTGGGGCGGCTCGTACTACGTCGAGGCTCTCACGAACGAGATCATCCGCCGCGCTTGGGCGCATATCCAGGAGGTCGAGGCCCTCGGCGGCATGGCAAAGGCGATCTCGACGGGGCTCCCGAAGATGCGCATCGAGGAGGCGGCAGCACGCCGTCAGGCGCAGATCGACTCCGGCATCGAGAGCATCGTCGGCGTGAACAAGTACCGCCTCGAAAAGGAAGACCCCCTGCAGATCCTCGCGATCGACAACACGGCCGTGCGTCAGGCACAGGTCGAGCGTCTCGAGAAGCTGCGCGCAGAGCGTAATGCGGACGATGTGCGCCGCTGCCTCGAGGGCATCACAAAGGCGGCAGAGACGCGCGACAACGGCAACCTGCTCGAAGCGGCGGTCGATGCGGCACGCGCCCGCGCCTCGCTCGGCGAGATCTCCGATGCGGTGGAGAAGGTCTCCGGCCGTTTCCAGGCGGTGATCCACACCATTTCCGGTGTCTACTCCTCCGAGTTCACGGACAAGACCGAGCTCGACCGCGCCCGCGAGATGGCGGACGAGTTCGAGGAACTCACGGGTCGCCGTCCGCGTATCTTTGTCGCGAAGATGGGACAGGACGGACACGATCGCGGCCAGAAGGTCATCGCGTCCTCCTTCGCCGACATGGGCTGGGACGTCGACGTGGGTCCTCTCTTCCAGACCCCTGCAGAGACGGCGCAGGATGCGGTCGACAACGACGTGCACATGGTCGGATTCAGCTCGCTCGCAGCAGGACACAACACGCTCCTGCCGCAGCTCGTTGATGAGCTGAAGAAGCTCGGACGTGACGACATCATGGTCTGTATCGGCGGCGTTATCCCCGTGCAGGACTATGACAACCTCTACGAGCACGGCGCGGTCGCGATTTTCGCACCGGGCACGAACATCCCCGAGGCGGGCATCAAGCTCCTGACCCTTCTCATCGCACGCGCGAAGGAAGAAGCCGCGGGCTGAGAAAATATTGGGCGCCGCTCTCTGCATGAGGGCGGCGTTTTGCCATATCACGAAAGGAGGCTTTATGAGCGAAAAATATACCACAGAACGGCCCGACTGGGTACCCGAGGATGCGGACTGCAAGTTCACGACAAGCGTCATGGGCGGCATCGAGGGCATCAAGGATCTGACCGTTGGCAATATCAATCCGAAGCTGTTGAACGGTACTGGGATGCCGCGCAGAAAGCTCGTCCTCAATGAGGATGACTATGTGGAGGGCGTGGAGCGCGGCGACCGCATGACACTCTCGCGCGCGATTACGCTGATCGAGAGCAACAGCAGCAAGCATTTTAAGCTCGCACAGCGGGTATTGCAGCGGCTCCTGCCAAAGACGGGAAACGCCCTGCGCATCGGCATCACAGGTGTTCCCGGCGCGGGCAAGTCCACGATGATCGAGGCGTTCGGCAATATGCTCTGCGATGCGGGGCATCGCGTCGCCGTTCTCACCGTTGACCCGACGAGTTCCGTGACGAAGGGCTCGATCCTCGGTGACAAGACGCGCATGGGCACGCTCTCGCGCCGCCCCGAGGCATTCATCCGCCCGTCGCCTGCCGGCGGGACGCTCGGCGGCGTTGCACGCAAGAGCCGCGAGACGATGCTGCTCTGCGAGGCGGCGGGCTACGATGTCATCATCATTGAGACGGTCGGTGTCGGACAGTCCGAGACGACCGTGCGCTCGATGGTCGACTTCTTCCTGCTCGTCGTGCTGACGGGGGCGGGCGATGAACTGCAGGGCATCAAGAAGGGCATCATGGAGCTTGCGGATGCAATCGTCATCAACAAGGCGGACGGCGACAATTTGCTGAAGGCAAAGGTTGCACGCGGGCAGTACGAGCGCATGATCGAGTTTATTCGCCCCGCAACGCCGGGGTGGGAGACGCACGCCTACCTCGCGTCCGCCGTCGAAAAGACGGGACTTGCCGAACTCTGGGAGGTCATCCGCATCTTCCGTGACAAGACGACGGAGAGCGGTGTTTGGAAGAAGCGACGCGACGGTCAGCTCCTCGACTGGATGAACAGCATGATCGACGAGCATCTGCACAATCTGTTCTTCGACGATGCCGTTGTGCGCGGACGGATGCCCGAGGTGAAGGAGGCGATCCTCTCGGGTGGTATCTCGCCAACGCAGGCGGTCGCCGAACTGCTCAGCGTATTCGACGTCCACCGTGCAGCAGGGCGGCAGGTCGACCTCTTTACGAATTGAGGAGGTGTATCCATGACGAAACGCATCTGCCTCTCGGGCGCGGATATGTACGAGCTTGAGGAGGTCTTTACAGGGCGGCGCGGCATCGCGAGTGTTCGTACGGGCTACATCAACGCCGCGCCCAATGCCCGCCATGAGGATGTGGCGACAGGTGCGGCAGGCGGGCGCATGGGGATCGAGATCTGCTACGATCCGAAGAAGATCGACATCTCGCAGCTGCTCGATCTGCACTTTGCTGTTGTGACCCCGTACAGCATCGACGGACAGGGGTATGTGCGCGGCAGTATGTACCGTGCAGGTGTCTTCTACGAGAGTGCGGAGGATGAGCCGCAGATCCAGCTCTATCTCACCTTTCTCGCGGGGAAGGGACGCTGTCCCGCGACGGGGGAGCACCTGACGCTCAACGACCCGAACAGCAGCACGGCGGCGCGTCGTGTGCTGCACGCAACGATGGAACGCCTCACCTCATTTCAGGCGGCGGCGGACGAGCATCAGGGCTATCTCGCACGGCATCCAGAGACGGAGACCTACATCGACCTCGCGCGTCTGCGCGAACTTGTGAAACTTTGAAATGAAAAGACCATTGGCCTGTAGGGCTGATGGTCTTTTTTAGGGAATCATAGACGATTTTCATTTTTATACAAAATTATTTTATGCTATAATCAATAGAATGAAATGTGTTTTATAGTGCTGTTCCATATGCGCATGTGCCGGATCTTGCGGCAGTGTGCAGAGTGGACGGGGGAAACCAAAGGGGAGCTGGGTATGAGCATACGTACTAAACTACAGTCGATTCTGATTCTACTGTTTGTCTTCATTGTGGGACTGGTCGGGCTGAACTTCTTTACATTCAATGAACTCAAGGGGGATTCGCCTGCGGTCAACGCCTCCGGCTCGCTGCGCATGCGCGCTTATCAGCTCTCATGGGGGGCGGCACGGCTCGTGTCGGCAGATGAGGGGGATGCACAGACACTGCGTACTGCGATGCAGAAGGATCTGGAGGACTACGACCGTATTCTGAAAGGGCTTGCACAAGGCGATGCGTCGATGGGGCTGGCTGTGCCCACCGATGAGGCGGTGCAGCGGCAGCTCGGCATCGTGAAGCCGCTGTGGGAAGCGTATCGCACCGATGTGCGTGCCGTTGCCACGGGCGCGGACGAGGAAATGCGCCGCGCGGCAGAGGCAAAGGTTGCGAAAGAGGTTGCGCCCTTTGTGGCGGAGGTCAACAAGCTGGTCGCTGCCTACGATGCCGCCAGCCAGACAAAGATCGAAACCTCCAAGAATATTCAGATCGGTGTGATCCTCCTCGCCATATTCGTTGTGGGCGGCGCACTCTGGCTGATCCTCGCGCAGATTCTGCGCCCGCTGGCGGCATTGACGGAGTCGTTTCGTGATATTGCCGGCGGAGAGGGCGATCTGACGCAGCAGCTCCATGCGGAGCGCGATGATGAAATCGGTCGTATCGTCCTTCACTTCAACACCTTCATCGGGAAACTGCGTACCATCATGCGCGGCGCACAGGAGAGTGCGGCAGAGGTCGCGCAGCTCTCCGGCGCACTCTCTCAGGCAAGCGGAGAGAGCAGTCAGGCAGTCGAGCAGGTCGCCGGCTCCGTCACCGATGTCGCAGGACAGGCGAACGCGCAGAACGGCTCTATGCAGGAACTTGCACACAATGTGGCGCAGATTGCGGCACATATGGCGCAGATGCTTGCGTCTGCCGAACGCTCTGCCGTACTCTCGGCAGATTCTGAGGAAAAGGCGGCAAACGGTCGGGACGGTGCAGCGCGTGTCGCGGCGCAGACCGATGTCCTGCGTGATATCGTCATGACCATGGATCGGAACGTACAGACCCTCACGCAGTATGCGGAGGACATCAATCAGATCATTGACCTCATCAAGGGCATCTCGGGGCAGACCAACCTGCTCGCTCTCAACGCCGCGATTGAAGCGGCACGTGCAGGTGAGAGCGGGCGCGGCTTTGCCGTTGTCGCGGAAGAGGTGCGCAAGCTCGCCGAGAGCTCGAGTCTTGCGGCGGACGATGTCACGGAGAAGATGACCGGCATCCGCCAGCAGGTGCATGAGACGCGCAGTGCAAATCAGGAACTCGTCAGCGAGCTCGAGAAGATCACGGAGGCTGTCGATGCAGTGCGTGCCTCGCTGAATGCCATTGCCGCAAGTTCCGAGGAGAGCCGCAGGGCGGCCGCTGAGATCGTGCGGCTGAACCAGACGGCATCGGAGGGGGCGCAGAGCGTTGCGGACACCTCGGGAAGTGTCGCGGCGACAGCGAAACAGATTGCGGGGCACTCCGAGGAGTCGGCGGCCGCCATCGAGGAGCAGAGCGCGAGTATGGAACAGGTCGTCGCTGCCGCAGAGCAGCTGTCCGAGCTCTCGACGAAGCTGGACGGGCTCGTTGGGAAGTTCAAGGTCTGAGAAAATATCCAAAATAAATCCGTGTGAATACATTGCAGTTCACACGGATTTATTGGATGGGGTATTGCACAGTCTACATTCTACGATATAATACAAGAGAGGAATTTTTTGAAACGAGAGGAAAAAATGTCAATCCATAACAAATTACGAATCACGCTTGTTGCCCTCTTTGTATTCATCGTCGGGCTGGTCGGGCTGAACTTTGCCACCTTTGCCCAGCTGGACGGGGACGCTCCCGCCGTCAATGCCTCCGGCTCGCTGCGCATGCGTGCCTATCAGCTTGCATGGCTCTCGGCACGCATGGTTTCCGCCGATGCAGCGGAGGCGGCGGAGCTCCGCAGTATGATGATGGTGCAGATCGAGATGTATGACCGCATCCTTGCCGGGCTGCGCAGGGGAGATGCCGAGCTCGGCCTTCGTCCGGCATCGGACGAGGCGATCAAGGAACAGCTTCGCACGCTGCAGCCTCTCTGGGAGGAGTACCGCACAAATGTGTTCGCCGTCACGGGGGCTGTGGGGACGGAGGAAAAGCACGAGGCGAATGCCGTCGTTGCCGCCGAAGTTGACGGCTATGTGACCGAGGTGGACAAGCTCGTCACGGCGTATGACAATGCCAGCCAGGCAAAGATCGGCGTTTCCAAAGAGATCAGCGTAGGTGTGATCATCCTTGCGTTCCTTGTCTTTGCAGTGTCCTCCTACTGCATCATCATGGAGGTGCTGCGGCCGATTGCGGCACTGACTGCATCGTTCCGCGAGGTCGCGGGCAAGGAGGCGGATCTCACCCAGCAGCTCAGTACCAGACGATTTGACGAGATCGGGCGCATTGTCCAGTCATTCAACACCTTTGTCAGCGAACTGCGCCGGATCATGCAGCGTGCGCAGATTTGCGCAGCCGAGGTCGCGGGGCTGTCGGATACGATGTGGCGGGCGAGTGTTGAGAACAGCAAGGCAGTCGAGTACAATGCGCTTGCCATCACCCATGTCGCTGCGCACACCAGCGAGCAGGATGAGAATGTCCAGATGCTCGCGTCGAGTGTGACCGGCATCTCTGCACATCTGGAGGAGATGCAGGCCCTTGCACAGGCGGAGAATGTGAACCGTACGGCGCTCCTCACCTCTATTGAAGCGGTACGCGCCTGCGCACAGGTCGCAGCGGCGGCATCGGAGGAGGTCGCCAAGGCCTCACATGAGATCGCGGGACATACAACGGATGCGGCGGCCGCAATCGAGCAGGAAACCGCATCGCTCGATGCCTTTGCCGCAACGGCCGAGCATCTCAAGGGCCACGCTGCCGAGCTGGATGAGCTGGTTGGCAAGTTCAAGGTGTAGCGCGGTGGATTCTTGCCTCGTATGGAGCAATGCCGTACCATAGGATCGGGATTTGGATGTGTATGAAACAGGAGGTATACCATGGAGGTCAAGGAAGATCTGGCGCAGGATGTGTTCAAGGATGCGGGGGAGAGCGTCATCTTTGTCATGCTCTCGCTGAAGCGTGAGGACATCGAGAAGGAACGGGAGATCATCGCCGACGGTGAGCTGTGCTGAGAAATCGCTGAATCGATCATGGAGGCATCAAGGTATTTTCTGCGAAATACTTTACTTTTCACCTGTGCTCTCGTACAATAGGGAACAGAACTTTATTCGCGTCAGCGTGGCATAGAGATGGGGGATGTTGTTATGCTGAAAAAGGCAATCGCGGTTGTGACCTCGGGCGGAGACAGCCCGGGGATGAATGCGGCGGCGCGCGCTGTGGTGCGCACGGCGATCTACGAGGGGGTCGAGGTCTACGGCGTGCACAACGGCTACAGCGGCATGGTGCACGATGACATCGAGCAGCTTACAACGCGGAGCGTCAGCGATCTGATTCAGCGCGGCGGCACGTTCCTAGGAACGGCGCGCAGCAAGTCGTTCATGACACCGGAGGGCCGCAAGACGGCGTTCGAGAATCTGCGCAAGCGCAATATCGAGGGGCTTGTGATCATCGGCGGCGACGGCTCGCTCACGGGCGGGTCGCTCCTCAGCAAGGAGACGGGCATGCCGATCGTCGGACTGCCGGGCACGATCGACAACGATGTCTGGGGCATGGACTACACGATCGGCTGCGATACAGCGTGCAATACGATCGTGGACGCGATCAACAAGCTGCGCGATACGGCATCGGCACACCGGCGCATCATCCTCGTCGAGGTCATGGGACGGCACTCGGGATGGCTCGCGATGATGTCGGGGATTGCCGGCGGGGCGGAGTACATCCTCGTGCCGGAGGTCGCGTTTGACCTCGAGGAGATCAGCCTGGAGCTGAAGGAGATGTACGAGGCAGGCAAGCGTTACAGCATCATTGTGGTCGCTGAGGGCGCAGGCTCTGCCGTGGAGATCGGCAAGATCATCGGCGAAAAGACGGAGATCGACACGCGCGTCTCGGTGCTCGGGCACATTCAGCGCGGCGGCTCGCCGACGGTCGAGGACCGCATCAAGGCCTCCATGCTCGGTGAGAAGGCGGCGCTTGCGATCATCTCGGGCGTGAGTGATGTGGTGTACAGCTTCAACGAGGGACAGGTGGTCGGCGTCAACCTCTTTGAGGCGGTCAACAACTCCAAGACACTTGATCCCGAGCTCGTCCGCCTCTCGCGCGTTCTGGCGTAAGGGGCCTTTGACAAATACAAACATGCAGCAGCTCATCCGCACGGATGGGCTGTTTTACGTGCGCATGAAAAATCCCTCGGACGGGATGTTTGATCCTTCCGAGGGAAATATTTTTGCGTCTGGTTTTACTCCTTGATGGGCTTCTTCAGCAGGGAGAGAATGATCGCGCCGACGACGGCACCGATGAGGATGCTCACGAGGTACATGAGCGGGTTGCCGATGGTCGGGACGACGAAGATGCCGCCGTGCGGTGCGCGCAGCGTGCAGTCAAAGAACATCGTGAGTGCGCCCGCGAGTGCGGAGCCGACGACCATCGATGGGATGACGCGCACGGGATCCGCTGCTGCAAACGGGATCGCGCCCTCGGTGATGAAGGAGAGGCCCATGACGTAGTTCGTGATGCCCGCTTTGCGCTGATTTTCGGTGAAGCGGTTCTTAAAGAACGTGGTTGCAAGCGCAATCGCAAGAGGCGGCACCATGCCGCCCGCCATGACCGCCGCCATGACGTGGTACTCGCCCGAGGCGAGGAGCCCCGTGCCTGTGACGTACGCCGCTTTGTTGATCGGGCCGCCCATATCGACCGCCATCATGCCGCCGACGATCAACCCCATGAGGATACGTGCGGAGGGATCCATGCCGCCGAGTGTCGCGATCATCCAGTTGTTGATCGCGGAGACGGGCGGGGCGATGATGTAGAGCGAGATGAGCCCCATGATGAGGATGCCGAAGAACGGATAGAGCAGGATGGGTTTGATGCCGTCGAGGGAGGCGGGGAGCCCCGCGAATACCTTCTTGAGGGCGTTGACGGCGTAGCCGCCGACGAAGCCCGCGAGCAGCGCACCGAGGAAGCCCGTGCCCGTTGCGCCCGCGAGTGAGCCGCCGACGAAGCCAACGGCAAGTCCCGGGCGGTCGGCGATCGACATGCCGATAAAGCCCGCGAGGACGGGGAGCATGAAGCCGAAGGATGCACCGCCAACCTGCATGAAGAACTTGGCAAGCGGGGTGTTTGAGCCGAACTTCGACGGGTCGATGCTGTAGTCGTCAAAGAGGAAGGCGAGTGCGATGAGGATGCCTCCGCCGACGACGAATGGGAGCATATGCGAGACACCGTTCATGAGATGCTTGTAGATCTGGCGCGCGAGGCTCTCGTTTTCCGTATCGTCTGCCCCCTCCGCCTCATCTGCACCGCTCGCGTGGTAGATGGGAGCGCTGCCCGAGAGGGCGCGGTCGATGAGTTCGTCCGCCTTGTTGATACCGTCCGCGACCTTCGTGATGACGACGCGGCGGCCGTCAAAGCGGGACATGGCGACGTTCTTGTCCGCCGCGACGATGATGCCGTCAGCGGCGGCGATCTCCTCGGGCGTAAGGACGTTCTTCACGCCCGCCGAGCCGTTCGTCTCGACCTTGACCGTGAGACCGCGCTTCTTCGCGTGCTGCTCGATGCTCTCCGCCGCCATAAAGGTGTGTGCAATGCCCGTAGGACAGGCGGTGACGGCGAGAATCTGAATGTGGTCGGCGGCGGGCTTTGCTTCCTCGGCTGCGGTGGCAGCACTCGGTGCGACAAAGCGGTCGTTCTCCTTGTCGTCGACGAGCTGACGGAACTCCTCGACGGTCTTGGCGGCGATGAGTGCCTCCTTGAAGTCGGGGTCCATAATCATGGTTGCAAGCTTTGAGAGAATGGCGAGGTGCTCGTCGTTCGCGCCGTTCGGTGCGGCGATCATGAAGAAGAGGCGGCTCGGGTTGCCGTCCATCGCGGCAAAGTCCATGCCGTCGGGAACGGTCATCGCGGCAAGCCCCGCGGCCTTCACGCCGTCGCTCTTGGCATGCGGTGTTGCGATGCCGTCGCCGAGCCCGGTGGTGCCGCTCTCCTCGCGGGTGAGCACGTCCCTTATGTACTGCTCTTTGTCACTGAGATTGCCGCCCTTTTCCATGTAGTCGGCGAGGAGGCGAATTGCAGCCTCCTTCGAGGCGGGGCGGAAACACCGAGGGCGATGCTCTCGGGTTTCAAAAGGTCGTTGATATGCAAGGGAAAACCCCTCCTTTTCATTGTGCTGAGTTTTATTCACTGTGCATACTCCTCGCAGAACCCTCGTTACGCAAGCGGTCGGGCACTTATCTGCCGAAATACCTGCGGATTCCAAACGCGCTTCGCTTGAACGAATAAAATCCGCAAGGGGCAGAACGTGCCCTCTCTTCCGCTTGCTCCACTAGTGTTTGCTACGGAGTATTGCACAGTTACGATAGTTATATTCATTTTCCTAGGATGTATGCCGCAGTTACATCAAACAATCGTCTTTAGCAGTGCAAGTGCCTCCTCGCGTGTGGCGAGGTTCGGCGAGAATGCGGAGGCGGAGCCGGTCGCAACGCCCATGTAGAAGGCACGCTCATAGCTGCCGTCCGACTCCATGAATCCCGCGAGGAAGCCCGCGACCATTGAGTCGCCCGCGCCCACGGAGTTGACGAGGGTGCCCTTCGGTGCGGCGGAGCGGTAGAATACGCCCTCTGCCGTGAGGAGAATTGCGCCGTCGCCCGCCATCGAGATGAGGACGTTCGTCGCGCCCTCCTCCTGCAGCTTCTTTGCGTGGAGGATGATGTCGTCGTCCGTTTTGAGTTCGACACCGAACATCTCGCCGAGCTCGTGATTGTTCGGCTTGATGAGGAACGGGCGGTACTTCAGCACGCGCCGCAGCAGGTTCTTTGTCGCGTCCACCACAATGCGGATGCCGCGTCCGTCGAGGTGCTCCATGATGCGTTCGTAGATGTCGTCGGGCAGCGTGTTCGGAATCGAGCCTGCGAGGACGAGCGTGTCTCCGCTCTGCAGCCGATCGAGCTTTTCAAACAGTGCGCGCTGTGCCGCCTCTGTGATAACGGGGCCCTGTCCGTTGATCTCGGTCTCGCTCTCCGCCTTGATCTTGACGTTGATGCGTGAGAAGCCCTCATCGAGACGCACAAAATCGTCCGTCACGCCGAACGCGTGCAGCATCTGCTGCATCGCAACGCCCGTAAATCCCGCAAGGAAGCCGAGTGCCGTCGAGGCGTGCCCGAGATTTTTCAGCACGATGGAGACATTGATGCCCTTTCCTCCCGGCAGGATCTGCTCATAGTTCACACGGTTGATCTCGCCCGCTGTGAACTGCTCCAACCGCACGATGTAGTCGATCGACGGGTTGAAGGTAACGGTGTAGATCATGCAAATATCCCTCCCTTTATCCAATGACAATATTTCCATTAAAAACATCATATAGCGTCGTCATATTAAAGTCAAGAAATCCATTCTCATCGGTGCGGGGTTGTCAGCGCTTTTTCTTTCCTCTATAATGAGATGGTAAAATGGAGTGGAACAGGGGAGTGTTATGACCGCAGAAATGGATACGCAAATCGTTCAGACACCAACTGTGTCGAAGCAGGGGAAGCCGCATAAAACGCCGCCCAAGGGGGCGATCTTCTACATAAAAAAAGCAGCGATGTTGATTCTCGGTGCGCTTATCACCGCAGCCGGGCTGGATCTCTTTCTGATCCCGAACAACGTTATCGACGGCGGCGTGGTTGGTCTCTCGATCATGGCGCAGACAATTACGGGGATGGGGCTCGGTGTGTTCCTTGTTCTCTTTAACATCCCATTCGTCTATATGGGTTACAAGCAGATCGGCAAGAGTTTTGCGCTCTCGACCGTCTTTGCGATCATCATGCTCTCGATCTGGTCGGGGGTCCTCCACGATGTGCCGCAGGTGACGAACGATCCCTTCCTCGCCGCGATTTTCGGCGGCGTCGTGACGGGGCTCGGCGTCGGCATCGTCATGCGTACGGGCGGCTGCTTCGACGGCACGGAGATCGTCGCGATCATCATGGATGCGCGGACGCAGTTCTCCGTCGGCGAGGTCGTCATGTTCATCAACCTCTTCATCCTCTCCTCGGCGGGGCTGCTCTACGGCTGGGACAAGGCGATGTACTCGCTCTTTGCCTACTTCGTCATCGCCAAGATGATCGACGTGGTGCTCAAGGGGCTCGACGAATCGTACGCCGTCATGATCGTCACGAATGAGCATGAGGAGATGACCGCCGCCCTCAACGAGCGACTCGGGCGCGGCGTGACCCTGCTGCACGGCGCGGGCGGCTACACGGGCGAGGCAAAGGAGGTTCTCTACTGCGTCGTCACGCGCCTCGAGCTCGACAAGCTCAAGGAGATCGTCCTCGACAAGGACGAGCGTGCCTTTGTCACGATCAACGCCGTGCACGACATCGTGGGCGGACGGTTCAAGAAGAAAGCGATTCACTAGAGGGAAAGCCGTACCGGTGCGAACGGACAGCAGGGATCGGAAAAGTGGGAGGTCACAGTAGAAATGGATGGGCAGACATATCTGGAAATCGTACGGCGTGCGCGTGCGTACATCAAGCACGGCACGGAGGAGGACTTGGCGGCAGCAGAGGCGGAACTTGCCACTCTGCGGCGTATCTTCCCAAAGCGGCTCGAATACATCTGCGCCGCAGTTGCCCTCATGATCGCGCGGGGCGAGGATGGGGACAAATGCCGCAATATCCTTGACTATACGGCGCAGGAATTCTACCCGATGCCGGCACTTGCAGATGTGTTCGAACTAAAGAGCCGTACGTTCCCCAAGGGATCCCCGGCGTGGCGGCAGACGAGGTTTGCGCATGACTTTTATGCAAACGGCGTTCTTCCGCAGGACGCTTTTGCGCACTTGGCTGCGCTGAAGGAAAAGTTTTTGACGGGATCGCTCGATGCCGATCTCCTGCGTGCGCTTGCCGAGGAATACTACGTCACGCGCAATATGACGGCCTATTTCATCCTGATGATAGCGTACTGCCGTGTGACGGGGCGGGAGGACTACGATGACATCCTCATCGAAGATACCGGCATTCCCTATCCAGAGCCGATCTTTCGGGGCAACTTCGGCTTCCTGCTGCGGATGTTTACGGACGGGAACAGCAACCTCTTTCTGCTTGTCGGCACAGCAGAGGAGTGCTCCGATCAGCAGGTACTCGCGCGTGCACTCGACATCCTCGGACAGCAGGCGATGCTTGTGTGCGAGACCACGGCGACGGAGCAGGCAGAGAATCTGAATGCCTATGCACTGCACTGCATTCAGGGGGCGCGTGCCGACGGGGAACAGATCGTACTCGACGTGGGGCGATATCGCCACGCGGACGGCAGAGAGAAGTCTGCAACACCCGCCGTTATCCGCCTTCTTGCAAAGAGCACAGTGCAGAAGGCACCGCTGATCGTCATTGCGCGCGATAACCGTATGGATGAACTGCACGCAAAGGATGCTCTCGCGGGTGACATCCAGCGTCTTTCCTACTGTCTGCCGCCGCAGTTTTCGTATGGCTTTTCCTTTGCGTGGGCAGGGGACTATCTACCATATATCAGCTACTTTTATGGAGAGAACATTGAGCCGCTGCTCGATGCACCTGCGACGTGTGACTTCTCGATTGTCATTCCTGCGCGGAACTCTGCCGATACGCTGAGGTATACATTGGAGACGTGCCTCGCGATCGACTATGACGGCAGCTATGAGATCGTCCTCAGCGACAACTCGGACGAGGGGGGCAGCGAGGTGCGTCGCCTCGTTGAGGAACTGAATGATCCGCGCATTCGTTACTATAAGACACCGTTTGTGCTCCCTCTTGCGAAGAGCTTCGAATATGCCTATCTCCACGCACACGGTGCGTTTATCTTTTCACTGGGCGCGGATGACGGCGTGCTCCCGTGGGCGTTGAAATACATCAGACAGGCGATGGAGGACTATCCGTCAACATCTGTTATTTCGTGGAAACGCGGCTTTTATACATGGCCGGGTTTTATGCCCGAGGGACGGGATGAGCAAATTGTTCAGCTCGTTGACTCGGAGCAAACGGAACGCTATGCAGAATATGTGCTATGCGGCGATCATGCAAATGTTCTTTCGAAGATCAAGGGATGTCTTTATTCTCTCCCGCTCCTCTATATCAATTCAGGTTTCCGGCGCGGTTATCTGAGAGAGGTGCTGCGGCGGACCGGACGCATACTGGATGGAATGTGCCAGGATGTCTATGTGGGCGCTGTCAACCTCCTTTTGCAGGAGAGGGACATCAAAATTCAATGCCCGCTCACGATTGCCGGGATGTCGAGGCAATCCCAAGGCTATGCATCCGGGCAGTTTGTTTCTGATGTTGAGGATATTCCATCGGTGTCCTCGAACAGCTCCATTCGTATACGGATGGGAGAGTATATCCCGCGTTATAGGGAAATGGTGATCCCTTACATTGTCATGGCGGATACTTTTATCTTTTATATGAGCGTGAGTCGTTTGGGGGAATTCGGTATTCCCATGGAGTTTCATCCTGAGCAGACTTATCAGGAACTCGCAAATCGTATCTTTCTGACAGATCTGCGCTTTGAACGCTATTGGGGCCTCGTACGTTATGGTGGGACTCTATGTACGAGTGATGTGCATGAAAACTGCTGTGAAGTCTATGAAGGAATCTGTGATCATCCGCAATACATTGATGATCCAAGCGCAAGGATCCTTTATACGGGGGAGCGAGGGTATTCCGCGCAAAATCATGCGATTACTCTGGATCCGACAGCGTTCGGCTGCAGGAATGTGGCGGATGCGGCACGCCTTGAGGCACAGATTTTGAACCTCTGAGCATGTGCGGGATACCGATGGAAAGTGAGAAGTGGGCGAGATGGACGATCTGAGCTTTTACAAGGGGAAGTGTGTCCTCCTCACGGGGCATACGGGGTTTAAGGGGATGTGGCTCTCTCTCTTGCTCTTGCGGGCGGGGGCGGAGGTGACGGGATTTTCTCTCGATGCACCGACTGCGGGAGGTATGGAGGCGCTGACCCGTCTCGGTATCTTGAAGGAAATACGGGATGTGCGCGGCGATGTGCGCGACCTTGCTGTCTTACAGCACGCCTTCCGTGATGCGCGTCCCGCGGTCGTGTTCCACCTTGCAGCGCAGCCGATTGTACGCACGAGCTACCGTCAGCCCGTGGACACCTTTGCGTCGAATGTGATGGGGACAGTCAATACACTTGAATGTATTCGCATATCGGACACCGTTCGTTCCGCACTCATCGTGACGACGGACAAGGTCTACGAAAACAAGGAATGGCCATGGGGCTATCGTGAGAACGAGCCACTGATGGGCTACGATCCGTATTCGGCGAGCAAGAGCTGCGCGGAAATCGCCGTCTACAGCTACCGGCAGAGCTTCTTCACAGCACGCGATGTGCGCGTCTCAACGGCGCGTGCGGGTAACGTGATCGGCGGCGGCGACTTCGCGCCCGACCGCATCATCCCCGACTGCATTCGCGCCGCCGTGCGCGGGCAGACCATCGACATCCGCAATCCGCACTCGACGCGTCCTTATCAGCACGTTCTCGAACCACTCTCTGTCTATCTCACGATTGCGGCGCGACAGACGGCGGACGCAGGTCTGGTTGGTGCGTGGAACGTCGGTCCCGACGATGCGGACTGCGTGACGACGGGCGAGCTGGCAGACATCTTCTGCCGCGCGTGGGGCGATGGCGCATACTGGCAGACGCACGCGGACGGCGGCCCGCACGAGGCGCATTTTTTGAAGCTCGACTGCTCGAAAATAAAGAGCGAGCTCGGGTGGAAACCACGCTGGCACATTAAAGAAGCCGTTGAGAAAACGGTGGAATGGGCGAAGGCCTGGGAGCAGGGCGTGGATATGCGTGCGGTGAGTGAGGAGCAGATACGGGCATTTCTTATGTAAATGCCATTGTATACGATAGTTTATATAGAGCCAGTCATGAGCTGTCTTGTTTAGGGATATATTCAATCATGGAGGAAATGCAGACAGCATGATCAAGGAATCTTATCGGGAAAAAATTGGGTCAGGGCGTGATGAAAATCGCACACATCTCTATAAGGTGGTTCCGCTTGCGGTTCCGTTTTCCATTGGCCTGAGTATCAATGATTTCTGTAATTTTAAATGCATCTATTGCTATCACTCGGTTCCCGGTGGTTTTAAGGGACCACATATGATGTCCTATGATGAATATCTTGAGATCGCGGATCAAATTGAAGAGTTTTATCATGCAAAGGGCGGGCAGCGAACAAAAAATCTTCGTATATGTGGGTATGGGGAACCCCTTATGAACAAGGATGTGGCACGTATCGTTGCGCATGCTAGTGCACACGCGCTTTCTGATCGGATAGAGATTACCACAAATGCCAGTATGCTTACCCATGAACTCTCAGATGCGCTAATCGATGCGGGACTGACGCGCCTGCTCGTTTCTGTACAAGGGATTACGGAAGAAAAATATAAATCTGTTTGCGGGTTTTCCATTAACTACCCCAAATTTTTGGAAGAACTTTCATACTTCTACGAGCACCGAGGCAACTGTAAGCTGTATGTCAAGATCGTAGATGCTGCGCTGGACAGCCCGGAGGAACATGATCAGTTCTATGAATTATTTGGCAGTATCTGTGATGAAATGAACATCGAACATATTATCAACGCTGCAGACTGTGTCGATTATACTGACCTGCTCTCTACAGGAGAGGTCATGCGGTATTCGTATGAATATAAAGAACGGCTTGTCTGTGACTCTTTGTTCTCTATGCTCAATATAGAGTCCAATGGGGATGTGAGTTGCTGCGGATGCCGATATCCCTCACTTCCCATTGGAAACATGAATACAGCGCGATTGAAGGATATTTGGAATGGCGCGCAGCACACAACGTATATGATGCGCCACCTGCAGGGGAAATATCGGGAGATCCCGCATTGCAGCAACTGTTCCTCTATGCAGTATACGTGTCATCCCATGGATAATCTGGATGAGCATCGTGATGAGGTGCTTCAACGAGTACAGGAGCTTCGAAAGGGAAAATGATGATAGAACGCGTGTGCCCTGTTTGCTCGGGCGAGGATTCAACAAAAGTTTTTCATCGTGATTTTAGCGGTATGAAGGATATCGTACCGTTTTCATATTATGACGTAGTTAGGTGCACACGCTGTGGAGCTTATTTTGCAAATCATATGGTCGAAACCATGCCTCTTGTTTTGTATTATGAGAAACTTTCAAAATACGAAACAAAGGCATTTGCACTCTCTGAGGCTGCGCGTATTGAATATGAATTTGCCATCCGTCTTCTGCGGAAAAAACTTATACCGACACATTCTGTCCTCGACTTGGGCTGTGGAAATGGTGCCTTGCTCCATATGCTTCAGGAGCAGGGGTTCAAAAAACTCACTGGGCTTGAACCATCGGCAATGAACTGTCATGCGATTGAGGAGTGTTGGGGAGTCCGCGCTGTTCCGGGAGCCTTGGGAGAAGATGTTCCTGCCCTCTCCGGCGAAACATTTGATGCCGTTCTGCTGGTTGGTGTCCTTGAACATCTTTTGGATGTGCGGGAGAATGTAGCGCATGCACTTCGTTACCTCGCGGATGGAGGTTTCCTCTACCTGCAAGTGCCTGATATCGGAACATTCCCCTCCTGCCACGATCTCTACCAGCAGTTCAGCGTGGAACACGTAAACTTCTTTAGTCTCGCATCATTGAAGAATCTGATGCAGGGATTCGGCATGGTCTGTGTTGCACATGCAAATGAGGGCTGCAGTATCTACTCTCTTTGGACAGCTGCGTTGGGGGAACGGCCGGTATTTCAAAACGATGGTGAGGGACAGGCCGTCATGGAGGCATATCTGCACAATTCGCAGCATCTTGCAGATGCGATACAGGCATCGCTTGAACCATATCGCGGACAGTCGGTTTACCTGTGGGGGGCCGGAACTCATACGGCGATGCTTTATCAACTTGGCCTTCTGGATGATCTGCAGATCGGGGCGATCATCGACTCGAATGCAAATTATCAAGGAAAGCGCATTTATGATATTCCTGTGATTGCGCCAAACGAATTGTCGCA
This sequence comes from uncultured Centipeda sp., assembly GCA_905372865.1. Taxonomy (GTDB): domain Bacteria; phylum Bacillota; class Negativicutes; order Selenomonadales; family Selenomonadaceae; genus Centipeda. The sequence continues at coordinate 55,702 of CAJPQT010000006.1, forward strand.
GCATCCCGTTCGACCGATTGTGATTTCCTCGCAGCATGCCCAAAAGGCGATATGGAAACAGATTAAAGAAGATATGAAATTACCGCATGAGGTTGTGATGCTCTATTAATGAACTCCTTCCGGAATGCAAAATGTCATATAATTTATGTAATGGTATGGGACTGGGATGTCGTAAAATGGCATTTGGAAGATAACGAGGCGATGAAATGTTTAATCAAAGAGCGATATTGATTACGGGCGGTACGGGCTCCTTTGGGAATGTGATGACAAAATATCTTTTGGAACATTATGATGTGCGAAAGATTGTCATATACTCACGGGATGAGTTTAAGCAGTGGCAGATGGCAGACCGTCTGCGCGACCATGCGGACAAGCTGCGCTTCTACATCGGTGATGTACGCGACAAGGATCGTCTGCGCCGTGCATTTCATGAGATTGACTACGTGATCCACGCGGCGGCGCTCAAACAGGTGCCCGTCTGCGAGTACAATCCGAGCGAGGCGATCCAGACGAACATCAATGGCGCGCAGAACGTCATTGATGCTGCGCTTGACTGCAAGGTGAAGAAGGTGATTGCACTCTCGACGGATAAGGCCGTCAACCCCGTCAACCTCTACGGTGCGACGAAGATGGCATCGGATAAGCTCTTTATTGCGGCAAATGCCTATGCACGTGGGCGCTCAACCTCGTTTTCCGTCGTGCGTTACGGCAATGTCGCAGGCAGTCGAGGCTCGGTGATTCCATTTTTCCGCACGCAACTGGAACAGGGGGCAAAGGAACTTCCCATCACGGACTTCCGCATGACACGGTTCTGGATCAGCCTTGACGAAGGAGTTCAACTCGTTGTCAAAGCATTCGAGGAAAGTGTTGGCGGTGAGACGTACATTTCCAAAATACCCTCGTTTAAGATTGTGGATTTGGCGAAGGCGATGGGCGGCGATGAGATTGGGCTCAAGGAGGTCGGCATCCGTGATGGGGAAAAGATCGATGAATGCATGATTACAAAGGCGGATGCAAAGCATACGTTTGAATACGAGAAGCACTACATCATCTATCCCAACGACTACTGGTGGAATAAAGAACTCAAGGACCGCCTCCGCATTACGGGCAAACCTGTGCCGGATTGCTTTGAATACGACTCGGGGCAGAATACGGAATGGCTGTCCGTGGATGATCTGCGTGAACTGCTGAAGGCGTACTGAGGTGCGGTATGATCTACTACGGACATCAGCATATCACAAATGAGGATATCGAGGCGGTACGGGAGGTTCTGACCTCAGATTTTCTGACGCAGGGACCTGCGATTGAGCGTTTTGAACGATCGGTGGCGGGATATTGTGGTGCGGCGTACGCCGTGGCGGTGACGAATGCGACAGCGGCACTGCATATCGCCTGTCAGGCGGCAGGGCTGGGGAAAGGGGATGTGCTCTGGACAAGCCCCGTCACCTTCGTCGCGTCTGCGAACTGTGCCCGCTACTGTGGTGCAGATGTGGACTTTGTCGATATCGATGATAAGACCTATAATATGAGTGTCGCGGCACTTGAGAAGAAACTCAAGACGGCAAAGAAGTTGCCGAAGGTTGTTGTTCCTGTTCATCTTGCAGGACAGTCCTGTGCAATGCAGCGCATTTGGGAGCTGTCGCGGGAGTATGGTTTCACCGTGATCGAGGACGCTTCTCATGCCATCGGCGGCTCTTATCAGAACGATCAAGTCGGCTCCTGCACGTATTCGGATATGACCGTGTTCAGCTTTCATCCGGTGAAGATCATCACGACGGGGGAGGGCGGGATGGTTCTGACGAATCGGCAGGAGCTTTGCGACGCACTGCAGCTCTATCGCAGTCACGGCATTACGCGTGATCCTTCCCGTATGACACGCGGGGCGGATGAACCGTGGTACTATGAGCAGATTGCGCTCGGCTGCAACTACCGCATGACGGATCTTCAGGCGGCGCTTGGTGCGAGCCAGATGACGAAGCTGGATGCGTTTGTTGCACGCCGCAGACAGCTCGTCCGGCGTTATCATGAGAAACTGAACGGATTGCCGATTCGTACGCCCTACTGCCTACCGGAAGCCAATCCGGCATGGCACCTCTATATCGTGCGGCTTGATCTTGACCGTGTAAAAAAGAGCAAGCAGGAGATCTTTGCCGGGATGAAGGAGCACGGTGTTATGCTGAACCTCCACTACATTCCCGTGCATCTGCAGCCGTATTATCGGGACCTTGGATTCGGGGACGGAGAATTTCCCGTGAGTGAGCAGTACTATCGTGAGGCACTGACGCTGCCGCTTTACTATGATCTGACTGACGCGCAGCAGGATGCGATCATCGCGGCACTGCGCGATGTGCTTGCATAGAGGAGGGATGCCATGAAACTGTCGGACTATGTTGTCGAGTTCCTACGGCGGCGGGAGGTACAGGATGTGTTTTTACTCTCGGGCGGCGGCATTATGCATCTGCTCGACTCGCTTGCCAAGGAAGACCGCATCCACAAATACTACAATCTGCACGAGCAGGCGTCGGGTTTTGCCGCCGACGGCTACGCGCAGTATGCGAACAAGCTCGGTGTCGTCTTTGCGACAACGGGACCTGGGGCGACGAATGTCGTGACCTCGCTCGCGTCGGCGTATATCGACTCGACGCCGCTGCTCGTTATCTCGGGACAGGTGCGGCGCGACACGATCACCACACTTGCGGGTGTGCGTCAGACAGGGGCACAGGAAGTTGGCATCATTCCGATTGTTGAATCTGTGACAAAATATGCCGTCACAGTGATGGATCCTGCGGATATTCGTTACGTTCTGGAGCGTGCTGTATATACTGCGCTCCATGATCGACCGGGCACGGTCTGGGTTGATATCCCGCTCGACGTGCAGGCGGCGGAGATTGACCCAAGCTCCCTGCGTGGGTACAAGCCTGAGGAAAAGGCTGCTGCGGTGAATGCGGAGGACTTGAAGGAAATCGCGGCGATGCTTGCCGCAGCAAAGCGTCCCGTGATCCTCGCCGGAACGGGCGTTATGCTCGCGGACGCACGCGAGGCGTTCGTACAGATGGTGAACGAATTGCAGATTCCGACGGTGACCTCGCGCCGCGCACGCCGGCTCTTCCATCGTAGCGGTGACCGCTATTTTTATGGAAGTGCGGGCATGGTTGCACCGCGTTACGCAAATTACGTCCTTCAGAACGCCGACTTCCTGCTCGTGATCGGGAGTGGACTGCGGTACTACCTTACCGCGTACAACGACGAGAACTTCGCTCCGCATGCACGTAAGGTTATGGTTAACATCCACGCACCTGAAGTCGAAAAGCTCCGCATGACGGTGGAGAAAACCATTATTATGGATGCGGGGGCTTTTATTGCGGCATTTTCGGATCTTTGCCGCACGTGCAAGATGCCCGATTGGCAGGGATGGATCGCCTATGCTGACGAGATGCGGGAGAAGTACCCCGCGCTCTCCGAGGTTATTCCCCACGCGGACGGGTTGACGGACGGCTACATGATCACGAAGTACATCAATCAGTATGCAGGCACGGATGACGTGTATGTTGCGTCCCCTTCTGCATTTGCCTATGGCTATAACGTCTACGAGCTGCACGATAGGCAGGAGTACATCTGCCCCGTCGGGCTCGGGAGCATGGGGACAGGGCTGCCGTGCGCCATCGGCGCGTGCATCGCCTCGGGAAAAAAGCGCACGATCCTCGGCGAGGGGGACGGCAGCCTGCAGCACAACATACAGGAGCTTGCCCTCCTACGCCAGTACGATTTGCCGATCAAGATCTTCATCGACAGCAACAACGGCTATCGGCAGATCTACACCATGCAGCAGACGCATTTTGCGGGACGGTTCGCGGGCTGCACGCCGGAGTCGGGTGTCGGCATGCCGAACCTCCGCAGTATTGCTGAGGCATATGGGCTGGACTACTACGAGATCGTGTGTGCTGACGAGACCGAGGAGATCGTGCGCCGCGCACTTGCGGACGATGTGCCTGCCATCATCAATATGGTCAGCTCGCCCGCCGTGGAGTTCGTTCCCATCATCAAGAGCCGCATCGGCGCGGACGGTAAGATGATCTCGTCGAAGCTTGAGGATCTCTACCCGTTCCTTCCCGAGGAAGAGCAGCGGAGAAATATGGAACACTGCAGGAAGATGACAGAATCTGCCCAATAGGAGAGCCGAATGAACATCGTATTCCGTGTCGATGCTTCGGCACAGATCGGCAGCGGTCACGTCATGCGCTGTCTGACGCTCGCCAAGCGATACCGCAGGGAAGGGCATACGGTCTCCTTCGTGATGCGGGCGCTCCCGTCGAACCTCATTATCTTCGTCGAGGAGGCGGGCTTTTCCGTTCACTCGTTGCCGTATGTGAAATCACGGCAGATGCTTACGGGATATCTTGCGTGGCTGACTGTCGCGCAGGAACAGGACGCACAGGAGACGACAGCGGTGCTGCGCACGATGGGACAGGTCGACCGCCTCGTTGTCGATCACTACGCACTGGATGCCGCATGGGAGACTGTCTGCCGTCCGTACGCGCGTGAGATTATGGTGATCGACGATCTTGCGAATCGGCGGCACGATGCGGACATCCTGCTCGATCAGAATTTCTATGAAAATGCCGCAGAGCGTTACGTGGGACTTGTCCCTCATGAATGCCGACTGCTTCTTGGCCCCGCGCACGCTCTTCTGCGCGATGAGTTCTACGAAATAAAGCCGCGCAGACGGACGGGAGAACTACACAATATCCTTATCTTTTACGGCGGCAGCGATCTGACGGATGAGACGAGCAAAGCGCTTCGCGCACTGCTTTCAATGAATCTGCATGGTGTTAAAGTCGACGTTGTTGTGGGAAAAACGAATCCGCAAATGGAGAGCGTTCGCAAACGATGTGCAGATCATAAGAACATCCGCTATCACTGTCAGGTCGAGAATATGGCGGAGCTGATGAATGCCGCAGATCTCGCCCTCGGTGCGGGGGGGACGACGACGTGGGAACGTCTTGCTCTCGGGCTGCCCTCCATCGTGACCGCAATCGCCGACAACCAGATCGAGATCTGCGAGAATTGTGCACATGCGGGATTGATCGACTACCTCGGATGCGCTGAGGCGGTGACAGAGGGGGATCTCGTCCGCGCCGTTACCGCCTTTCGTGAGGGACGGGGGGCAGCCTCTCGCACACTCCTTGATGCAGCGCCGAAAGGCAGTGTTCTCTTCCTGACGAACAACAGCAATACGCTGCCGCTCCTTGCGTGGATTGGAGAGCGGGCGAATGTCTGTCACTATACTGGTGTGCTGACTCCTGCGATGCTGCACCGTCTGAAGCCGCAGCTTGTCGTCAGCTTCAACTATGTGCATCTCATCAAAGAAGATATTCTTCAACTGCTTGCGGGACGTATTGTCAATCTGCATATCTCCTATCTGCCATGGAATCGTGGTTCATCACCGAATATTTGGAGCTTTATTGAGGATACCCCCAAAGGTGTGACCATTCATGTGCTTGATCAGGGACTTGATACCGGCGCAGTCATTGCACAGCGTGCTGTAGATTTTGATGAGAGAGGGGACACCCTTGCTACATCGTATCAAAAATTGATCGATGTAATCATTGGCCTGTTCAAGGAACATTGGGACCGTATTTTGAGCGGAAATTACAACACAACGCCTCAGCGAGGAAAAGGCACTTACCATACGAAGAAAGATTTGGAGACGTTTCTTGCGGGGCGACGGCTTATGTGGGAGATGACAATCACAGAGTTCAAGGAGAGATTTGTCCGTGGAAAATCTGAGATTTAATGCGTTGACGAAGCCCTTCATCATTGCAGAGATGAGCGGCAATCACAATCAATCATTGGAGCGTGCGCTCCGCATTGTTGACGCTGCGGCAGAGGCGGGCGTTGATGCGATCAAACTCCAAACCTATACGGCGGATACGATGACCCTTGATCTCAATGAAGGGGATTTTTTTATCTCCAACCCTCAAAGCCCGTGGTGCGGATCATCACTCTACGAGCTCTATCAGAAGGCGCATACACCGTGGGCGTGGCAGGAGAAGATCTTTGCCCGTGCGCGGGAGCACGGCCTTATCTGTTTTAGCACCCCGTTTGACGTGACGGCAGTTGATTTTCTCGAAGAACTGGGCGCACCGTGCTACAAGATCGCATCGTTCGAGAATACCGATCTGCCGCTCATCCGCAAGGTGGCGCGGACGGGGAAGCCTCTCATTGTCTCGACGGGGATGGCGACCGTTGCGGATCTGGATGAGCTTGTGCGGACGGCACGCGAAAATGGATGCCGCGACATCACCCTGCTCAAATGTACAAGCAGCTATCCTGCAACGCCCGCAGGGTCGAACATCCTCACAATCCCGCATATGAAGGCGTTGTTTGGCTGCAATGTCGGGTTGTCGGATCATACGCTCGGCGTCGGGGCGGCCGTGGCGAGCATTGCGCTCGGTGCGACTGTGATCGAAAAGCACTTTACCCTCGCGCGTGCGGACGGAGGAGTGGACAGCGCGTTCTCTATGGAGCCGGAGGAGATGGCACTGCTTGTGCGTGAATGTCGTGCGGCGTGGGAGGCTCTCGGCGAGATCAGCTACGATGTGCAGGAACAGGAGGAGAAGTCTCTCATCTTTCGGCGGAGTCTCTACATCGTTGAGGATATGAAGGCGGGAGATGTGATTACGGAAGGAAATATGCGCGCGATTCGTCCCGGCTATGGACTCTCACCGCGTTACTATGATGTCCTCCTCGGCAGACGGGTCGACCGTGACGTACGGCGCGGTACGCCGCTATCGTGGGAGCTGCTGGGGTAGAGGATGGAATTTACGGGGGCATCATGAAGAAGTATATCGTCACAGGAGCGGCGGGGTTTCTCGGCTGCAATCTCACGGAGCGGCTGATGCAGGAGGAGGATGCACACATCTATGCCGTTGTGCGTCCGAACTCGCCACACAACGCACGCGTTACCCCATCGGAGCGGCTGATCATCGTACCCGCTGACCTGTCGGACTATGCGCGTCTTGATGAGATGATTGGCACACCGTGCGATGTGTTCTTTCATCTCGCATGGCAGGGCGGACGCTATGACTTTGCGGCACAGTATGGGAACATCGCAGATACGATTGGCGCACTCGAAGCTGCGGCACGCCTTGGCTGTCATCGCTTTATCTGTACGGGCTCACAGGCGGAGTACGGGCGGCAGCCTGCCCTCATCACGGAGGAGACCTGTCCGCATCCCGTCTGTGCCTACGGTGCGGCAAAGCTTGCCGCCTGTGCGCTCTCTCGTGTACGTGCCGCAGAACTCGGCATAGAATGGCTCTGGGGGCGCGTGTTCAGTCTCTATGGGAAGTATGAGCAGGAGGGGCGGATGCTGCCCGCCCTTGTGAAATCCCTGCGTTCAGAACAGCCCTTTGCGCTTTCCTCCTCGGGCGCGCAGAATTGGGACTATCTCTATGCCGCAGATGCGGCGGACGCGCTCCTTGCACTTGCCGAACGGGGGCGTGCGGGTGAAATTTACAACATCGCAAATGGCAGCTATCGTCCTCTGCGGGACTATATCGAAGAGGCACGGGCGGTGATTGCTCCGCAGTGTGATGTTGCCTATGGAGCGGCGGATGCGGATGTGTTTTCTCTTCAGCCGTCTGTGGAGAAGATTCGCCGTGATACGGAGTGGCAGCCTGTGACGGATTTTGTCGATGGGCTGCAGTGCGGGTATGGGCTTTTATCTTGAGAAGAAATCAATGTTGATGTATGGGAGAGCAAAATGACTGAGCAGAAGATGCGTGGGGAGATTCTTGCGCTGGTACGGGAGTATGCGGAGAAATATCATGCGCCGAAGGAGGGCTTTGCGCCGGGGGATCGTCTGCCATATGCGGCACGTGTCTACGATCACGAGGAGATGGAGAACCTTGTAGAGAGTGCGCTTGAGTTCTGGCTGACAGCGGGGCACTATACGGAGGAGTTTGAACGTGGTCTTGCGGCATTCTTGGGCGTGAAGCACTGCTCGCTCGTCAACTCCGGCTCGTCGGCGAATCTCCTTGCCTTTATGGCACTCACATCCCCGCTCCTCGGGGAGCGTGCTGTGCAGCGCGGCGATGAGGTTATCACGGTTGCGGCGGGGTTTCCGACGACGGTCGCACCGATCATTCAGTACGGTGCGGTGCCCGTCTTCGTGGATGTGAGTCTGCCGACGTACAATGTGGATGTAAGTCTCCTCGAGGGGGCCCTCTCCGCGCGGACAAAGGCAGTGATGATCGCACATACGCTCGGCAATCCGTTCGATCTTGCGGCGGTGAAGTCGTTCTGTGACGCGCACAATCTCTGGCTGGTCGAGGACAACTGCGACGCGCTCGGATCGCAGTACACGCTGCATGGAGAGACACACTATACGGGGACGATCGGCGACATCGGTACGTCGAGCTTCTATCCGCCGCATCATATGACGATGGGCGAGGGCGGTGCGGTCTATACGAATGATGCGCTGCTGCACCGCATCGTACGCTCCCTGCGTGACTGGGGACGTGACTGCATCTGTGCATCGGGCCAGGACAATCTCTGCGGTCGCCGTTTCGACCGACAGGACGGAGAGCTGCCGCGCGGCTACGATCACAAATACGTCTATTCGCATTTCGGCTATAATCTGAAGGCGACGGATCTGCAGGCGGCAATCGGCGTGGCGCAGCTGAAGAAGCTGCCGTCCTTCGTGGAGCGGCGGCGGCACAACTTCGCTCGTCTGCGTGCGGCACTTGCGGATATGGAGGAATTCTTTATCCTGCCGACCGAAACAGAGAACGCAGTTCCGAGCTGGTTCGGGTTCCTGCTGACCTGCCGCGAAGGTGTCGAACGAGCAAAAATTGTGCGTTATATCGAGGAGCATGGCATCCAGACGCGGATGCTCTTTGCGGGGAATCTGACGAAGCATCCCTGCTTTGATGCGATGCGTGCTGCGGGAAAGGGATACCGTATCGCAGGAGAACTCACACAGACTGACCGCATTATGAACGATACGTTCTGGCTTGGCGTCTATCCGGGACTGTCGGATGAGAAAATCGACCATATGGCGCAGACAGTAAAGGATGCGGTACGCGCACAGTAAGCGTTGCGGTTGAGGAGGAGTAGTGATGGATAAGGAACAGATGCGGTCTCTGCTGGAGGTATCCGTTGAGGCAGTGGACTATATCGCAGCCGTGATCGAGCACGGGACAGACGATCCCACCGTTGCTGAGTTGATGGATAATCTGCGCAGGATCGCGGCGGCGGTCGAAGCAGAGATGCAGGGGGTGGACGGCCTCCTGCAAAAGGTATATCTGTACGCACGCAATATGCAGGCATCGATGGAGGAGCTGCAGCGTGATCCATCTCTGTTTGCACGCGTGTTTTCCTGTGAGATCCGCCCGTTCATCCTCGAAATGCAGCGCCTATGGCATCTAGCGGCAGAGGTCCTTTCAGACGAAGGACGCAGGGCGCAACAGCAAGCGGCATTGATGCAGGCGATGCGCGACCTGCACACTGCACCACAATCGGAATATCCATACGACGTGTCGATTGTACTGTGCGCCTATAATAAGTTGGAGTACACAAAGGCTGCGGTCGAGAGTATCTTTGCCCATACGGATTTTTCGAGCGGGCGGGTGGAACTCATCACCATCAACAACGGCTCGGACGACGGCACACGCGAGTATTTTGAGAGCCTGCCGCATGCAAAGAAGATCAATTTGAAATACAATATTCTCGGTTTCAATGCGGCTCAGTACATTGCGGAGGGACGGTACTACCTCGGTTATTCGAACGATGTCATTGCAACGCCGCACTGGCTCGATCAGCTCTATGCGGCAATGGAGTCGGATGCGCATATTGCACAGGCAGTCCCGACATGCAATGAGGAGGGCGTGTCGAACGATCAGGGGGTTCCCGTTCCCTATCCGAATACCTTTGCGGGGCTTGAACGGATGCAGGAATTTGCCGCTGCACACAATCATCTAAATCCGACACTCTGGGAGGAGCGCAGTCTGCTGATGCCGTTTCTGTCCATAACGCGTACGAATGTCTATCGAATGGGGCTGGTCGATCCCATCTATACGCGTGCGGAGTTCGTGGACGATGATCTGTCAACGCTCCTGCGGCGTACGGGATGGCGGCAGCTGCTCTTGAAGGATACCTTTATGCACCACTTCGGCGGGGTGACGCTCGGTACGGATCGATGCAACGTTGCAAATAATTCGATTGTGGAGATGCGGAGTGTTTACTATAAAAAATGGAGGGTAGATGCGTGGGAGGCGCGAGGCGGGTTCATGGGCATGGAAAATGCGTGGAGATGGCATACATTCCGCGAGAACGGACGTGTGTTGAGCCTTGAGCCGCGCTTTGGACACCTTGCCTGTGATCTCTTTAACGCATATCGGCGCAGTGGGTATACGCCGCATATGACGGCGGCGGTCTTTGATGAACGCTACCTGCCGGATACGGACTATCTGTTTGATGAGACAGTTGTTGCGCAGCATATCGGTGACATTCCGGTGCAGGGGCGGTACGATATTATCTCGGCGGGGTGCTATCTGGATGAACTGCCGCTTGACGATGTTCTTACCGATCTGGAACGCCTCTATGAGCTTCTTGCACCAGGGGGGATGCTGCTTCTTCCCGTGCGGAATCCGGGCAGTGCCCATGAGTTAACTCATATCATGAATACCGGGGGACGCGATATCTATTGTAGCGCCAACGAGGTAAAGTTATGGCAAGCCATTCCCTATCGGCCTCTTTTGCGTGCGATCGACGCCCATCCGTATCTGCATCGGTATAAGGTTCACTCCATGGTATATCATGAGGATGCACCTGTGATCGAGCGTATGGAACAAATGCTGTCCCGTGATGGAAATACGTCGTCCGTTGCAACGTTGGATCTGTCTGCCCGCATGTTTTTCCTCGGGATTTTTAAGGAAGCATAGGCGCATATGAAAAAGCCCCCGTTCGTGGGGGCGGTATTCGATATGGATAAGGGGACACTGCATGAAATTATGTGCTTTCGTGCAGCTGCTCCCTTTTTTTGCGCCGCGGACGGATGGTGATGAGAAAGGCGGTGGCGTAGGCGGTGATGGGGATGGCGCAGAGGAGGCCGATGCTGCCGATCAGGGAGCGTACGATTTCGGTTGCAATCATGTTGAGGTTCATGACGTGCACAAGCGAGATATCAGGCTGTGCAGAGATGAGGAGGATGAGTGGGAGTGCGCCGCCGATGTAGGCGAGGACGAGAGTGTTCGCCATGGTGCCCATGACATCGCGTCCGACGTTGAGGCCGGAGGTGACGAGTGCATGGAATTTCGTCTTGGGCGCGAGCAGCTTCATCTCGTATTGTGCGGAGGCGATGGAGACGGCAACATCCATGACGGCGCCGAGTGCACCGAGCACAATGCCCGCGAAGAGCAGTTCGCGGAAGTCCACATCCTTTAGGTAGAGTGCTTTGAGCATACCGGCCTGTTCCTCGGAGACTCCCGTGAGATAGGTGAAGTGGATTGCGAGGACTGCGAGGAGGCCTGCGATGAGGATGCCGCCGATGGTGCCGATGATTGCACCTGCGGATTTTACATTGCGTCCGTTGACGACAAGTTGGGTCGTGAGTGTGATAACAGCACCGATGAGGATGGTCCAGAGGAGGATGTGTGACGGTGCGAAGAGGATGAATGCAATGAGCCCCTTCGCAATGAGCAGGACGGCGAAGAGGAGAACGAGGAGTGCCTTTGCGCCGGTCATGCCGCCGAAGAGGATGAGGAGCGCGGCAAATCCGAGCAGCAGGAAGAGCATGGCGGGCAGACGGTCGTAGTCGACGATGGCGTAGCTCGCGTTCTCGGCACGCACGATGATGTTCTCGCCCTCCGCAGGGTGGATGTCGAAGGCCGGATTGTTCAGCGTACGGTGTGTGATTGTTGTCTCTGTGCCCTCGTAAGGACCGGAGTCGATGCGAATCCGTACCTCGTACTGTGCGCTGCCCGGTGCAAATGCTGTGATGTCGTTTTCGCTCTTTGTGACGGTGAGAATTTCTGCCTTGTACGTTGGCGGATCGCCGTCCTCTCCGCCCGGCAGATGAGTGAGTGCATAGAGGAGCACTGCGAGAGCGAGACATACGGCAAGAAAGCGGGAGAAGCGCTGTGGATGGATTTTCATGGAGAAGTCCTTTCGTGGAATATTGAGACCATTTAAATTATCATATACAATGATAATGATATTTATATGAGTATGAAGTCAATAGTTATTCCTGATTATCACGGGACTATTGACATATCGTTCATTCTCACATATACTGAGAACAACAAGATGGTTCCAGAGAGGACGACAGGGTTGCTGTTGTCCTCGCGGCGCAGGAATTGTCATCGTCGAATGAATTCGCTCGGGGGAATCGCAAGGTTATCTTTGGGGGATGAGGAGACGTTCACTCGGTATGAGGCAAAGCGCCAAGAAGCGAAAATGCCCTAATTGGGCAATAGAACAGAGGAGGAATTATCATGTTCTCGAAGACAGATTTCTGGATTGGCCTTGCAGTTGGCGCGGTGGCAGGTATCTTTGGCTATCGCTTCATGCAGGAGCGCACGCAGCAGCTTGCAGCTCTTGAGGCCGGACAGGCAGACCTCTCGCTGGCAGAGCTCCAGCGTCAGAAGGAAGAGCTTGAGGATCTGATCGCCGCGCAGGCTGCGGTGGAGAAGTAAGCATCTCAATAGGGCTTGGGGGCTGCTGCGCAACGTGCGCGCAGCCCTTTTTTCAAAAATGACACGGTGGTACAAATGCCGCGAATAATGTAATATGGAAGAAAGAGAGGAAATGGGTTTTCTATGAATATTTTCGATGCGATCAAGAACGCGATTCCGCAGTCGGCGGTGGATGTCTTCGTCCGCACAACGGACATTGCTTCCTATATGCCGGGGCGTGTACGCCTCTACAGCAAGCAGCTTGTGAACAACGCGGCGCTTGAGGCGCAGGTGCAGGCTCATCTCGGAAGGCTGGCGGAGATCGAGTTCGTGGATACGAACATTGAGACGGGCTCAATCCTCATCACGTACGAGCCGGAGCGTCTGCGTGCAAACCCGGAGCTGCGCCGCGTCGAGGACTATATGCGCACCCATGCACGGAGGAAGGCATCATGAACTATGTTTCGGGGCTGATGCTCGGTGCGTCGCTTGCGAATATGCTGCGCCAGACGCTTGGCGGGGGCAGTGGGAGCGCATCCTTCGCGCATGGGATGAGCGGTGGGCGCGGACGTTTCATGCAGGGGAATATGTTCTCGTCCGATCCGAGCGGTCTTGTCGGTGGAGCTTCGGCACTTGCCGGGCTTTTTGGTGGTGGTCAGACGGGTGGAACCGGGGCAACGGTTGCACAGGCGCGGATGCAGGAGACCGCAGAGCCACCCTTTGTCTGTGTGCACGCATCATGCGGGCGGCGGCGCTATCGGACGCCGTATCTGACGGCAGAGTTTGCAAAGGTGCTCGAGGCCAGCCTTGCGCGCCTGCCGTTTGTGACAGCGGTGCGTGCCAACGCGCTCGCGGGGAGCATTCTGTTCGTCTATGCGCCGGAGGATGAGGCGCATATTCTCATCCTTGCAGAGGGACTTGAAGCGATTTTTGCAGAGGGGCGCACGGCGCCGCCGCCCGCGACGCTCGCACGGAGTCTGCGTCGCTCGGTGCATGAGTTCAGCGGGTGGATTCAGCGAAATACGGGCGGAGCACTCGATCTGAGCTCGGTGGTCGCGGGCATCTTCGTCCTGCGCGGCATTCGGCAGCTTGTGCTCTCGAACAATACACCGTCGGGTTCGCAGATGCTCTGGTGGGCACTGACGCTGATGAGAGGATGGAAGGTATGAAGCTCATACATACGCGCATTCGGCTGCGTGGAGAGATCCCGCGTGAGGATGCGCTGCGCCTGGCAGCACGGATGCGCCGCTTCCCTGCGGTAACGGCTGCCTCCGTACGTGACTCTCATGTCGATGTCTGGCATGAGGGGGCGATTCCTGCTGCCCGTATGCTAGCGGCGGCGGAGCGTGCCGTGCGTGAGGCGGCGGAGAAGTCGGTGACCCCGACGGAGCAGATGGCGGAGTTTCGGCGTGATGCAGTGATCTCGCTGGCGAGCTTTGCGGCGATGGAACTCATGAAGCGCGGTGCGCCCGAGCTCTTTGCCTCGATGACCGTGCTGCGCTCCCTGCTCGTCCTCAGTATCTCACGCAACTTCATCAAGACGGGGATCGGCGGCCTGATCAAGGATCGGCAGCCGAATGCGGACACGCTGACGACGACGGCGGTCATAGCCTCCGTGCTCGCGGGCAAGCCGGAGTCGAGTCTCATGCTCCTCGCACTCAGCAACGGTGCGGAGATGCTGACGAGCTATGCGGCGGAGAAGGCACGCACGCACATCTCGGGACTGCTCTCGCTTGGACAGCGCGATGTCTGGCTCGTCGAAGAAACGGCGGACGGCGAGGTTGAACGCAAGGTGCCCGTCGAGGAGGTGCGCCCCGGAGACATCATCGCTGTGCACGCGGGTGAGAAGATTGTGGTTGACGGGCGTGTCCTGCGCGGTGACGCAGCGGTGACACAGGCCTCCATCACGGGTGAATCCGCGCCCGCGATGAAGCACGAGGGGACACCGGTTTACGCGGGCAGCGTTGTCGAGGCGGGGGAACTCGTCGTTGCGGTGGAAAAGGTAGGCGGTGATACGTCGCTTGCCCATATTGTCCACCTCGTCGAGGAGGCACAGACGCGCCGTGCGCCCGTGCAGAACTTTGCCGACCAGATGGCCAACTATCTTGTGCCCGTGTCCTTTCTCGGTGCAGCGATTGTCTACGGGGCAACGCGCGACTGGGGACGTGTGCTGAACCTGCTCTTTATCGATTTCTCATGCGGGCTCAAGCTGTCTACCGCGACGGCGATGTCGGCATCGATTGCGGCGGCGGCGAAGCGCGGCATTCTCGTCAAGGGCGGCAACTACATCGAGGCGCTTGCGCGTACGGATACGGTTGTGCTTGACAAGACGGGGACGCTGACGGTCGGTGTGCCGGAGATCACGTTCGTCCGCACCGCGGAGGGCGTAACGGAGAAGGAGGTCATCCTGCTTGCGGCATCGGCAGAGGAACACTCCGTTCATCCGCTCGCTGTGGCGATTCAGAAATATGTGGAGGAGCAGGCGTGGAAAGCACCGCAGCATCGTTCCTCCGAGACGATTGTGGCGCGCGGCATGCTGGCCGAGGTGCCGGATTTCGAGGGCTTTTCGGGCGGCGTGATCCGCGTCGGAAGCCGCCGCTTTCTGCAGGAGAACGGCATTGCGGATGAGGAGAATCTCATCGCGTCGGTGACGGGCAAGAATCTCCTCTACGTGGCGCGCGATGCGAAGCTCATCGGTGTCATTGGCATCGATGATCCGATCCGTCCAAAGATGAAAAAGACGCTGAACCAGCTGCGCCGCTGCGGTGTAGACGAGATCGTCATGCTGACGGGCGACGCGAAGGCGGTGGCTGCGGACGTGGCACGAGAGATGGATGTAGACTCCTATCACGCGGAGATCCTGCCCGAGGACAAATCGCGCTATGTGAACCAGCTGCGTCAGCGCGGGACCGTTATGATGGTCGGCGACGGCATCAATGATGCCCCTGCACTTGCATTCGCAGACGTAGGGGTCTCGCTCGGCGGACGGCAGACGGACATCGCGGCGGAGTCCTCGGCGGTGACGATCCACTCGGAGGATCCGACGCGCCTCGTGGAGGCACTGCGTCTTGGTCAGCGGTCCATGCATCTCGTGCACCAGAATTTCAAAGCAACGCTGCTCATCAACTCCGCGGCGATGCTGCTCGGTGCACTCGGTTCGATCAGTCCGCTTGCGGCGGCGGCGATTCACAACACGGCGACGCTCGGTGTCGTGCTGAACAGCTGCCGTATTCTGACACCGGAGGGCGGGCTCTTTCTACAGCGCCGGCGGTCCTGACGGATGCAGACAGCGCCCGCGCTGAAGTCTTGCATTTTCGTGTGTCCTGTTGTAAAATACGAACCATAAGTGAGGAATAGTTTTGGATCAAGCATGTACCGATCCGCTATTTGGGAGGAGAGTTTGTCAATGGCAGGAAAGATGAAGAACTGCTCAAGCTGCGGGAAGGTATTTGTTTCGATCAACAATTCTCGTATCTGCGTGGACTGTCGCGAGAAGGAAGAGCGGTGGGAGAAGGAGATCGTCGAATTCGTACGCGATCATCCGAAGAGCCGGATCCCCGAGATCGTCGAGGCGACGGGGGTACAGGAACCCGTTGTTCGGCGCATGATCCGCGAGGGGCGCTTCCTCTCGTCGGGGGTCGAGCTTTTCTATCCGTGCGAGAAGTGCGGTTCGCCCATCCAGAAGGGACAGTACTGCGAAAAGTGTCAGAAGGAGATGCGTGAGGAGCTGACGGCGGCCGTCGCGAAACAGTCCGCCTCCGGCATGCGCACGACGTCGGACGGCAGCAGCGGACGGCGCGGATATGTGACACTTAGCGATAAGTAAAAAGGAAGACGTGTACTTGGGAATTTGTTCTTAAGTACACGTCTTTTTTTTTCGATAAAGAATGTGAAAGGACTCCGAGAATTTTTCGGGAAGAAATGAATCATTGATCCAATGCAGACCCAAGATGATGGGACTGTATGTTATCGGTGATTCCTGATACATAGGTGGTGAAGGATATGTTGATCAGCAATCATGCAGTTTCGGCGGTCAGCCGTCTCTATGCAGGAAGTGCAGCAGGGGGGACGCGTCGCGTGGATGCGGCGGGTGCCGTGCAGCGTCCGGATGCGCTTGAGCTCTCCGGTGAGGTACAGAGCTTTGGCGATATCCTGCAAAAACTGCGGGGCATGGACGACGTGCGCCCTGAGCGCGTGAATGCGCTCGCGCATGCGGCAAACGGCAGCTATGCACCTGCGGCTTCGGACATTGCGGCAAAGATGCTTGCGATGCGCTACTGATGCAGGGCAGTCCCATGTGGAAGACATTCACGGCGACGCTGGAGGAACTGCATCGCCAGTATGAGAAGATCCGCGTGCTTCAGGAGAAGAAGCGCGGTGTGCTTGTTGCACTCGACATGGTGGCGCTTGAAAAGCTGACGGCTGAGGAGGACTTCCTTGCACGCGCGGTGCAGGAACTCGAAAAGCAGCGCCTGACCCAACTCGCGCAGATTGCAAAAGATACGCCCGGCGTCAGCGCTGAGACGAATATGGAGGAACTCGCGCTCCTTGCACCGACGGACGCCGTCCATCGCTCCGTGCTCGCGGCAAGCCGCAAGCTGAGCTGCATTGTTAAGGAGACGAAGGAACTCAGTGACGCGAACTCCCTCCTGATCGAGGGGGCGTTGATTGCCGTTAATCGACAGCTCGGCAGGATCGGCGGCGCTGTCGTCGACCCCGTCTACGGGAGCAGCGGCAGCGAGCAGGTGCGGCATCTGAAGAAAAATCTGGACTATAAGGCGTGAGCGGCGATGACAAATGAGACGCGTGAGGCACTTGTGCTCCTAAAGGCGCAGCTCGCTGCCTGCGAAGCGGCAATGCTTCGTTTTGCCGCATTGCGGGAGGCCCTCTCGCAGAGTGCGTCGGGCGGCGGCATCGCAGAGCCGACGGCAGCGGCGGAACGCAGCCTGAGTGAGGTGCGAGCTCTCGCGCGACAGCAGTCAGACTTTTTGATGAACGTCGGAGTGGAGAGCCTTTTCGATCTTGTTTCTCGTGAGCCGAACTTGCGGGAACGGCTCGCCGCCGAGCGCGTTCTGCGTGCATCTGCCGCACGCCGTACGGAACTGCGGGAGCGCATACAGGCCTGTCGGCTCCTTCTGCAGAAGAGTGCGGATTTTGTGAACTACCAGCTCAACGTTATCTCTGGCACGGTTGCCGATGATACCTACGGCAGGTCACAGCCTGTGGCAGGACCTGCGGCCGGCATCCAGCGTGCCGTTGCAATGTTTGATGCGGATGTATAATTTAGATGTAGTATAGGGAAAGCGTGAGGGATCTATGCGGTCAACATTTGCCGGACTTAATACGATGGTGCGGGGCATCCAGAACAATCAGCTCTCGCTCGATACCACCGGACACAACATCACGAATGCCTCGACGGAAGGGTACTCGCGTCAGCGCGTCGACTCCGCGGCGACGAATTATCAGGAGCGGCCCTCCTTGTACGGTGGGGTCTACGTCGGCGGCGGCGTGGATGTCGTCGCGCTCAACCGTGCGCGCAACGTCTACGCGGACAAGCAGTACTGGTCGGAGAACTCGGCGCAGAACCTCTACCAGACGTACAAGACGAACTATGACAAGGTGGAGACGGTCTTCAACGACTCGAAGAAGACGGGTATCTTGAACGCGATGCAGCAGTTCTACTCCTCGTGGGTCAACCTCTCCAACTATGCGAGTGACTCGGCCTCGCGCACATCGGTCATCACGAAGGGCAACAATCTGATCGACCGCATTAAGACGAGTGCGAAGCAGCTGCAGGTTCAGATTACGTCGCAGTACGATGAGATGCGCATTCAGGTCGGTAAGGTCAACAGCATCACGAAGGAGATCGCACGTCTGAACAAGAACATCATGTTTGCCGAGACAAACGGCGGCAAGGCGAACGACCTGCGTGACCAGCGCGATCTCCTCGTGGATAAGCTCTCCGAGATCACGAATGTCAATGTCTATGAGG
Organism: uncultured Centipeda sp.; assembly: GCA_905372865.1. GTDB lineage: Bacteria > Bacillota > Negativicutes > Selenomonadales > Selenomonadaceae > Centipeda. Next base: position 74,368 of record CAJPQT010000006.1, read on the forward strand.
AGGCGAACGGGCAGTATACGGTCGTCTCGAACGGCATGTCGCTCGTGCAGCGCGAAAGCTCTCTGACGCTCGAGATGAGCCCGCCGATCAACAACAAGCAGTACGGGATCACGGACTACACCCTGCGCATCAAGGAAGCGGGCGGCATCGGCTATGTCCCCCAGAGCGGCATTTTGAAGGCACTGCAGGATACGATTGTACAGGACAAGGGGCATATCGACCAACTTGCGGACATCTCTGCAACCCTTCTCACCACCTTCAATGACGTGCATAAGCAGGGCGCGGGCATTGATGCGGACTCCACAACATGGCTGAATTTCTTCGGAAAGAATAAGTTCAAATCCCCGAATGGAACCACCTACGATCAGATGCAGTACACGTGGCATGTGGATCCGCTGACGGACGAACGCTATATGCAGGCGGCAGGGGCAAGCCTCACGCGTACGCATACGGCAGGCCCGCCCCCGCAGACGACGGTGTCGACCAACGTGATCGGCGCGCCGGACAGGCTCCAGTCCATGCAGATCATCAATGAGCTCAAGATCGCGGACGAGCTGACGGCACCGGGTGGGCAGAATCTTGTCGCCGCGCGTCAGATCACAAATGCGGGCGGAACGAAGGTAACACCGACCCTGACCAACACCTCCTCGACCTTTACCTACAATGACAGCTGGGTCAACGGCACTGCCGACGGCACCATCGCGGTCGAGCTGAGCAAGCTCTTCAACATCGACCAGGCAGGGACGATGAACCCACGCGGCACTACGCGCGCGGTCAGCGATGTCTCGATCAATCAGTACTACAACAGCATGATGAGCAAGCTCGGCGCGGACGCGGAGAACCTCGACAAGGTGCTTAAGCAGCAGGACGATCTCATGACGCAGATCGAACAGTGGCGGCAGTCCACATCCGGGGTTGACTGGAATGAGGAACTGACGAATATGCTCAAGTTCCAGACGGGGTACGGCGCGTGCTCACGCATGCTCACGTCGATGGATGAGATGCTGGATCGCCTGATCAACAGCACGGGCGTCGTCGGAAGGTAAGAGGTGAGATTATGGTACGCATTAGCAGCAACTACATGGTGCGGCGCTATCAGAACGATCTGAATGCGCTTGACTACACAAAGTCGAAGCTCATGGAGCAGGGCGACGGCAGCAAACTGCACCGCCCCTCGGACAACTCCGTGGACTATTCGCGCTTCCTGCGCTACGATGTCTCCGAGGGGGAGAATGACCGCTATCAGGCCAGTGTTCAGGCAGGCCTCTCGTGGATGAATTCGACGCAGACCTCGCTCTCCGCAATGGAGGACATCCAGAAGACCTTCAAGGCGAAGACCATTCAGGGGGCGAACGACGACAAGGATGAGAAGAGCAGTGACTGGCCGGCCATTGCACGCGAGATGAAGGCGAACATTGAGCAGATTGTCTCGCTCGGCAACACCCAGCTCGGGGATCGCTACATCTTTTCGGGGCAGGCGGATCTCAAGCAGCCCTTCCTCATGTCGAGTGAAGCGGATCTGAAGAAGCGCGGTGTGACGAAGTCGCTCGATGACCGTCAGACGGCGTTCTTTACATCGGCAAGTGACAACGACAGCGCAGACTTTTTGCATCAGATGCTCTCACTTGAGGGCAGCGACGGCAAGACCTACTATATGAATACCCTGACGGGCAACGTCTACACGAAGGAGTTCGTGCAGGATGGCTACAAGGATCTGATCGCCAAGGGATACAAGACCGAGGCGGATGCGATCGCTGCCGGTGAGACAACCTTCGTAGGGAACGTCGCGGGCGTGACGAAGGGCTCGGGCTTCATCAAGGACAACTTCAAGAACACAGGAGAGTTGATCAACGATCCTGTCGCGGCACCTGGCAAGGGTGAAAACTGGTCCAATACAGCAGCGGTGCCCGGTGTGACGCTGAAATTTTCCTATGTGCGCCAGCAGCTCGTTACCTATCAGGGGGACAAACGCTACATCTCGATGGTCAAGCAGAACGGTTCGACCGAGCCGTCGGCGGATACAGTCAACAAGACGGGCGTTGATATCTTCGGGCGTGACCTCTTTGACGACAAGAACTCCGGCCGTGTTCCTGACGACCCCTCGGGAACAGCGATGGTCAACAATATGCTGACGGTCTATGCCAAGACGAAGGCGTGCGATGCACACTGGCTGAGTTCGGACGGCGTTACGCTTGCTGATGTTGCCAATCAGGTAACGCTGCAGGCGCATACCGAGACGGGCTCGCGCAGTGGCCTCTACACGGACATGAAGAGTATCCTCACAGACCACAAGGAGAACATCACGCGCGATATCACAACGGCAACCGGCACAAACGTGGCGGAGCTTGCGACGAAGATGATGCAGCAGCAGACCATCATGAGCATGTCGCTCGCGATGGGATCGCGTATCCTGCCGCTCTCGCTTGTGGATTATCTGCGGTAATACCATGTAACGCCAGTTCATAAACGGGAAAGGATGCCCTTTATGCCCATGCGCTATCTCAACATACGATCCACGCTGCCGGTCATCGGCATGCGTATTCAGTACAATTCACTGGAATCCGGGATCCATCAGCCGCGCTACGAACAGGAGACGCAGCAGGCACGCTCGAACCGCGGCGTGACGCAGCCAAAGCTCTCGATTGACAGCTACCCGAGCCGGCACAGCTATGGCTATACGAACCACACGGACTTTGCCCGCGAGAACCTCGAACGCGGCATGAGCGAGGTGCGTAAGGGAACCTCGAAGCACACGCAGATGGCGTGGGCACTCGCCGAGGACGGCCCGAAGCCGGGGCGGCAGGTCGGCATAGAGTTCGCCAAGCGCGACATGGAAAACCGCATGACACAGCAGCGTCAGCTGGTTGCCGCCGCGATTCCCGATCCCGAGATTCACTTTGAAGTGGGCCGCGCGGTCGGAGAGCCGACGGTTGGGCACACGACCCCGCACTGGCATACGGAGAGCCGACCGCGTCTGCACTACAATCGCGGGAGCGTCGAGACCTACCTGCAGCAGAAGGGCAATATCGAGCGCTGGGTCAGCGAGGGGAAATACGATGTACGTGCATAACAGGAGCCATTGATGAAGAAGATTATGACAAGCCGCTTCGGTGAGATCGAGGCGGCAGAGGAGTCCATCATTCATTTTGCGGCGGGAATTCCCGCCTTCGAGGAGGAGCGGGAGTTCATCATTATCCCGTATGAGGAGGACAGTCCGTACGTCTTTCTGCAGTCGGTTAAGACGCCGGAGCTCGCCTTTTTGATGACCATGCCGCTTACATTTTTCCCCGACTATGAGTTCACCATCGACGACGAAGTGGAAGCGGAACTCGGTCTAATCTCGCCGGAGGAGGTGCTGATCTATGCGATTCTCACGCTCTCTGGCAAGGAGATTCACGATCTGACGGCGAACCTCATGGCGCCGATTGTCATCAATGCGACAACACGGCAAGCAAAGCAGATCGTACTTGATCGGAGCGCATATACGACGAAACATCGCCTGTTCCCCGCCGAGAAGGAGGACAGGTAATGCTCGTACTCACACGCAAACCAAGGCAGCAGATCATGATCGGCGACAATGTCGTCGTCAACATCGTGGAGGTCCAGGGCGACAACGTACGCATTGCGATCGATGCGCCGCGCAGCGTCAAGATCTATCGCGGTGAGATCTATCGGGCAATTCAGGAGGAGAACCAAAAGGCTGCGGCGGCGCCCGCAAATTTTGATCTCAGTGCCTTGCCCAAAAACTGAGAAGGAAGCATCAAGGAAGAACAGAATGGGAGCGTCGGAGGCGCTTCCAATGACACACGGAGGGGTGCCTTATGACTGTAACAAATGTTCAGGATGTTATGCTGGCGGCAGTTGCCGTCAGTGGTATGGGGGATGATATCCCCAAGGCGGACGCGCAGGAGCCGGTACAGGCACCGCGCAAGAGCGCGGAGACTGCAGCCAAGCAGGCAGAAGCTGCTGCGGAGCAGAAGGAACAGCACGCGCCGCTTTCGGAGGAGCAAACCTCGTTTATCACACAGCAGCTCAATGAGATCATGCGCAACATCAATGTCGATCTGCAGTTTCAGTATCACAAGGAGATTGACGTTATGTCCGTGCAGATGCTCGACAAGAAGACGGGCAAAGTCTTGCGCGAGGTTCCGCCTGAGGCGATGGTGAAGCACATGATCAAGGTGCACGATTGGATCGGCGCCTTCCTGGATAAGACGGCATAAGGAGATAGAAGGAGAGATAATATGGCAGGAGCAAAAGGAATCTACGGGCTTTCCGGCTCGGGGCTTGACGTTGAGTCACTGGTCAAGGTCGGGATGATCTCCCATCAGAAAAAATACGATCGTATCTATAAGAAGGAAGTTGAGACAGAGTGGCGCAAGGAAGCGTATGCGAACGTCTATGACAAGGTCAATACGTTCAAGAGCCGCATGTCGGACTATCGTCTGAGCTCTTCGACGAAGCCGATGACGACGACCAGCTCGAATGCCGATGCCGTTACGGCGACGGCGAATGCGAACGCGGGCGTTATGGGGCACACGGTCGAAGTCACGCAGGCTGCAACGAATGCCTACCTCATGACGGCAACGAGCCAAATCGGACGTGCGGGTACGCCCGGGAGCACGAAGCTCCGAGACATCGCCTTTTCGGGCGGTGCGCGTCCCGGCGGGATGCTGGACGGGGACACCGCACTCAAGTTCAAGGTGTCGAACGGTACGGGCTCGGCAGAGGTGTCGTTCACCGCGGAGGAGATCTTTACGAAAAACCTCACGCTCAACGACCTCGCAAACCGAATCAACAATGCTCGCTACACGGACTCGAGCGGAAAGAAGACCTCACTTAACATCCGTGCAAACTATGACTCTGTATCCGACGGGTTTTCCCTCGCCAACAGTAAGACGGGCACCAACAACAAGATTGACCTCACCGTGGATACGACATCCAGCTCCGCGAGCTATACGACGACCCTCCTGAACAACATGAACCTCGGCGTTGTCAGCAACGGCACCATCGGTACGCCCATGACGCTTACGACGAGCAGTCCTACGACCATCTCCATGGCGGCTGCGGGAACCAACGCAAACGTCAAGATTGACGGACGCAATTACGCCAATCTCCAGGAGAACAACCTGACGGTGAACGGTGTCACCTATACGTTCAAGAAGCCGACACCGGTAGGCACGCCGGCTACGGTCAATGTTGCGCAGGATCAGGACAAGCTGGTCGAAAATGTCAAGAAATTTGTTGACGAGTACAACGCACTGCTTGATGAGCTCAACAAGCTATACGGTGACAAGGGGCACAAGGACTACGGTGTGCTCACGAAGTCGCAGGAAGAGGGCATGACGAAGGATCAGGTTGAGAAGTGGAATGCGAAGGCAAAGGAAGGGCTTCTCTATCGGGACAGCTATGTGCGCTCCATCATCAGTGATCTGCGCGATGCGGTGATCAACCGTGTGCAGTCGGTTCCCGGCCGCTACAGTACGCTCTCGTCCATCGGCATCACGGCGAAGAACCAGACGGGACACCTGCAGATCGATGAGACAAAACTCAAGAATGCGATTGCAGCAGAGCCGGATGCCGTAAACCGTCTCATTTCCTACGATGATGAGAACGACGACTACGGCAACAGTGGTGTCGCGTCCCGCATTTTCAACAAGTTGGGCGGCCGTCTCAAAGAGCTTGAGCGCCATTCCGGCGTAGCAGCGGACAAGACAGATCTCAGCGAACTGGGCAAGCTGATCCAGAACTACGAGAAGCAGATGAGCGATTTCAAGAAGCTCATGTCGTCCTTTGAAAGCAAGCTCTATCAGAAGTACAATGCGATGGAGACGGCAATCTCCCGTCTCTCGACACAGTTCAACTTCTTCAACGGGCAATGATATAAGGGGGATATTCCTACATGGTGAATAGTGCTGCGGAGGCATATAAGAGGCAGCAGGTGATGACGGCGACTCCCGAGGCGCTGACGCTCATGCTCTACAACGGATGCCTCAAGTTCATCAAGGAGGGGGTTGAGGCGCTTGCGGAGAAGAACTACGAGGCGTCGAACAGCTCTCTTCAGAAGGCACAGAATATCATCTCGGAGTTCCGCATCACGCTCAATATGGACTATGAGATCTCCCATCAGCTGATGCCGCTCTACAACTATGCCTATGATCGCCTCGTCGAGGGAAATATGAAGAGCGATCCTGCGATCATCCAGGAGGCGACGGACATCATGACGGAGCTGCGCGATGCGTGGGCACAGGCCATGAAGAAGGCACGCGAAGAAAAAGGTGCGCAGGGCGTGGAAGGGAGCGGCGTCTATGCCGGATGAGTCTTACGAGGCGGCGCATGTGCTCTGGGAGAAGTATCGTGTGCTCACGCATGAACTGCTCAAATTTGTCGATGAAAATGAGATTGACACCTTCATTGAGCTTGTCGGGCAGCGCGAGCAGATTGTTGATCTGCTGAGGGCACTGCCGTCTGATCCCTATCGGACGAGTACAGAGTGGCCGGCATTCGACGCGGAGATCCGCCCGCTCGAGATGCAGATCCAGTACAAGGCACGTGCGTGGCTGAACCGCTCGCGCCGTCAGAACGCCGCCGTGCATAGCTATGACCTCACAGGGGCGAACCCCCTTGGCGGGCATCTCAACCGACGATATTAATAATTTTTTAAAATTAACAGGGCGCTGCCCTTGACAAACAGATGAAAAAAAAGTAAAATGTTTGCTGTCAGATACTTAAGTATGTCGCCTTCATGACGATATACTTTATGTAAGGCGATAATAAGCAAGCGGGGCGGCTGCCAGGGATGGCTAGCTAGCAGCCATCCAGGATAGACGCGTCACTTGCCTATTATACAGCGGGCACGGATGTCCGCACATACATTCAACATTCCGGAAGATCCGGAAAGACACCAGGGAGGAATTTACACATGGCAATGGTAGTCAAGAACAACATGTCGGCGGTCAACACGCTCAACATCCTGAACAAGAACCAGTCGGCACTCGCGAAGAGCCTTCAGAAGGTCTCCTCGGGTATGAAGATCAACACGGCCGGCGATGACGCTTCCGGCTATGCCATCTCTGAGCGTATGCGCGTCCAGATCCGTTCGCTCGATCAGGACAACCAGAACACGCAGAACGGCAACAGCATGATGCGTACCGCTGAGGGCGCTGTCTCCAGCACGGTCGAGATCCTCAAGACCCTCAAGGAGAAGGCAATCAACGCAGCGAACGACACGAACACGGATGATGATCGCCGCACGATCCAGAAGGAAATCAACCAGATGGTTGACCAGATCGACGACAATGCGCTTGCAACGTACAACGGCAAGTACCTCGTCGACGGCTCGCGCAACAGCATCGGACAGGCAACCTGCACGACGCTCTCGAACAGCGCACTGAGCACGGGCTCGGCATGGGGTTCCGCTCTGACGGACCTGAAGAGCCGTACGGATGAGAGCCTCAACATTCAGTCGACGGATAACATCACGGTTTCCTATGTCCGTCAGGGTAAGACCTACACGACGACGTTCTCGGTTGGCGGTAGCACTACGCTTGGTTCGATCTTCGCCAAGACAGCGTTCAACGGCACGGAATCACTCGCAGGAACGGATGCTGTCAGAGCTGCTTCTACGCGTGACGGTGCTCTCATCGGCTATGACAAGGCGAAGAACAGCGTCTACACGGCAGACAACAAGTCGGCTCTTTCGCTCGAGGCGAACAATGCGGGCACGACGTATCAGATCTCCTCGTTCACGCTTTCGATTACGGACAACACGGGTGCGATCCGCAAGACGGCCAACACCGCTCTCGATGCATTCAACGAGCGCATCCGCGCAGAGAATGAGTCGAAGGACAACGCTCTTGTTCTCCAGACGGGTGTCAAGGCGAACCAGGCGATCAAGGTCAGCATGACGGATATGCGTTCGCTCGCTCTTGGCCTCAAGGGCACGGACGGCTCTGTCCTCAGCGTTCAGACGCAGGACAAGGCAAACGCTGCGATCAACACGATCGAGACGGCGCTTCAGAAGGCTCTTGACGAGCAGGCGAACATCGGCGCTGTTCAGACGCGTCTCAACTACACGAGCTCGAACCTCACGACGGCGTCCGAGAACGTTCAGAACTCCGAGTCCACGATTCGCGATGCGGATATGGCGAAGGAGATGACGAACTACACGAAGAACAATGTTCTGCTCCAGGCTGCGCAGTCCATGCTCGCACAGGCGAACCAGAACAGCTCTGCAGTTCTCTCGCTTCTCCAGTAATTTACAGCTTCAGCTGTATCTATACGGAAAGAACCCCTCCCAGTTGGGAGGGGTTCTTTTTCTTTGCTAATTTTGGGGATATCGCGTATAATATTCTTCGAATGGGAAGGATGTGCCGTTATGAAGATTTCTGCCTGTTATATTGTAAGGGATGAAGCAGAGGAGCTTCGCCGGTCACTTGCCTCTGTTCGGGCAGCCGCAGATGAGATTATTGTTGTTTCCACGGCTGGGAGCAGGTTCGTGGCAGATGCAGCGACAGAGTTTCATGCACATCTTTATGATTTTGCATGGGAGAATAATTTCGCGAACGCACGCAATTATGCGCTCAAACAATGCCAGGGAGATTTTGTCATTTTTTTGGATGCCGATGAATATTTCTTTTATCCTGAGCAATTACGGGATGGGATTGAAGCGGCGATCCATGAAAATAAAGATGTCAATATTATTATGATTTCACTCTGCAATTTTATGACAGAGGACTCCATGAAGGATGTAATGCATATGTGGAGTCCACGAATTTTACGTATGCCAGGACTTCACTACGAAGGGATGATCCATGAGCAGGCAGTACGGGACGATGGAGGGGAGCGGGTACTTGCCTATGGCGATGCACGCCTTGCTGCAGGGCACACCGGATATCTGGAGGCGCGTGGGACAGAGAAGATTCGTCGTAATATCGCCATGCTTGAGTATGACGCTGAGGTGCATGGACGAACCGCGATGCATGCGTTTTATTTGGCAGACTGTTACTTTGGGCTGAAGGATTATGCAAAGACGCTTATTCTATCTAAGGAGGCTCTGCAGGGAGATATTGCCTTTATCGGCGAAGAGAGTAAAATCTGTCACCAGATGATTGAATCCATGCGTGCTCTTCATTATGCGGACGACGAGATGCTGGACGTTGCCAATGAGGCATTGAAAAAATTTCCACAGTTACCGGACTTTTACGCCCAGCGCGGTATGATTCTTTGCGGGCTTACACGCTATCGAGAGGCAGCGGAGAGTTTTGAGGAAGCCTTGCGCCGCTATACAGATGATCATCTATCTACGCATGACACTTCGTTTTTTAACGATGCCGTTGCCGCTCTTGTTGCAGAGCGCCTTTCATTGATTTATCAGGAACTTGGGGAGCCTGCAGCGGCAAAGCTGTGGATGGAAAGACAGAGAACGTACATGGGGGAGAATATGGGGGCAGAGACGCAAGAAAACGTGCGCATTACAGCGTGCTATATCGTGCGAGATGATGCCGTTCATCTGAGAAAGTCCATCGAAAGCCTGCATCTGCAAGTGGATGAGCTGATAGTTCTGGATACAGGCTCACGGGATGATACGGCAGACGTTGCAAAGGCGTGTGGAGCCGCGGTATATCATTGGGCATGGCAGGACGATTTCGCAGCGGCACGCAATGCAGCACTCGCCTATGTGACGGGGGATTGGATTGTATTCATCGATGCGGATGAATACTTTTCCCTTGAAACACGGAACCATTTGCGTGCGGTGATTGAGGATGCTGACTGTGCGGATGGTGAAGTGCTTCTCATACCGTGGCACAACATTGACGAGACAACGGAAGAGACCCTGCTCGACTCCTATGCGCCGCGCATTTTTCGTCGACGCGAGGGGCGGCACTACGTGGGCCGTATTCATGAGGAATTGCGCGATGCAGATGGAACTGCTCCCCCCTCCAAGATTATTGCGCCAGAGCGCCTGACCTTAGTACACACGGGCTATTCATACGCATTAACGCGCGAAAAGGGCGAGCGCAATCTGCAATTGCTTCTCGAAGAAATGGAGCAGAGCGACAATCCAGAGCGATGCTGGCGCTATCTCGCAGAGACCTATGACAATCTGGGCAATGAGCGGATGGCGGAGCATTATGCGCTTCTCGACATTGGATTTGGTCGCTGGAGTGTTATCTATGCCAGCGCCTCTCATCGGATTCTCCTGCGCATCTACGCTGCGCAGCCCATGCTCAGAGAAAAGTATATTGTCGTAGCCGAGCAGGCCGCGCGTGAATTTCCTGAGCTGCCTGAGATGCACGCCGAATATGCCGAGGCGCTTGCTGCGTTCCATCGTTACAAGGAAGCAATCACGGCGGCAGAGCGGGCTCTGACGTGCGAAACCGTTTCTGTGAGTACCGATCGTTCGCTTTTTACCGCGGAGATGCGCGAGGAACTGCACCGCCGTGTGGGGATCTGGCGTCATATCATGGAACGCGCGGCAGAGCTGCGTATTTCGGCTGCGGTCTTTGTGCGTGATGATGTGCGGGATATGGAATGCTGGCTGTCAAATACTGCAGTCTATGCCGATGAACGAATTGTTGTCGACACAGGATCGACGGATGGGACGCGTGCACTTGCTGAAAAGGCAGGGGGGAATGTCATTGATTTCGCGTGGCAGGATGACTTCGCCGCTGCACGGAATGCCGCAATCGGAGCTGTAAGCGGTGACTGGGCCGTCGTCCTCGATGCAGATGAGTCGTTCTTTGCCCCGAGCGAAGTGCGTGCCTATCTTGCTATGGTGGATGTGATCCTGCCGCATGTGGATGCCGTACTCCTTCCGATTGTGCACGTCGATGAGGATGCGGGCAACCGTGAGACGGGGCGCGCACCGCATGTCCGTCTCCTGCGCATGGGACGCGGGCTCTCTTATGAGGGGCGGGTGCACGAGGCATTGCGTAAGACGAACGGAGAACCCGTTCTCTATCATGAACCCGCTGCGCTTGCCATTCGCCATGTGGGCTACTCCTCGGGGCGTATCCGCGCGAAACATGAGCGAAATCTCGCCCTGATGGAGCGGCGCATTGAGGAGTGTGGTCTGCAGCCCGGAGACTGCCGCTATCTCGCCGATACCTATTACGGCCTTGGGAAATATGCGGCGGCACTGATCTATGCACGTGCCGCATTGGAGGAGCCTGTGATCTCCGTCGGCGCACAGAGCCACCTCCACCATCTCCTGCTCGATGCAATGGAGCAGGAAAAGGTTCCGCTTGCGCAGCAGGTGGAAGCTGTGCGTGCAGCGTGCCATGGATTTCCCCGGCTGCCGGATTTCTACGGTCGTCTCGGTCTGCTGCTTGTGGCGTGTGGTGATGATGCGGCGCTGCCCACACTGACGCGTGCGTTGGAGCTCTACGAGAGCCCTGTGGATAAAGGCGGCGAGGCATCCGCATTCCCTGCGTGGGCAGGAGCCGTATCTGCCGCGCGTGCCCGCCTCCTAATGGAGATGGGGTGTGTACCTGCGGCGGAGGAGGAGCTCACGCGTGCCTTTGCGCTTGATACGGCGCGCGAGGAGGCCTTGGATGTCTATGTGGAGCTCCACGCATCCGAAAATATGGGGACCGTTCTGAGCGACTTGCGTGAAATGCTCGGCAGTGGTGCAGAAATACTCGCCTATCTCATGCGCTTTGCAGACAGCTACGGCTGGCTTGCGCTCGCACAAGAGGCGCGCTCTGCTTTGAAAAATGCAGTAGGGGACGATGTTCCTGTTCCCCCCATTTATGAAAGAGCACATGCTCTTGCGCCGAAAGAACTGGGGGAGCAAATCGTTGGCACATTAGCTGCATATGTGCAGGAGATTCCGGAAATCCTGCTGCGTCTGGAGCAGGAACGCCATGCGGAGAGCATCTCGCTCCATCACCGTCTGCGAGGGCTGCTTCCAACCTCGATGCAGGATTTCTGGCGGCATTACGATGAACTGGATGCCGTGGCTCTTCCGAATGGCATGGAGGGGTACAACCTTCTGCGTGATGCGTTTATTCACCACGCAGACGCAGAACAGGCAGAGCGATTTCTGCGCATATCTGCTGATTATGGTGCAGAGCATTTGCGTACTGCGGCAGAGCATTTTGCTGCAGCGGAGCGTTGGGAGGGGGCTTTCCTCGGGTGGCAGCTTCTCTCTGCCGCAGAGGGGGAGACACCGGATACCCTCTATGGGATGGCGCTTGCCGCACGGCATCTCGGTGCGCGCGCAGAGGCGCAGGAATACCTCACGCGTGTGCTTGCCCTTGCCCCTGCGCATCGGAAATCGAAGGAATTGATGGAGTTGGTACGATGAGGATCTCAGCCTGTGTCATCACGAAGAATGAGGCAGAAAATCTGCCGCGCTGGCTCGCGTCCATGCGCGTCTTTGCCGACGAGATGATCGTCGTCGATACGGGGTCGACGGATGCGACGGTGGAGACTGCACATGCGGGAGGAGCCCTCGTATACCATTTCGACTGGATCAATGACTTCGCGGCGGCGAAGAATTTTGCACTCGATCAGGCGAAGGGCGACTGGGTTGTCTTTACGGATGCGGATGAATACTTCACAGAGGAGAGCGCACCGCGTGTACGCCCGTTGATTGAGGAATACGACAAAAAGGAAACCTTCGACGGTTTTATTGTTCACCTTGTCAATATTGACATGGATACGGGGGCTCTGCTTGGGACATCGGCCCAGGTGCAGCGCATCTTCCGCCGTGCACCGCACATTCGCTTCGTGGGGAGCATCCACGAGCATGTGGAGAATCTCAGTGGCGACCTGGCACGCGAAATGGCGATGGCACCGGGGCTCGTGCTCTATCATACGGGCTATTCGCCGCGCATCATCAAAGAGAAGTCGCGGCGTGATCTGGAGATGCTGCTTGCGCGACGGGCGCGCGGAGAGCATAAGAAGCTCGACGAATACCATCTGATGGATTGCTACTATTCGCTCGAGGACTATCTGCAGGCGGCGCACTATGCGCGCCTGGCGCGGGACAGCGCAGATCGTCCGGTAGGCTCCGAGGATCGTCCGCATGCGGTTCTACTCCAGTCCCTTATCCTCGCGGGAGCAGAGGATGCGGAGATCGAAGACACGTATCGGACAGCGTGTGCGGCGTTTCCGGAGAAAGCCGACTTCCCCCTGATCTATGGTACCTATGCGTGGGAAGCTGGATATTATGCGCGGGCACGCGAAGCGTATATGGTCGGAATTCGTCTGCATGAGGAGTACTATCGGGAGGGCGATTACTCCGGCATCCTTGCACCGAGTGCTTATATGCGCCTTGGTGAGGTCGTAGAGCTCGCAGGAGATGCAGATGAGGCGGCGGCACTTTATGAACGTGCACTGCGGCAGCGTCCGCACTACGCACCTGCCCTTGCTCGATTCGCACGGCTTCTCAGGGCGAAGGGGGCGGATGATGCGGCTGTGATCGAGACGCTGAACGCACACTACGGTAAAACTGCAGACGCGGCGTTTCTCGCATCTGTGCTGGCAGGTATCTTTCCGCGTGCTGCCCTCTACTATGATCGGCGTGCGACGGTGAAGTTCTCCGAGCGGCGGCGGTTCCTGCTCGCAGGGGATGTGTGTTCTGCGGCGGCGTCGCTGATTGAGGATATGGAACGTACAGCGGCTGTGGCGGCAGCATTCGGTGTGAATTTTGCGCCCGCCGAGCAGGGCGCTCTTGCGCTCCTCTTGCCGAATTCCTGCAGGGAGGCCTCTGCCGCACCCGAGGCAGTGCGTATGCTGCGCCGCATTGGGCGGCTTGCGCGAGGAATGGAATGACGATGGACAGACTTGAGGATCTCCGCGATGAGATCTTTGCGGCGCTTGCACGTGGGGATGAAACGGGGGCACGCAAGGGAATCAAACGGCTGCGCAGACGTGAGCCCATTGAGGCAGCGGGGCTTTTGACCGCACTTCACATCGAGGCGGGACGTGTGCGTGAGGCTCTTGCGGCATGGCGCGAATGCGCAAAATACGTGCCCCGTGATCCCTATACCATCTTTCTGCGTGCGCGCATTCACCTTCTGGCGGGCGAGCGCTCTGCCGCTCTGGATTTGCTCACGCCGCTCCTCGATGCGGAGATGTCGCCTGCGATTGCCGAGAAGGTATACAATCTTGCGGGGCAGTGTGCACGATTCCTCGGACGAGCCGCAGATGCAGTGCGTTTCTACGAGCGGGCGCGCGATGCTGCGCCAGATCTCGCACTGCGTGCGCTCAACGCGAGCAATGTGCTCTTTAACCGCCACTATCTGCCGTCCACATGTGCAGAGGACAAGAGGGCGGCAGAGGAATATGGTGCGCTCTTTTCGGATGTGCGCCCATTTGACCATGGTGCGCACCGCAGAGGAAAGCGGCTGCGGATTGGGTATCTCTCGCCCGATGTCAGAGAGCACGTGGTGCTCTCCTTTTCGTATGCGCTGATGACGGCACTCGATTCGGCTCGTTTTGAGGTGACGGTTTATGCGCTGAATCCAGAGGATGCCTATACCGAAAATGTGAAGCGATCTGTCGATCACTTCTGCAATCTTTCCCGCGTCTCGACGGAGGAAGCCGCGCACACGATCTTTCGAGACGGCATGGATATCCTCGTCGATCTCGCAGGGCATACGGCGGGCAGGACGCTGCCGATTCTCGCCTATCGTCCTGCACCGGTGCAGATCTCAGGGATCGGCTACTTTGCCTCGACAGGGCTGCGGGCGGTGGATTATTTCCTTGCGGATCCCATTCTTGCGGCAGGGGATGCGGAGCATGGATTTACGGAAGAACTGCTCGTTCTGCCCCAGACACATTTCTGCTGGCAGCCGCTGTACACGGGTCCTGTTCCCGAACATCTGACGGCTGCGGGGCGGCCCCTTGTTTTCGGCAGCTTTAACAACTTTACCAAGCTGAGCGATGAGGTCCTTGCCGCATGGGCAGAGATCCTGCACCGCGTGCCGGAGAGCCGTCTCTTTCTAAAGACGGATGTCTTTTCCTATGCGGATGCGCGTGCGGAGGCGATGCACCGCCTTGCGGTGGCTGGGATTCCGCTTGAGCGCGTCGATACGGAGGGCGCGTCACGGGACTATCTCGCCGCGTACAATCACGTGGATATTGCGCTCGACCCGTTCCCATACCCGGGAGGCGGCACAACCTGCGACGCACTCTATATGGGGGTGCCCGTTGTGACGCTTGCGGGGGAGAGCCTCGGCAGCCGCTTTGGCGCATCTCTTGTGGAGAACGTCGGAGCGGGGGCACTCGTTGCGCGGACGCTGGAGGAATACGTGGATCGTGCGGTCTCGCTGGCAACCGATGCCGACCTGCTCGATGCCCTGCATGCGGGGCTGCGGCAGATGATGGAGAACTCGCCCGTGATGAATGCCGCAGGCTATGGAGCAGCCGTTGGAGCGGCATACGAGCAGGTCTGGGCAGTGTATGAGCATGAAAAATTCCCGATGAAATCAGGTTGGTCCTAGGGAATCTCAGTGCTTACTAAAGTGTCGCTCCATTCATGACGATAGTATGGGTGTGTTTGTACGCACAGATGATATATCCGGTTTTTGGCATCATAAGTGAAGAAATGAAGCCCTCTTGTCTCGTGAGAGGTTTTGGAGTAGGCGTATGTGGCGCGCGATTTATGCTTGTGAAGAGGAGAGACGATGAAGAGAAAAAAGATGAAACACCAACGTCCTGCAAAGCAGAAGCCGCATGATCGAAAAATTCGGATCGGCTATCTCTCCTCAGATTTTGGAGAAGGCCCCACACGGGATTTGCTGCCCATGTTCTTCACGGTGTATGACAAGCTGCGCTTTGAAGTCTTTGCCTACCATACGGGAACGGGGGGAGACATCGATCTCTTTGCAAAGGAAATCCTGTTGCGGGAGGTTGGTGATGTTGCACCCGAAGATGCGGCACAGATCATCCGTAGGGATAAGATTAATCTGCTTGTGGATCTCTCGCTCAAGACACCGGATAAGCAGAGCCGTGCCATTATGGAGTTGCGTCCTGCTCCGCATATTGTCTCCTTTGCAGACAACTGCCCGCAGGAGCTTGCGATAGGGCTGCCAAAGGTTGATGGAATGGAATTTCTTCCCTACTGCTATACGCCGTTTGATCCAGTCACCTCCTATACCTATCGCACGCCCTTGCTTGATGCGGGAGTGCCGACAATCGGCGTGAGCGGAATGCTGCGTGAGGATGGGGCGAAGGCACTTCTGCAGATACTTATGGAGCTTCTTTTACGGATGCATTCAGTTCGTCTGATTCTCCCCGCAATGATTGCCGAAGATTTTTTGGAGGAGGATCTTGCACGTATTGTGTCGATGGGGACGACGGAGTCTTCACTCGACCTTGTGGATGAAATTCCTTATGATGAGATAGACCTGTTGATTGGCTTTCATATCGACTTCGTGGATGTCTGTCGTACGGCAGAGTACAGTGTCCCGCTTCTTGCAGCAGAATCTCTTGTCGATGATCACTATGCAAAGATGCTGATGGCGCGATTGGGGATGCCCGCTGTGCACCGCATCGAGGATGTGGCTGTACAGGTATACGAACTCTGTCTCGACGTTTCACGCCTTTCGGAACTGCATGAACTTCTGCACTGGCACCTTGTTGATACATTTGACACAGCTGCAACTATGTTTTCCGTGGAGAGAGCCTATGATCGCGTTCTTGCACAGGGAACGGAGCAGACAGCAGAGAAGCTTGCTGCACAGCTGTCTCATGCCTCTGACGTACAGGAATGGGACGCAGTCCTTCACACCGCACATATACTGGACGGTCTTGATCTGCTTCATTTGGAGCTGCGCATGAGCCTTGCTTGGGCGTATTTCTTCCTCGATAACTTGACATTAGCCGGACGATGGGCTCTGGCTGCCGAGGGGGTTCCGCAAGAGCGCGAGGGTGCACGGCTCTACCTCTCATTTGTCAGTGCTATGCCACCCGGGACAAGTATGGAGATCTATGAGCGGGCGCAGCGTGGGCTCGCGTTGATCGAAAACGGACTTCCTGTGGTGGCAGACGTTCATGCTGCCTTGCTCAAGATGTGTGCGGATCATGGTACATACGTCTGTGGTTCTGAAATCGCATCCGCGTATGCGATGGCGTATTCTAAGAAGACGCCAGATGTCTATATGCGGTGCTGCTACTATGGTGCAGGTCTTTTTAAGCTCAATGCAGTGAATGTCTCCGCACGCGAAGTCTATCAAAAGAGTCTGCATTATGGGGAGCTTTTTGCGCATGTGAGACCCTATTCACACGAGGGGCGGCGGAGGAAAGAGAAGCTGCGCATCGGTTATATCTCCGGAGATTTCCGCATGCATGTCATGCAGTATTTCATTTGGCCGTTCTTTGCGGGATTCGACAGCAGTCAGTTCGAGGTCTATGTCTATAATCTTGGCAAACACGATCAATATTCTGCGTTTTTTCAGCAGCTCGTTACGAAGTGGCGTGATCTTTCGGACCACGCACGCGATATGGAGCGCATTGCACAGGAGATCTATGCGGATGAGGTCGATATTCTCTTCGATCTCGCGGGGCATACAATGGACTCCGGTCTTGCCGCACTCGCATGGAAGCCGGCGCCCGTTCAGATCTCGGGTCTCGGCTATATGGCGACGACGGGGCTGTCTACAGTAGACTATTTCATAACAGATCATTACTGTGATCCGGAGGGCAGCGGCAGCGAAAATGTATACGTTGAAAAATTACTGCGTTTAACAAGTCAATTCTGCTATAATGGATATGTGAGTCTGCCTGTCTCAGAGAGGCCCCCTGCACATACAAAGGGGTATATTCAGTTTGCATCGTTCAATCAATACCGCAAATTACAAGACCCCATGCTTGCTGCATGGTTGGAGATTATGGAACGCGTCCCAAATTCTCGCCTTTTGCTGAAGAATTCTGCCTACGGGGATCGTGGGGTTACAGCGGCGGCCCATGCGCGTCTGCGGCGGCTAGGCTTTGATATGAGCCGTGTTATGTTTGAACCTGCGACGAAGGACTATATGCTGCGCTATCTCGATGTGGATATTGCGCTTGACACCTTTCCGTGGACGGGTGGCGGGACGAGCTGCGATGCCCTCTACATGGGTGTTCCCGTTGTGTCGTACTATACGGATCGTCATAGTACACGCTTTACGTATAGTCTGCTTGCCAATATGGGACTTGCGGAGCTTGCTTCAGACAGGCTGGAGGATTATGTTGAGACTGCGGTGGCACTTGCGGGAGATATTGATCTGCTCGATGCCCTGCACAGGGAGCTGCGCCCTCGGATGAAGGCCTCACCTGTGATGGATCAGGAGCGCTATATTCGTGAGATGGAGGAATGCTATCGTGCGATCTGGGCAGAGTGGGAGGCACGGCAAGGATCCGTTTGCATGTGAATTTGAGCGTGTGAAGAGAACGGTCAAGGCGGGACGGTTAGAGGAGGCTTTTCAGCTTCTGCAGGAAATGGAGCAGAAATCTTTGTTTCCTATGGATCGACGCTGTGAACTGTATGAGCTCATGGGGCAGCTACTCTACTGGCTTGCCGATCTGAGAGAAGCATTGCCGTATCTGCGCAAGGCATGGGAATACCCGCGTGCAGATCATTCGGCACGGCTGGCGGCATTGAGCAATTATCTCATGTACCTCCACTATGTCGAGGGGGTGACGGCTGAGGAAATGCGTGCGGTACATGCGGCGTATGCGGACGTGCTTGGAGCGTTGCCGCAGTTCTCCCACAGGAAGAGGAAGCGGGAAAAACTCAGGATTGGCTACCTCTCGCCGAATCTCACGGATCATATTGTGCTGAACTTTGCGATACAGCTCTTCTCGGCCTATGATCGTACGCGTTTTGAGGTATGTCTCTACGATGTTGGCGGACAGCATTCGGAGGTGACGGACTGGGTGGCCGGGATGGCGGATCGCTATGCCGATCTGTCGAAATATACGCCGCAAAAAGCGGCAGAGCGTATCTATGCGGATGCGGCGGATATCCTCTTTGATCTTGCGGGGCATTCGGCAGGCGGCAAGACGCTGCCGATTGCGGCATATAAGCCGGCACCTGTGCAGATCTCGGGCATTGGGTACTTCGATACGACAGGGCTGCCTGCGATGGACTACGTTCTCGGTGATCCCTTTGTCGATCCGCCGGAGATGGACAGGTTGTTTGTGGAACGCATCCTTCGTCTGCCGCAGACGCATCTCTGCTTCACGCCGTCGGAACGTTTTCAGCCGTATGAGAATCTGAAGCGCACGCCGCACGATCCGATCGTATTCGGGAGTTTTAACAACTTTGCGAAGATCACGGATGAGATGCTGGTACTTTGGGGAGAGATTCTGCGGGCCGTACCAGCCGCACGGCTTCTGCTCAAGAATGTTCATCCACGCAAAGATGCATTGGAGCGGATGCGGCAGCGTGCGAAACGCGCGGGAATCGACTTTGCACGCCTCGAACTGCGCCCCGGTTCAAAGGATTATCTGCCTGACTATCTGGATGTGGATATTATCCTCGATACCTTCCCATATCAGGGGGGCGGTACTACATGCGAGGCGCTCTTTATGGGACTGCCCGTTGTAACGCTCGCGGGCAGGCGGCATGGGGCACGCTTTGGGGTAAGCCTCCTCTGCAATGTGGGGCTCGGAGAACTCGTGGCAGAGAGCACCGAGGCATACGTGGAACGAGCGGTGGGGCTTGCCTCTGATCCGGAGCTGCTGGCGGCGCTGCATGCGGCGATTCCGCGCATGATGCGGGCATCCCCGCTGATGGATGGGCAGGGCTATGTTCGCGCGATGGAGGCGGCATATGAGATGATCTGGGAGCGATACCTCAATGAAGAAGCGTAAGAAAAGCCGCGCCGAGCGCGCGCGCAGAAAGCGCGTACGGCGGGAAGAGAAACGACATGCGAAAGGGACGATGACAATGGCAGAGAAGAAGATTGTAACGGTTGAGCAGATTCGTAAGCACATGGAGAAGAAGGAGTACGCAGGGGTCATCAATGCCTTTGCCGATATGCTCGCGCAGGGAAATCCCCCTGAGGAGTGCTTCGGGGATCTTGCGCGTGCTTATTTTGAGCTCGGAGATTATACGCGCGCGGCGAGCTGGGTGACAAATACACTCGCAAAGGATCCGGCGAATGTGGAGGTGCGCATCCTCTTGGCGCGCATCTGTCAGCGTGAGAAGCGTTCCGATGATGCCCTGAAGCTCTACGAGAACGTCCTCCGTGCACATAGCAATGCTCTTTCCGATGAGCAGCGCAAGGAGATCAGCCGCCTTGCAGGTCTTGATGCACGCCTTGCTCCGGATAAGACGCGTGCCGCGTATCCGCACCTCGCCGCACTCTTGGGCCTTGCGTCGGCACCCGTGCAGGAGCCGGCTGCTTCCACAGCTCCTGCTGCACAGTCTGTCCATGCGGCTGTGGATGCCGAGAAACAGGCTGAGGAGATTCTCGCACAGGCCATCCGTCCCGTGGAAAAGGTGGCGGCACTCAATGCCTTTGCGGGTGCGTCATATGCTGCAAATGATTATGCGAGTGCAAAGGTGCTCCTTATGGCGGCGCTGCGCCTTGATCCCGGGTGTGACATGACACTGAAGAATGCGGCGCTCCTCCTGCATGATATGGGGGACGCGGATAAGGCACTCCAGATGGCCGCAAAGATGCGGCAGACGGACTTTCTCCTGCTGCGAGCCCTAAAGTCGTGAAGAGCCTCAGCACTACTTGAAAGGTTATGGAAAGAGTCATAGATAGTAGTTTTGACGGAAGCAAGTTATGATATTGGGGTATGAGGGCATAAAGAGCGGCGTGTCTGCAATGATACTGTCTCGCATACCATGAGACTCAACCGCATTGGATGGCTTCCAATCTGCAATGAAATTAAGAAGGTCGTGTTTACATATGCAGCGACGATTCCTTCATATCATTCTGGCAGCAACGGAGGATGGACGTTATTTAGCGGAATCGGCAGAGGCGGCTATCGCTTCATCCCGTGCCTGCGGTGTTGAGACCTGCCCTACCGTTGTTGCGCCTGCATCAGTCGAATCGACGGTTCGAGAGGCGCTTGCTGCTTGGCCGGAGATACGGATTCTGTTGATAGACACCGATTCTTTGGCCCGTCTCTATAACAGCGGTGCAGAGGCCTCGGACAGCGAAGTGATTTTATTTCTGCGGGAAGGCGTTCTCTTTCATGAGGCTGCTCTGCGCACGCTGCTCGAGAGTCTTGCGCTCGATGCCTCCATCGGTGCTGTTGGGCCGTTTACCGATCGTACGGTCTACTCATGGCAGAATCTAAACGGCGCACATATGCAGGAAGGCGGCGGTGAAGATCCATCGACATGGCTGGGCAGACGCATCACAGGCCCAACGGACAGCATCTTTCTTGAAAATGTTGCGCTGCTCATGCGGCGCCGTGTTTTTGAGCAGGTGGGGATGTTTTCGGCGGATTTTATGGGGGTGGGCGGAGAGGATATCGATCTCTCGTTTCGGCTGAAATGTGTAGGCTATCATCTCCTGCGCACCCCCGTCTATGTACCCCATGCAGGGGCGGAACTCTACGATCTGTTCGCGACGGAACGCACCAGCCCGCGTGGACTGCTGCTGAATCGTTGGGGGCTTGATGTCGGCGTTCCGGAAAAGCTATGGATGGATGCCCTTATGGCGATCGATTGGCAGCAGGGCGTATCGCTCGTCCGTGCAACCTGCCGCAGTGCGATGTTGTCGGCACCGCTCGTCAGCATCATGATTCCGACGTACAATCGGCCGCAGTACTTTCGTGAAACGCTTGAAAGTGCTCTGTCACAGACCTATCCGAACATCGAGGTCATAGTCTGCGACAACTCGACAGATAATCGTACAGAGGAATTGATGCGCACATATCAGGGGGATATGCGCGTGCGTTACCTACGGAATAAAGACGCCAAGACAAAGGCAGAGAACTTTATGCCGTTTGAGCATCTGGCACAGGGTGAGTTTCTGCAGTGGTGCATGGACGATGATATTCTTCTGCCGGATAAAATTACGCAGATGGTCGATGCGTTTCTCTCTGAGCCGACAGCCGCTCTTGTCACATCCGTGCGTGGGATTATTGATGGGAACGGAGCATTTCTTGGAATGTGGAAGAATGCCCCTCCCATCCATGGGGTATATGGATGTTTTAGTGGTACGGCAATTGGTCGAGCGGTACTTGTGGAGCTCAGCAGCTTTTTGGGAGAACCGTCTGCCGTACTCTTTCGGCGGCGCGATCTGACGCACCACTATTGGCGAGCCGAATCGCGCGGGTATCAGACGATCTCGGACTGCGTCATGTGGCTGGAGCTCCTCGAAAAGGGCGATGCGGTCATTTTCAGCAGACCGCTCAGCCTCTTCCGGCAACATGACGGACAGGAGGGGCAGCAGCCGGATACGATTGTCCTCAGCCGCATTGAATGGCGGCGCCTGATTGAGGAGTACTGGCGCAAGCGTGTATTTTTGACGAAAGAAGCGGACTATCGGGCGGCGCTGCGCAAATTGGAAGAGGAGCGCACGGAGATCGCCCTAATGCTCCCTCGTGTATCTCCCGCACTGCGCAAGGAATATGAGGCGGCACGGCAGACATTCACGTCGTCATGATGAACCGCGTGGAGGAATGTGCGCCGGTTCGCCTGGATGCACCGCTTCAGCACCTCTGCGCACGAGGCCTTGTCTCTGTGAGCGGATGCATGCAGCGAGAGGACAAAGCCATCAAGTTGACTGAGATCGGTAATTTGCACGACAGCATTATCCTACTAGATCGTGCAGTGATCCGGCCTGCGGCTTGGATGTGTGATCTCATGGCGAAGCATGCGGCACGTGGCAATGTCTTGCTCCAGGAGATTGACGATCATCCGCTGATCACGGAGCAGATCAAGGAGGCTGATTACTTTTGCTTTCGTGCCGTTTCTGCCGTGCAGACCTCGACAAGGTATCTGGCGGACTTCCTGCGGGAGTTCAACCCGCATATCTATCTCTTTGAGAATCAGCTGGCGGAGCTGCCGGAGCGCCGCACGTATGATGCGGCGCAGGATTGTGTGACGATCTTCTTTGGCGCGTTGAACCGCCGAGAGGACTGGGAACCGCTGATGCCCACGATCAACGAGATGATTCGGCAGTATGGTGACCGACTGCACTTCCGTGTGGTTTCGGATCACAGCTTCTATCAGGCGCTCGAAACGGAGGCGAAGGAGTTTACGGGCGGTGCGCACGATGGATATATCGTTGCTCCGTATGAGCAGTATACGGCGGCACTGCACACCTCGGACATTGCGCTTCTGCCGCTCCGCGATACGGAGTTCAACCGTGCCAAATCCGATTTGAAGTTCATCGAGTCGGCAGGGCACGGTGCGGCGGTGCTTGCGTCACCGACGGTCTATGAGGCGACGGTGCGCGACGGGGAGACGGGGCTGATCTATCACAGCCCCAAGGAGTTCGCCGAGAAGCTGGACCTTCTCATTCAGCGTGCAGATCTGCGTCGTACGCTCGCGGAGAATGCCTACCGCTATGTGGCGGAGTATCGCCTGCTCGAGCAGCATTTGGACGACTATATCGCGGCGTATCGTGAACTGTTCGAGCGGTGGGAGGAGCTTGAGCGCGAGCGTCTCCGCCGCGTTGAAAAATTCTTTCCGCATCTATAACCCATTATGACAAATGTCAACAATCGTGGAACCTTCTTTTTCACACCGTTTCATGTTATCCCATTGACAGTGATACATACGGCTCTTATAATAAGAAGAAAAGCATACGTGCGAGACTGGAGATGGTCTGCTCACGGTGCTTTCTCTATCAGTGAAAGGAGAGCCGACATGACGGGCAAGGTGAAATGGTTCAGCGCGGATAAGGGATATGGATTTATCTCCCGCGAGGACGGCGACGATGTGTTCGTACACTTTTCCTCGATCCAGGGCGAGGGCTATAAGACGCTCAGCGAGGGTCAGGAAGTGGAGTTCGACATCGTCGAGGGCGCACGCGGTCCCCAGGCGGACAACGTGGTCAAGAAGGAATAACGACATAGGTTTGAAAAGCCCGGCTTACACAGCGGGCTTTTTCATTTGTGCAAAACCGCAGATACAGCCACAAGAAAAATCAGAATTTAAGGAAAACCGATTCTTTTTGCAGGTATTTTTCACCGCATGTCGAAATACTATAGATAAAGGGGAGCAGAAGAACGCTCCCGTGGATAGAAAGGGGCTGTGTTTCATGGCTGCATTCACGAT
>CAJPQT010000007.1 GCA_905372865.1 uncultured Centipeda sp.
GTTAGAGTTTCCTCTAACTTGTTTTGCATTGTGTAGTTTTCAGGGTACATCCGGCGCATTTTAGAGGCTTACGGCTCGTTGCCGACCCGTGCGGCTCTCATCAGCGCGACTGTCATAATATAACACAGAGGACTTCTCCTCGTCAACCCCCTTTTTTATCTTTTTTGAGATTTCCCATTTAATATTTTCCTTTCCATATAATTATTCGTACAAGTTTTTTCTCTTGCTTGTTTCTTTCATGGTCCTGTGTTATTCTATGGTAAAATTTATCAAAAACAATCCATCCCGAAAGGAATTTAATATGTCGAAAAATCCCGTAAAGCATCAGTGCAGCTTCTGCAAGCGCATCATTGATGTCCACGACCAATACGATATGCCAATCTACGATCCGAACACGGGCTTTGCGATCTGCAAGGACTGTGTGCGCGAGATCAACCGTTTTCTCGATGAGCACGATGCCTCCGTCTCCTCCGAGGAGCGGAGCTCGTTCCGTATCCAGCTCGACGATGTGCTCGAAAAGACGCGCCCGCATCTCATCAAGGAATATCTGGACAACTACATCATCAAGCAGGATCGCGCAAAGAAAATTCTCGCGGTCGCAGTCTACAACCACTACAAGCGTATGAAGTACGGCTACGAGAATACGGCTGAGGACACAGAGATTGAAAAATCGAATGTCATCATGCTCGGCCCTTCGGGCTGCGGCAAGACGGCGCTGCTCTCCCATCTCTCGAAGCTGCTCGACGTACCGTTTGCGGTGACGGACGCATCGAGCCTGACGGAGGCTGGTTTTGTCGGCGCGGATGTGGAGGTCGCCGTACGCAACCTCTACTATGCGGCGGACAAGGATGTGGAGAAGGCGGAGCACGGCATCATCTACCTTGATGAGTTCGACAAGATCGCACGCAAGTCAGGCGCGAACAACTCCATCACCGCCGACCCCGGCCATGAGGGTGTACAGCAGGCACTCCTCAAGATGCTTGAGGGCAGCGTCGTGGAGTTCACGGCACGCGGGCAGCGCAAGCACCCCGAGGCACCGACGATCAAGGTGGACACAAAGAACATCCTCTTTATCGTCGGCGGTGCATTCGTCGGCATCGAGAAGACGATCGCAAAGCGTCTGCGCAAGGGCAACGTCGCGATGGGATTCGGCGCGGAGGTGCGCGGCAAAGAGGTGGAGAAGGAGTTTGACACGCTGATCCACCAAGTAACGCCCGAGGATCTGATGGAGTACGGCATCATCCCCGAGATCATCGGCCGCCTGCCCGTCATCTGCACGCTTGAGACACTCGACGAGGACGCGCTGCTGCGGATTCTCACCGAGCCGATCAATGCGCCCGTACGCCAGTATGAGAAGCTGCTTGCGATGGACGGCGTGGAGCTGATCTTTACGGAGGACGCGCTGCGTGCGGTTGCAAAGAAGGCGATCGAGCGCAAGACAGGTGCGCGCAGCCTCAAGGGCATCATCGAGGAGGTCATGCTCGACGTGATGTTCGACATCCCGCGCGAGAGTGCACCGCGCCGCGTCACCGTGACGCAGGAGTGCATCACCGAGGGGGCAGCCCCCGTGATTGAGAATGCGGCGGCGGGGTGAGAAATTTATCCTTGCAAAACAGCATAAACGTGTTATACTGTCTATAGAAGTCATGGAGTGTCATGGACAACCCATAAAAAAGAACGCCCTGCGGCTGGTTACCGCAGGGCGTTCTTTTGCGGTTGGTTCGGCTGCGTCAACTGTCTGCCACACGAGATGCTCTCCGCTACCACCTCAACAGTCGAAGGATCAGCGCCCCCAGGATACTTCCCAGAATACTGATCAGGAGAGATACGACAAAGTCATAGAACATCATGAGACACCCTCCCTTCCTTGCCGGATTGGCTTGGTGGGCCGTGGCAGCTTCAGTATAACACAACGGACGATAAAACTCCCACTGCGATGACAGCGCAGTGGGAGTTTTCATATGGAATTTTATGCCCGCACGAAATCCCCGTCGGGCTCCATGCGCCAGATCTCGTTCACCGTGCCTACGTGCGCGGCAAAGCGTTCGACATTGCGGGCATCGCTCATCTCATAGAATGTGAGTGCCTCCGCCTCTGAGCATCCCCCCTGCACCTTGCGGGCGATGAGACGATCCCGCAGGAACGCGGCGGGTGCGTCGATACGGACGGAATAGTCGGCGAGGGGACGGAGGCCTCTCCACGGCTCCTCATCCAAGAGCAGCCAGTTGCCCTCGACGAAAAGGATCGGTGCATCCACGGTCAGCGCATCCGCCACGACATCGTGAATGCGGCGGTCATAGACAGGGAATCGAACCGCACCAATCTTCGCTGCCGCAAGTTTCTCCGCAAGTGCCGCCACATCGAATGTCTCGGGTGCGCCCTTGACGGATTTCAGCGAAATCTCTTTTCCGCCGCGCACGGTGGTATGCGTTTCGAGAGCGGCATTCGGATAGTGGAAGCCGTCCATGCCGAGCGCCTGCATCCGCGTGAGATCAGCGTGCTCCCGCATGAGCCGCTCCAAAAATTGCAGGAGCGAGGATTTCCCCGTTGCGGGCGGTGCAGCGAGAAAGGCGATGACCCGCCGTCCCGCACGCCGCTGCATCTGCGTGAGGCGGCGCAGGAGCGGCAAGAAGAGATGCTCCACCGTATCGGCGTTGTAACGGATGTGCTGCGGCAGTCCGTTGACCGTCATTGCGCAGCTTTGCCATCGCTTTTCATGCACTGCAATCCCACCTTTATTTGTTATTGTAGCAGAAAAAAGAGTGCACCTCAAACGCGATGTTTGTGGTACACTCTCCGTCTGTTTCTTTTTAGTCCTTCATGCGCGGGACGGTCATGGTGCCGAAGGAGCTCTCCTTGCGGTGGCAGTGCGGGCACTCGTTCTCAATCAGCCCCGTATAGCCGCAGACGGGGTCGCGGTCGACGGGATGGTTGATGGAGAAGTAGCCCATGTTCGCATCGTGCATGGCGCGGACGACCTTCTCGAATGCCTTGACGTTCTTCGAGGGGTCGCCGTCCATCTCGATGTAGGCGATGTGCCCCGCATTTTCGAGTGCGTGGTACGGCGCCTCGATGCAGATCTTGTCATACGCGCTGATGTCGTAGTAGACGGGGACATGGCTCGAGTTCGTCATGTAAGAGCGGTCGGTCACGCCCGGGATGATGCCGTACGCCTTCTTGTTTGCACGCTGGAACTGCCCCGCCGTGCTCTCCGCCGGCGTGCCGAACGTCGTCCAGTTGCGCTGTTCCGCCTCGGTGTACGCGTCCGTGCGCTTTCTGAGATGTCCGACGATCTTGAGTCCGAGTTCCTGCGCCGCCGCGCTCTCGCCGTGGTGCTTGCCCGTGAGGGCGACAAGGCACTCGGCAAGCCCACAGAAGCCGATGGAGTATGAGGCGTGCTTGAGAAGATCCTTGATCGAGTCGACTGGGGCTGCCTTTTCGCTGTCCATCCACACGCCCTGTCCCATGAGGAACGGATAGTTGTAGACGTGCTTGTCCTCGATGATCTTCAGACGGTCGAGCAGATAGTCATGGCAGAGGTCAATGTAGTGATCGTAGAGCTCCCAGAATTTATCGAGGTCGCCCTTCGCCTCCAGTGCGAGCTTCGGCAGGTTGATCGTGGTAAAGGAGAAGTTGCCGCGGCTGCCCGACTGCTCGGGGCCGTTGACGTTGCTCATGACGCGCGTGCGGCAGCCCATGGTCGCGACGCAGCTGTTGTAGTCCCCCGGCTTGTAGTACTGGAGGTTGTACGGCGCGTCGAGGTTGACGTAGTTCGGGAACAGGCGGCGTGCACTGACGCGGCAGGACTCGATGAAGAGGTCGTAGTTCGGGTCCTCAGGGTTGTAGTTGACGCCCGCCTTGAGCTGGAACACGGAGATCGGGAAGATCGCCGTCTCGCCGTTGCCGAGCCCCTGCCAGATGGCACTGAGCACCTCGCGGATGACGAGGCGCCCCTCGGGGGAGGTGTCCATACCGTAGTTGATGGAGCTGAACGGCACCTGTGCGCCCGCACGGGAGTGCAGCGTGTTAAAGTTGTGAATGAGCGCCTCCATCGCCTGATGGGTCTCCTCCTCGACGCTCTCGCATGCAAGCTGATAGACGGTACGCGCATCCGCTTCGAGCTCCTGCGCGGCCGGTGCCTCGAAGGCGGCGCTGTAAACGGCCTTCAGTGCACGCGAAAGTTCGGCGCGCGCCTTTTCCGCACGCTCGTCGTCCTGCTTTTCCGCATAGACGCAAACAGCGAAGTCCAGTTCATCGCGCAGTGCCTTTTTGAACGCCTCGTGGGTGAAATGTCCGCGGCCAAGGCGATAGAGCAGCGCCTTCCATGCCTCCTCGACGAGTGCCTTGCGGAAGGACTTCTTTACGCCGTCCGCCATCGCGTAGTCAAACGCGTTGATGCTCTGTCCGCCGAACATATCGTTCTGATTCGACTGGATCGCAATACATGCGAGGCTCGCGTAGGCACGGATGGAGTTCGGCTCACGCAGAAAGCCGTGCCCCGTGGAGAAGCCACCGCGGAACAGTTTGAGCAGGTCGATCTGGCAGCAGTTGAACGTGATGAGCGAGAAGTCCTTGTCGTGGATGTGGATGAAGTTCTCGCGATCGGCGACGGCGTAACGCTCCTCGAGGACGTAGTTGTCGACGAAGTGTTTTGCGCCCTCTGCGCCGAGCTTGAGCATGATGCCCATGGACGCGTCCGTGTTGATGTTCGCATTGTCGCGCTTGAGGTCGGAGTCGACGGCATCTGCGAAGAAGATGTCGCGGTAGCTCGCCATGAGGTGTTTCTGTGCAAGGCGACGCTGTGCGTGCCGCTGGCGGTAGGTGATGTAGCGGCGTGCGATGTCGTGGAAGCCGTGCACGAGCAGCTGCTTTTCGACGAGATCCTGGATCTCCTCGACGCTGATCTCCGTGCGCGCGCCAAACGCCGCCTCGACGGCCGTCGTCACATCGTCGATCTCGATGCCCGTCATCGGGTGGACGTACTCCTTGCTCGCCGCCGCAATCGCATTGCGGATCTTCGCGCGGTCATAGGGGACGGCGTGGCCTGCACGCTTCGTTACGGTCGTTACTGTCATATTTTGAGCTCCTTATACCATATCTTGTGGTTCACGTTTGATCGTACGGAAGATATTGTAACAGAGAGAAGGAATGTTGGCAAGGGGATTTTTAGGGTTTGCTAATGGGGATTGCAGCATACATGCCAAGCATACCATTCTTCCTTTGCTTATCTTTCTCTCATGGTATATAATGGAGAAACATTCTACAACAACAAAGGAAGGAACGTCATGAACGAAAAGGACGCAGTCACCTCCCGCCGCAAGATTATCCTGAGCGGCATTCAGCCCACCGGCACATTTACCCTCGGCAACTATCTCGGGGCGGTGAAGAACTGGCGGCATCTGCAGGAGGAGTATGACTGCTATTATTTTGTCGCCGATCTCCACGCGCTAACGGTGTACCACGATCCCGCCGCACGGCGTAAGGCGAGCCGTGCGGCATTTGCACTGCTGCTCGCGTGCGGCCTCGATCCGGAGCAGAGCCTCGTCTTCATCCAGAGCCACGTCCCCGCGCACGCGCAGATGGGGTGGATGCTGTCCTGCCTCAGCCCGTTCGGCGATCTCTCGCGCATGACGCAGTTCAAGGACAAGTCGGCAAAACACCCAGAGGACATCAATGCAGGGCTCTTTACCTACCCCGCGCTCATGGCAGGCGACATTCTGCTCTATCAGGCGGACTATGTGCCTGTCGGCGCGGATCAGACGCAGCACCTTGAGTTCACGCGCAATGTGGCGGCGCGGTTCAACCACGTCTACGGCGAGACGTTCCGTCTGCCCGAGGGCTATTTCCCGAAGGCGGGCGCACGCGTCATGAGTCTGCAGGAACCGACGGCGAAGATGAGCAAGTCGGACGAGAATGCAAAGGCGACGATCTACATCCTCGACGATGAGAAGACGATCCTCAAAAAGTTCAAGTCCGCCGTGACGGACAGCGCGGCGGAGGTTGCATTCCGCGAAGGAAAAGACGGTATCAACAACCTCATGACGATCTACTCCGCCGTGACGGGAAAATCGCTCGATGAAATTACGACCGAGTTCGCGGGCAGGGGCTACGGCGACTTCAAGACCGCCGTCGGCACGGTGGTCGCGGACGAGCTGCGCCCGATCCGAGAGAATTACGCGCGGCTGATGGAGGACAAGTCGTATCTCGACGCGGAGATTGCAAAGGGCGCGGAGCGTGCCGCGCACATCGCGGAGAGGACGCTGAAGAAAACGATGCGCAAGATGGGGCTGTGCTGATGGATGCACATCGCGTAACCCGCGCCGTCATTCTCGCGGCGGGCCGCGGCTCGCGGCTCGCACCGCTGACGGATCGCGTGCCGAAACCGCTCGTCCCCGTGAACGGCACGCCAATCATTGCGACAATTCTCGATGCGCTTAACGCAGCGGGGATTTCGTCGATTACTATTGTGCGGGGGTATTGCGGGGAGGCGTTCGATGCGCTCCGCGAAACGTACCCACATCTGACGTTCCTCGATAATCCTGACTGGGAAACCGCAAACAACATCTCGTCGATTGCGCTCGCGGGACGTGCGGGGCTGCTCGCGGACAGCTACGTCATCGAGGGCGATCTCTATCTGGCGAATCCCGCCATCATCACCCCCACACAGGAGCGTACAAACTACATTGCATTCCCCGTCACGGCCACAGACGACTGGTGTTTTGATTCAAATGCAGACGGAAAGATCACGCACATTGACACGGCGAGCGATCACCCCTGTCATCAGATGCTCGGACTGTCCTACTGGACGGCAGCGGACGGGGCGCGGCTCGCGGTGTGTGCAAATGCGCTCTACGCCGAGGAGCAGTATCGTCAGCTCTACTGGGACGAGATCATGCTGAAATATCATCCGCGCGAATGCGACGTGTATATCAGGGAATGCACGCGCACCGACGTGTGGGAGATCGATACGGTGGAAGAGCTGCGGGAGCTGGAGGAAAGGATGCGCGGGTTTTAGTATGCTGTTTAGGCGGGATGCCCACTGCACCAAGCCACAGAATACGCTCCTCCAACGAAAATAAGGGAATAGAGGGAAAATCTATGAAACGTGTATATACCTGCTTCTGCACCGACATCATTCACGCGGGACACCGCAATCTCCTGCGGGCGGCGGCGGAGCTCGGCGAGGTCACGGTCGGCGTGCTCTCCGATCCGGAGATGGTGCGCTACAACCGCTTTCCAACCAAGACGCTCGCAGAGCGCATGGAGATGATCCGCGCACTGCCCGAGGTTGCAGAGGTGATCGTACAGGAGCACATCATGTACGACGAGGTCATTGAGCGGCTGCGTCCCGACTACGTCGTGCACGGGAGCAACTGGGCGCGGGGACCCGAGTCCTCGATCCGCAAAAACGTACTTGCCGCACTCGCATGCTATGGCGGCGAGCTCATCGAGCCGCCGTATACAGAGAACGCCGAGGTGCGCAAGATCGACTGGCAGATGCGCGAGCAGCTCGCCATGCCCGAGGCGCGGCGCGGACGGCTGCGCCGCCTCCTCGAGATCGTCCCCATCGTAAAGACCATCGAGGTGCACAACGGGCTCACGGGGCTGATTGCCGAAAAGACGGTTGTCGAGAACGACGGTGGGCTCGACCAGTTCGACGCGATGTGGGTCTCGAGCCTCTGCGACTCGACCTCGCGCGGCAAACCCGACATTGAGCTGGTCGACCTCTCCGACCGCATCCAGACCATCAACGAGGTCATGGAGGTTACAACGAAGCCCATCATCCTCGACATGGACACGGGCGGCACGGCGGAGCATTTCGCCTACAACGTCCGCACCCTCGAGCGCATCGGCGTGTCTGCCGTCATCATCGAGGACAAAACGGGCGCAAAGCGCAACTCCCTCTTCGGCACAGAGGTCGCACAGACGCAGGACACGATCGAGAACTTCTCCGAGAAAATCGCTGCGGGCAAGGTGGCACAGCGCACGGAGGAGTTCATGATCATCGCGCGTATCGAGAGCCTCATTCTGGAAAAAGGATTAGCAGACGCACTGGAACGCGCGGAGGGATACGTCGCGGCGGGTGCGGACGGCATCATGATTCACTCGCGCGCGAAATCGCCCGACGAGGTCATCGCGTTCTGCGACGCATTCCGCGCAAAACATCCGAATGTCCCCATCGTCGCCGTCCCCTCCTCCTACAACACGATCACGGAGGCAGAGCTCGCGGCACACGGCGTGCGCATCGTCATCTACGCGAACCAGCTCACGCGCGCAGCATTCCCCGCCATGGAGAGCGCGGCACGTTCCATTCTCACACACCACCGCGCATGCGAGATCGACAGCACGCTGCTGCCAATCAAGGACATCATCCGACTGATCGAGGTAGTATAGTGAGCAATGAATGGAAAGCCGTCTGGAACCGGCGGCAGGCGGCAGACGATGCCCTCACGGGCGACTGGCAGAAGGTATTCCTCGAACTGAAGCGCCTCAACGGCTTCGACGTGGT
Organism: uncultured Centipeda sp.; assembly: GCA_905372865.1. Lineage (GTDB taxonomy): Bacteria > Bacillota > Negativicutes > Selenomonadales > Selenomonadaceae > Centipeda. The sequence continues at coordinate 8,510 of CAJPQT010000007.1, forward strand.
GGACGGCGGCATCCCCTTGGATTCTCTGCTGATGCAGGGGCGGCGCATCAAAGAGCTGCTGCATCTCAAAGACGGTATGAGCGTCTATGATGTTGGCTGCGGCGCTGGGGCCAATCTCTACCTCATGCAGCGCGACGGCATTGCGGTCGGCGGCACGGACTACGCTGCCCCTCTTGTCGAAACAGCACGTAAAGTGCTCCCCGATGCGCGTGAACTCACCTGCGGTGAGGCAGATGCGTTCGACACGGCGCTCAAATACGATGCCGCCCTCTCGAACAGCGTTTTTTCCTATTTCCCAAGCGAGGAATTCGCGGAGCGCGTCCTCACTCGTATGCTCGAAAAAACAACTGGTGCCATCGGTCTCATTGACCTGCACGATGCAGACAAAGAAGAAGACTTCCTCGCCTATCGCCGTGCGACGATCCCCGACTATGACGAACGCTACAAGGGCCTCGGCAAGTTCTTCTACCGTCGCTCCTTCTTCGAGGGCTTTGCCCGCACGCACAACCTCTCCATCGACTTCCCCGCCATCGAGATGGAGGGCTACTGGAATACGCCGTTTGTTTTCAACGTATTTATGTATCGGAAGTAATTATGAACATCAAACGCAACATTCTCCTCAACCCCGGTCCCGCGACGACGACAGACACAGTTAAGTTGGCGCAGCTCGTCCCCGACATCTGCCCGCGCGAACGCGAATTCGGCGAGCTCATGCGGGAGCTCGGTGAGGATCTGTTAAAGGTCGTCCACGCAGATCCTGCGGACTGGACGACCGTCCTCTTCTGCGGCTCGGGCACGATCTGCATGGATGCATGCGTCAACTCGCTCGTCCCTGCGGAGAGGAAGCTCCTCATCGTCAACAACGGCGCGTACTCCGCGCGTGCAGCAGAGATGGCGCGTGCCTACAGCGTGCCGCATATCGACCTAAAATTCCCAATCGACGGGCTGCCCGATCTCGCAGAGGTCGAACGGACACTCGTCGAAAATCCTGACATCACCGCCGTCTACACGACGCATCAGGAGACGGGCACGGGCATCCTGAACCCCGTACGGGAGATCGGTGCGCTTGCCCATGCGTACGGTGCGGTCATGATCGCCGACACGATCTCGACCTATGCCATGATCCCATTCAGCGTCGACGAAATGAATGTCGACGTGTGTATGTCCTCGGCGCAGAAGGGCATTCAGGGCATGACGGGACTTTCGTTTGTACTCGCAAAAAAATCCGTGCTCGCGGCAGCAAAGGCGTATCCCGTGCGCTCGTACTACACAAACCTCGTCATGCAGTACGAGGGATTCGAGCAGACGGGCGAGATGCGCTTTACCCCGCCCGTCCAGACCGTCTATGCGGCAAAGCGTGCGCTCGCGGAGTACTTCGCCGAGGGTACGGCGAAAAAATGGGCACGCCACACGCGCACGATTGAGGCGGTCCATGCAGGGCTTGCAGAGCTTGGGCTGAAGGAAGCCATCCCGCGTGCCATCCAGTCTGGTCTCGTCGTCGCCGTGGAGTATCCTGCGAACTTTGACTTTATGCGCGTGCACGACTACTGCTATGAGCGCGGCTACACCATCTACCCCGGCAAGATGCAGACTGCGGCAACCTTTCGCCTCTGCGCCCTCGGCGCCATCGATGAGGCAGACATTCGGGGATTTTTCCGCGTATTCAAGGAAGCGCTGGGAGCGTAATTGATTGCAAAGGGGACAGGGAGAAATGCAGGACGATTTCACGGTATTCTGGCGGAACAATGACCGCGCCTACGAGCTCTTTTACGATCTCCTTGACCGTTCGGAGCGCGGGGCATACGACGATGATTTCCTCGCGCAGCTGGCTGCCTATCGGGAGGCTGCGCCGGACTCGGAGCGTGCGGACATCTTTGCCGCGCGCTATTTGCTTGCGCATAACGACCCTGAGACCGCTGTCCTCTGCGGCGAACGTGCATATGCGAAGCGCCCCGTGAACTATGAGGTCTGGAAGATCCTTTCCGCCGCTTATGGTGCAGTCGGCCGTGCGTTTGATGCCATCACCATGCAGGGATATATACAGGGGACGTATCCGGATGAGAAGTTCAGCCTTACCCTCCCAAGGAATCGGCAGAAGGATGCGCTCAACCGCTTCTCGCTGGCGGTAAACAACTCCTGCTACATGCCATTGATTGCGGACCGCGCCGTCATCGAAAACGGTCAGTTCCGCTTTGCATTTGACATCTTCCTCGGTGAGGAGATCCCCCTCACCATGCCTGACGGGCGTGACCGCCCCTGGGTTGGGATCTACGTGGACGAGGGCTTTCTCTCGGCGATGGCACCGGTCTATGAACACATCCGTCACGATTCGCTCTTCGTCATCAATGACCGCGATCTCACCTTCGACATCCAAAAGGCGCGTGAGGTCACAGGTATGACACAGCTGGAGGTGCCGGAAGGACGATCGGTCATTGTGCCAATCGCGGGGACGCTTCCCTATCAGAAGCTCCTCATCCAGACGCCCGCAAGGGAGTATCCCGGCTACCTCGGACAGTATTCATTCAGCTATTTCCGATTTGACGAAAGCGTAACTCTGCATTCTGACGAGGATGCTCCCTATGCCGTGGGCACCCCCATTCTCCTCGGGCACAGCCCCCATCGCAAAAAGCTCGTACTGAACCTCCTCGTTGACGGGCTGTGCTGGCCTGCGGTGCGGGACCTTTTCGCCGAACATATGCCATGCATCGCCAATTTTTTTGCGCGCGGCGTGATCTTCGATCAGCATTTCTCCACATCGGAGCACACCCTGCCCGCACTTCCCGCCATCGAGACGGGACGCTATCCGCACCACACGAATATCTTTATCGAAAAGGACAGTCACGAGCTGCCGCCCACCATCCGAACGATCTCGGAGTGCATGACGGATCTCGGCTACTACGCCTCTGCGCCGCTCGTTTCAGGACATAACGGTTACCACGGGACATATCGGGGCTATGACCGGCTCATCGCCACCTACGGGTTCCAGCCCGCCTATGAGGGCACGGAGCGCGCCCTGCGCACACTTGAGGCGCTGCGCGAGGTCGATCACTTCATGTTCTGCCACACGACGGACGTGCATCCGCTGACCATACAGGTGCCGCTCAAGTTCTCCACCGAGGTGGAGGTGGGGATGCCGCTCGCGGACCGCTTCATCCCTCTCGATCCGACGGTGCCGACGATCCGTATCCCCCGCCTCCCGCTCCACCTCAGTCAGCACCTCGTCAGCCTGCACCATATCGACCGCAGTATCGGGCAGCTCCTCACCTACATTGAGGAGCATTATGGTGCGGACGAATACATCGTGAGCCTCTACTCCGATCACGGCTGCGGATATCATGCCCCCGCGCCGGTGCAGCCACCGGATCTCGTTGGCGAATACGCTACGGGAGCCACATGGATGATGCGCGGTGCAGGCGTGCCCGAGGGCGTCATCGCAAACGAGCTCACGAGCGCAGTGGATATTTACCCCACGCTCGGACACCTCTGCGGCTTTCCCGTTGCTGAGGACATCGACGGAAACCTCCCCGCGGTCTTCGGCGGTCGTGCGCGCGATGTCCTCTACAGTTCATCCCAGTATCCCGGACAGACGTTCAAGCTCGCCGTGCGTACGCACGATCACGTCCTACGCCTTGAGACGCGTGAGCCCGTGGATGAGGACGGCACAACCGACTTTGCAGATGCCCGTGTCGCGATCTATCCGCGCGGATACGAGCTGGAACCGGGTCACGAGATCGACAGCAGCGAGCTGCGGGCATTCTTCTACCCACGTGCACGCGACTTCGCGCGGGAGATTGCAAACAACGGTGAGTTCTGGCCGGCAATGCGGGCAGCACGGCCGGAGTGGTTCGGAGCGAACGACTAGAGCGGTATCGCGATACATTGACCAAAAGTGGAAAGGGATATCTATGCAGGACGATTTCACGGTATTCTGGCGGAACAATGACCGCTCCTACGACCTCTTCTACGATCTCCTTGACCGTTCGGAGCGTGGGGCATACGACGATGATTTCCTCGCGCAGCTGGCTGCCTATCGGGAGGCTGCGCCGGACTCGGAGCGTGCGGACATCTTTGCCGCGCGCTATTTGCTTGCGCATAACGACCCTGAGACCGCTGTCCTCTGCGGCGAACGTGCCTATCAGATACGCCCCGTAAACCTCGCTGTCTGGCAAGTCCTCGCGGACGCATACGAGGGCGTCGGCCGCACACTCGACGCGATCACGATGCAGGGCTATATCAAGGGGATGTATCCCGAGACAGAGATCGCCCTCACCATCCCGGAGCATTGCCGACAAGAGGCGCTGAACCGCTTCTCCGTCGCGAGCAATGTATACTGCTCGGCACCACTGATCAGCAATCGCAGCTTCATTGAGGACGGCCGTATTCGTTCTCGCTTCGACGTTTTTCTCGGTGAAGCAATCCCGATGGAGATGCCTGCGGGCAGAGATCCGTTCTGGCCTGCCATCTTCGTGGATGAGGGATTCCTCTCTACGATGGCGACGGTCTACGAGACGGCGCGCTATGACTTCAACTTCATGATCAACAACCGGGACTCCACCTTCGATTTCCAAAAAGCACGCACCGTGATCGGGACGACAGAGGTCGATGTGCCGGAGGGGTCATCCGTCGTCGTCCCCATAGCGGGAACGAGATTCGCACAGGGCTTTGGCATCCGCGATCACAGCGGTGAGCACATCGGCCATATCGGCCAATGGGCGTACAGCTATTTCCGATTTGACGAACCTGTCAGGCTGCGTTCGGAGGAAAATTTCCCCTATGCCGTCGGTACGCCGATCGTCCTTGGCCACAGCTCAAAGCGAAAAAAACTCGTACTAAATTTTCTCATCGATGGTCTCTGCTGGCCGGCTGCACGCAATATTTTTGCAGAGAATATGCCGCGCATTGCAAAATTCTTTTCACGCGGCGTGCTCTTCGACCAGCATTTCTCAGTATCGGAGCACACGCTCCCATCCCTCGCTACGATTGAGACGGGTCGTTACTCCCATCATACGCAGGTCTTCAATGAGCGCGACAGCCATCAGATGCCGTTCTCTGTGCGAACCATTTCGGAGCAGATGAATGCGCTCGGTTACTACTGTACGGCGCCGCTCGTATCGGGGCACGGTCTCTACTACGGTTCCTACCGCGGCTACGACCGCCTCATCGCCAACTATGGATTCATGACCGCCTACGAGGGCACAGAGCGGACGCTGCGCATCCTCGAGTCACTCCCCGATGTGGATCATTTCATCCTATACCACACGACGGATGTCCATCCGCTCAACATCCAGACACCGATGAAGTTCTCCACCGAGACGGAGGTCAATATCCCACTCGCCCATCGCTTTGTCCCACTCGATCCCAGTGTGCCAAGCGTGCGAACGCCGCGTCTGCCGATCTATGTGGAACAGTTCCTCGTAAATCTGCGCCACGTCGACCGCAATGTCGGAGAGATCCTCTCGTACATCGAGGATCACTACGACGAGGACGAATACATTGTAAATCTCTACTCCGATCACGGCTGTGGACTACACGATCCAAATACGACACTGAAGGAGATCGACTTCGTCGGCGAGTACGGTACCGGAGCCGCCTGGATGATGCGTGGCGCCGGCATCCCGGAGGGCGTCACCGTACACGACATGACAAACTCTGTCGATGTCTATACAACGCTCGGTCATCTCTGCGGATTCCCCGTCTCTGCCGATGTGGACGGCGTACTGCCGCGCATATTCGGCGGCACAGGACGTGACGTAACCTACAGCAGCTCCCAGTACCCGAGTCAGACATTCAAGCTCGCCGTGCGCACGCAGGAGCACGTCCTGCGCCTGGAGACACGTGAGCCGGTCGATGAGGACGGAAGCGTTGACTTTGCAGATGCCCGTGTCGCGATCTATCCGCGCGGATACGAGCTGGAACCGGGTCACGAGATCGACAACAGCGAGCTGCGGGCATTCTTCTACCCACGTGCACGCGATTTCGTGCGCGATATTGCAAACAACGGTGAGTTCTGGCCGGAGATGCGCACTGCACGGCCGCAGTGGTTCGGAGCGAACGACTAGAGCGATATTGCCATTAAAAGTGGAAAGGGATATCTATGCAGGACGATTTCACGGTATTCTGGCGGAACAACGAACGTGCCTATGACCTCTTCTACGATCTCCTTGCCCGTTCGGAGCGCGGGGCATACGACGATGATTTCCTCGCTCAGCTGGCTTCCTATCGAGAGGCTGCGCCGGACTCGGAGCGTGCGGATATCTTCGCCGCGCGCTATTTGCTTGCGCATAACGACCCTGAGACCGCTGTTATCTGCGGTGAACGTGCATATGCGAAGCGTCCCGTGAACTATGAGATCTGGAAGATCCTTGCCGTCGCCTATAAAGCGCTCCATCGGGAGATGGATGCCATTGATATGCAGGGGCGCGCACATGGTCTTTACGGCTCACCGCAGCCTGCTCTAAATCTAACGCAGTCAGACCTTCGGGAAGGTCTGGACCGTCTATCCTTTGCCAGAAACAGCTGCTTCTACGCCCCTACGTCAACCGCTCGTGCCTATATAGAGAACGGACAGCTGCTCTTTCGCCCCGACCTCTTCATCGGAGAGGAGCTCCCTCTCACGATGCCGGACGGCAGTGCGCGCTTTTGGAGTGCCGCCTATGTTGAAAGCGGAGATTTGTCCGATCACAGTCATATGCTCTCTGCGCTGCGTCACACAGACGCATTTACCCGCTACGAGCACCATACATTTTACTTTGACCTGCAAAAGGCAAACGAAGTCCGCGGCACAACGACGATCCAAGTCCAACCGGGTGATGAGGTGATCCTCCCCATCGCCGGAACAGAAGTGAATCAATCGCTCTCTGTGCAGACAGCATCGAGCGAGCCGCAGAATGTCCACCTCGGCAAATGGGCGTTCAGCTTCTTCCGCTTTGGCGAAGACACCGTCCTGCACGCCGATGCCGACACGCCCTATGCCGTCGGCACGCCGATTCGTCTCGGGCACAGTCCGAAGCGACGCAAAATCGTCCTGAACCTCTTTCTCGACAGCCTGTCATGGGCCGCGATGCGACCATACGCAGAAACGCATCTGCCGAACACGATGCGTTTCTTCTCGCGCGGAACGATCTTCGATCAGCACTTTTCGACCTCGGAGTACACACTGCCCGCACAGCCCGCCATCGAGACCGGTTACTACCCGCACCATACGCAGATTTTCAATATAAAGGCGGGATGCGAACTCCCCCTCACAATGCCGACCATCGCCGAACGCATGAAGGATCTCGGCTACTACTGCGCTGCACCGATGGCACCTACACAGGGTATCTCACACGGTATGCTGCGTGGATTTGACCGCGCCATTGTCTCCTCATGGGTACTGAGTACGGCCTTTGGTGTGGATTCTGTGATTCGACATTTGCGGGCATTTGACGAGGTGGATCAGTTCCTCTCCCTCGTTACACTGGACATACATCCATACAACGCATTTGGATTCAAGTTCGACACCGCCGTTGAGACACATCTGCCGCTCACGGAGCGCTTGCTCTCCCATGATGCGTCCACGGCAAGCGTTCGCCTGCCCCGTCTGCGAATCTATCAGGAACAATATCTGGAGCGTCTGCGGCAGGTCGATCGAAATTTGGAGCTTTTGTACTCCTATCTGGAAGAGAACTACACCGAGGATGAGTATCTCATCACGCTGTATTCGGATCACGGCATTGCTATATTCGGCAGCACAACGACGGGCATCATCGATGTGATCAGCGAGTGCTCGACCAGTGCCACGTGGATGATGCGCGGTGCCGGGGTTCCGGAGGGCGTGACCGTCCATGATCTCACCAGCTCGGTGGACATTTACCCAACACTTGGTCATCTATGCGGCTTTCCCGTCGCCAATGATATTGACGGTCGTCTGCCCGCCATCTTCGGCGGTACGACACGCGACGCAGTGTACAGCGCCTCCCAGTACCCTGGACAGTCGTACAAGCTCGCCGTACGCACCCACGACCACACACTGCGCCTTGAGACACAGGAAGCAGTCGACGAGGACGGAACCGTGGACTTTATGATCACGCGCACGGGCATCTATCCGCGCGAGCATGAATTGGAACACGGATATGAAATCGACAGTCCAGAGCTGCGCTCGTTCTTCTATCCGCGTGCACGCGACTTCGTGCGGGAGATTGCAAACAACGGTGAGTTCTGGCCGGCAATGCGGGCAGCACGGCCGGAGTGGTTCGGAGCGAACGTCTAGAGCGGTATCGCGATACATTGACCAAAAGCGGAAAGGGATATCTATGCAGGACGATTTCACGGTATTCTGGCGGAACAACGACCGCGCCTATGACCTCTTCTACGATCTCCTCGACCGTTCGGAGCGCGGGGCGTACGACGATGATTTCCTCGCGCAGCTGGCTGCCTATCGGGAGGCCGCGCCGGACTCGGAGCGTGCGGATATCTTTGCCGCGCGCTATTTGCTTGCGCATAACGACCCTGAGACCGCTGTTCTCTGCGGTGAACGTGCGTATGCGAAGCGTCCCGTGAACCTCGCAGTATGGAAGGTACTGTCCACGGCATATCAAGCGGTCGGTCGGGAAATGGACGCGCTCACAATGTGCGGCTATATCCAGGGGATGTATCCAGAGGAAAATATTAGCCTCACTCTTCCAGACAATATGCGCCAGGAGGCGCTCACGCGTTTCTCTCTGGCAGCCAACCGCACCTGTTATGCACCGCTCGTAACGGGGCGTGTCTCCATCAAAAACAACGCGCTCGATTTTAATTTTGATATCTTCATCGGTGAGGAGATTCCCATCGAAATGCCCACAGGAAGTCCCCGTTTCTGGGTGGGAAACTATGTAGATGAGGGTTTTCTCTCCGCCATGTCGACCGTCTTTGAGCCCATGCGCCATGACCACAATTTCTTCGTCAACAACCGTGATGTCACCTTTGATATCCAAAAGGCAACAGAACTCACGGGAACTGCCACTATTACGGTTCCTGCGGGGCAGTCGGTTGCCGTTCCGATTGCAGGCACGCAGTTCTACCAGAACTTCTCGATTGAGACCGCTGCAGCAACGTATCCTGGCTATCTCGGCAAGTGGGCATTCAGTTATGTGCGCCTCAACGAGACGACAACACTCCGCTCCAACGAGGCGCCCTTTGCGGTCGGTACACCCATTCTCCTCAAGCACAGCCCCGCACGCAAAAAGCTTGTGCTGAACCTTCTCGTTGACGGGCTCTGCTGGCCCGCCGCACGCGGGATATTCGCAGAGCATATGCCGCGCATCGCAAAATTCTTCTCACACGGCGTCATCTTTGATCAGCATTTCTCCGCTGCAGAACACACCCAACCCTCTCTCACAAATATTGAAACGGGGCGTTACTCACACCACACGCATGTATTCAATGAGCGCGACAGTCACCAAATGCCGTTTGATATACGGACGATATCCGAACAGATGAACGACCTCGGATACTACTGCAGCGCGCCGCTCGTATCGGGACACAGTCTCTACTACGGCACCTACCGCGGCTATGATCGCCTCATTGCCACCTATGGATTCCTGCCTGCGTACGAGGGGGCGGAACGCACACTGCGCACGCTCGAGGCATTTCCCGATACAGATCACTTTATCTTTTACCACACGACAGACATTCATCCGCTGAATATCCAGACGCCGATCAAATTCTCTACCGAGGTAGAGGTCAACGTGCCGCTTGCCGACCGCTTTGTGGTACTTGATCCTACAGTTCCAAGCGTGCGGACGCCGCGTCTGCCGATCTATCTGGAGCAGTTCCTCGTGAATATGCATCATGTGGATCGCAGCATCGGCGAGATTCTCTCCTATATTGAGGCGCACTACACCCCGGACGAGTATATTGTCAATCTATACTCCGATCACGGCTGTGCCCTGCATGACCCATACACGACACAGAAGGAAATCGACTTTGTCGGGGAGTATGGCACAGGTGCAGCGTGGATGATGCGCGGTGCAGGCATTCCCGAAGGTCTCACTGTGCATGATTTGACGAGCAGCGTAGATGTCTACCCGACACTTGGACATCTCTGCGGCTTCCCCGTCTCTCCTGCGATCGACGGCTGTCTCCCTGCCATCTTTGGCGGCACGCCACGCGAGGTGACTTATTCCTTCTCCCAGTATGCAAGCCAGTCCTATAAGCTCGCCGTGCGCACAGACAAGCATGTTCTGCGCCTTGAGACACAAGAAGTTGTTGACGAGGACGGAACCGTTGATTTTGCTGATGCCCATGCAGAAATCTACCCGCGCGGACATGAGCTCGAGCCGGAACACAAGATCAATTGCGTGGATCTGCGCGCATTTTTCTACCCGCGCGCACGCAGCTTCGTGCACGAGATCGCAAATAACGGCGAGTTCTGGCCCGAGATGCGCGCGGCACGGCCGGAGTGGTTCGGAGCGAACGACTAGAGCGATATCGCCATTAAAAGTGGAAAGGGATATCTATGCAGGACGATTTCACGGTATTCTGGCGGAACAACGAACGTGCCTATGACCTCTTCTACGACCTCCTCGACCGTTCGGAGCGTGGGGCGTACGACGATAATTTCCTCGCGCAGCTGGCTGCCTATCGGGAGGCGGAGGGAGATGCGGCGCACGCGGATATCTTCGCTGCGCAGTATCTCCTCGCAAGCGGTGATACCGAGGCCGTGATTCTCTGCGGAGAACGCGCTTTGCGCAGCCGCCCTATTGAGCTGCGTGTCTGGTCTGTGCTCTCACAGGCCTATGCAGCTGCCCACCGCTATACGGATGCGCTTGTCATGCAGGGCTACGCAGCAAGGCTTCTGGACACCTCCCTCGTCCCCAATTGTCCGCACGAGATGTTGACCGCAGAGGCGCTTGACTGTCTCTCCGTCGCCATGGGAAAGCCAAACTACGCCCCCATGGCACTGAGCCGGATGTCCTATGATGCAGAATCCGGCTTCTCAGCACGCGAGGGTGTGTTTGCGGGAGAGTTTCTTCCTGAAGATGCGTCTGTTGCCCTTCCTCCCTACTATGTTGCAGCCTACACGGAGCAGGAAAAGCAGGGCACAAAGGCATGGCTGCTCAACACCATTCAGGATGCAGAAGGCTTTGCCTATTTCGTCGGCGGGGACTTTGTCTATGATCTCATCCGAGGTGAGCGCGCCCCCGGAAAAACAAAGGTATATCTCACGCAGGGGCAGGAAATCGTTCTGCCCGTGGTCGGAGCCACGGGGCTGCAGCATCTGCATGTAAAGACACAGAGCATTGAGAAGGATACTCCTCTGAGTCCTGGCACACCGAATTTCTTTCGCCTCACGGAGAATACAACGCTCTCATCCGATCACGCCTTTATCGTCGGTGTACCGATTGCTGTGGGGCACAGCCCTGCGCGTCGTCCGCTTGTCTTAAATTTTCTCGCGGATGCACTCCCATGGGAGATCTTACACGACCATTTTTCCGACTGGATGCCGAACACGGCGCGGTTCTTTGCGCACGGCACAATCTTCGACCAACATTTCTCGGTGTCCGAGTACACCTACCCCTCTCTTCCAACAATTGAAACAGGGATGTACCCACATCACAGCCAAATATTCAACGATAACTTTGTTGTTTCACTCCATCCGGACTATGTAACACTCTCCGAACGTATGCGTATGGCAGGTTACGCGACGGCGAATCTTATGGGCGATGGGATCGGGGTCTACAACGGCACAACGCGCGGCTATGACCGCCTCATCGTCACAGGATATCGCCAGCTCGCATACGAGGGTGTCGAGCGTATGATCCGCCATCTGGAGGGGCTGCGTGATACGGATCAATTCATCTTTCTGCACACGGCAGATCAGCACCCGTGGCCCTATCCATTCTATCAAATCACATCGAGCGTGCAGGCTCGTCTCCCTCTTGCGGAACGGCTCTCCGGCGCGGAGGGCAGCGAGCCGAGTCCCTACCTGCGCGCGACGCCGCTCAGTGAAGAGGCCTGTCGGCAGGGAATGCGCGATCTCGACCGTGCACTCGGAACACTCTTCACCTATATCGAGGAACATTACCGCCCCGATGAATATCTCGTAAACCTCTACTCCGATCACGGCGTTCCTGTGTTCAGCAAGAATCACTACATTGTCAGCCCCGATATGACACACGCGGTCTGGATGATGCGCGGTGCAGGCGTACCCGAAGGTACAGTAACAGATGAACTGACAAGTGCGGTCGACATCTATCCCACACTCGCACACCTTCTCGGCTTTCCTGTCGGAAACAATGTAGACGGCGTGCTGCCGCAGCTCTTCGGCGGCAGGGGGCGGAAGATCGCCTACAGCAATTCGCTCTATCCGGGACGTACCTACTGTCTGCGTGCACGCTCTCAAACGCACACCTTTCACCTCGAGACATGGGATGGAACACTGCCAAACGGAACTGTCGATCTCGCCCGTGCAGAGACAACCTTCTATCCACGCGCCTATGAGGGCATTGCAGGGCATGAGGTGGACACTCCCGCGCTACGGGCATTCTTCTATCCGCGGGTGCGGGAGTTCCTAAAGGGCATTGGAAATAACGGAGAGGTCTTTCCTGCGCCGCAGAAATCGTAATCGAACTGGATGTATCCCGATGGAGAGGACCGCTGCATGACAGACGACCGCATTGTATTTTGGCGTAATAACGAGCAAGCCTCTGCTCTGTTTTATGATCTCATCGACCGTACGGAGCGGAGCGCGTACGATGATGATTTTCTGGCACAGCTCGCTTCCTATCGAGAAGTGTCTCCGAATACCGAAAACGCAGATCTCTTTGCCGCCTGCTATCTCCTGCATCACGGCGATACTGCAGCGGCGCTGATCTGTGCAGAGCGGGCTTATCGCCGCCGTCCGGTACGCTATGCGATATGGACGCTGCTCGCAGAGATCTACACCCGCCTCGGCCGCACGATCGATGCCCTCACGATGCACGGCTATGCCTACGGACTGCATCTTGCTCCCGACATCCCCATGGAGCTTGTCGTCCGCGGCGGAGCAGAGGGGCTGAATCGGCTCTCCGTCGCGGCAGGGCTCGGAACGGGCGCGCCGCTGACGCAGAGCCGTGCCGTGCTTGACGACATAGGGCTTCGCTTTGATCTCGATGCCTTTGTCGGCGAACATCTGCCGCTCACGCCTCCTGTGGGCAGTACACGCCACTGGGTCGCTGCCTATGTCGAGAATGCTTTCCTCTCGGACAAGAGCGCCCTCATCGAGGAGGTGCGCCGCACCGAGGTATTTGTCGATAAGATGCAGCGTGACTTCCCCTTTCAGCTGCAAAAGGCACAGGAGGTATGCGGTGCGGCAACGATCGAGATTCCGCAGGGGACAGAAGTCATCCTCCCCATTGCGGGTACAGAAAAACTGCAGAAACTCGCGATAAATACAGCATCTCTGCCCCCCGCAGCAGCCTATCTCGGGAAATGGGCATTCAGTCACTTCCGTCTCTCGGAGACGACACATCTCGATGCTGCGAGTGATGCGCCCTATGCCGTTGGTACGCCGATCCGTCTCGGGCATAGCCCCGCACGAAAAAAACTCGTACTGAACATTCTCGTAGACGGCCTTTCGTGGAATGTGGCACGCGCCCGCTTCCCGGACTGTATGCCGAACATGGCACGCTTCTTCGCGCGCGGCGTGATCTTTGGTCAACACTTCTCCACGTCAGAGTGCACCTATCCCGCACTCCCCGTCATTGAGACGGGGCGCTATCCGCATCACACACAGGTCTTTCATGAACACGACAGCCACGAGCTCCCCCTTGACTTCATGACGCTCTCGGAGTGCATGACAGATCTCGGCTACTATGCCGCGGCACCGATGGGGGCAAGCGACAGCGTCTACTGCGGCGCACTGCGCGGCTACGACATGCTGAACGTGAGTGCGTGGAAGCTGCCGTCGGCAGAGATGGTGGACCGCGCCATCATGCAGATCGAGGCATTTCACGAGACGGATCAATTCCTCTATCTGCATACAACCGATGTACACCCATGGAATGCAAAGGGCTTCAAGTTCTACCCGGCCGTGGAGACACAACTCCCTCTTGCAGAGCGCCTCTTTGAGATGGACGAAAGCATTGCCAGCGTCCGTCTGCCAAAGCTCGCAATCTATCAGGAGCAGTTCTGGAAAAGCCTTTGCCATGTCGATCGCAATATTGGGGTGCTGCTCTCCTATATCGAGGAGCATTTCACGCCGGATGAGTATATTGTGAATCTCTACTCCGATCATGGGAACTCCGTATTCTCTTTGCCAATAAACGGCACGATCGACGTCATCGGAGAAAATTCTACGCGTGCGGTCTGGATGATGCGCGGCGCAGGGGTTCCCGAGGGAATTGTCACGGACGAGCTGACGAGCATTGCGGACATCTATCCAACCCTTGGCGCACTCGCGGGCTTTCCTGTCGCCTCCGATATCGACGGCAATCTGCCCGCCGTGTTTGACGGCAAAGAGCGCACTGCCGCGATCAGCATGTCAATGTTCCCGGGGCAGACGTACAAGCTCGCCGTGCGCACGCATGATCACACGCTGCGCCTCGAAACGGATGCCCCCCTCAATGAGGATGGAACAGCGAACTTCGCTGAGGCAAAGGTTGCTGTCTACCCGCGTGCCCATGAGCTCGAAGCAGATTATGCACTGGACAGTGAGGAACTGCGTGCATTCTTCTACCCGCATGCGCGTAAAATTATACAGGAGATTGCAAACAACGGTGAAATCTGGCCGGAATGGTTCGGAAAAATGAAGAAGGAGCAATGATGAACGTAAGCGAACTCATCTCCGCACTCGATGCGGAGTTCTTTGCGGGCGTGCCGGACTCGAAGCTGCGTCCGCTCGTGGACTATCTGATGGACACGTACGGGGCGAACGGCCCCGCGCATATGATTGCGGCAAACGAGGGCAGTGCGGCGGCGCTCGCAGCAGGTTATCACCTCGCCACGGGAAAGATGCCGCTGATCTATCTCCAGAACAGCGGGCTCGGCAACACGATCAACCCTCTGCTCTCGCTGCTGCACAAGGAGGTCTACGCGATCCCCTGCATCTTTGTCATCGGCTGGCGCGGCGAGCCCGATCTGCACGACGAGCCGCAGCATCTCGTACAGGGGCGGCTCAGTCTGCCGCTGCTCGAAACCATGGGGGTCAAGACGATGGTACTCACGCGCGATGCCACGTCCGCAGAGGTCGCGTCATGGATGAAGCAGATTCGTCCGCATCTGGAAGAAGGCGGCCAATGCGCCCTCCTCGTACGTGACGGGGCACTGGACTATCCGAAGCGGAAATACGCGAACGCCCATCCCCTGCGCCGTGAGGATGCCATCGCACGCATTTTGGATGCAGCAGGGGATGCCGTTATCGTTGCAACTACGGGCAAAACGGGGCGCGAGCTCTTCGAGCTGCGGGAACAGCGCGGCGAGGATCATGCCCATGACTTCCTCACCGTCGGCTCAATGGGACATGCGGGGGCCATCGCCCTCGGCATCGCGCTGCACCGTCCGCAGCAGCGCGTCATCATCCTCGACGGCGACGGTGCAGCGCTCATGCACATGGGCGCACTCGCGACGATCGGTGCCGCTGCACCGCCGAATCTCATCCACATCCTCCTCAACAACGAGGCACACGAGAGCGTCGGCGGCGCGCCGACGGCGGCAAGTACCGTCCACTTCCCCGCCGTCGCCGAAAACCTCGGCTATCATGTGCTGCCGACGGCGCAGACAGCGGATGAACTCACGCATGCCCTCCTGCAGCTGCACGATGCGCGCGCCCTCACCTTTCTCGAGGTGCGCACCGCCGTCGGCTCCCGCGCGGACTTGGGACGTCCGACAACGACGCCGCACGAGAATAAAGAAGCACTGATGGAAACGCTGCGGTAAGCGCCAAAAGGCTGGAGAGGACTGCCCTTGCTCTCCAGCCTTTTCATATCTGCCGCACTGCTCTGCATCTGAAAAAATATGCGCTTCTCCAAAAACAGGGACGATTGACCCTGTACTATGTGACAGCTATCTTTTTGCAGTAAACTTAGATAAAATAAAAGAAATAAATCGATACGAATCATTTGACCTGTCACAGCGAAAGGAGATGCCCCCATGCGCCCCCTGCTTCTCATCGGAATGACCGCCCTCCTTCTCTGCACCGCCGGGTGCTCCAATCCCATCAGCAAGCTGATGGATGATTGGAACGGCGATGCCAAGAATCCGCCGCAGCAAGCGACGACCCAGGATGCGGCGCAGCCGTCTGCTCAGAGCGATGCGCAGACGCGCGCACCATCCCAAACGCAGGCGCAGACCTCTGCGCTCACGCCATCGCAGACGCAGGCCTCCGCACCGGCGCCGGCATCACCTCCTGCGGCGCCGCCATCCCCGGAGCCCCGCATTGTCGTTGACAGTCTGCGGCATGAGATGTTCCTCCTCCCCCCGAACACGCATGGTCAGATTCACGGCACGGAGGTGCGGATGCGCGAAGGCCCGAGCACAAACGATGCAATCCTGGGCTATTTTGACAACGGCGAGTACCTCTCCCTCATCGGGAGCACAGACGGCTGGTACTATGTGCGCCGGGCCAACGGCTCCGATGGCTGGGTCTCTGCCGACTTCTGCAAGAAGATTTAAGAAAAGGAGCGCGCACAATGCGACAAAATGATCTGCGCTCCGTCCGTATACGCCGCAAACGGCGCAGCAATACGAGGCTCTTTGCCCTGCTCGGCTGCGTACTGATCCTCGCGCTCGCCTATGGAGCATACACCTCCCTGAGCCCATCAAACGAGGAGCCCACAGCTCCCGCTCCTGCCATTTCGTCTGCCCCTGCCCCTGCGGACACATCGGCACAAGTTCCGCCAGCCGCAGCAGCGCCTGTTGAGCCCGCCTCTGCTGCAGAGGAAAAGCCGCCTGCAGAGCCGCCGTCTCAGCCGGCCAAAAAGACACCCGCCGGAACGAGCATCCTTATCAAGAAAAGCGAGTTCCGTCTCTATCTCCTCGCAGACGGCGACGTCGTAAACTCATGGCCGATTGCGCTCGGCAAAAACGAGGGGCAGAAACGCGTGAGCGGCGATATGAAGACCCCCAACGGCAGCTTCCCCATCGACGAGGTACTTGACTCCTCCTACTGGACGCATGATTTCCATGACGGCAAGGGCGAGATCGAGGGCGCATACGGCCCGTACTTCATCAGTCTCGATACGTCTGCGCTCTCAGGCGGTGCATGGGACGGCATTGGCATTCACGGCACGCATGATCCTGCGAGCATCGGAACGCACGCCTCCGAGGGCTGCATCCGCATGCACAACAACGATCTTCTCACACTCAAAAATCAGATCTCCGTCGGTACGCAGGTAACGATTGAGGAATAGCCACAAGAAAAGCCGCATCCATTCACGGGAAGTGATTGGATGCGGCTAAATTATTTATATCGCCAAGGAAAATCTGTTTGCATTTTTTGCATCTCATCTCTATAATGAGATGGGAACGTCCTAGCAACGTGGCGGCTTCTTTCCCCCGAAAGGGGGTGAGCGAATATGAGCGAATTTGGCACGATCTTGTTTCTCGTCGTGGCGACCGGCTACATTCTCGCAATAACCCAAAAGAAATAACCGCCCTGCCCTGAGAAGTGGAGCGGTTATTCTTCATGTTTAACCAAATCTGATTCGGAAAGGGGCCGCCTAGGACGTTCTTTCTGTTTTTATTATAGCAGTCAGTACCACGATTGACAAGAAAAATGTAACGAGAAATTACAGTTTCTTCCGCAAGAGCTGCATCGCGAGCTCCGCGTTGCGCGCCGCAAGGCCCCGCATCTGCGCAAGGAGGTCGGCATTTGCCGCTGTAAACGCACTGCGCGCCGCCCATTTGCGGCGCACCTCCTTCAGAACGCTCGCTGTCGTGATGTCCTGCAGGTCGTTGACGGGCTTCTCGCCGATGGAGCGCAGGAAGCGGTCTACCTTCGGGTCGTAGGAAATGCCGATCATCGGAACGCCCATGACACCCGCAAAGATGAGCGCGTGCAGGCGCACCCCGATCATCAGATCCATGTTCGCGACGAGGGAGAGCAGCTCGCTCGTCGTGTACTCGTCCGTGAGGACAATGCTCTCCTCCTGCGTCCATGCAGCAACAGTCTTTGCCGTCTTCACATCCTCGGGGTACTGCATGGGGAGAAAGACGACGCGCGCGTCCAGTTCACGGACGACGGCATCGCTGATCTCGGCGAGGATCTCCTTGTAGTGCTGCCAACCCTGCCAGTCACGCACGGAGATCCCGATGACGGGTTTCGCTCCGTCTGCCCCATAGCGGCTGAGAATGGCACGTCCCGCCTCACGGCCGACCGGATGGATGCCGAGCACGGGATCCGCCGTGCACTCCATCGGCGGTCGTTTGATCCCGAGGCGGCGCAGCTCCGCCATGGATCCTTCGTCCCGCACGGTAATCAGGGAGACGCGGTTGCCGAGCCAGCGCATCGAGCGGCAGGCAAAACGTCCCGTGACAGGGCCGATGCCCTGCGCGTAGAGCATGACCTTTTTCCCGAGTAGGAGGGCAAGCAGGATGATGCCCATGTAGTAGTAAAGACTGCGGCGGCTCGTGACGTTCTGCAGGAGGCTACCGCCGCCGCTGATGAGGAGGTCGGCACGACGCATCGCACCGAGGATTCCGCCCACATCAAGGGAGCCTACCGCGTGCACGCCGTGTCGGCGCTCGGTATCCGCAGGATCAGCGCTGATGACGGTGATATGAAGTTCCGGGTCCAAATCCGCGAGCACCTCGAGCATCGCCGCGAGCATAGCTTCATCGCCCGCGTTCTTCGCTCCGTAGTACCCCGATACAACGATCCGCTTCATCGGGTAGAATGCCCTCCGTTTCCCATTCCTATGACGATTTTCCCACGCCTCTCAAAGCGTTTCCCCGTACTGACGGGGGAGGCTTTTGTTTCACCGTAATCGTAGCCATGCAGTACTCCGTAGCAAACCCTAGTGGAGCGAGCGGAACAGAGGGCACGTTCTGCCCCCTGCGGATTTTAACCGTTCAAGCGAAGCGTGTTTGGAATCCGCAGGTATTTCGGCAGATAAGTGCCCGACCGCTTGCATAACGAGGGTTCTACGAGGAGTATGCATGGCGTGTATACACGGATCACTTGCGCAACTAAGCGTTCGCGAAGAGCACGCATTTAAACGCTATCCTTCCCTTTTCACGCGTTCCAGCAGGTGATTCCACGCCGCCACCAGCGCCACAAGCACAGCGCCGATGGCACCGCCGAGGAAGACCCCGCCGATGCCGCGCACAAGTGACATCTCAATCGGCGTCCGCATGTGCGCAAAGGTCTCGACCATCGAGCCCTGTCCGATGGTCGCGGCGAGCACGAGCCCGAAGACGATCCATGTCCGCCACCGCCGCGCCGCACCGTAAAGGGCGAGCAGAAATGCAGGGTGTCCGATCATGAACTCCTTCGTACGCGGCCGCGCATAGAAGAGCTGCTCAAGCGCCGCGCGCATTTTCAGCTCAATGCCCGGCACGGGCATCCCCGAAGTGTGTCCGCTGCGCAGCACAAGCACGATGAGCGCACCGATGAGCACGAGCCCGCCAAGAAGCGACCCGACGCGCACGGGGGTCGCCATGATCTCGCGCAGCTGCCCGAGAACACCCGCCGAGGCATCGAACTGTCCGTCGAAGATGTCGAACCGCTGCATAAAGGCGATGGCGACAAGCACCATCGGCAGGACAAAGGTCAGCTTGATCCCACGGAAGATGTCGAACTCAAGGAGATAGCGCGTATCGGTGAGTGCCCCCGAGAGATAGGAGGCACCGACCAGCGACAGTGTGCTCGTGATGCCGAGGAGCACTACCCCGGCGACGAGGATACGCCATGTGGGGGCATCCTTCTGGAAGCGCCGTCCGCGCAGGAGGTCGAGCAGCGCGACGATGGCAAGGGACGGGAAGAGATTGGCGCTCGCGAGTGCCGCGACGACGCGCACCTTGCTCCCTGCGCCAATGAGGATTGGCATGACCGAGATGAGTGCAGCTGCTGCGAAGAAGAGCAGGACCGCCTTCCGCCGCCGATTGAGTACGGGGATGACAAGCGAGAGGTAGAGCACGCCCGCCGCCGCGACACCCATGATGACAAGCGCACGCAGAACGCGTGCGGGCTCGTAGGAGGCGAACATCCCCGCCCGCCCGATCTTGAACCCATGCGCCTCAAGCGCCGCGCGTGTATCCGCAAAGTATTTCATGTTCGTCTCGAGGAGCGTCATGTTCGGCGCGGGTTCCTCGTAGATGCGCAGGAGGTTGATGCGGATGTTCCGCTCCTCGTCTGTCGTCACCCAGCGCTCGACAGCATCTGCGATCTTGAGCTTTTTCAGCTCGTCCTTCGGGATGGAGTAAAGGCGTGCGACGCTGCCGTAGCCAACTCCCTCCGCAATCTCATCCATGCCCTGTTGTTTGTAAAACTGCAGCTGGGTCACGCCCTCGATCAGACCGAGGGGAAGGCGGCGTGCACGCATCTCGTCGATCGTCGTCTGGAGTGCCCTCGGTGCACCGAGCGTCTCCTGTCCCGAGAATACAATGTCTGACACCGCGATGCCGTCCATGCGTGAGAACACGGCGTGCACATCCTCGGGCGTGCAGCCGTGGTAGTTCGAAGGACGTGCAAGCACGTCGAAGCCCGCGGCATTGACGGCGCGCATCTCATCGGACGGCAGCCCGATGTTGCGCTTCTCGAACGCCTCGTAGTGATCCTTGACCGCGAGCACCTCATCCGTGCCGATCGTGTACACCGTAACGCGTGCGGGCCCAAAGCGACGGAAGAGATCCTCCTTGAGCTCGGCATAGGTCACGGGGTCATGCGAGACAACGTAGATCTCCGTGCCGACGATCTTGCCATCCTCAACAAGCGCACGCCAGCGCGAATCGGTCAGCGTCCCCATGTGATAGGCGGCGAGAATATCCGCCCCCTGGACAGCGTTTGCCTTGCCATTTTTGTTGAATTTCTCAAAGGTCGTCTCGTAGACGGCGAGCGAGGTAATCCCCGCTGCCTTCGCCTGCGCGAGGACATCCTCTGCGGGCAGTCCCTCGCGCGCGGCAAGCTCAAGGAGCCCCTCATAGTCGATGGCAAGCTCCACCGTGCGCGATTGTTCCTCAACCGCGTGGCGCTCCATGCCGATGACGAGGCTCGCAATGAATCCAATGAGGATCGCCGCCAAGAGGATCGGATGATAGTGAAATTTCTTCATGTATGATTCCTTGTCTGTGTTCTTGCTTTCTACTCTACGAACTCCACGCAAACACCTCGTTACGCAAGCGGTCGGGCACTTATCTGTCTAAATACCTGCGGACTTCTTAAACGCGCTTCGCTTGAACGAAAGAAATCCGCAGGGGACAGAACGTGCCCTTGTTTCCGCTTGCTCCACTAGGGTTTTCTTAGGAGTTCCGCAGGGGGTGTTTCCACAGATCCGTAAAACATGGCAGAAAGTCTCATTTCCCCGCCGTGAGGATCACCACGTCGTCCTTTTCTTCGACGCTCTCGAATGCAAGCCCGAAGGGGACGCTGTCAGCGCGTGCGACGAGCACATCGGGAAAGAGGCCGTCAAGACTGAGGGCATTCAGCCCCATACCGCGTGCAGCGATGTGCCGTGCCTTGTAGTAGAGGTCGCCGCTCATGATGGTGAAGCCGCCCTCGATCGTGACCTCGAAGGTCTGCCCGAACGCACGCGTCTTTGCCGTCGTCAGAATGCTGCCCGGGTGCACGGTGACGGCGACATCGCTGAACTTGTCCGCCTCGCTCGTGATGAGTTCGCGGATCGCATCCCCATCCACCACGCCGCGCAGCTCCACATGCTCCGCCTCGGTGAGAACGAGGCGCTGCTCGGAGAAGAGTGCCTGTCTGTCAAAGTGCAGATTCGTCCCCGTGACGGTCAGCTCGCGCACAAAGAGCTTGCCGATGCGGCCCTGGCGCAGAACACCGTCGACGGCACCGATTTCACCGAAGATGAGGCGCGGGCTGTCCGTGATGGAGATCTGCACATCCTCTGCCCCCGTGCGCGCACGCAGACTGTCCGTCACCATCGTCGTGACAACGTGCGGCAGTGCGAGGATGCCCGCTGTGAACGCAAGGACGAGCAGAACGATAACGACAGCTGCTTTTTTCATGGGGTGCTCCTTAGAATTCGTGATTCGCTTTCGCGTTGAGATACGCACGGATAAAGGGATCGATGTCCCCGTCCATGACCGCCTGCACATTGCCCGTCTCGGCGTTCGTGCGCACGTCCTTCACCATCGTGTACGGCTGGAACACGTAGGAGCGGATCTGGCTGCCCCACTCGATCTTCTGCTGTACGCCCTCGAGTTTGGCGATCTCCTCCTCCTTTTTCTCCTGCTCCAGCTCAAACAGCTTCGCACGGAGCATCTTGAGGCACTGCTCCTTGTTCTGGAGCTGCGACCGCTCGTTCTGGCACTGCACGACAATGCCCGTCGGTTCATGCGTCATGCGCACGGCGGACGAGGTCTTGTTGATGTGCTGCCCGCCCGCACCACTCGCACGGAAATAGTCGACGCGTACATCGTCCATATTGATGGGAACCTCGACTGCGTCGTCAATCTCGGGCATCACATCGCACGCGGAGAACGACGTGTGCCGCCGCGCCTGCGAGTCAAACGGCGAGATGCGGACGAGGCGATGGACCCCCTTCTCAGACTTCAGGAAGCCGTACGCATTGTGCCCCTTGATAAAGAGCGTCGCAGACTTTACGCCGGCCTCATCGCCCGGCTGCAGGTCGGCAGTCTCGACGGTGAAGCCGTGCCGCTCCGCCCAGCGTCCGTACATCCGCAGGAGCATCTGCGTCCAGTCCTGCGCCTCCGTGCCGCCCGCGCCCGCGTGGAGCGTGAGGATGGCATCGTTCGCATCATAGTCGCCCGAGAGTAGCACCTCAAGCTGGAGCGTCTCAAGCCCCTCGGCGATGAAGTTCAGCTCCGCGCGGATATCCACCTCCATCGAGGGATCGCTCTCCTCAATGCCCATCTCGTAGAGCGTTTCCGCGTCCTCGTACTTCGCCATGAGCTCCTTATAGGTATCGACGCCCCCTTTGAGTGCCGCCAGTTCCTGGTTCAGCTTCTGCGCCGCCGCCGCATCATCCCAGAAGGACGGCTCGCTCATCTTGTACTCGAGCTCGGCGATCTTCTCCTCCTTCGCGGGGATCTCCAGAGAGATGCGCATCTGATCGAGCTTCTCGCCCAGATCATTCAGTATCGGTTTCAGATCTTCCAGCATTGTTTTTTCCTTAAATTTCCCATCTATTTCCGTATCAGACTGACACGGGCAAAGGAGAGAGACGGACTGCTCATAAGCAAACCCTAGTGGAGCAAGTGAGTAAAGTGCGCGGTACGCCCCGTCGGATTTCTTTCGTTCAAGCGAAGCGCGTTTAAGAAGTCCGACGGTATTTAAGCGTACAAGCGCACGATCACTTGCGTAACTAAGCGTTTGCGATGAGCAGCTGTCATTTCCCCCTATCTCTACTTATCCTTCCCGTGGCAGTTCTTATACTTCTTGCCGCTGCCGCAGGGACATGGATCGTTGCGCCCGACCTTCTTGCCGTCCTCATCCTTCCGCACCGACTTTGCCTCGGCGGGCACGGATTCGTCGCCGTGCGAGGCGCGCGCGGTCGAGAGGTGATCCTCGAGCTTTGACCGCTCGCGTGCGAGCAGCTGCTCGGCACGGCGCTGTGCTCCCTCGTCCATGACGGGCGCAGGGCGCGGCGTGCCATCCTCCGCCACAGGCGCAGCGGACGGCGCAGACTGCGGCATCACGATGCTCACATGGTACATGAGAGAGGCGATCTGATCCATGATGGCCGCCTCCATCTCCTCGAACATCGTGAGCGCCTCGATCTTGTACTCGACAAGCGGGTTGCGCTGCCCGTACGCGCGCAGATTGATGCCCTCGCGCAGCATATCCATGTGATCGAGGTGATCCATCCACTTCTGATCGACGACACGGAGCATGACGACCTTCTCGAGCTCGCGCATATTCTCCGCGCCGAACATCTGCTCACGCGCCGCATAGCCCTCCTCGGCGACCTTCTCGAGCTCCTCCTGGATCTCGTCGCGTGCCAGCTGTTCGAGCGCTTCCTTTTTGAGCCGCCCCTGCGGCGCGTATATCTTCTCCGCATCCTCGATGAGTGCGTCCAGCTGCCACTCCTCTGGGTAGAGCTTCTCGTTCGCGTACTGCGTCATCTCGTCCTTGATGATGTGCTTCACCATCGCGAGGATGTTCTCGCGCAGGTTCTCCCCCTTGAGGATTTTCCTGCGCTCGCCGTAGATGACCTCGCGCTGCTGATTCATGACATCGTCGTATTCAAGGACGTGCTTGCGGATGTCGAAGTTGCGTGCCTCGACCTTCTTCTGCGCGTGCTCAATCGACCGCGTGATGATCGCATGCTCGATCGGCTCATCCTCCTCCATGCCGAGGCGGTCCATGATGCCCGCGATGCGGTCGGAGGCAAAGAGGCGCATGAGGTCGTCCTCCAGCGAGAGGAAGAACTTCGACGCACCGGGGTCGCCCTGACGGCCCGAGCGTCCGCGCAGCTGGTTGTCGATGCGCCGCGACTCGTGCCGCTCCGTGCCGACGATGTAGAGGCCCCCGAGCTCCTCAACGCCCTCGCCGAGCTTGATGTCCGTGCCGCGGCCCGCCATGTTGGTGGCGATGGTAACCGCCCCCTTCTGCCCCGCATTGGCGACGATCTCGGCTTCCTTTTCGTGAAATTTCGCGTTCAACACGACATGCGGGATGCCGTTTTTCTTGAGGACGTTCGACATCTCCTCGGACTGCGTGATCGAGGTTGTACCGATGAGGATCGGCTGGCCCGTCTCGTGGATCTCCTTGACGGCTCTGCCGACAGCGCGGTACTTCGCCGCCTTCGTCTTGTAGATCACGTCCGGCTCGTCGACACGCTGGATGGGCTTGTTCGTCGGGATGACGATGACGGGGAGGTTGTAGATCTTGAGGAACTCATTCTCCTCGGTCTTTGCCGTGCCCGTCATGCCCGCGAGCTTCTCGTACATACGGAAGTAGTTCTGGAAGGTGATGCTCGCGAGCGTCTGCGACTCGCGTTGGATCTTTACGCCCTCCTTCGCCTCGATCGCCTGATGGAGGCCGTCCGAGTAGCGGCGTCCCTCCATGAGGCGGCCCGTGAACTCATCGACAATGACGATCTCGTCGTTCCGCACCACATAGTCGCGGTCGCGGTGCATCAGCGCCTTCGCGCGCAGTGCCGCCGTGAAGCAGTGCGAGAGCTCGATGTTCTCGGGCGCGTAGAGGTTCGTGATGCCGACGATCTTCTCGATCTTTGGCACGGCACTGTCAGCGGGTGCGACGGTCTTCTGCTTCTCGTCGACCGTGTAGTCCTCGCCCTCCTTCAGATGGCGCACTGCCTCCGCCATGACGCGATAGTTGTCCGTAGACTTCGTGCCCGGCCCCGAGATGATGAGCGGCGTACGTGCCTCGTCGATGAGGATGGAGTCCACCTCGTCGACGATGGCATAGTGGAGCGGGCGCTGCACCATCTGGCTCTCAGAGAGCACCATGTTGTCGCGCAGGTAGTCAAAGCCGAACTCGTTGTTCGTGCCGAACGTCACGTCCGCCGCATACGCCGCCTTGCGCTCGGGGAAGTCCATGTTGTGCGCGATGAGCCCCACGGAGAGCCCGAGGTAGCGGTAGAGCTTGCCCATCCACTCGCTGTCGCGGCGCGCGAGGTAGTCGTTGACCGTGACCATGTGGACACCCTTGCCCTCCAGTGCGTTGAGGTAGACTGCCGTGGTCGCAACGAGGGTCTTGCCCTCGCCCGTGCGCATCTCCGCAATCCGCCCCTCGTGGAGACACATGCCGCCGATGAGCTGCACGTCGAAGTGACGCATCCCGAGCACGCGGCGCGAGGTCTCGCGTACAACGGCAAACGCCTCGGGGAGGATCTCCTCCATCGTCACGCCCTCTGCGAGCTGCTCGCGGAATCTCCGCGTGTAGCCCGTGAGCTTATCGTCCGTGAGATTCATCATCGTGGGCTCGAGCGCATTGATCTGCGCAACGATCTCGCGGTAGCGCGCGATCTCCTTGTCGTTGTTGTCGCCGAGGAAGCGTTTGAGAATCGAAGATATTCCGAACAAGTAGTTTCACACTCCTATGTCTGTGCTGTGGATCTATGATAATAGCGTACGCAAAAAAGCCTGTGCCAAGACAGTATTCGTTTCATTATAACACAAAGCCCCCGCCTTTGCATAATAAATGTTGCAAGGCGGGGGCTGGATGATAAGTCATCTGTCACTGGGCTGGGTCTTCTTCCCGTCACCGAGCAGTTCCTTTGTCAGACCGCGCAGGTAGTTCATGACGAGGCGCACGTCGTCGAAGGTCTGGCGCCCTTTTTTCGTAACAAGACCGCTGTTGATAAAGATGGGGTCGAGCAAGGGAATCTGGACGAAGTTGTCCGTCGGTAGCACGGACGGCCGTGCGAGGAAGGTCGAGCCGATCCCCGCGTGCACGAGGTTCTTGACGGTGTGGAGGTAGGGCGAGTAGTGGACGACGTTCGGCTTTTCGCCCGCGCGCCCATAGGCATCCTGCACGAGGCGGTCGACGAAGAAATTGCTGTCGAGCATGATGAGCGGCTCATCCCTGAGATCCATGATGCTGAGGGAGTGCCGCTTGGCAAGGGGATGGTCGGGGCGCGTGACAAAGGTACACTCGCAGTCAAAGAGTTTCGCATACGAGAGCCGTGCGCTGAAATCGACGGTGTAGTTCGTCAGGGCAAAGTCGAGCTTTTCCTCCTCGACCATCTGGAGCGCGCTCACGCCGCCCGTCTCAATGATCTCAAGCTCGATCTCGGGGTGCTCGCGGCGAAAGTCGCCGAGGATGTGCGGCAGAAACACCACCCCGAGCTGCAGCGGCATTGCAATCCGCACCTTCGCATGACGGTGTGCCATGTCGCGAATCTCGGCATCGAGACGTGCGACCTCCGTCAGGATGTAGGAGACCTTTCCGAGGAGTTTCGCCCCGTCCGTCGTCACCGTGATCTTGCGTCCCTCACGGTGGAACAGATTCAGCCCCGTCTCCGCCTCGAGTGCCTGCATGGCGACGGTGACGGTCGGCTGTGAGACGTGCAGGTGCTCCGCCGCCTTTGTGATGTTCTGCCACTGGCAGACCTCGTAGAAATACCGCATCTGGACCAACGTCATCCGGCTCATCTCCCTTAGTATGATTCCTGGTGCCATTTGTTCCCCCTATATTAGTCTACTATATATCAAAATAGCGGAATAGTATAAAAGTCACACATGAAATAAATTTTTTTCATAGGTTGACACTATCATTTTATCAGAAAGAAATATTTTATACAATACGAAAAAAGTGCTAAGTTAAAGCCGTACCGATACATTCAGCACGGACAGAGAGGCGCGGCAGCGCAGAAATCGACAGAAAAGGGGAATTATCATGGCAGTCTATTTTGCAGATGCAGTGGAGCAGTTCGTCAAGGATATGCTCGAGGCGAACGCGGACAATCTCAAGGCGTTCGAGACGAAGCCGGGCGTGTACTCCAACGTCGACCCGGACACACACCACGATGTCGAGATCCCCGACGTGCATCTCACGAAATAACGCAGCTTTTTATCATCCTACTACAGATAGATAAAAAGAGGGAGATCGGGAGAAAGGCTAGGTTCTCATCGATTCTTCAAGGAAAAAGCGGGCAGCTGACCACTGCCCGCTTTTTTTGTGCGCGGAAATGTTTTTTGGGGGGCAATACTCCTCGCAGACCCCTCGTTACGCAAGCGCTCGGGCACTTATCTGCTGAAATACCTGCGGATTCCAAACGCGCTTCGCTTGAACGGTTAAAATCCGCAGGGGCAGAACGTGAGCGGTCAACGTCAACCAATCACACGTCGCTAACACTCGTGTTCTTGGGACGTTTTCCCATACGACCTGTTACCCAATCAGCTGCGTCCTGAGGACTTGCTTCTTGGACAGGTCAGCACCTCGTTTCCGCCTGCTCCACTAGGGTTTGCTACGGAGTATCGCCCCCCCCTCACAAGCCGCCCCTGCGCCACAGCGAATTCTCAGCGGATATTCAGCAAATGCGCGGCACAAGCTCCCCGAGCGGCAGATCCACGACGCGGATGCCGCCGAGTGCGGTGCGCAGCCCGACCGAGCCGGGTGCCTCCGCCGTCGTGTGCCCGATGACACACGCCGCGCGTCCATGCGGGTCGGCGTGCATCACCGCGAGGACACGCTCTGTGTCTTCGGGCGGGACGAAGGCGAGGAGCTTGCCCTCGTTCGCGAGTGTGAGTGGGTCGAATCCGAGGATATCACAGACCCCCTGCACGGCGGGATGCACGGGAATCGCAGCCTCGTCCAGCAGGATGCCGACACCCGCCGCGTCCGCCAGTTCGTTCAGCGATGCCGCCACACCGCCGCGCGTCGGGTCACGCAGGACGGCGATGGACGGTGCCTCCGTGAGCATCGCCGCCGTCAGATGGCAGAGCGGCGCACTGTCGCTCATGATCTCGGGCGGCAGCGTCAGATTGTGCCGTGCCGCCATGACCGTAGCCGCATGGTCTCCGAGCGTGCCCGAGACGATGATATCCATGCCCGCCTTGATATTCGTCGGAGCGATGTCCACACCCTCGATCAGCTCCCCAACCCCCGCCGTGTTGATGTAGATGCCGTCGCCGCAGCCACGCGGCACAACCTTCGTATCCCCCGTGACGATGAGAACGCCCGCCTCCTCCGCCGCCGTGCGGATGTCGCGCACGATGCGGCGCAGGGTCTCCATTGGAAAGCCCTCCTCGAGAATCACGGCGAGTGAGAGCCAGCGTGGGACTGCCCCCGTCATCGCGAGATCGTTGACCGTCCCGCAGACGGCAAGCCGCCCGATGCTCCCGCCGGGGAAGAAATGCGGCTGCACAACATAGGAATCCGTGGTAAACGCAACGCGTCCCGCACTCGGCAGGATAGCACCATCATGCAGTGTATTGAGGATCGTATTGCCCAGCTCCGGCAGCACGACCTCCTCCATCAGCGCGTGACTAAGCTGTCCGCCCGCGCCGTGCGCGAGTGTGATGACCTCATGCTCCATAGCGGAATTTTCCTCCCCCGTATTTATACCATGCGGCACACGTTCCCTCGACCGACACCATGCAGGGGCCAATCGCGTGCTCCGGCACACACGTCCTGCCAAAAAGCGCACAGTCGCGCGGCACGATGGCACCGCGCAGCACCTCGCCGCAGCGGCATCCGTTCCGCCCATCCCCGACCGCCGCAAGCGCGAGCGGACGCACGCGGGCAAAGTCAAACGCCGCATATTCCTCCCGCATCACGAGCCCCGAGGCGGGAATTTCCCCCAGCCCGCGCCAACGCACCGCCGCAGGTTCATAGACACGCTCGATTGCCGCACGCGCGACCGGATTGCCCTCCCGCCGCACAACCGTCTCATATGCGTTCTCGATATGCGCCTCACCTGCACCGATCTGACGCACGATCATCTGCAGGGCACGCAGGATCTCAAGCGGTTCAAAACCGCCCACAACGCCGGGGATATGGTAGTCCTGCGCGAGGAAATCAAAGGCATCCGTCCCCGTCACCACCGAGACGTGTCCCGGTAGGAGGAAGCCGTCAACGCGCGTCTCCCCGCCATCGAGGAGCGCACGCATCACGGGCGGGACGAGCTTCTGTGCGGACAGCAAAAAGAAGTTCCCGCGCCCCTGCGCCTCTGCCGCAAGCACCGCCGCAGCCTCGGTCGGCGCGGTCGTTTCAAAACCGACGGCAAGGAATACAACCTGCTTACTCGGATTCTCCGCTGCGACCGTGAGCGCGTCGAGCGGCGAGTAGACGATGCGGACATCCGCGCCCTGCGCCTGTGCCTCGGCAAGACTCGAATGTGTGCCCGGCACCTTCAGCATATCGCCGAACGTTGTGATGATGACATCCTCCATTCCCGCATACGCAATCGCCGCGTCGATGTAGTCGTCCGCCGTCACGCAGACAGGGCAGCCGGGACCCGAGACCAGCTCGATGCCCTCGGGCAGAATCTGCCGCAGTCCCGCGCGAAAAATCGCAACCGTGTGCGTGCCGCAGACCTCCATGATACGGATGCTCCCGCCCCGTGCCGCGAGAATGCGGCGCAGATCCGCGACAATCTCCGAGGCAGCCTGCCGTGTGTCCTGTGCGCCCCTCATGGGATGCTCTCCACCGTGCGCGGCGCACCGCGCATCTCCGCCCGCAGAGCCTCGATGCGCTCCGCCTCTTCATGATCGACAATCTGCATCGCAAAGCCCGCGTGGACGAGCACATAGTCCCCCACCGTCGCCTCGGGCAACAGCATAAGACTTGCCGCGCGGCGCACCCCACTCACCTCCACCGAGGCAAGCTGATCCTGTATGTCAACGATTTTTGCAGGAACTGCTAAACACATACCTTATCCTTCCCTATGATCTATATCTATGGCATGTTTCATCGTCATGCCATAAAGTAACGCAAGCAGTGCGATGCTCCCATAATAATATTCTATCATCCCATCCGTGCGATTGCCGCCGCCGCCTGTCCGTACGCAATGCCGCCATCGTTCGGCGGGGCGTTGTGCGGCAGGAGCACACGGAAATCGCCGAGACGCATGAGCAGATTCTCCAGCAGCAGCGCATTCTGGAACACACCGCCCGAGAGCGCGACCGTGTGAATCCCCGTCCGCGCCGCCAGAATGCCGAGCGTCTCCGCGACCGCCGCCGCCATCGTCACATGGAAGTCAAGCGCACGTCCCGCACGCTCCTCCGCCGTCAGTCGCTCCGCACCGTCCGCGAGCGCGCACAGCACAGGCAGAAAGTCCACCGTCATCGGCACAGACGCGCAGTTCATACGATACGGCAGCACGACACCCGCCCGCCGTGCGCGCCGCGCACAGAGTTCCAGTCCGATTGCCGCCTGTCCCTCGTACACATTTACGCAGCAGATGCCGAGCAGTGCCGCCGCCGCATCGAAGAGCCGCCCCGCGCTCGAGGTCAGCGGAGCATTCACCCCCGCCGCCGTCGCCTGCATCAGCAGTTCCCATCCTGTCGGAAGCTCCGCCACGAACTGCGGCGCATATTTTTCCAAATCCCCGCCATACATCCCGCGGAGCACCCACAGCGCGAGCCGCCACGGCTCTGCTGCCGCGCGGTCGCCGCCCGGCAGGGGCAGATATGCAAAATGTGCGCACCGCTCATAGCCTGTGAGATCAGCGGCAAGGAACTCCCCGCCCCATGCCGTACCGTCGTCCCCGTAGCCCGTCCCGTCGAGCGCAATGCCGAGCACGCGCTCATGACAGGCGTGTTCGGCGAGCACCGCAGCGATGTGCGCGTGATGGTGCTGCACGCGCACGAGCGGAAGCCCCTCCCGCGCGGCACGCGCCGCCATGTACTGTCCCGAGAGATAGGCAGGATGCAGATCGGCCGCAAGCACCTCCGGCCGCACCTCAAAGAACTGCTCGTAGTGTGCAATGGTCGCTTCATACGACGCGAGCACAGAACGCTCCATCAGATCGCCGATATGCTCGCTCAGAAACGCCTCCGCCCCGCGCGTCAGACAGAACGTATTCTTCAGCTCCGCCCCGCCCGCGAGTACCGTGCATTCCCGTGCAGACGGCAGCGCAAGCGGCGTCGGTGCGAATCCACGGCTGCGGCGGATCATCTGCCGTCCACCCGCCGTCATGCGCATCACCGAATCGTCAACGCGGTGCACGATCTCCCGATTGTGCACGAGAATCGCATCCGCAATCCCCGCCAGCCCCCGCACGGCAGCCGCATCCTCGCACATCATCGGCGCACCGCTGAGGTTCGCGCTCGTCATCACCCAGAGATCGCTTGCCGCAAGCAAAAGCAGATGCACGGGGGCATACGGCAGCAGCACGCCGAGGTACGCATTCCCCGGCGCAACGCTCTGTGCGACAGCATCCGACGCATCCGCGCACCGATGGAGCAGCACAATTGGCGCGGCAGGAGATATGAGCCACCGCTCCTCCTCCTCGGAGACGACGCACAGCGACCGCACCAGTTCCATCGACCCCGCCATCACGGCGAGAGCCTTCGCCTCGCGGTGCTTCCTCGCTCGTAGGCGGCGCACCGCCACGTCACTGCGCGCATCGCACGCGAGATGATAGCCGCCGATGCCCTTGACCGCGAGGGTGCCGCCCGCCGCGACAATCGCCCGCGCCCGCGCGAGCGGCTCGCCCTCCTGCACTGCCCCATCGACGAGGAGACGGTAGGAGGGGCCGCACACCGCGCACGCATTCGGCTGTGCGTGAAAGCGGCGGTCGGCGGGATCGTCGTACTCCCGCTGACACGCAGGACACATCTGAAATGCCGCCATCGAGGTCAGCGGACGGTCATAGGGAACACCGCGAATGATCGAGTAGCGCGGGCCGCAGTTCGTACAATTCGTAAAGGCGTAGCCGCACCGCCTGTTTTCCGCAGACAAAATCTCACGGCGGCAGTCCGCACAGACTGCGAGGTCGGGTGAGACAAGCGTCCGCGCGACCGTTCCCGCAGGGCTCGGCAGGATCTGAAAGCCCTGTTCCCCCGTCGGCGAGATCTCCTCGAATGTCACAGCGGTTACGGATGCCGCAAGCGGAGCCTGTGCGCGCACGTCCTCTGCAAACGCATCGAGCGCTGCCGCCGGCCCCTCCGCCTCAATGCCGACACCCGCGCTGTCATTCCACACGCATCCCGCCAGTCCGTACTGCACGGCAAGCCGATAGACAAAGGGGCGGAACCCCACGCCCTGCACAATCCCTGAGACACGAAAAGCGCGCCTTGCACGCGCGCCTCCCGCAGGATGTATGGAATCGCCGCCCTGATGCACACTCATGCGCTCTGCCGGCTCTGTTTCGAACGCTCTGCGGGAACAATGCCCCAGCGCACCAGCTCCTCCACCGCACGATGCGCAAAGTGCGGCAGTGCCGCCGCCATCTCCGGACTGAGCGAGAGCCCCGCCGTCACCTCGTACGGCTGCATCCCGAGCACAACGACGTTCGGAATCGCCCGCTCCGTCACCGTCAGCCACGCGAGCACATCCTGAATCCCGATCTCGTGCGAGGACATCTTTTCCTGAAAATGCGCCATCACCGCGTCGTCCTCAAAGCGGTAGACCGTGCCCGCAGGTGCGTCGCCCGCGACCGCATCGAGGATGAGCAGCTTCTGTGTCCCCGTGACGAAGTGCAGCAGCTCTGGGCCGAGCGTCCCGCCGTCGAGCAGACGGACATCGTGTGGAAAGCGGAAGTGCTCCTCCAGATACTCCACGGCACGCACGCCAAAGCCCTCGTCCCGCAAAATAATATTGCCGATCCCGAGCACCGTCACGGGCGCTACCGCAACCAACTGGTCATCGATCACGCTCATCGCCTTCCTCCTATTGTCACGCCTGTTTCTTCTTCGCCTGCACCTGCGCGCGCAGCCAGTCATACCACACGGGGAGCCCCTCTCCCGTACGGCACGAGACGGGCAGCACGGCAATGCCGGGATGGAGTGCCGTGATGTCGCGCTCCGCCGCCTCCATATCGAAATTCGTATAGGGCAGAATGTCCACCTTGTTGAGAAGAGCCACCGCCGACTCCTTGAAAATGAGCGGGTACTTCAGCGGCTTGTCGTCGCCCTCCGTGATGCTGAGCGCGACCGCCTTTGCATCCTCACCGAGCGCAAACTCGGCGGGACAGACAAGGTTGCCGACATTTTCAATCACGAGGAGGTCGAGCACGGACAAATCCAGTTTCCCAAGTGCCGCCGCGACCATTGCCGCATCCAGATGACAGCCGCCGCTCGTATTGATCTGCACGACGGGTGCGCCGCAGCGTTCGATCCGCGCCGCATCCTTCGTCGTGAAGAGATCCCCCTCGATGACCGCCATGCGCAGCTCCCCGCCGAGTGCCGCGAGTGTCTGCTCGAGCAGCGAGGTCTTTCCGCAGCCGGGCGAGCCGAGGAGATTCAGCGCATAGATGCCATGCCGCGCAAAGAGTGCCGCGTTCTCCGCCGCAGCCGCCTCGTTCTGCCCGAGGATGTCCGCCTTTACAACTACCTTCATACCTATTCCATCTCTATATAGTCGACGCGCATCTCGCGCCCATGCGTGAACTCCATCCCGCCTCCGCAGTCGGGGCAGAGGTAGTCCTGCGGGCGCAGCGCGCGTTCTTTGCCGCAGTCGTGACAGCGTCCCGCAAGGGGGATGCGCGTCCACGTCAGTGCCGCCGTCTCCGCTATGGTCCCGCGCACGAGCGTCCGAAAGGCAAGCGTCAATGCCTCTGTCTCCACCCCCGAGAGCTCCCCGAGGAGGAGGTGGATGCGCTCGATGCGCTGCGCATCATTGTCCCGCGCGTGCGTGAGGGCGATGTCAAGGATGCCCTCGGCAATCGCCATCTCGTGCATCCTACAGCTCCGCCGTCAGACCGTGCGCGGCAAAGGTGCTGATGAGCTCCGTCATCTTCGTCTTTGCCGGGTCATAGTCCACCGTCGTCTCGCCGTCATGCGTGTGGATGTGCACATAGAGCACACCCGCGAGACCGAGCAGAGCCTTCTCCACGGCGGCAGCATTCTCCGCCGTGTAGCCCTTGACAAAAAACTGCAAATGCGTCGTACTCTCCGCGAGCCCGCAGCCGCATTCTTTGCACATAAGTTACTCCAATCTGTTGCAACAGCGCAAATCCAACACGAACACCTCGTTACGCAAGTGATCGTGTGCTTGTACGCTTAAATACCGGCGGACTTCTTAAACGCGCTACGCTTGAACGAAAGAAATCCGCCGGGGCGTACCGCACACTTTACTCACTTGCTCCACTAGGGTTCGCTTTTGGACATTGCGCTGTCTTCTCAAACCTCACTCCACATCCTTCGCATCCGCCGGCGTATGCCGCAGCAGCTTCGAGCCCGCGAACATGCTCGACACCTCTGCCTCGCCCTCCATGAACTCGGCACGGACAACGAGGTAGAAATGACCGATGGCGAACAGGATGATCGCCCACGCCACGTAGTGGTGGACGAAGTGCGACATGAACTCATTCCCGAGGAGGTGATTCACCCATCCGAACAGGGTCCCGCCGATCGCGGACGGCTCGGTCATGTAGTACATGGCAAAGCCGGTCAGCACCTCGACCGCCACCATCACATACAGCCCCGCGTATGCCACGCGCGCCAGAGGGTTGCGCAGGAAGGGGCGATGGGACGTGCGCAGGAAAATGTAGTGCTGCACAACCTCCCACGCATCCAGATAGTACTGCTTTTTCCAGAAATGCGGGAAGAGGCGGTCGCCCTTGCTGATGAGAAAGCCGTAGACGCGCCCGATGAAGCCCGCACAGAACGCAAACGCCGCAACGAAGTGGATATTGCGCACGAGGTTCATCAGGAGCGGCGTATTCGTCGGCTCCGAGGCGAGGATGACCACGGGCTTTGTAATCAGAAACCCCGTGATAAAGAGCACGATGATCGCCCCCACCATCAACCAGTGAAAGATGCGCAGAAAGGGGCTAAAGAGGTAGTACTCCTTGCGTTCTTCTTGTTTCATGCGGATCGCCCCCTATTCGTCCACGCGCACGCCGGCGTAAGGGTCGGTCGTGACGACGCGGATCTTCTCCCCCTTCGCGTTGAAGAGGTGGGTCGAGCACGCCATGCACGGGTCGAACGAGCGCACCGCCTTCACAATCTCGAGCGGCTTATCTGCAATCTTCACGGGCGTATCCATCATCGACATCTCGTATGCGCCGTGTCCCGCCGCATCATCGCGCGGGCAGGCGTTCCACGTCGTCGGCACAACCGCTTGATAGTTCGCCACCTTGCCGTCCTTGATGACGACCCAGTGACTGAGCGCACCGCGCGGTGCCTCGTAGAAGCCGACGCCCTTTGCCTCCTTCGGCCACGTCGAGGGATCCCACTTGTCGTTGTTCACCACGCGCGTATCGCCGCTCTTGATATTCGCGACGAGCTTGTCAAAGAAGAACTTGCTGATCTCCGCCTGCAGCTGCGCATCGAGCGCACGCGCCGCCGTGCGGCCGACCGTCGAGGGCAGCCACGCCTCGGCAGGAACGCCGAGCACCTTCGTCACCGCGTCGATCTGATCGACAATCATCTGCTCCGCCCATGTCAGCTCACCGAGCAGCCCCTGCTTTGCCTTCGTGTAGAGCACGATATAGCGCGCGAGCGGACCGACCTCGCAGAGCTTGCCGCGCCATTTCGGCGTCTTGAGCCACGAGTATTTGCCCTGCTCGTTCAGCGCCTTCCAGTCGGTCTTCGTGCCCTCCTTCGGCTCCGTGTAGTGCGGCTTTGTCTCGCCGTCCCACGGATGCAACGCCTTGTCGTCGCCGCCCGCATACTCGTACCATGAGTGCGCAACGCTCTCGCCGATAACCTCTGGATCGGAGACATCTTCCATCTTGAAGTCATAGACCTTCGCCTGCATCACACCGCCCGCAAAGTTCTCGACAACGCCGTTGCAGCGTACGAGCAGCTTGCTGAAGAAATCGCCGTTCGTCGCGCCCGAGAACGGCTCCTCGGGGAACATACCGAAGCCGAGCACGCGCTCCTTGGCGAGGCCGCCGCCCGAGACATAGCCCTTCTGCACATAGAGATGTCCGATGGCGAGCACGTCCGGCAGGTAGTAGTCGTTCATCATGTGCCGCGCGGACTGGATCGAGCGATCCACAATCGCGAGGCGTGCCGTGTTGATCGGCGCGTTGCCGTCCTCCATCGAGATGGAGCAGGGCATGCCGCCGAGCACATAGTGTGGGTGCGGATTCTTGCCGCCGAAGACGACGTGCGGCACGACGAGGTCGCGCTGCTTGTCCAGCATCTCAAGGTAATGGGAGATCGCCATCAGATGCACCTCGGGCGGCAGCATCTGATAGTCGGGGTGATCCCACCACTGCGCGGAGAAAATGCCGAGCTGACCGCTCTCCACGATCTTCTGCACCTTCGCCTTGATCGCCGCATAGTACTCGGGATTCGATACGGGTACGTCATGCGGGTATGCCTCTGTCTCGAGCCCCGCAGGGCCGCGGAAGGGGAGACGATAGGCCCTGAGCACCGTATTCTGGAGTTCCGCCGTCGCCGCAGGATCCGCCTTGAGCGCCTCGAGTGGGCTGACCCAGTCGAGAGCGTGCAGATGATAGAAATGGATGATATGATCCTGGTGTCCGAGACACGCCGCGATGATGTTGCGGATGTAGTGCGCATTCTTCGGGATCGTGATGCCGAACGCATCCTCCACGGCACGCAGGCAGCCGAGCGCATGGGACGACGTGCAGACGCCGCAGATGCGCTGGATGTATGCCCATGCATCACGCGGGTCGCGATCGTTCATGACGAGCTCGAGGCCGCGCCATGCTGTACCGGAGGAGATGGCATCCGTGACCTTGCCCGTCGCCTCATCCACCTGGATCTCGACGCGCAGATGTCCCTCAATGCGCGTAATCGGGTCGACAACAACGTGTTTCATTCATGCACCTGCTTTCCCTCGTTTTCGAGCTGCTTCTCGTGGCATTTCTTCTGCACAAGGCTCGCGCCCGCGTGTGCCGCTACGCCGACCGCCGTTGCCACGGCAAGCCCCGCACCGACCATATCCACGTCGATGCCGTCATACTCGGGCAGACGTTTCGAGAAGGGTGCATCGTCCCAGAAATTCGCATTGCTGCACCCGATGCAGGGTGCCCCCGACTGGATCGGGTACGACATCCCCTGATACCAGCGCAGATTGCCGCAGGAGTTGTAGGTCTCAGGTCCTCTGCACCCGAGGTGGTAGAGGCACCAGCCCGCCTTTGCACCCGCATCGTCGAAGCGGTCGGCAAACATCCCCGCATCGAAGAAGGGACGGCGGTAGCAGGTGTCGTGGATGCGGTTGCCGTAGAACTGGCGCGGCCGCCCCTCTCCATCGAGCGGAGGCAGGGTGCCGAAGAGCGCAACGTGCATGACGACGCCCGTCATGACCTCGGGGATCGGCGGGCAGCCGGGCACGGCGATGTAGGGCTTGGAACCAATGAACGAGCGAATGCCCGTGGACTCCGTCGGATTCGGCGCAGCCGCCTGGATGCCGCCCGCCGTCGCACACGTGCCATAGGCGATGACCGCCTTTGCCCCCTCGGCGACACGCCTCAGCGTATGCGAGAAGGGATGTCCGCCCGACATACAGGTGTACTCATGCGCCCCCGAGGCGACCGCGCCCTCGACCGCGAGGATGTACTCCCCGTGGTACTTTTTGATCGTGGTCTCGAGGTGCTCCTCGAACGGCTCGCCGCAGCCCGCACTCAGGACATGGCTGTACTCAAGCGCGATGCTGTTCAGTACGAGATCGGATGCAAGCGGCGCACCCGAGCGGATGAAGGACTCATCGCAGCCCGTGCACTCGTGCCCATGCAGCCAGATCACGACCGGCAGCGGCTTCGTCTCCGCCGCCTCGACAACCTTCGTCATCATGTCCGTGCTCAGCCCCATCAGGGACGTGAGCGTCACACAGCCCTTCAAAAAGCTGCGGCGGCTCATGCCCTTTGCGAGATAGGCCTCCCACAAGCTCTCCCTCTTACTCACATGAATCCTCCTAACCAATACACAAGACACAAGTGCCCCTGCAGGCACCTGGATGAGAACCAGCCCCATTCATTATAAAAGCTTTAATAATTATATTCCCTTTTGAAGAAAAAAGGAATACTATTTTTCGATATATGTTGCTAAATCCCCCGATACGAAAAAACAATAGAAAAGAGGTTGTTTCCCGTACCCAAAGGCACGACAAACAACCTCCCGAATCAGGCAAACGTCCCCGATGTTTTGTGCACAAAAACACCACACGTCGCCTGTCTGCGGCTATTCTGTCGTTTCCTTTTCAAGGAGAAGCGCACTTCCATCGGGAAACTCCGCTTCGAAAGGGGAGGCACGGACATTTCTGCACGCACCCTGTGCGCGTCTTGGAGCTTTCCTCTCCGCAGCGCAGGCGCAATATCATAGGCACACTCCCCTTAGATATTTTTGCTCGGAAACGGGGAGAGGGCTCATTCTCTCCCTTTGTTTAGTTGTTCGTTAATTCTAGCAGGATTCGTGATAAACGTCAATATACGACATTTATTTTCACAATAACAATTCATTATTTGATATATTATGGTCGTTTTGTCAACAAAAAGTCCAGTATTTTCTGCTGAATCCAACTGCTCGCAACAGGGCTTGTTTCCCCTGACCAGCCGCCCTCGTATACGGGCATGTAATACCACTGTCCCCCATCAATATAATACTGGTAGTTTGTGGCTTCTTTTTTTCGACTGCTTTTCTCTACACTGATTACAAGGGCTAAACAGTTATTTGCATCCAGCCATTGAATTGATTGGTCCTGAACATAGACATCCCCGGCCTCATTTCCTGCTACCCAGTAGTCTGCTGCCTCAACACGATCAACAACAAGAAGATGGTTTCCTAAAAAAACAGCAAGTCCCAAAAAAACCGATACGATTACCTTTTGAAGCATAATGAATACCTCCTATTCGTCATTCCAATTTTTTACTTCAACTTCAGCTTCTTCGCCGCCATCTTCACGGCATCACGCTCCTTCGCCGCCATCGTATTCGGATGGATCTCGGCGGCGTGTCCGTCGCGGTCACCGTCCGTGAGAACGGCATTCTCGCGATCATAGGCGATGATCTCATAGGTGCGGATCGTGTTCTCCTTGACGTTCAGCACGCGGCGCTGGAGGGTGTAGCCCAGTGTCTCGTAGGCCTCGTCGTGCATCGCACGCACGAACTGATCCCGCCCGAGATCGTTGTAGAGGATGAGCTGCCAGTAGGAAATGGAGCCGTCCTCGTTCCGCGTCATCCGCGCACGGTCGAAGAACCATCCGCGCCGCTCATCGCCCTCAATGAATACCCAGTCGCCGTCCTTCAGCGTCACGGGCGCGATCGCGGTCAGCTCGGCATAGACAGATGTCGTATGTGCCGGCTCATCGGCAGAGATCGGTGCATCCGTCCCGTATCCATATCCGATTTTCTCGGCGGAGGGTTCCTTCCCGTCAGCGGAGGCTGTTTCTTCCTTTGCTTTTTCTGCGGCCGCAGACGCGCTCTCCGCACGCGCGTCAAGAGCGGCATCCCCGAGCTCATCCATCTCCTCATTGAGCGCATGCTCTTCCTCGGGCACCTTCTTCTGCGCGGCAGAGGCGGCGGCATCCTGCCCCTCCTCCGCCGTCATGACGGTGTGGATATCGGGCTTCTCTGCCGCGGCCCACCCCGCAGGGAGGAGGAAAAATCCTGCGGCAAGCAGGCAACTTACAGATTTCATCACAAACTCTCCTTACAAATACGCAGCGGGGTTGACGGGCTGGCCGCCCACGCGCACCTCGTAGTGCAGATGGGGCCCCGTAGAGCGCCCCGTCGAGCCGACATAGGCGATCACCTGCCCGCGCCGCACCTGCTGTCCGACTGTGACCGCAACGGCGGAGGCGTGCCCGTAGCGCGTTACGACGCCGCTGCCATGGTCAATGTCGACCATGTTGCCGTACCCGCCGTTCCATCCCGCCGCAGTCACAACGCCGTCGGCGGCCGCAACGATGGGTGTGCCCATCTCGGCGGCGATATCAATGCCCTGATGGAACTCCGTTCCCCCAAACCGCAGCCCGTAGGGCGAGCTGACGTAGCCCTGCGTTGGCCAGATGGAGGGGGTCGTATGCGATGCATCGTCCGAGATGAAACCGACCGCACCAGGGAAGCTCGCACGCATCCCCTCCGCGAGGAGATCCAGCGAGGAGCGACGTGCGGCGAGGCGTTCCTCGATCATCGCAAGCGCCTCGCCAAGCTCTGCGGTTGTGAGCTCATGTGGTGCGCCGCCCGTGGGTACGGGCGTCCCCTCCTCCACCGCCGTATCCTCCGTCGCCGGCGGTGCACCGACGAGTGCCCGCAGCCCGTCCTCGGAGCGGTGCAGGCGATCGAGATCCTCTTGGAGAGCCGCCGCCTTTTTCGAGACCTGCAGGATCTGCTCCTGCTGGATGCGATTCGCCTCGCGCAGCTGCTCCCGCTCGGAGGCGTGCATGCGTCCACTCATCAGGGTGTAGACGGAGAGCACAGAGGCCGCTATGAGGACGGCGACCGCGGCCCCCGCGCCGACGGCAAGGATGCGCAGAGAGCGCAGGGACAGGCGCACCGTGCGCGTCACATCTTCCTCGCTGTCGATGAATTGAATTTTATAGCGTTTTTCTTCGTTCAAGCTGTTCTCCTATGCTATGATGCGGTCAGGTCCGTTTCCTTCGCCCTATCCTAGCCGAACAAAATGAAAACCTGCTGAGTTTCAGCAGGTTTTTCCTTGTGCTTTCAGTACTTGATCGGCAGCGGCTGTGCCATTGCCTCACGCAGGACACCCTTTTCCTCATCGGTGAGAGCGTACTCCGATGAGCCGCCCTTGATCGGCTTGATGTAGCTGCGCGAATCCGCACGTGCGAAGATGCTTGAGAAGATCACGCCGTCGTTGTCCGCATCGAGCATGGCGACGGCATAGCTGAGGTCGCCGCCCATATCCTCGAATGCACGGAAGCGCACCATCGCGGTGCGAACGAGTGTCTTGCGGAGAAATTGACGGATGAGTTCGTTTTCCTCGAGGATACGTGCATTCGTTGCGGCGACTTTCTCCACGGCACTGATATGCTGGAGCAGCATGCCCTCCAGATCATCGGACTGCGAGCCGCGCATCATCTCGCGGTAGCGTGTACGCATGCTCGAGAGGCGCACCATCGTATAGACGACGAGGATGAGCAGTATGAGAATCAGCAGCATAGAGGTCAGCAAAAGTACCGTTGCATGCGATGCTATATAGTTGACGAGATTGTTCAAAAACAATGCTTTCTTCCCTTCTTCCCTACATTTCTTGGACCATCACACCGTGAAGCTCTGCGTGGAGATCGCGCGCAGCGCTGCCCGTTTGTCCTCTTTCCCCACACCCTCGGTCTCTGTGAGCAGGCTCAGGAGGCGTTCGAGATCGTCCATCGAGAAATAGCTGATCTCAAGCCTTCCCTTG
The DNA here is from genome assembly GCA_905372865.1 of uncultured Centipeda sp. Taxonomy (GTDB): domain Bacteria; phylum Bacillota; class Negativicutes; order Selenomonadales; family Selenomonadaceae; genus Centipeda. The sequence continues at coordinate 50,504 of CAJPQT010000007.1, forward strand.
CCCTTTTCACGGCCTTCCTGAATCCGCACCTTGGTCCCAAGGCTGCGTGTCAGACGCTCCTCCGCATCGCGAACGAAAATGTCGGGGGCGGGCTTTTTCGCGGGCTGTGCAGATCGTTTGAGGGCGTTCGGATCTTTGGCGAGGCGCTTGACGAGGGCCTCTGCGCCGCGTGCGGAGAGCTCGTGCTCCTGGATGTACTCTGCCGCCTCGCGCTGAAGCGCCGCACTCTCAAGGGCGAGGAGGGGGCGTACCTGGCCCATGGTGAGAACCCCATTCGCGATGAATGCCTGGACCTCCTCCGCGAGGCGCAGGAGACGGACACTGTTCGCGATCGCCGAGCGGCTGCGTGCCACACGGCGGGCAAGCTCCTCCTGTGAGAGGCGGAACTCTGTGAGGAGTCGCTGATAGGCATGTGCCTCCTCGATGGGATTCAGATCCTCGCGCTGGATGTTCTCAATGAGTGCCATCTCCGCGAGCTCCGCATCCGTCGCCGTGCGAAAGACGACAGGGACGGTGGTGAGCCCTGCGAGGCGTGCTGCACGCAGGCGGCGCTCACCCGCGATGAGCTCGTATTTCCCGCCGCCGATGTCGCGCACGGAGAGGGGCTGGAGGATGCCATGCCGCGCGATGGACTCGCGCAGCTCCTCGAGCGCCGCCTCGTCGAACTCACGGCGCGGCTGAAAGCGGTTCGGCCGAATGGCCTCTACGGGCAGCGCGGCAGGCGTGCCTGCCTGTGCCGTGGGGGCCGCTGTTTCTGTCGGTGCCGCGGGAGCGGGGGGCTCTGTGGGTTTTGCCGCACCCGCAAGGGCGTTTTTCCCCAGCCCGAGCGCACCAAGCCCGCGTCCAAGGCCGCCTGTCTTAGCCTTCTTCACGCTTCATAACCTCCCTTGCCAGTGCGATATAGCTCTCCGCACCACGTGATGTGATGTCGTAGGACGTGATGGGGTGTCCGAACGACGGTGCCTCCGAGAGGCGCACGTTGCGCGGGATCAGCGTCTCGTAGAGGGATGCGCCGAAGACGTTTTTCACCTCGTCGACGACCTGCGCCGCAATCCGTGTCCGCCCGTCGTACATCGTCATGACAACCCCCTGCACGCCGAGGGCGGGGTTCACGCTCTCCTGTACGAGGCCAATGGTGTTCATCAGCTGTGCCACTCCCTCGAGGGCATAGAACTCACACTGGATCGGGATGAGGACGGCGTGCGCCGCCGCGAGTGCATTCAGCGTGAGGAAGCCGAGGGACGGCGGGCAGTCGATAAAGATGTAATCATAGTCATGCGCGACCTCCGCCAGGGCATCCCGCAGGCGTGTCTCACGCCGCTCGAGCTCCGCAAGTTCCACCTCCGCGCCCGCAAGCTCAACGTTCGCCGGCAGGACATCCACGCGGTAGTCCGAGTGAACAATCGACTCCCGCAGGCTGCGCCCCTCGATGAGGACGCGATAGGTGGTCGACATGAGCATCGTCTTGTCGATACCAAAACCGCTCGTCGCATTCCCCTGCGGGTCGATGTCGACGAGCAGGACACGTCGTTTGGCGCGTGCGACGGCAGCGGCGAGGTTCACCGCCGTCGTCGTTTTGCCGACGCCGCCCTTCTGGCTGGCAATCGCAATGATCTTTGCCACGGGATCATCCTTTCTGCGGAAGTGTGGAAATGTTTTAGAACAGCACCTTCGCGAGATGCAGATAGTCGGGATCGAGTACCTTCTTGTTGTTTACGGCATCGTAGAGATTGACCGAGACGACATGCCCCTTGCTGTACCCAAAGACAACGCCCGAGAGGCCCGAGATGAGTGCGAGCGCTGCCTGTTCTCCGAGCTGGCTGGCACGCACGCGGTCAATGACCGTCGGCGAGCCGCCGCGCTGGATGTGGCCGAGCACGGAGACGCGTGTCTCGATGTCCGTGTGCTTGGCAATGTAGTCGCAGACCTCCTGCCCGCTCGCTGCCCCCTCGGCGACAACGATGAGGATGTAGCGTTTGCCGTGCTCGTAGGCACGCGAGAGATCCTGTGTGATCTCCGCGAGGTCAAACTTTTCCTCCGGCACAAGGATGTACTCTGCGCCGCCCGAGATGCCCGCAACGAGGGCAAGCCAACCGCTGCCGCGGCCCATAACCTCGAGTACGATGACACGGCGGTGGGCCGATGCCGTATCGCGCAGCTTGTTGATCGCGTCGATGATCGTATTCGCCGCCGTGTCGCAGCCGATGGTGTAGTCCATGCCCCAGACATCGTTGTCGATCGTGCCCGGCAGCCCCACAATGGGGAAGCCGTACTCCTCCGAGAGCAGCTGTGCACCGCGCAGGGAGCCGTCGCCGCCGATGACGCAGAGCCCCTCGATGCCGCGCTTGATGAGATTCTCATGCCCGAGGCGGCGGCCTTCGGGGGTCTGCCAACGCTTGCAGCGTGCTGTCCCGAGGAAGGTGCCGCCGCGCTGAATGATATCGCCCACATCTTTGGACTGGAGTTCACGCAGGTCCTCCTCGAGCAGTCCGTGATAGCCGTCGTTGATCCCCCATACCTTCACGCCCTCATAGAGTGCCGTGCGTGCAACCGCGCGTGCCGCCGCATTCATCCCCGGGCTGTCGCCCCCACTCGTCATGATTGCAATACTCTTTAACACGACTCTTCCTCCCCTGCCCATTTGTAACATGCAGATCCATTCTCATACTCTCTCATCATAGCACAAATGACAAAAAAAATCCCCTCTTTTTTGAGGGGATCCGGCCAAAATGTTTCACGTGAAACAAATTCGTTGACTATCCTTCTCGTGCGAGGTCGCGGAAGCGCGTGTACTCCTTCTGGAAGAACATCTTCACCGTGTCGGTTGCGCCGTTGCGATGCTTGGCGATGCTGAGCTCGGTAATGTTCGCATTCTCTGTATCCTGGTTGTAGTAGTCCTCGCGGTAGAGAAACATGACGATGTCCGCATCCTGCTCGATGGAGCCGGACTCGCGCAGGTCGGAGAGCATGGGGCGCTTGTCCGAGCGCCCCTCCGTCGCGCGTGAGAGCTGCGAGAGGACGACGATCGGCACGGAGAGCTCGCGTGCAAGCACCTTGAGCGAGCGCGTCATCTCTGCGACGGCAAGAGTTCGGTTCTCCGCACGCCCCGGTGCCTGGATGAGCTGAAGGTAGTCGATGGCGATGAGATCGAGCCCGTGCTCCGCCTTCAGTCGGCGTGCACGCGTACGGATATCAAGCACAGTCGTGCTGCTCGTATCATCGAAGTAGAGGTTGGTCTTCATCATGCGGTCAGCGACCTTTACGAGGCGGCTCCACTCCTCGTCGTCGAGCTCGCCGCGTGCAAGGCGTGTCGCATCAATCTGCCCCTCCGCGCAGAAGATGCGGTGCATTAGCTGCTCACGCGGCATCTCGAGGGAGAAGAACGCGACCGTACCGCCCTGCAGCGCAACGTGCGTCGCGAGGTTGAGGACGAACGCCGTCTTGCCCATCGCAGGGCGTGCGGCGACGATGATGAGATCGGATTTCTGGAGGCCGCGCGTCACGGAGTCAAGGGTTGCAAGGCCTGTGGAGAGTCCGGTGATGCCGCCCTTTGCCTTGGCGAGCTCACCCACACGATCCACGGCATCAAAGACCACGTCCTTGATCGGGACAAACGCGCCTGTCGTCTGCCCGCCCGCAATGGCGAGGATCTTGCGCTCCGCATCATCCAGCTGCTCGGCGATGTCCTCACTCGCCTCATATGCCGCCCCCGCAATCTCCGTGCTCGCATCGATGAGGGAGCGCAGGATGGCCTTCTCCTTGACAATCTTTGCATAGTGAGCGAGGTTCGCCGTGCTCGGCACGCTGTTCGTCAGATTTGCGAGGAATGTGATGCCGCCGACCTGCTCCAGGAGGCCGCTCTTCTTCAGCGACTCCGTCACCGTCACAATGTCGACCGGCTCGCCGCTCCGCACAAGCCCCTCCATTGCCTCGAACACAGCGCGGTGCGCCTGCCGATAGAACTCGTCGGCACGCAGCAGCTCAATCGCCTGCGTGACCGCCGCAGGTTTCAGCATCATCGCACCGAGGACGGACAGCTCTGCCTCAATGCTTTGCGGTGGGATGCGTCCTTCCGTCATTGGATTCTCCTTTCAAGATAGTTTTTTTCGTGTTTCCGCTCCCCTCAGTAGAGAGGGCGTCTTCTTGATGATTTATCATTCTGTATCTACGTGCGATACTATCCTCCCCGCAGTGAACCCTAGTGAAGTAAACGGAGAAAGCGTGCGACCCGCCCCCTGCGGATTTTATTCGTTCAAGCGAAGCGCGTTTGGAATCCGCAGGTATTTAGGCGGACGAGCACGCGACCGTTTACGCAACTAAGTGTTCGCAAGGGGAGGATAACGCCTAACGCATATTACACTTCTTCACTTTTCTTCTTCCACGTATCATCTGCGAAGAGAACCGCAAATGCCTCCTCCGCTTTCTTCAGTCGATGAATCGTGAGCCCCAGATGCTCCTCGGGGATATCCTTCTTGTTCTCCCACGGGATGATGAGGGTGGAGATCCCCGCCTGTCGCGCACCATAGGCCTTCTCAAAGACACCGCCGACGGGTTTGATCTCCCCCTGGAGCGAGATCTCGCCCGTCACAGCCACATCCTGACGGATCGCCGCCCCCGTCACTGCACTCACGATTGCCGCAAGGATGGCCGTGCCGGCGCTCGGTCCGTCGATGTTGCCGCCGCCGATCACATTGACGTGGATGTCATAGTCATGGAGGTCGCGTCCTGTCAGCTGGCGCATAACAGCTGCCGCATTAAAGACCGAGTCTTTCGCCATGCTGCCCGCCGTCTCATTGAACCGCACCGTCCCCTTCCCCTTCTCTGCCGGAGGGAAGGCTACCGCCTCAATCTCGATGATGGAGCCGAGGAAGCCCGCGACACCGAGCCCGAACACTCTTCCGACGGCAGGGGTATCCGATGCCTTCTTTCGTCCGAATCGGTAGAGGCGGCTAACCTGTGCGACCTCATAGATGTCGTCCTTGGTCACGAGCAGGGGCGGCGCTGTTGTTTCACGTGAAACATTGCTCGGTTTCTCCGACGTTTCCTCTGCGGAGGCTCCCACCGTTTCACGTGAAACATTTTCTGCAGAGGAAGCGGGGCTTTCCTGCGGTTCATCATGAGGACATTCTCTCTGTCGGATTGTTTCACGTGAAACAATCCGCTCAACCTCTGCGTCCTCAAGTCGATTTAACGCGAGACTGTAGGCATCGGCGAGAATATTGATCGCCTTGCGCCCCTCAATTGTGTACGTGCTGATGAGCTGTGCTGCGCCCTCCGCAAGCTGGACGTTGAGACGACGCGCCGCGTTCTCCACAATCGTGAGGATATGCGCGGGCGTCAGCGGCTCGAAATAGATCTCCGCACAGCGTGAGCGGAGCGCGGGGTTGATGTGGTCCGCATCACGCGTCGTCGCTCCGATGAGCACGAAGTCTGCAGGAGCGCCCCCCTCGAAGAGTTTGCGGATGTAGGGCGGAACACGCTTGTCATCGGGATCGTAGTACGCCGACTCGAAATACGCACGCTTATCCTCGAGCACCTTGAGCAGCTTGTTCTGCAGCATCTCATCCATCTCGCCGATCTCGTCGATAAAGAGGATGCCGCCATGCGCGTCCGTCACCAGCCCCGGCTTCGGCTCGGGCACGCCGCTGTCCGCGAGGCTCTTCTGTGCGCCCTGATAGATCGGGTCGTGCACCGAGCCGAGCAGCGGATTTGTCATGTCGCGCGGATCCCAGCGCAGGGTCGTCCCATCCGTCTCTACAAAGGGTGCATCCTCTGCGAACGGCGATACAGCGCGTTTTTTTGCCGCCTCGAGCACAAGGCGCGCCGCCGTGGTCTTGCCTACGCCCGGCGGCCCGTAGAGGAGGAGGTGCTGTGGATAGGGCGAGGACAGCTTTGCCATGAGTGAGCGCACGGCCCGCTCCTGCCCGATGATTTCATCGAAGCTGCGCGGCCGCAGGAGTTCCATGACCGACTGCGTGAGATGGACGCGCTCAAGCGCCTCAAGATCCTCACGCTTCTTCTTATCATGCGGCGACTCTGCTCCGGGGCTCTCCTCCGAGATCACCTGACGGCGGATATCGTCCACGTACTCCTCGTGATCCTTTTCAAGTTTTTCGTTCACCTTGCGCTCGATCCGATCCTCAAGATCACGCCGCGCAAGAATCCCCGCGAGCTGTTCCGTCATCCGATTCAGGATCTCGGGGATCTCGGCATCGGACGGCGGCGGAGAGAGCAGTGGATCCTCCTCGAGGATACGCATGAGGGCAAGCACGCGCTCACGGCGGTTGTCCGAGCGCATGAGCGTCATCGCGTTCATCTTGCCCGCCTGTATGACAAGCCGTTCCGTCCCCATCGTATCCGCGAGCATGCGAAAGATCGTGGCAATCTCTGCATCCACGCGCGCCTCTGGTGCGAGCGCGGGCGGCTTTTCCGCCTTCCCGTCGCCGCCGAATAAATCCTTAAAAAATGACATAAAATATTTCCTTTGGAGAGAAAAGCTGATGAAGCGTCCTTCATCAGCCTGTATTTATAGTGTTTGATAGTTCTTTGCAAAATACTGCAAATATGATGTATAGGTGGAAGAGATGCCCTGAGCAAACCCTAGTGAAGCAAGCGAGAAAAGTACACGTTCTGCCCCCTGCGGATTTTAACCGTTCAAGCGAAGCGCGTTTGGAATCCGCAGGTATTTAGGCAGATAAGTGTACGTTCGCTTGCGTAACGAGGTGTTTGCGAAGGGCACTCGACACCGTCCCTATTCCTTCTTCACATGAATCTTGATCGTCGTCGCGATGTTCGGATGCACCTTGACGACTGCCTCGTAGAGGCCCTCGCCAACCACCTCGCCGCGAATCGTGATCTTGCGGCGATCCACGTCGATGTTCCGCTTCTTCAGCGCCTCCGCGACATCCTTGCCCGTCACCGCGCCGAACAGCCGCCCGTTCTCGCCGATATGCACAGGGATCTCCACCTCGACCTTCTCGAGCTGGGCTGCCATCAGCTTCGCCTCATCGACCGCCATTGCATCCTTGCGGGCCTTCGCCCCCGCCTGTGCTTTCGCGACATTCACATTTTCGCTGCTTGCCGGCAGCGCCAGCTTCTTCGGCAGAAGGAAGTTGCGTCCGTAGCCATCCGCGACCTCCACGATCTCGCCCTTTTTCCCGATGTTCTTAACGTCCGCCTGCAGTATCACTTTCACTATGGTCACTCTCCTCTATATATGCCCGAGCACGCTCGACGACATTGCCGCGCACGACACTGAGCGGTACATCCTTTACCTGTGCTCCCGCCACATTCGCGTGCCCGCCGCCGCCGAACGCCTCCATAATCACCTGGACATTCATCTCACCCGTTGAGCGCGCGCTGATGCCCACAACATCGCCCGTCATCTGGAACACATAGATGCTCATGCGCACCCCGTCCACGCGCAGCATCCCATCCGCCGCCTGTGCCGCAATGATCTGCCCGTTCGGCAGACGCTCAGGGATGCTGCCGACGATCAGCCCGCCGGGGAAATACTCCGCGTTTGCCTTTGCACGGGCAAGCGCCACCGTTGTCTCGTAGTCGCTCTGGAACAGCGCCCGCACGAGCACGGGATCCGCCCCTGCGCGGCGGAGATACGCCGCCGCATCGAACGTGCGGACACCCGCACCGACGTTGAAATTCTTCGTATCCACAACCACGCCCGAGTACAGCGCCGTCGCGTCGAGGCGCGTCGGGCGTATGTTGTCGCCAAAGTACATGAGCAGCTCCGTCACCAGCTCGCTCGCCGAACTCGATGCCGTCTCGATGTAGACAAGCAGCGGATTCTTGACGAAATTCTCACTGCGGCGGTGATGGTCGATCACAACGATCTTTGGAACACGCTCCAAGAGCGTCGGATCGGCGAGGATGTGCGGAATGTGCGCATCCACCACCACGAGCAGGGCCGAGAGCGAAGCGACGCCCGCAATATCGCCGGGACGGACGAAGAGGCCGTCATACGCCTCATCCTTACGCACCATGTCAAGGATGCGGTCAATGCCCTCGTTCATATCGCTGAGGACAATGTGGACAGGCTTTCCGATGGCACGCGCCATGCATGCAACGCCCATCGCCGCACCGAAACAGTCATAGTCCTCATTGTGGTGCCCCATGACGTAGATCTCATCCGCGTTCTCCATAATGTCGCGCAGCGCGTGTGCCACAACGCGTGCCTTCACACGCGTGTGCTTCTCCACCGCCTTCGCCTTGCCGCCGAAGAACTGCGTCTTGCCGCCAATGTCGAGTGCAACCTGGTCGCCGCCGCGTCCAAGCGCGAGGTCGAGTTTTGCCTCGGCCTCCTCACCGAGCTCCCGCAGCGTCTGGTCTGCCGCGAGGGAAAGCCCGATGGAGAGGGTGACCGGCAGCCCCTTCGAGTTCACAATCTTACGCACCTGATCGAGAATGTCGAACTTCTCCGCGATCGCATGGTCAAGCGCCGCGTGGTCGAGCAGTGCGACAAACTCGCCGTCGGAGATGCTGCGCATAAAGCCGCCGAGACCGTTCATCCACGCATCCAGACGCTCGCGCACAGCGAGCAGCAGCATCGACTTCTCCGCCTCCGACTGCCCCTGCATGATCTCATCATAGTTATCGAGCTGAATGTAGAGGAGTGCCGTCCGGCTCGCACGGAACCGCTGCTGCAGATCGGCAAGCTCCGTCTCGTCCTCAACGTAGAACGCCATCAGGGGGTCCATCTGCGGCGATGTCGGTACACTGCGGTGGTAGACATGATAGGTACGCCCCTCATGTGCGAAGCGGTATTCGCCCTCCGTCCCCCAGATCTCCGCGATTCTGAAATCCTGCCAGAAATCCGCGACCAACGTCCCCTGCTCCGGCTTCACACCGCCGAGATACTCCGCGACCTGACGGTTGCACCATTCGAGATGCCCTTCCTTCTCCACAACGAGGATCGCCTGCGGGAGACAATCTACCGCGTAGTTCATCACGTTGTTGACATTGCGGATGATGCCCATACAGTAGCGCTCAAATCGTCGTTCTCTGTCACGACAACGCTCCCACGCAAACGCGACAAGGAGCGCCCAGACAAGAAGCGCCGCTGCCCCGACGTAGGAATTATAGCAGAACGTCACAAGCGCAAGCGCGAGCATGACGATCAGATGGATCGTGAGATCGATCCACGCGGATAAATTCCGCGGCATAGTATCACCTTCTTTATATGGATAATGTATATGCAAAGTATAGCTTATTTACGTTCATAAAATCTCTTTCGATAGTCAAACGCGATATCGAACAGCCCCGTCCACGAGACGATCTGCGTCATAAAGCCATTCAGCACAATGAACATATAGATCAGTATCCGTACGAACGACGAGACACGAAAGTGCTTCATGAGGTACTGCAGGAGCGAAAGCCCCTGCACCAGTCCTGCGATAAACGCGATCAGATACCCATTCAGCGCCGCCTGGTAGAGCCACGCAATATCGCGCGTCGTTCCCCAGTAAAGGCCGATCAGGGAGAATCCAAAGAGATAGGAGAAGAAGATCGGCAGACGCCACTCCGTAAACGCGGGCAGCCCCGCCGCCGGGATCCCAAGGCGCTGAAGCACCTTGCGCAGAAGGACGAAGCACGCCGTCACCTCGATCACGGAGCTCCCGAGAAAGAGGGCGGGCAGCATGAGTACGAAGAGCTCCAACACCTGTGTCGACGCCGCGCGGGTCTCCTCCAGCTGCGCCTCGCTCATGCCCAGCGAACGGTACATCGCGAGCGTCTCATCCATCGTTTCATTTGCCATGGAGATGTCCATCGCAAACGGATTCAGCCCGAAGAGGAGCAGCGTCATCCCGGCAGCTGCCGCCTTTCCGGCGAGAGAGGCAAGCGCACCGCCCACCAGTGCGCGTACGGTGTCTGTTCTGCGGCGAAAGAGCACGCCGAGCACGAGACCCGTCGGTGCAAACGAGAGGACAAAGAACGCCCCCGTCATGGGCGTTGCAAAGAGTATCGTCAGGAGGAGGGATGCGGCCGCAGCCAGCACGCCCCAGCGCAGTCCCTCACGCACCGTCACAAGCGCGATAAAGACCGGCCACAGCATCCCCATCATCATCGTCAGCATGGGCAGATAGATCGCCGCAAGCGCGTAGACCACAGCGGCAGCCGTCATTACCCCCGCCGTCGCGGCAGGGCGAGCACCTTGCTCACTCATTCCATATCCTTTCAGCGAGTTTATTCGCATTCCCTTCCTTATATAAATACTTCCCTATTATAACAGATTTTAGGCACGCTGTCACGGAGTCGAAACGTGTGCGCATGGCATTCTCAGCGACTCATGCCTAAAATCTAACCTCACTCCCCCATGATGCCCGCCATCCGCAGGAGATACTGCGCGTTCGTCGTACGGCAGCGCCCCTCGCGGATCTTGAAATCAAAGAGAATCTTGTCCCCCTCGTAGTGCTCCTCAAAATGTGCGTTCGTGACAGGCACGCCCTCGCGTCCGAGATCGCACAGCTCGAAGTCATGCGTCGTCACAATCGTGATTGCGTGCGGCAGCGTCAGACGGCGGATCGCCTCGCGCGCACCGACAATGCGATCGGCGGAGTTCGTCCCGCGAAAGATCTCATCGATCAGAATCAGCATCGGCTTGCCGCGCTTGCTGTACGTCATCATCTTCTTGATGCGCAGCAGCTCTGCGTAGAACGTCGAGACCCCGCCCGCGAGATCGTCGCTGATCTGGATCGACGTATAGACGGCCATCGGCGTGAGCGCAAAGAACGTTGCACACACGGGCGCGCCTGCGTATGACAACACCGCGTTTGAGCCCAGCGTCCGCATATACGTTGTCTTGCCCGACATGTTCGATCCCGTGATGACAAGGGTCCCCGCCGCAAGGTGCGCATCGTTCGGCGTCGCCGCCTCCTCCGGGATCACGAGCGGCATCGCCCCCTCTGCATCAAGGCGCGGTGCATCCCCGTCAACGAACTGCGGGAAGGTATGGATCTCGCGCGTATGCCCGATCCGTGCAAGCGAGAGCAGCACCTCCACCTCCGCCCAGACCTCCAGCCAGCCGGCAGCCGCCGGGCCCGCCTGTCCGCGCCAATGGGAGAAGTACGCCATACAGTGCAAATCCCAGAGAAGAACCCCATTGGCGAGAATGAAAAAGACAAAGTTGCGCCGCGCTGCCGCACACTGGGCGAGCGTCGTCAGACGGCTCTGCGCCTGCCGTGCGCGAACGGGTGCAAAGAGCGGCGCAAGCACCGCCGCGAACGCCTCTCCGCGCAGCGGTGCGCGCTCAAGGCCGTAGAAAATCCTGCCGTAGAGCCGCAGCTCCCGCGCCATGCGCCCGAGCGGGGCAAGTTCGCGCTGCGTGCGCGGATAGAACGCCATCGCCACCGTCAGGTTGAACATAAAGAGGATGAGCGGCACCGTCCACGGTCCACCCGCGAAAATCATCCAAAGAAACGAGAGAACAAATGCATTTGCAAATACAATGCCGATACATGAGATGAGCTTTAGCGAGCCTTTGAGCGGCTGAGCCAGTTCCTTTGCCAGTGTGCGCGTATCATGTCCGTCAGGCAGACGCGCTCCGCGTGCCTCCAGCTCGATGCAGAGCAGAGGATGTGCCAGCAGCTCCGCCACCGCCGCCTGCCGCCGCCGCGTCTGTTCGAGATCATGCGGCGTTGCCGTAAGGGCGGCGGCGAGCCGTTCCCGCCCCGCCTGCGTCCGTGCCGCACAGAGGTACTGGTAGAGCGAGGCCGTGCCGAAGATGTGCAGATCACGGTCGGGCGGACGCTTCTCCTTTGCATACGCTGCACCATCCTCGGGCAGCTTCTTCCACTCCCCCGAGAACCGTGCGAGATAGCCCGATGTCACCGCAAGGTATGCCTTCGTCAGGAGAAGCAGACGCTCCAGCTTCCGATGCCGTGCCACCAGCACCACAAAGAGCAACAGAAAAAACCCGCCCAGCATCATCTCGGCAGGCGAGCCCATATCATAGCCGTGAATCAGCGCAGCGAGCATCGCGGGAAAGACCACCGTACGCGCGAGGACGTACCGCGTCCTCTGCTTATTCTGCGCCCGCTCCAGCGCGATCGTATTCTCGCGCACATTTTCATAGAACAGTTTCTTCAAAGCGAGGCTCCTTCTCATTTTGCAATAATTCTCATTATACCATAGGTTGCTGTGCAAAAGTAGACAATTTTTCCCAAAACTGTTACAATACGACGAAGGGAGGGGATGCCATGTCGGATCTCGACGATGCCATACGCCGCACAGAGGCGGCGGTGCGCGTCCTCGATGCGCGGATGCAGTGTGCCGTAGGCGATCTCGACTACGAGAGCTGCCTCCATGAGAAGCGCACCCTCACCACAGCCCTCCTCGCCCTGCGAAAACGGCGCGGGAACACAGGCCCCGTGGGGACATTCAGCCAAAATTCAGCATCACTGGATAATATAAAAGACAAATAGTCAATAATGACCCACAAGGAAAGGAACCCACTATGTCACAACGCATGACCATGGATGAAGTCCTCAAGGAGTACGGCGTACCGCAGCTGCGCCTCGATGTGCACGCGACGCGCACCGACCTCCTGAAGCTCCGCGAGAAGCTCATGGCGATCCGCGACCTCTCGGACGGACGCGAGCAGGGCTATCTCGACATCGAGTGCAAACTCTACATCGATGTGGACGACATCGACCGCTATCTCTCGGGCGAGCTCGATACCGTCGGCGAGATCTACGCCTTCCCCGAGGACGTGAAGTCCTATCGGGAGTAACTGCGAATACCGGGGCTATCCCCGTATCGAAAGAATATAAAGGAGAATATCGAATGAAACTGAAGAAACTTATCGCTGCGGCAATGGTCGGCACGCTGACCTTTACCGCACCCATCATCGTCCCGAACGCCGTGCAGAGCACGCTCGGTGCACAGGCCGAGGCGGCAAAGGGCGGCGCGCGCATCGCGCCGAAGGCGGCACCTGCACCGAAGGCAGCGCCGAGCACCCAGAGCGGCAGCCAGAGCAAATCCGTCTCCGGCAACGGCGCGGGCTATGCGCCGTCCAAGAACGCAAACCAGCTCGACAAGAACGCACCCGCCGCAGGTGCAAAGGCAAATACGCCGGGCGCTGCAAACGCCGCGAGCACCGCACAGCGCGGTACGGGCTGGGGCAACACTCTGCGCAACATCGGCCTCCTCGCGGGCGGCATGATGCTCGGCGGACTGCTTGCCTCCATGTTCGGCATGGGCGGCGGAATGCTCGCCGACATCCTCGGTGTCCTCGCAAACGTTGCCATCGTCGTGGTCGCCTTCATGGCAATCCGCTGGGTGTGGAACCGTTTCCGCGGCCGCAAAGAGGAGAACGTCTACCAGAGCGCGGCGCGTCCGCAGCAGGCAGCAGCACCGCAACCGCCCATCACGGACATCCGTCCGCAGGGCGCACCCGCATCCTACACAGCGCCCATGAACGCGCATACGGATGTGGCAGGTGAGAGCCCGCGCACGATCGCCGATCATTATCGGAACCGCTAAGAGATCCCATCATAAATGAGGGCGCTGCGAATAGCAGCGCCCTTTGTCTTGTGCCCCTTCCACCGCAAGCGGTCCCCCTTCCCCGTCATAACGGGGAAGGCTTAGGATAACAGCATATCAGCTTCCCCTTCCCGCCAGCATCCCGTCCAGCAGCGCCGCCATCTCCTCCGGCGACTCACGGAACCCGTGCGCGTACCAATCCGCCTTCATCTGATAGAGGCCGCCGATCAGGAACGACTTGATGAGCGCAAACTCCCGCTCAGACACGGCAGCAAAGTGCGGGCGCAGAACCTCGAGCTGCTCCTGCATGATGTTGCCGTACGCGGCGATCAGCCACAACTCGATGTGCCCCTCGCAGACGATCCGCAGGAAATCCGCATGCTCGCGCCAAAATGCCAGATACGTCACAAAAATCTCACGCCGTGACGGCGCAGCAAGTTCGCGCAGCCGCATCGCCACGCCCTGCGAGATCTCCTCCATGAGCGCCGTCAGTATATCGTCCTTTGAGCGAAAATGCCGGTAGAACGTCTGCCGCGAGACATCCGCCTCCTGCACAATCCGCAGAATCGTAATCTCATGATAGGGCACGCTCCGCGTCAGCTTCATAAACGCGTCGAGAATCATCGCGCGATAGCGCTGCGCTATCGGATTTTCCTTCTCCTTCATCATATCCCTCCCGCTGCTATTATACCGAATCCAACATTCTGTTACAAGTGTAACATATTTTCTTTCATGAAAGGAAGTCGGACGCATGACATTACGGCAGATCCGCATTGGCCTCAACATCCTGCTCACCGCACTCTTTTTGCTCGGGCTTGCGGGCATGTTCGTGCCGCGCGTCCTGCACGAGTGGGGCGGGTATCTGCTCATGTGCGCCGCCCTTCTTCATATAGGACTGAACCGCAGCTACTTCCAGAGCCTCGGACGCGGCAAAATGACGCCCACACGCACACTCAACCTCGTGAGCATTGTCCTCCTTGGCGCAGCGATGCTCTTCCTCCTCATCTCGGGGCTGAACCTCACGAATGTGATTCGCCTGCCCGATCCGACCATCAGCCGTTCCCTCCATATGGGCGCGGCAATCACGGCGACCGTCCTGCTGCTCCTCCATCTCTCGCTGCATCTGCGTCGCTATGTACGCGGAAAACGCGGCGCTGCGGCGATTGTCGGGGCGCTCCTCCTCGCTGCAGCGGGCATTGCAGGTCTCCCGTACCTCGATCGCTGGTACCACGTCGTCCACGTCAGCCGTGCAGAGATCGTCCCCGGCGAGCACGTCGCGGGACTCGGGCGCATCCTCACCGTCTACTTTGGACGCGTCGGCAACACCGACTTCCCGCCGAACGTTGACGCCGTCTCGGGTGCGTCCGTCATGCTCGATGGCGATACCATCCTCGGGAACGCTGAGATGCTCGCGCTGATGGCACAGGATGCAGCGGGCGGCGACCTCCTCGCGATCCGCACGGAAAAAATCTATCCCGCCGAGTATGTCCCAACCACACAGGATGCACGTGCGGAGTTCGATGCAGATGAGTTCCCTGCGCTCAAGGAAATCGCCGTAAATCCGGAGGACTACGATACCATCATCCTCATCTATCCTCTCTGGTGGGATCGGACGCCGATGGCAGTCGCCTCCTTCCTGCGCCCCTATGACCTCAGCGGCAAGCGCATCATCCCGATCGTCACCCACGGCGGCGGCGGGCTCGGTGAGGCGGTTGAGACGCTGCGCACCTACACGAACGCGGACGTACGGGAGGGACTCGATGTGTACAGCAGCGATGTGCCGTCTGCACGACAGACCATTGCAGATTATCTAAAGAAAAACGCAAATGAGTAGAATCACCGTAACGAGTGTAATGCGATGCCCAAAAGCGAACCCTAGTGGAGCAAGTGAGTAAAACGTGCGACTCGCCCCCGGCGTACTTCTTTCGTTCAAGCGAAGCGCGTTTAAGAAGTACGCCGGTATTTAGGCGAACGAGCACGTGATCACTTGCGTAACTAAGTGTTCGCGTTGGGCAAGCATTACAAAGTACAACCTGAAAGGAACATTCCATGAAAGCAATCGTCATCGGCGCGACCGGCGCCGTCGGCAAAGAACTCGTCCGCGCTCTGCTGGACGATGCGCGCTATACAGAGGTCGCCGTCTTCGTGCGCCGCGATCCCGGCGTCACCCACCCGAAGCTCACGGCGCACGTCATCAACTTCGAACAGCCGGATACATGGCGCGCCCTCGTCACAGGCGATGTCCTCTTCTCCGCGCTCGGCACCTCTCTGAAGCAGGCAGGCTCGAAGGAGGCGCAGCGCCGTATCGACTACGACTATCAGTACATGTTCGCAGAAGCCGCGCACGCAAACGGCGTCCCGCATCTCGTCCTGCTCTCCTCCCTCGGCGCGGACAGCCGTTCCTCCATCTTCTACTTGCGGCTCAAGGGCGAGCTCGATGACGCCGTGCAGAGGCTCGGCTTCGATACCGTCCACATCGTCCGCCCGCCGAGCCTCATCCGTCCCGAGGCAAAACGCCTCGGCGAGACTGCCGTCGTCAAAATCCTCCAAGGCCTGAACGCCGTCGGCATTGCAAAGAATCTCGCCCCCATGTCCGTCGATACCGTCGCACGCTGCATGATGGAGATTGGCACAGAGAATCACGGCGGCGTACAGATCATCACGGGACAGGATATCCGAGATTATATGAGATAAACAACAGTCCCACTACTATACTTCACAAGCTGCGCTTCCCCCACAGCAGTGGGGGAAGTTTTTTATTTTCAGTAAAGAACAATAAATATAAATCAATTGTATAAAATAACGATAAATAACTATAAATTCTAACAAATAGTCTCCAAAAAACAGATTCTTCTTTCATATTTTTCCTTGAAAAACATACTCACATCGTCCATAATAAAGAGGAAACAACCATCGATTGCAAAGGAGCAACAACCATGAAAGATTCTGCCTACGCCGCCGTAGACACGCTCATCGCGCGCTATCCCGCGCTCGAGGTCTGCGGCACAGATATCCGCGCCGCGATTGAGGCGCTCGTGACAAGCTACCGCGCGGACGGCAAGCTCATCGTCTGCGGCAACGGCGGCTCTGCCTCGGACGCGGAGCACATTGTCGGCGAGCTGATGAAGGGCTTTCTCCTGCCGCGCCACCTTGGCGAGGACATGCTTGAGAAGCTGCACGCAGCGTGCGACGCAAGTGATCCGATGACGGTCGACTACTTTATGCAGAACCTCCAGGGAGCGCTCCCCGCGATCTCGCTGCCCTCGCAGCTCGCGATCAGCACGGCATTCTCGAACGATCAGGCCCCCGACCTCACCTTTGCGCAGCAGGTCCTGGGCCTCGGAAAGCCCGCGGATGTCCTGCTCGGCATCACGACCTCGGGGAATTCGGCGAACGTGCTCTACGCCTTCCGCATGGCGAAGGCACTGGGGCTCACAACGATCGCACTCACGGGCGCGTCGGGCGGCAAATGCGTCACAGGCGGCTACGCCGACATTGTAATCAAGGCCCCCGACGATGAAACGTACAAGATCCAGGAGTACCACCTCCCGATCTACCACACCCTCTGCATCGCTGTGGAGGAGGAGTTCTTCGGCGCGGAGTGAGAGAACGTCCCCCGCCCCAAGCGCCCCTTCCACCGCAAGCGGTTCCCCCCATTGCCACGGGGGAGGCTTGATACAGTAAAGGAGGAATCCCAATGCCACTGACACACGATGATTTCAAGAAGCTCGCAAACGGCAGCGACATCCGCGGTGTTGCCGTCCCAGGGGTCGAAGGCGAGCCCGTCACCCTCACCCCCGAGGCGGCGAACCGCATCGCAATGGGCTTCGTCCGCCTCCTCACGGAGAAAACGGGCAAAAAGCCCGCCGAGCTGCAGATCGCCGTCGGCCACGACTCGCGCATCTCTGCACTCGCCATCAAGGACTGCGTCCTCACGGGGCTCACGCACACGGGCGCACACGGCATTGACTGCGTGCTCGCCTCCACGCCCGCCATGTTCATGGCGACCATCTTCGAGGACACGGCGGCGGACGGCTCCATCATGATCACGGCGAGCCACCTCCCCTACAACCGCAACGGAATGAAATTCTTCACCGCCGAGGGCGGCGCAGACAAGGCCGACATCCAGAAGATCCTCGCCTACGCCGCCGCAGCGGAGGAGGCACACGGCAGCCTCGACAACGTGCTGAAATTCGACCTCATCGGCCGCTACAGCGAGCACCTTGTAAACAAAATCCGCACGGCACTCGGCGGCGTGGAGAAACCGCTCGCGGGCATGCACATTGTCGTCGATGCGGGCAACGGCGCGGGCGGCTTCTTCGCGGGACGCATCCTCACCCCGCTCGGCGCTGACACCGCGGGCAGCCGGTTCCTCGACCCCGACGGACATTTCCCGAACCACGTCCCGAACCCCGAGGATCCTGCCGCCATGCGCGCAATCAAGGAAGCCGTCATCGAAAATGACGCCGATCTCGGGCTCATCTTCGACACCGACGTTGACCGCATGAGCGCGGTTCTCGCGGACGGTACCGATGTCAGCCGCAACGCCCTCATCGCCATGATGGCAGCCATCCTCGCACCCGACTACCCCGGCTCCACCATCATCACGGACTCCGTGACCTCGGACGGCCTCACCGACTTCCTCGAGAACGACCTGCACCTGAAGCATCTGCGCTACATGCGCGGCTACAAGAACGTCATCAACGAGTGCATCCGCCGCAACGAAGCGGGCGAGGTCTCCCCCCTCGCCATTGAGACCTCGGGGCACGGGGCACTCAGCGAGAACTACTACCTCGACGACGGTGCCTATCTCGCCGTCAAGCTCCTCATCGCGGCGGCAAAGGCACGTGCGGAGGGGAGAACCCTCGACGATCTCATCGCAAACCTCCGCCACCCCGCTGAGGCACGCGAGATCCGTATCAAGATCCTCGGCCAAAGTGATCCGAAAGCCTACGGGCAGGAGGTGCTTGCCGCATTCGAAGCACGCGCAAAGGAAAAGGGGCTCACGATCGCCAGCCCCTCCTACGAGGGCGTGCGCATCGTGTTTGACGGCGGCTGGGCGCTGCTGCGCATGTCGCTGCACGACCCGAACATGCCGCTCAACATCGAGGCGGATGCCGCAGGCGGTGCGGACGCGATTGAACGCACCGTACGGGAGCTCATCGCGGACTTTGACGCCCTCGACCTCTCCGGATTCCACGCGTAGAAGCTCTATCATCACATACGAGACGATAGTTTCACAAACGTGACAATAAAACTTAAAAATAACGAAAAACCGCTGTGAAATACAGATTTTACGGCGGTTTTTCTTGTCTTATTTTCAGCTTCGCGCTATATTCAGCTTGTCAGGACGACAATAGCGCTAACCCTTCACAAATGTGAAGATGAATTCTCCTAGGAGGAAAACAATATGCAGGCCGTGGATAAACGAATCCTGATCAAGGCGGCAAACCTCTACTATACAGATGGTTTGAAGCAGAGCGAGATCGCCGCACGCCTCGGTGTCGACCGCACAACGGTGAGCAAGTATCTCAAACGAGCACTTGCGGCGGGCATTGTCCGCATCACCGTCGAGACGGACAGCAACGAGGAACTTGAAAGCGCACTTGAGCGTCGCTTCGGACTTCGAGAGGCATACGTCGTCGCCCGCAGCATCGACCTCGCGCAGGTCAAGAGCCGCATGGCACAGGCGGGGCTGAGTCTCCTGCGGCGGATCGCCGCCGATGGGCAGACCATCGGTCTCGCGTGGGGGACGAGCATCCGCGAGCTGACACGCTATGCGGCAGCAGAGCGTCTGCATCCCGTCGACGCGGACTTTGTTCCGCTCGACGGCGGTCCTGAGAGCGTCGACAGCGATCTCCATGTGAACACGCTCTGCTATGAACTCGCGAATGCGTTCGGCGGACGCAGTCACTACATCTACGCGCCCGCAATTGCCCGTACGGCGGAGATTGCAGCAGCGATCCGCCAAGATGTGAACTTCGAGCAGATCATGCAGTTCTGGGAGAAGCTTGACATCGGCATCGTCGGCATCGGTGCACCCGTGAAGTCCTCGAATCTCGTCTGGATGGGCAGCTTCGGCAGAGAGGCGATTGAGAGCCTGCTGCGGGAGCGTGTGGTCGGCGAGATCTGCTCCATGTTCTACGACATCCAAGGGAAACCCGTCACCACAGAGTTCCATGACCGCATCATCGCCGTCGAGCTCGAACGCCTCCGTGCACTCGACTACAGCATCGGCATGGCGGCATCGCGCGAGAAGGTGCCTGCGATCCTCGGAGCACTGCGCGGACATTTCATCAACGTCCTCATCACGGATGAGGAGACTGCAAAGATTTTATTGAACGAATGACGAAAGGAACGATCCGTATGCTCTGGCTTGCTCTGATTGCCGTACTCATGTGGGTGCTCCAACTTGTCCTGAGCATCCTGCAGTTTCAGCGCTTCGCGGCGCATGTAAAGGAGATGCGCCGCGAGGGACGCGTCGCCATCGGCAAGGCAAAAGGGCGTTTCGTCGCAGGGGCAATCGTCCTCTTCGTCATCGACCCCGCATGCAGCATCGTACGCGGTGAGATCATGAAGGGCGTCACCGTATTTGCGGGCTTTCGTACCTTTGATGATTTCAAGGGCAGAAATCTGCTCGACCTTACGGAGGCGGATGTCGTCTCCTATGACCGTCAGACGCGCCGTGCCGTACTCGGTGCACGCGAGGAGTACATCATCTATCAGGAGCAGGGGGAGGCCCTTGCCGGTCACGCATAAATCTGACTTGATTTCGTTTCCACAGGAAAGGAGACACGTTCATGGATACCTTGATTCTCTTTGCCGAGGGCTTCATCGGCATGTTCAATAAGGGCGGCGAGACCCTCATCGGATGGGTCACAGGCATCATCCCGACCCTCGTCTGCCTGCTCGTCGCGATGAATGCGATTGTGCTCTTCGTCGGCAACGAGCGCGTCGAGAAGTTCGCCCACCTCTGTGCGGGCAACCCCATCTCGCGCTATGTCGTACTCCCGTTCATCGGCGTCTTCTTCCTCTGCAATCCGATGGCGCTCTCGCTCGGCAAATTCCTGCCCGAGTACTACAAACCCTCCTACTATGCGGCGGCATCTTCCGCATGCCACACGATGAACGGCATGTTCCCGCATGTCAACCCGGGCGAGATGTTCGTCTTCCTCGGCGTTGCGAACGGCATCACCACACTCGGACTGCCGTACACCGATCTCGCACTGCGCTATCTGCTCGTCGGTCTCATTGTCAACTTCCTGCGCGGCTGGCTGACGGACTTTACGACAGCATATGTGCAGCGTCAACAGGGCGTGCAGCTCAGCAAAGAACCCGCAGTGCTCAAGAGCTAAGGCAATCGGAGAGGAGAACATATCATGAGCGAATACAAGAGCGTCATCGTATCGGCAGGCTCGGGCGGCTTTGGCGGGCCTCTTGCCCTCACGCCGGATGAGAAGCGGAACAAGATCGTCAACATCACGGGCGGCGTGATCTCTGATGTTGCCGTGCGCCTTGGCGAGATGACGGGCGCGGAGGTCGTGGACGGCTTCAAGACCAGCGTCCCCGAGGATGAGATCCTCGCAGCGGTCATCGACTGCGGCGGTACACTGCGCTGCGGCATCTATCCGCAGAAGCGCATCTTCACCATCAACATCAAGCAGACGGGCCCCTCGGGTCCGCTCGCGCAATACATCAAACCCGACATCTACGTCTCGGCAGTCAAGCCCGCAAACATCGCATTCAGCGATGGTACAGCCGCGCCTGCAGCAGCTCCCGCAGCGGTGCAGACGGAGGAAGCAAAGCCGAAGTACGACACCTCGAAGAAGATCACAGAGCAGTCCGGCAGTCTCATGGCAAAGGTCGGACAGATGATGGGCGGCATCGTCGCGACGTTCTATCAGGCGGGGCGCGAGTCCATCAATACGCTTATCACAACGATTCTGCCGTTCATGGCATTTGTCTCCATGCTCATCGGCGTCATCCTCGGCTCGGGCTTCGGCGACTTCGTGGCGCATTTCGTCTCGCCGCTCGCGGCATCTCCGATCGGGCTTGTCATCCTCGCACTGATCTGCTCCTTCCCGCTCCTCTCCCCATTCCTTGGGCCAGGGGCGGTCATCGCGCAGGTCGTCGGCGTGCTCATCGGCGTTGAGATCGGACTCGGGCACATCCCGCCGAACCTCGCGCTCCCCGCAGTCTTTGCGATCAACGTGCAGTGCGCCTGCGACTTCATCCCCGTCGGGCTCGGCCTCGCCGAGGCGGACGCAAAGACTGTCGAGATCGGCGTGCCCGCCGTCCTCTACTCGCGCTTCATGACAGGTCCTCTTGCGGTCATCATCGCGTGGGTTGCGAGCGCGGGACTTTACGAGAACTGAGCTGGTTTGCTGGAAAATCGTGCAGAAGGAGAATAGATTATGAGCTGGTTGCATCTCGAAGGAAAAACGGCCATCGTCACGGGCGGCGCGTCGGGCATCGGCAAGGCGGTCGCGGAGGGCTTTTTGGAGCAGGGAGCGAATGTCGTCGTCTGCGATATGAACCCCGAGGCTCCCACATTTGAAGACAAACGCGGCAAGATGCTCTATATTGTCACCGATGTGACGAAGCGGGCGAGCGTCGAGGCAATGGTGGAGAAGGCAAAGAAACGGTTCGGCAGCATCGACATTCTCGTCAACAACGCCGGCATCAACATCCCGCGCCTCCTCGTCGACCCGAAGGATCCGCACGGAAAATACGAACTGGACGACAGCGTATTCGAGAAGGTCACGGCGGTCAACCTGAAGGGTGTCTACCTCTGCGCACAGGCAGTCGGACGCGAACTCGTCGCGCAGGGACACGGCGTACTCATCAACATGAGCTCCGAGAGCGGCATCGAGGGCTCCGAGGGGCAGAGCATCTACGCCGCGACAAAGAACGCCGTCAACTCCTTCACACGCTCGTGGGCGAAGGAGTTCGGCAAGTACGGCGTGCGCGTCATCGGCGTTGCGCCCGGCATTCTCGAAGCGACGGGGCTGCGTACCCTTGCCTATGAGGAAGCACTCGCCTACACGCGCGGCATCACGGTCGACGATCTGCGCAAGGGCTATGCAAGCACGAAGACCACACCGCTCGGACGCAGCGGCAAGCTCTCCGAGGTTGCCGACCTCGTCGTTTACCTCGCCTCCGACCGTGCCTCCTACATCCACGGCGTCACCTACAACGTCGCGGGCGGCAAGACGCGCGGCTGAGATTGACAGGAACGGAACATTTCATACAGCAGGAGGATACAGCATGAAATACCACTGCGAAATCACGAGTTGGGGCGATGAGGCGCTCCTCTTCCTCGACAATCCGGAGACCAACTTCATCATTATCTTCAACAACAATGCGCCGGCAGAGCTGGCATCGTTCTCCGTCCTTCACACGCCGGGAAACTATAATGCAGATCCCGCCGTCGGCGATACGATGGTGGTCTGCGACAAGGCGTTCACGATTACGGCGATCGGCGACGAGGCACTCGATACGCTCAGGGAGATGGGGCACTGCACGCTTTCGTTCAAGGGCGGTGATACGGCGGAGCGCCCGGGCTGTATCATGCTGCAGGGCGACGCACCGCTCGTGAAGGACGATATCCAGGCGGGCATGACAATCGAGGTCTATTAAGGACGCTTATCTCGGGGCTGCTGCACAACGCGCAAAACGCCGTGCAGCAGCCCCGTTCTTGTGCCATTTTGCCGCTTCGCAGTCTTTCTTCTCCGTCAAACGGGGACGACTGCGTTACTATTTATCAGCGGCTCCCTTACTTTTCCGCCGCGTCTATGATATAATATATTTTATCATATCATAGGCTCACTTCATGAGGGGACAGTCCTCCTATGAAGCGGCACCGATGGGAGAAGAACAGGGATATGTCAAAGCTCCTCCGCACCCTATGGAGCAATCGGTTCACGCTGCTGAGCGGCGTCGTGATTGCCGTCATGGCTGCCGTCTGCTGGCAGTCCCTTTCGAATGCGCCGTATTCTCAGCTGCGGCCCGAATACGCTGTCCTCGACGGCAATCTGGAGTACAAGGACATCATCGGATTCGACCCCGACCGTTTTGACTGGCAGCCCTATGACTATCCCGCGCTGCCCCCGATCCCGCAGGGCACAAAGACGGTCTATCTCAGATGGAAGCTCCCGGAGACGATACCGCTCTTTGTCAACCACATCCTCTTTACGACGACGAATCAGGATGCCTACGTCTACCTCGGCAATGAGCTCATCTATATGCACGGCAACTGGGACGATCTGACCGATACGCACGGACGGACGCTCCACTTCCTCCACATCAACGAGAGTCTCGCGGGCAAACAGCTCACGATCATGCTGCACACGGGCTATGCGAACTGGCTCGGCAGCATCGACTACTTCTTCATCGACAGTGAGCGCTCCCTCATCCGCAAGGTCAGCCTCACGGACGCCATCTACATCGCCAGCCTCTCCATCGCGCTCTCGCTCATCGTCTTCCTCGTCATGGACCTCGTCTGGCGCGGCATCGACCGGCAGCGAACGATGCAGCTCTACCTCATCGCCTTCCTCGTAAGCTTCATCCTGTGGACGACGGGCACCTCGTCATTCTTCTCACGCATGCTCGGCATGCCGGCTCTCTGGTGGGAGATCCACCTCATGATGCTCTACATCATGCCCATCACCTTTGCCAAGGTCATACAGGAAATCGTCGCTCCCGCCTATACGAAGCATATACAAAACCTCATCATCATCTATATGACCGTCTTTGTCACGGCGACCATCACAGAGATCCTCGGGCTCGACGGCTATATGAACCTGCTCTATCTCTTCTACCCCATCCTCCTCGTCAGCTGTCTCGTGCTCATCCATACGCTCCTGCGTTCGGACTGGGAGCAGTACCCTGCGTGCCGCTACGGCACCGTTGCCATGATCTCTCTCACGATCTTTGTCGGCATTGACGCCCTGCACTTTGAGTACCACCGCCTTGCCGGCATCCTCTCCATGACGATCTTCTCCATCTACGCCGTCATCCCGTTCGTCTTCTTCCTCATCCGCGAGCAGATGCTGACGGACGCACGTCTCGCACAGCAGAACGAAACCCTGTCGAAGGAGCTGCAGGAGTCACAGGACGAGGCGAGCCGCGATTTCCTCACGGGCGCATACAACCGCCATCAGCTTGCGGACGGCATTGCGAAGTACGCCGCACTCGCCAATACGCGCGGCTTCACCTTCTCGTTTGCCATCTTCGACGTGGATCACTTCAAACAGGTCAACGATACACGCGGCCATCTCGGTGGGGACAAGGTGCTCAAACAGATCGCGGACACAATCCACGCGTGCATTGACCGCCGCCACATCCTCATCCGCTACGGCGGCGACGAGTTTGTCCTCCTCGCTCTCCATCACGATCTGGGGGAGATGGTCGCATTCTGCGACATGCTGCGTGAGCGTCTCGCACAGACGCTCGGCGACGTCACCCTGAGCTTTGGCGTGTCGACATGGCACGGCGCGGAGGATACCATGTCCGCGCTGATGGAGCGCGGCGACCGCGCCCTCTACCGCTCGAAGGAGAAGGGCCGCAACGCGGTCTCGGGGGAGGACGAATGTGCGGAAACGGAGGGGCCTGCACCAACCTGACCGCAGTGCGAAATGCGTTCGGTTTACGTGTCAATTTTTCCCATGAATACAAAATATAGGCGAACCAATGAAAGCATTTGCTCTCATATGGCTCGCCCTTTTTCGTGTATACATTGTTTTTCTTGCTAAAATTCGTATTCCTTTTCATTTTTCTATTGTTCTATATCTAACAGAATGATATAATTAAGATAAATTACAGTGAACGCCCCTATCTGCTCCTCTTTCCAAGGGGGTGCACCCCATGAACAAAATACTCGTGTTTCTGCGGGGGAATGTACTCACCCTGCTCTGTGTATCACTCCTCATCGGAGCAACGATGATCGCGTGGCGTCTCCTCGCGACACCGCTGGATCCCTATATGCGCGCCGAGTACGCCGTCCTGAAGGGGAATCCGGAGTACAAGGACATCATCGGATTTCATGCGGGTAATTTTAACTGGCAGGAGTACGACTACCCTGCGCCGCCGCCCATGCCCGACGGCACGACGACCGTCTGTCTCTCGTGGCGCATTCCGCTCTCCGCACGCTTTGCGGGCGACCACATCCTCTTTGCAACGACGAACCAGAACGCCTTTGTCTACGTCGATGACGAGCTGGTCTATCTGCACGGCGACTGGAGCGACCCCGCGGCATCACGCGGGCGCGCGTTCCACTACGTCCATCTCGACCAGAACCTCGCGGGCAAGCGGCTCACGATTATGCTGCACTCAAGCTATCCGGACTGGCTCGGCAGCATGGACTACTTTATGCTCGGCTCGTCACGCCTCTTCCTGCGCAGCCTCAGCCTCGCAGATGCGATCTACATCTCGAGCCTGTCGGTCGCAGCCGCGCTGATCGTCTTCCTCGTCATGGATCTGGCGTGGCGCGGGGCGAAACCGGGCCGCCGCCGCATGCAGCTCTATCTCATCGCCTACCTCGCGAGCTTCATCCTGTGGACAACGGGAAGCTCCTCGTTCTTCCCGCGCATCTACGGCATGGCAAATTTCTGGTGGGAGCTCCACCTCGTCATGCTCTACATCATGCCCATCATCTGTGCGCGGATCACGCAGGACATTGTCGCGCCGCGCTTCCTCTCCATGGTCAGAACGGCAAAGAACATATTCATCGTCCTGCTCGCTGCGGCGACCGTCATGGAGATCATGCAGCTCAACGGCTATATGAACCTGCTCCGCCTCCTGTATCCGGTCTTCCTCATCGGCAGCCTCACACTCATCTACACCCTTGTCCGATCGAGCTGGACGCATCATCCTGCCTGCCGCTACGCCACCTTCGCCATGACGGCGATCGTCCTCTTCGGCGGCATCGACACGCTGCACTGGGAGTATCATCAACTCTCTGCCATGCTCTCGACCACCGTGTTCTCGATCTATGCGAGCATTCCGTTCATCTTCCACACGATCCGCGAGCAGATGCTGAAGGATGCCGCGCTCGCACAGGAAAATGAGAATCTTGTGCGCGAGCTCGAGATCTCACAAAACGAGGCGCAGCGGGACTTCCTCACGGGCTGCTACAATCGTCATCAGCTCGGCAGCGGCTTTGCCGAATTCTCCGCGCTCTCCTACGACCGCGGATTCAAATTCTCGTTTGCCATCTTTGACGTGGATCACTTCAAGACCGTCAACGATACGCGCGGGCACCTCGCAGGCGATGCGATCCTCCGCCTCATCGCGGACACCATTCACGAGAAGATCGACCGCCGCCATCTCTTCATCCGCTACGGCGGCGACGAGTTCGTGCTCCTCGCCCTGCACTATGACCTCGCGGCGATGGTCGCGTTCTGCGAGCACCTTCGAAGCATCCTCGAGCAGCGCCTCGACGGCGTGACCCTCAGCTTCGGCGTCTCGACGTGGCACGGCAAGAAGGACCGTCTGCGCGCCCTCATTGACCGCGCCGACCGTGCCCTCTACATCTCGAAGAAGAAGGGCCGCAACGCCGTCTCCGCCGAGAACGAGGAGGGTGCAGCGTAGCGGCTCAGCCGCACACCGTATTGGCCGCAGATTTTTCGTCCAATCAAGAAGACCGACCGGAAGCATAGTGAGAAACCTATGCTGAGGTCGGATGACACAGAGTGGGCGGAAAAGATTCACCAAGACACGATACAGCCCCCAAACCACATTTATTTATAGACATGGACAGCGCGCCGTTTCCGCAGACGGCGCGCTGTCCATTTGTATTTTCCTCCCTGTTCGCTGCACCCCACCGTACGCTTCTGCCCTTGAAACAGCGGCATTGGCAAGGAGCCCTTACACAGGATGATGCGTTCGTGCCATCCGCGATTTCAATCCCCCTTATTTTGCCAATTCGCCCGTGATATGCTACAATGAAATCGTTTTCATCTATATAAGGAGAATCAAATGCATCAAATCGACAACGGCATCAAGGAGAATTTCTTCCGATGGGACGGGCGGCTGAACCGTCTGCGCTTCCTCAAGCGCCTCCTCGCGCTCTTCGGCATCAGCATCGTGCTCTACATCCTCATGGGGATTCTCGTTCTCCTCTCCGGCGGTGCGGCGATGCAGCCGAATGAGAACACCTTCACGGGGATCTATGGGTTCTTCACCCTGCTCTGCATCCCCATCACCGTCTCAAGCTATATGCTGATGATCCGCCGCCTGCATGACATCGGGCTCTCGGGCTTTTTTATCCTGCTCGCCTTCATCCCGATCGTCAGCCTCGGATTTCTGCTCTACGTCCTCTTCAAAATGGGGACGGAGGGCGACAATGCCTACGGTGCCGACCCGCTCGGCACCGTCGCATCTGCCGCACCCACAGCACCTGCAGCACCGGAGAATCCCTATGCGCGCGCGACCTATGCGGACACGCCGACGGACATCGCGCCGCCCAAGGACCCACAGAGCTGACGGAGACCAATCATGAATGACGCAATATTTACAGCGAGCGGCAGACTTACGCGTCGTGACTATGCGTTGACCATCGCAGTACTCTGCGGCGGCATGTCCCTCTGGAGCTTCATCGCCATCTCTGCGCTGCTACCGCTCACCTACATCACGGCAACGGCATTCTTTCGCGAGGCCGGCGCACCGTTCTGGATCCTCCTGATCATGGGCCTTGCCATCCTCTTCACGCTCTCCGCCATCCTCCTGCCGCTCCTTGCTGTCCCCGCCACCGTGCGGCGACTGCACGACATCGGCTGCGGCGGCTGGCTCGCCTTCCCACTCGTCCTCATGAGCCTCGTCTCTCTCGGTCTGCCCGCCTTCTTTCTCTTCGTCCTCGCCGCCCTGCTCGAGGGGATGAATCGGACATCGGAGATGATCTTCTTTGACAGTCCGGAGCAGATTGGCATGATGCTCGGCGGCTTCGTCCTCAGCTATTTCATCCTGTGCTTCGTCTCCTTCTTCATCCTCTCGGTCTACGGCGCATGGATCTTTCTGAAAAAGGGAACGCCCGCCGCGAACCGCTACGGAGAGCCGCCCGTCGAGGAGGCAATCCCCTCCGTACGCGCGGCATTTCTCAGCAGCACGGGAACGATTGCACGCAGACCGTTTGTCCTGCGCACACTGATTGTCCTCGCCGCTGCGGGCATCATCGTCCCCACCGCCGGCCAGAGCATTCTCTACCCCTGCGCCGCCATTCTCAAATCCCTCGGTATCGCCCCCATCGGCACCGACTTCTTCGCGCTGATCGTCGGCGGGACAATCTATCCGCTCGCCGCGCTGCCGCTCGTCCTGCGCCGCCTCCGCAGCATCGGACGGAGCGCATGGGAGGCCGTCGCGGTCTTTGCGATGCTCCTGCCCAACCTCATCTCTACGACTGAGATCGCGCGCTTCCTCGGCAGCCTTGACCTGCTCGAGGAGGATGCCATCGGCGCTGCCGTCATCGAGGAGTTCCTCTCCATCGGCACGACGGACGACACCGCCTTTATCGCACTCTGGATGCTCTGCGCCGCGCTGTCACTCGTCGGCGCAGTGCGCCTTCTCAGAGCAGATACTGCCGCAGGATAAGGGAGGGCCATCCGCAGCGATACATACCGTCCTTTGAAGCACTCATAGATCATCTGCACACAGAAAGCGAGGTCATCATGTTCTGTCCCAAATGCAGCAAATTCGTCCCCTCCTCCGCCAATGCCTGTCCGAACTGCGGCATTCCCATCATCTCCGGCTTCTCCCCGAACTACGGTGCGGGCTTCGACCTCGGCGCGGACGACACAGAGAGCCGGAGCGATGCAAAGCCACGCAAGGTGCCAGACTCTGACCTCTATGACGATGTGCCGGATATGGACAACGTCATAGCAAGCGAGGACAGCTCCTCCGGCATCGGCAGCAAACTCAAATCTCTGTTCGGATTTGGGAAGGGCTGAATACGCACACGAAAAAGGCGCCCTCTTAGCAGGGCGCCTTTTTCGCAGGAGCGGAGAACTCACTCCTCAAAATCCGGATAGAATACCTCGGGGTACATATCGCGCTGCACCGTCAGCTCAAAGCTGCCGGAGGAGTACGGGCCAATGTCATAGGGATTGTAAAAGACAACGAGATCATTGTGTGCATCAAGCATCCAGGTGAAGCTCTCCTGCCAGTCTTCGTCACTATGGAATTCATCCAGCGCATCGTCAATGTCATGCGCAAAGAGATCTTCCTCCCGCTTGGGATACTGTTTGCGGAAGGCATCCGCAAGTGCGAGCAGGAGGATGTCACGCCCTGTGACGATCTCGTCGATCGCGGTCTGCTCTCCCGTCTCCACATTGATGTTCTCCGTCACGAGCCCGTGCAGCGGATGTGCACCGCCGCCGTAGTTCTCATAGCGCAGGGCAAAGCTGACGACGCGGTCATCGACACGCCCCCAGCGATCCACCACCTTATAGTCATAGTAGGGGACAGCGGGCATGAGCTCGCGCGCCGTCGCCCCCATGCTCTCCTCCGTGTTCTCCCACACCTGCTTCTCCGCCATGCTCCAGTTTCGGAGCATACGCGCCAGTATAGGGTAGTCGTCCCCCCGCACCGTGATCTCGGGATAGCTGCCCCACGCGATGACGCGCCCGCCCGCGCGCATGACGCGGCGGTGATCCACAACATCCAGCTGCGGAAAGAGATGCAGCTCCCGCTCCTCCATCGTATGCCCTGCGCGCGGCTCCGCACTCTCCGTATAGGTCGCCGCGAGCACCTGTACCTCGCGCGCCGTAACCGCCTCGCTGCCCGCAGCCTGTGCAGCCGATCCCACGCCGAGCATGAGTGCCGCCATCAGCCCTGCCGTCATTGTCCGTTTCATCGTCACCGCTCCTTTTCAAAATCACCGATACATTCAGCGCCAATCGGACAGCCTTCATTTTATCAGCGATTCCTTCAAAATCCCTTACATGCCAGAAAAGACTCCTCAGCACGAGAAGTCTTTTGTTTCCTGCAGATGGTGCGATTGGCGCGAGTCGAACGCGCGACCCTCTGCTTAGGAGGCAGATGCTCTATCCTACTGAGCTACAACCGCATCTCATAGAGTGTATCAAATTTATGAGGGATATGCAAGACCTCATGCCGCGCCATGCAGTGGAGAGTCGGAGCCGCGCATAACAAAAGCCCCGCAGTTCCCTGCGGGGCCGTGGAAGCGGTGCTGCCCTCAGACGAGCTTCTCCGTATCCACCGTCTGAACGGCAATGTCCTTGATGGAGACCGGATAGGCCTCCCCTGCGACAATCGCCTTCTTGTCGATGACGTTCTGCAGGCAGGTCGTGACCTCCGCCTTCGTGAGACCGTCCTTCGGGTCCATCAGGCCCATCGTCATCTCCTTGCCGCTGGACATCTTCAGCGTCATGCGCAGCTGTTTCTTCGTCGCCATATGCGTTCCCTCCTTTCCTCGATACTCCTATCGTCCTCAGTCCTCGAGAACGGCAGTGTCCGTGCGCATCACCAGGCTCAGGCCGTGCTTCTGGAGACCCGCGAAACCGCGGCCAACCGTGAGCGCATCCGCGTCCGTGAGCGCCGGCGCAAGTCCGTTGATCGTACGGTTCTTGTAGAGGGTCTTGCCGTCGGCACCCACCCCCGTCGTCACCTTGAGCGTGATCTTGCTCGCTGCATCCTTACGTGCCATGTGGATCAACTCCTTTCTCTGTTGGTATCCGTAAGCGCTTTACACAGGAATACCTGCCGCAGATGGGAAAAGGAGGAGCCACATCAAAAAAATCTTTACATACGAACACATTTTCTATATAATATTATTCAGAAAGGAACAGGTGATTGTTTTGTTCGTTCTCGTATCTGTACGCCTCGCCAGCGGCAGATAGGAGCGGACGGCGAGGCCGTCCATCGGAAAGGAGATCCCATATGAACTGGACGAATAGAGAAATGCTCATGCAGCGTCTTCCTGCAGCCGCAAACATTCTCGCACTCGTACCCATCACCGGCGCAGACGGCGGCAACGAGACCGTGATTCACACCGCTGCAGGCGACCGTCTGACACTGCACGCCGCCACAGAATACGTCCTCTCCTGCCTTGCGGGGCGTGAGGACAAGGAGCTCCGGCTCATCCGCCGCAATGCGGCACGGCAGCTCGCGCGGCGGCGCAACATCATCCTCCCCATCCTGCACGGGTGCGTCCTTGCCCCCATCATGGTGCGGCACGTGCAGAAGCGCCTCGGCAGGCTCGGCTACATCAACATCGCACGCACGCCCCTCATCGCACGCAGTGCGCACGGTACCGATCTCGCCCTGCAGAGCGGCACGGTCATCCACTCTCTCTGGCAGCCACCCACGGTCAAGAAGCTTGTACAGGAAGGCCGCGCCGTACACTACAAGCTGCTCCTCGACGTGCAGCGTCAGCTGCGCTCTGCCGAGGAATTTGCGTAATACTTGCTTTTCCACCCAATTCATTGTATGATACAGATACATAACAATGGAGGGTACAATATGCAGATCTCGAGCCGTTTCACCATCGCCATCCACATTCTGATATGTATTGATCTTTATGGTGAAAAGGAGCCTGCCACAAGCGAAAGCCTTGCGCGCAGCATCGGCGCACATCCCGTCGTGATCCGCCGCATTCTCGGACAGCTGCGCCGCGCGGAACTGATTACCGTCGCACGCGGCCGCGAGGGCGGCGCCCACATCGCACGTCCCTGTGGGGAGATCACGCTCGCGGACATCTTCCGCGCGGTGGAGAGCATCGGAGACGACACGCTCTTCAGCTTTCACGAGAAGCCGAACCCCGCCTGCCCCATCGGACGGAGCATCCACACGATCCTCGACGGCCGCCTCGATGCCATCCAGCGTGCGATGGAACGCGCGATGGAGACGGTCACTCTCGCGGATCTCGTAAAAGAGGCACGGATGCACGCCGCAGAACCTTCGCAATGAAATGGGTCAGCCATATTGCACTCACGGGCACGATCGCCTATGCCGTCACGGCCGATCCGCTCTGCACGGCGGCCGCCTGCGTCGGTGCCGTCCTGCCGGATCAGATCGAGGGCACACCGAGGAGTGTCGGCTGGCGCACTTGGCGCAGCCGTCACCGCGGATGGTCGCACTGGCCGATGCTCTACGTCGCCCTGATCGGAGGACTTTCAAAGGCACACGGGCATTTCTTCTACGATGAGGAATTCTTCACCGCCCTCACATGGATCTTCCTCGGTGCGCTCTGCCACAGTGCGGAGGATGCTGTCTGCGGCAAGGTGCCATTCCTCTATCCCACGCAGAAGGTCGGCATCCGGCTCTTTACGGTCGGTTCGTTTCGGGAGTATCTATTCGTACTTGTCTGCATCGCTGCCGTATATATAGTCCAGCTTGTTCTGCAGAGATAAAAAAGTGCTGCTGCACGAGGTTCTTGGCTTCGTGCAGCAGCATTTTGCGTCTTGGATCGGTTCTCCGCTGCGATGCGCCGATTCCCTTATTTCCCAATGCAGAACTCGCTGAAGATGCGGTCGATCAGATCGGTGTCCAAGGTCTCGCCGAGGATCTCGCCGAGCGTCTCGTATGCGCCGCGCAAATCGATGGAGATGAAGTCCATGTCCATCTCCTCATCGAGGCTGCGCTCCGCCTCAGTGAGATGCCGTACGGTACGGGAGAGGGCCTCGATCTCGCGCTCCTTGTTCGGGAGCGCCCCGTCACCGAGGTCGCCCTCAAGGGCGCAGACGCGTGCAGCGATGGTCTCGCGCAGGGCATCGAGCCCCGTGCCCGCCTGTGCGGAGATCATGAGGACGGGCGCGTTGATCTCATCGAAGTCCGTGACGCGCAGGACAGAGGCACAGTCCTCCTTGTTGCAGAGGATGATGATGTGTGCATTCATGGTCCGAAGGCGTGCAATGAGCTCCCTGTCCTCATCTGTCAGTGCCGCAGAGCTGTCAAAGACGGCAAGGATGAGCTCGGCATCGCCGAGGTGCTGCTCGGTGCGTGCGACACCGAGCCGCTCCACAGCATCCTCTGCTGCACGCAGTCCCGCTGTGTCAAGGAGGCGCAGGGGGATGCCGTCGATGCTGACTTCCTCCTCGATGATGTCCCGCGTCGTGCCGGGCACGTCGGTGACGATGGCGCGCTCTGTACCGACGAGGGCGTTGAGGAGGCTGGATTTGCCGACGTTCGGTCGGCCGACGATGACGGTCTTCACTCCCTCGCGCAGAATGCGTCCCGCATTTGCCCCTGCGCGGAGGCGCTCGACAGCTTCTTTGGCAGCGCGGATGTCCTCCATGAGCGCTGCGCTCGATGCGGTCGGGAGATCGTCCTCGGGGAAGTCGATCCCTGCCTCAATGCGTGCGATCGCGCCGAGAAGACGCTGTCGGATCGCCGCGATCTCCTTCGACAGTGCACCTGCCATGCGCTCCCGCGCCGCACGTGCGCTGCGTACGCTCTTTGCCGCGATCAGTTCCATGACGCCCTCGGCACGCGCGAGATCAATCCGCCCATGCAGAAAGGCACGCTTCGTGAATTCCCCCGGCGCGGCAGGACGTGCCCCCGCCTCCCATGTGCGGAGCAGGACCTCGCGCAGGACGACCGCGCCGCCGTGGCACTGCAGCTCGACGACATCCTCCCCCGTATAGGAGTGCGGCGCACGCATATAGAGCAGCAGCCCGTCGTCGATGGTCATGCCGTCCGCCGCGATGATGTTCCCGTACCGTGCCGTATACGGTATGATCTCCCCAAGCGTCCCGCGTACGGGACGGAAAACCGTACGAGCAATGCGCAGAGCGTCTGCTCCGCTCACGCGAATGATGCCGATGCCGCCCGTTCCCTGCGGGGTGGCAATCTGGCTGATGGTGTCCTCGGTCATGCTTTCCCTTTCCCGTTTCTCAAAAATGTTGGAAAGAGGTGTGCTGCATGAAGCGTTCAGCTCCGTACAACACACCTCATTTTATAGATCAGTGCTGCTATATGGCAGGTACTCTATATGATTTTCCCGTATCATCCAAAGTACCCTCATCGGGATGTGCCCTTACCGCTCGTAGCGGTCGTAGCCGCTCTCCTCATAGTCGCGCGCATAACGGCGCCGGCGCGGGACGATGACGACGTAGCGCCGCGGGTTGTCGCCCGCGCTGTAGGTGGTGACGCGGCGGTTGTCCTGCAGTGCCATGTGGATGATCTTGCGCTCGTGGCGGCTCATGGGCTCGAGGTGGATCTCCTCCCCGATGCGGCACGCCTTGTCTGCGAGATGTCCGGCGAGGCGCGTGAGGGTTTCCTCACGGCGCGCGCGATAGTCCTCGACATCGAGAATCACGCGCGCATAGAAACCGCTCTCCGCACGCTTGTTCACAACGAGGTTCGTGAGGTACTGGAGGGCATCGAGCGTTGCGCCGTGCTTGCCAATGAGGATGCCAAGGCTGTCACCCTGCATGTTGAATATGGTGCCCGCCGGCGTGTCCGTGCGGTGCAGCTGAACATCGAGATGCATCGCGGCAAAGATCTCGCCGAGGAATTTGTCCGCGGCAGCGGCCATCTCCTCCGTGAGCGGGATCAGATGGCTGTCCGTGCGGTCGCGGCGGCTGCGTCCGTCATAGACCGCGTCCGCCTCGTATGCGGAGCGCTCACGTTGTGCGCGGCGATCGCTTTCCTGTTCGTCGCGCTCATAGCCGCGGCTGCGCGACGGGCGGCTCTCAGCGAATCCGCTGCGCGGTCCCGCCGCGCGGTGCTCCTCGGCGGAGCGCGACGCACGCGGGCCGCTCTGCTCGCTCCTCCGTGCGGAGGAGCGCAGGTCGGTGTGAAAGCGCTTCGGACGTGCGCCGAATCCGTCGTCCTCTGCACGCTGCTCCTTGCTCGGGGAGGGGGATGTAGGCGATGCTGCAAGGACGGTCGGCTGTGCGGGGATCGGTATCTCCGTGTGCTGCGGCCGGATCACGGGGCGTGTGGTGACGCGGATGCGCGCCTCACGCTTGCCCCAGAGTCCGAGAAAGCCGCCCGAGGGCTCCTGCACGATCTCATAGGTGACCTCGGCTCTGCCGCAGCCGAGCTTGTCAAGGGCGAGAGAGAGTGCGTCCTCCACACTTTTTCCGGTGGTCTCGATGATCTCCGCCATGTTAGATCGCCTCCTTTGCCACGGGTCCCTCGTTGCGGTACATCCACCACTGCTGAGCGATCTGGACAACGTTCATCGTGACCCAGTAGAGCACAAGTCCGGAGGGGAATGTGAGGCTGATCCAGCCGATGAAGAGCGGCATGATGGTCATCATGATCTTCATCTGTGGGTTCATCTCGGTGGAGGTCATCTTCTGCTGGAGGAATGTGGTCAGTGCCGACAGGACGGGCAGGATGTAGAGCGGATCCGGCTCGGACATGTTCGGCAGCCAGAAGAATGCGGCCGCCTCTGCGCTCGGGAAGGTGAAGTTGAAGAGGGCGTAGTACATGCCCATGAGGATCGGCATCTGCACGAGGAGCGGAAGACAGCCGGCGAGCGGATTGACGCCCGCCTCGCGGAAGAGTTCGCCCGTCTTCTGCTGGAGCATCTGCGGGTTGTTCTTGTACTTTTCCTGGATTTTTTTCATCTTCGGCTGGATTTCCTGCATCGCCTTCATGGATTTGATCTGCTTGACGGTGAGCGGATAGGTCACAACCTTGATGAGGATGGTGAGGAGAATGATGGGGAAGCCGTAGCTGACAAGTCCTGCGGCGCTTGTGACACTGTAAAAGCCGCCAAGGATGAACTGCAAAACGTGGATGATGGGTTCAAAGAGGTTGCTAAAAAATTCGATCAACGGTATTTCCTCCTACTGCTGGGGATGTCTCTGTGATGGGGATGTTTCGTTCAAAATACGTGGATAAGATCACGGAACGGGATCGTAGCCGCCCGCGTGGAATGGGTGGCAGCGCAGGATTCTCTTGAGTGCCATCCAGCCGCCGCGCCGTGCACCATAGCGTTCGATCGCCTCCATCGCATACGCGGAGCAGGTGGGGTAGTAGCGGCAGGAGGGCGGCAGGAGGGGCGAGATGCAGCCGCGATAAAACCGGATCAGAAGAAGGAGCAGATGTTTCATTCCTGCTCCCTCGTGCGGCGCTGCGATCCTCCATCCGCAAAGATCTTTGCACGGCGCGCAAGGCTGCGCAGCTCGACGGCCGCATCCTGCATTTTCCCCGCAGCAAGCCCTGCGCGGCCGATGAGGAGGATCCCGACATCCGTGCGCAGTTCATACTGCAGATGGCGATACGCCTCGCGCATGAGGCGCTTCGTGCGGCTGCGCACGGCGGCGCAGCCCAGTTTTTTCCCGGCGGCAAAGCCGACCTTTCCCGCGACGCGCGTGTCACGCAGGACGTAGAGGATCATCCGCCGCCCTGCGACGGAAGTTCCCTTTTGATAGACGCGCTGAAAGTCGCTGCGGCGCTTGATCATCTTTGCGCGCGGCAATGTATTTCTTCGTTCTTCCATATCGTTAAAAAAGAGGTCACCCGCGGTGACCTCTGCTAAGCCGAGGGCTTATGCCGACAGCTTCTTTCGTCCGCGCTGACGCCTTCTCTTCAATACGAGGCGGCCGCCTTTCGTCTTCATGCGCTCACGGAATCCATGTGTCTTTTTTCTCCAATGGTTGTTGGGCTGAAATGTTCTCTTCACCTCACGTCACCTCCTTTGCTGCCGCTTCTGCGCGGCATGTGCCATATGCGGCGCAATATTTTCGTTCACTAGCCGACATTATAGACGAAGCAAAGCGGCACTGTCAAGGCGAAAGCGCTCTGTTTGCACGTTTTTTTCAGCAAATAGGGCAAAAGCACCTGTTGATAAGCACTATTTTTTTTGCTAAAATATCCTCACTGTACTGTGGAAAATATTGTGAAAAAAAAGTGTATAATTTTCTCACTGCTTG
The DNA here is from genome assembly GCA_905372865.1 of uncultured Centipeda sp. Classification (GTDB taxonomy): domain Bacteria; phylum Bacillota; class Negativicutes; order Selenomonadales; family Selenomonadaceae; genus Centipeda. Next base: position 87,844 of record CAJPQT010000007.1, read on the forward strand.
TTTCATCGCATTCACTTTATCATCATAGTTATCCACATCTGTTCATAACACTGTTGATAATATGCAATCCAAATTTTTTTGAAGGGACGCAGATGTATGCCCGAAGAAATGATCCTCTCCATCGAGAGCCAGTGGCAAAAAGTACTCGAAAAAACGGACGGAATCTTCCACGAAGATACCGTGAAAAAGTGGATTCTCCCCGCGGTTCCCGTTTCTCTGGAACAGAATGAACTCGTGCTCGCCGTGGAGGACACCTTCCAGAAGCAGTATATCGAGTCGCGTCTCGGCGCACTCTTCGGCGATGTTGTACATCAGGCGCTTGGTTCTGCGTACACATTCCGGGTCATCATCGATCCCGAAGCGGCCGCAAAGAAAAATCCCGCCCAACATAAAAAATCCCCATCTGCAGAGCCCTCTGCACCCGCAGATGATCTTGACGGACGAATCGCGGCCGAGGAGATCGCCCCCTATCCCGCGCAGGGAAGCCTCCCGCTCACGCAAAGCAGCGACACGCACGCAGCCGCACCGGACGATGCGACGACGCTGAATCCGAAGTACACCTTCGATGCCTTCGTTATGGGACGCTCAAACCAGTTCTCGTACTCGATGGCAAAGGCGGTCGCAGATGCGCCGGGGATGCCCTCGCACAACCCGCTCTTTATCTACGGCGGCGTGGGGCTCGGCAAGACGCATCTCATGCACGCAGTCGGGCACAAGATTCTCGCCGATCATCCCGAAAAGCGCGTGCTCTACATTGCAAGCACGGACTTTACAAACGAATTCATCCGCTCCATCCGCGAGAAGAACATGGATGCATTCCGCGAGAAATACTACCACATCGATGTGCTGCTGATCGACGATATCCAGTTCTTTGCGAAGCAGGAGCAGACGCAGACGGAGTTCTTCCAGACGTTCAACAAGCTGCGCGACAGCGGCAGACAAATCATCCTGACCTCTGACCGCCAGCCGCAGGATGTCAAGGATCTCGAGGATCGTCTGATCTCGCGCTTCGCCGGCGGCGCGGTCGTTGATATCCAGCCTCCGGAGTTCGAGACGCGCGTCGCGATCCTGCAGAAGAAGGCGCAATCTGAGGAGGTAGACATTCCCGAGGATGTCGTGACCTACATTGCGAGCCGCGTGGACAGCAACATCCGCGAGCTCGAGGGGGCACTGACCCGTCTCATCAAGTACGCCTCGACGATGCGCATGCCGATCGACGAGACCACCTGCATCGCAGCGCTTGGCAACTATCTGCGCGGCGAGAAGGGGCGGCGGATCACGATGGAGATGATCGAGCGCATTGTCTGCACGCACTTCAAGGTGACGAGCGACGACATCCGTTCGACGAAGCGCAGCAACGATATCGCCTACCCGCGCCAGATTGCCATGTTCCTCTGTCACGAGCTGACTGAGGTGTCCTGGCCGACGATCGGCGGCTTCTTCAACCGCGATCACTCGACGGTGATTCACGCGCACAAGAAGATCCAGAACCTCACGGACAGTGATCCCGCCACAAAGGCGCTCATCGAGTCGCTGACGATCCAGATCAAGGGGATTTGAGGGATGTGGACATCTCTGTTCATAGACCGCCTCATTTTATGTGGATGTTTTGTGGATAATATTTCATCCACTCCTAATCTGTGTAAACTGTGGATAACTAACGAATAACTTCCACCCAATTATCCACAATCCACGCCGCTATTTTTCAAGGTTTTTTCCTCGTTTCCACAAATCCACAGCCCCTACTACTACGACTACTATATTTATTTTTACTACAGTATCCATAGAAAAAAGGGATCCGCCCAAAACGCGCTCTCATCGGAAAGGAACGAATATGAACATTACTGTCGGAAGAACCGATCTCATCTCTGCACTCCAAATCGTCAGCAAGGGGCTCTCCACAAAGCCGCAGACTCCTATTCTCTCGGGCATCTATATGAACGCCAAAGAAGGACAGCTCGAACTGCAGTCCACCAATTACGAGCTCGGATTCATCCTCACCATCCCTGCCGAGATTCATGCGAGCGGAACGGCCGTGCTCCCCGGGAAATATCTCACGGAGTTCACGCGCAAACTGCCTGCCGAGGAGGTATCCATCGATACAGACAGCGCGGACGGGCTCGCCGTGATCAAATCCGGTGCGGCACGCTTTACTCTGCGTACGATGGAGACTGCGGACTTCCCTGTGCTGCACCGTATGGAAGGAACCCTGCAGTTTACTATCAAAGACCGTACACTTGCACGTCTGGTCAAGAAATCTGCATTCGCCTGTCTGCGCGAGGAACAGCGTGACCGCCGTCCGATCTTCACGGGCTGTCAGCTCGAGGTCGAGGGCAAGGAAGTCACGTTCGCAGCGACGAATGTGCACCGTCTCGCCGTCAAGAGCGAGACACTCGAAGAGGATGCGGGACAGATCCGCGTCATCATCCCGGCACGCTTCCTCGAAGAGGTTACACGCACGATCACGGGTGAGGTGCCGACGGAGATCCTCGTCACCTGCTCCTACAATCAGGTCAGTATGGCCTCGGGCAGCATCTACATGACCTCGCGTCTCATTGAGGGGGCATTCCCCGACTATCGCCGCGTCATCCCGACCGAGGAGAACATTAAGACGCGGGTCACGCTGGATGCCGCCGTATTCGCCTCCGCCGTCGAGCGTGCGTCCCTCATCGCTCGTACGGATCAGTACAACATTGTAAAGCTCGCGTTCGAACAGGGGCAGATGCGCATCTCCTCGAACAGCCCGGAGATCGGCGAGGCGGAGGAGACGATTCCTGCCGAGGTCACAGGGGAGGATGTCACGATCGCGTTCAACGCCTCCTACCTCATGGATGCGGTGAAGTCGCTTGACAGCGATACCTTTATCCTCTCACTGCAGGGAGCAAATGCGCAGGGTATGAACCTCTCGCCCATCACGATCCGTGAGGAATGTGACCCGAATTATATCTACGTTGTAACGCCTGTGAGGACACATTGACAGATATCGAGATCCATACAGAGACGATCCAGCTTGATCAGTTTCTCAAGCTCGCGGGGGCAGTTCCGAGCGGCGGTGTTGTAAAGGAACTCATTGCACAGGGGGCAATCCTGCACAACGGAGCAGTTGAGACGGCACGCAGACGCAAACTTGTGCACGGTGATGTCATTACGATTAATAGTGAAGATGTATACCGTGTCATTCGTTCGTAGTTATGCAGATTACATCACTTGTACTGCGTTCCTACCGGAACTACGAGGAGCTCACCCTCGACTTTGATGCAGGGGTGCAGATCTTCCTCGGGGCGAACGCACAGGGCAAGACGAATATCATCGAGGCGCTGTACTATGCCGCGTTCGGCCGCTCCCATCGCACATCGAGCGATGCGGAGCTTATTCGGATGGGGGAAAGCGGGGCGCATATCGGGCTGTCTTTCCTGCGCCATGATGTCCCCTCGGCGCTGTCCTTTACGTTTGCACGCGGTGCGCGGCGGCGGATCGAGCGCGGCGGTGAGAACCTGCGTCAGCGCGACCTCGTCGGCATCCTGCCGATGGTGCTCTTTTCCCCCGAGGATCTCTTTCTCGTTAAGGGGGCGCCCGCACTGCGCCGCCGCTATCTGGATGCCGAGCTCTCGCAGGCAAGTCCCGCGTACTATGGGGAGCTCCTGCGCTATACGCATATTCTGCGTCAGCGCAACGCCTTGCTGAAGGACATCCGCGAGCGGCTCGCGCCCGTGGATGCGCTGCTCCCGTGGGATGTGCAGCTCACAAAGAGTGCCGCGTACATCACGGCACGGCGCATCGCGGCGACGGAGCAGCTGAGTGCGCTCTCCGCGCGTGTACAGGCGGTGATCGCGGACGGGGAAACCCTCACCGTCGCGTATGAGATCGCGCACGCGCCCGCAGGACTGACCGCAGTGAAAGAGGGCATGACAGGACGGCTCGAACTATGGTATAATGAGATGTTCAGGGAAGGACGTGCCCGCGATATTGCCCGCGCCGCGACGGGGATCGGCCCCCATCTGGACGATCTCGTGCTCGTCACCGCCGGCATGAATCTCAGGAGCTACGGTTCGCAGGGCCAGCAGCGCACGGGTGCGCTTGCACTGAAGCTCGCCGAGCTCTTCTACCTGCGCGAGAACGTCGGCGAGGCGCCGATCCTCCTCCTCGATGATGTCATGAGTGAGCTGGATGCGGAACGCCGCAGCGCTCTCCTCTCCTTCATCCGCAGCGAGGAGATCCAGACTTTTATCACGGCGACCGATGCGGCGTATTTCCCGCAGCAGCGGATGGGGACGTATCGATATGTGGAGGCGGGACGGATCAGAGAGATATAGGAGGGACGGCATTGCGCACAACACTCGGCACGGCGAACGCAGGCGATGATGTGCGTGCCGCTGTCCACCGCCTAGGTCCTCAGTTCGAGCGTGACTACATCGCACATACAACTCTATCGCACTGGTCAGACATCATGGGGGAGATGGTCGCACGCCGCGTGCGTGCCGTCGCCATCAAGGACGGCAAACTCTTCCTCTATGCGCCCGATGCCACATGGAAGAACGAGATGCGCATGACCATGCCCGACACCATCCAGCGCGTCAACAACTACGCGGGTGGACGGCTCGTCAAGGAAATCATCTTTGCACGCTCGGCACGCCCTGCCTCCATTCCGGCAGAGGACGGGCAGGATACGGAGACACGCGCCGCCTACGCACGCACCCTCGTGCAGACGGGGCTGACGGATGCGGAAATCGCGTGTGGCAGGACGCTCGCAGAAAGCGTGTCGGATGAGAAACTGGCGACGCGCATTCAGCGTGCCTATCAAGTGACGCGCAAGGCGCAGCGGCTGAAGGAGCAGCGCGGTCTCAGTCCATGCCCATCCTGTGGGCGCATGGTCGACGGAGTCTGCCATGACTGCCGCCGCAGTGCGGAGCGCAGCGTACGCAGAGCCGTGCGTGCCATCCTGCGCGCCGAGCCGTGGGCAAAGCTCGCGGACGTTGTGCAGCGCGTCCCCGCCTGCGACGCACTCATGCTCGGCAGCGAGCGCGCCGATCTCGTCCGGCAGATCGCGGGGCAGACTGAGTATACCGATCAGAACAGCGCGAATGCACGCATGCTCACCATGCTCCATCGCGGCCTCCCCCCGGAGGAAGTCACGCCGAAGAAGATCCAGAGCACCTTCTGGGAACTGCGCAACGAACTCATCACCACGCGCGAATTCTGGGAGGAAATGAAGAAACGTAAGGCAAAGAAGAAATCATAACGAAAGGGGCGTTTTCGATGATCCTCAGTATTGACGAAATCCGCGATAAAATCCGCCCCATCTGCGAGAAATATAAACTTGAAAGCAAATAACTGCGAGATCATTCGCGTAGAGCCGATAGAGAAAAAATAACATCCCCAAGGAGGAAATGATGGCAAAGACAATCGACCTAAGTGCAAACGAAGAACAGACCGAGGTACGTCCGATGACCGAGGCAGAGGCAAAGGAAGCTGCCGAAATGGCGGATATGCCCGACCTCTCGGGCATTGCCATCTCCGCCGAGGAGATGGGGGACGAGGTGACTGCCGTCGATGCCGACTACGGCGCGGGACAGATTCAGGTACTTGAGGGGCTGGAGGCAGTACGCAAGCGTCCAGGTATGTACATCGGCTCGACATCGGAGCGCGGACTGCATCACCTTGTCTATGAGGTGGTGGACAACTCCATCGATGAGGCGCTTGCGGGCTACTGCGATACGGTCGAGGTCGTCATCCACAAGGACAACAGCATTACCGTCACCGACAACGGACGCGGTATCCCCGTCGATATGCACGAGAGCGGCATGCCCGCCGTCGAGGTCGTGCTGACCGTCCTCCATGCGGGCGGCAAGTTCGGCGGCGATGGCTATAAGGTTTCGGGTGGTCTCCACGGTGTTGGTGTCTCCGTCGTCAATGCGCTTTCGTCCGAAATGGATGTGCAGGTGCGCCGTGACGGGAAAATCCATGCCATTTCCTTTACGCGCGGCGTGACTGTGGAGAAGCTGCACGAGATCGGCACGAGCGAGACCACGGGCACGCGCGTCCACTTCGTCCCCGACCCCGAGATCTTCACCGTCACCACGTACAGCTTTGAGACGCTGAAGCATCGTCTGCGCGAGCTTGCGTTCCTCAACCACGGCATTACGATCACGCTCGTGGATGAGCGCGGTGAGGAGGAACGCCGCGAGACGTTCCATTTCGACGGCGGCATCCGCTCCTTCGTTTCCCATCTCAACCGCAAGAAGGAGACGATCAACGAGGAGCCGATCTACTTCAACGGGGTCAAGGACGATACTGTCGTCGAGATCGCGATGCAGTACAACGACAGCTATCAGGAGAACATCTACAGCTTCGTCAACAACATCAACACCGAGGAGGGCGGCACGC
>CAJPQT010000008.1 GCA_905372865.1 uncultured Centipeda sp.
ATACCGACGCGGAACTCATTGTTCTTGATTTCCTTCGAAACGCCAACAATCATGTTTTTTCCTCCTACTACAGATAGATAAAAATACAGAAGGGTTGAAACGGCCAGGGAGAATTTCTAAAGGTATACCCTATTTGGGATTTTATTATAATTCAGACACTTTTGTCAAGTGGAAAAAGCAATTTTTTTAAAGCCGATGTGGAGCACAAACCTCGTAACCCCAGATAAAACAAGCGAATACAAGCATTCCTGGAATTTATAAAAATTATGATTCTATCAGCATGCCCTATACCGATTTGGAGGAAAGAAAAACCCATCTGCACGAAAATGTCAGATGGGTTTCTGTTTATATGCGTTGCTCTTCCGCTGCGCGTCGTGCGATGATGGCATCAATCTCGCGCTGCTGCTGTGCCTCGATGCGTTTCTGAATAAAAATGTTCGGGATGGAGACACCGACGACAATGGCGAGGATGATGGTGATGCCGTTGACGCCGAAGCGGAGAGCCTCCAAGAGCTCCTCGACGGAGATGGTCTGGATGTGCAGGACGGCAAAGAGGAGCCGATAGAGGAGCACACAGGGGACGAGTGGGATGACGGGCGGGATGATGAGCAGGGTATTCGGCGTGTGGACGATGTGGATGACCTTGAGGGCGGCGATGCCGACGACAGCAGCGGCAGCAAAGGAGCCGATGGACTGCGGAAGGCCGAACTCAAGCATGAGAACGTTGCGGATGAGCATGGTGATGATGCCCTCGACAGCGACGATGGCAAGCAGCTTTTTCGGTGTGTTGAACATGATGGAGAAGCCGCCTGCCGCAAGTGCTGCTGCAATCGCCTGATTGAGGTAGGTATCCGACGGCTGGATGTGTACGTCGGAGATATTGTGCACGCCTGCCACGAGGATGGCAAAGGCGATGCCGAAGGTCATGCCGCCGATGATGAGCATGGTATCCATCCCGCGCGTCATGCCCGATGTGGTGAAGCGATTGAGCATGTCGCTTGCTGCATTGACAGACGGGAAGCCGGGCATGAGAAAGATGGTACACGCGACGAGCGCGTACCACATGGTGCCAAGTCCGAGCGCCATCGGGATCGCCCATGCGCAGAGTGTGGCGACAAAGCCGGTAATCATGGCGCAGGCATAGGGATTGAAGGCGTAACGTGTGCTCGTTCGGTGTGCGATGAAGCCTGCAAGTGCGGCGATGGTGGCGATGAGTGCCTCGAACCAGCTGCCGCCGAAGAGCTTGCATGAGCCGCCCGAGCCGACGGCAGCACCGAGGGCGATCACCCAGTCCGGATAGCAGAGCGGGCGCTGCCGAATGCGTGCGATGGCGTTCTCGATGGACTGTATGGGGGTGTTGCCGCGCAGGATGCGCCATGTGAGCTTGCTGACGGCGGCAATGACGGCGAGGTTGACGCCGTGCTTCATGCATTTGCGAAACTGTGTGAAGGAGCGTTCGCCGTCGCTGACGCAGAGCATGAGCGTCGTGTAGGTGACGTGTGACTGGATCTGTGCCGTGGGGATACACAGATGAACTGCGGCACGTGTCATGTCGCGCACGATACGTGCACAGTCTGCGCCGTTCTCCATCAGGGTCTGCCCGATGTCGAGCAGGATCTTCATCTTGCGGTTCAGCATTTTGTTGCTGTCCTTTGCCGCATTTTGTATGAGGTCATTTTCCATGGGAAATCACGAGCTGCCTTTCATTTTCTCTAAAATTTTTCTCATTATAGCATAGGATGGGGGAACGGGAAAGACAGCTGCTCTGTTATCCATCGTTTTTCAATAAAAAAGACCGCCGTACGGCGGTCTTGTGAAAATTTCCTCAGCACTTGATGCCAGAGCCCTTGCGTGCGTAAAAGAACCATGTGATGACGATGGTCAGCACGGTGAAGCCGATGAGGAAGTAGAAAGCGGGGATGACGCTGCCCTGTGTTGCGTACGACAGACCGAAGAGCTTCGGGATGAAGAACGCACCGTACGCTGCGATCGCCGCCGTGAAGCCCGTGACGAGTGAGGCGTGGACGGGACTGTCAAAGACAAATGGGATCATGCGGAAGGACGCGGCGTTGATAAATCCGGTTGAGAAAAAGAGCACGAGGAATGCGCCGAAGAAGAGCGCAAAGTTGTGCGCCTGAATGCCCATGACGGTGACAATGCATGCAACGAGCATGAGGAGCAGCGAGTAGAACGTGACCTTCGATCCGCTGTTGACCTTGTCCGAGACCCAGCCGCCGATGGGGCGCACGCCCGCTCCGATGAACGGGCCGAGGAAGGCCGCATAGGCGAAGGAGACCTCGGGGAACTCGCGGTTGACGAGGAGCGCAAGTGCTGCGGAGTAGCCGATGAATGAGCCGAAGCCGCAGGTGTAGATGACGGTGATCAGCCATGTGTGCTTGTTGCCGAAGATCGACATCATGCTGTGCGGGCTCTGCTTCGGGATGGGCAGGTTGTCCATGAACATCCAGACGAGAACGAGGGTCAGCGCTGTCGGAATCGCCCAGAAGTAGCAGACGTTCTGGATGTAGACCTCCTTGCCCGCCGCATTGATGAGCGGGTCGCCGAAGAGCCCGCCGAAGCTCGCACCGAGGAGCATGGGTGCAGTCAAATAGATGAGGGATACGCCGAGATTGCCGATGCCGGCGTTGATGCCGAGTGCAAGTCCCTTCTGCGACTTCGGGAAAAAGAAGCCGATGTTTGCCATCGAGGATGAGAAGTTTGCGCCGGCAATGCCGATGCCTGCGACAAGAATGACGAAGGTGTCATAGGTCGTCGAGGTGTCGGTGAGGGCGTTCCCGAGACCGATCAGCGGGATGAGGAGCAGGGCGGTCGAGATGAACGTCCAGTTGCGCCCGCCGAGGATGGCGGGGAGGTAGGTGTAGATCAGTCGTCCCGTCGCACCGACGAGGCCCGGCAGCGCTGCAAGCGTGAAGATCTCATTGTCCGTGAAGTGGAATCCGATCTGGTTGAGCTGGGCGGCGATGGTCGCCCACATCGTCCAAGCCACGAAGGCCAAGGTCAGCGCCCACGTCGAGGTGTAGAGGTTCTGCTTGGCGATGCGTTCGCCATATTTTTTCCAGAACGTCTCGTTCTCCGGATCCCAGTGCGTGAGAATATCACGACGTGATGGATTCTCGCCGAGTACAGCGAGCGTATCCTGACTTGCCAATTTGCATCTCTCCCCATCTTGTAATGATAGTTTTTTTATATGTATGTATTATAGTGAAAAAATTTACCTTTGGCTGTGACCGATGTCACATTAATCTCTAAGTGTTTTCGTGTAGGATTAAAAATAATGAAAATATACTGTGGAGAACAGAGGTGGTATATAGTGGACCAGGAAGCTCTCATCAAGGAGATGGTATCAATCCCAGGCAAGATCATCTCGCTGCACGACGGCGCGTATCTCTTTCGTGAGGGGGCACCGGCGCGCTATTTCTATATTGTGCGTTCGGGGCATATCTTTATTGTAAAATACGGAGCTTCGGGGCGCGTACTTTCCCTGCGGCTCGCGACGCGCGGGAGTCTCATCGGGGAGCTGCCGCTCTACGAGGAGGAGCCGACGTACATTTTCAGTGCGCTTGCACGCAGTGCCGCCGAGGTCTACGCGATTGAGTTTCCCGTCCTGCAGGCGTACTTGGAGAAACATCCGCATCTGTCCATTGCGCTCCTCAAGCTCCTCGGCATGCATATGCGCAAGCAGCATTTGAAGTTCCGCGATCTCGTGCTCTACGGGAAGAAGGGGGCGCTCTACTCGACGCTCATCCGCCTCGCAAACAGCTACGGGATGGAGACGGAGGAGGGGATCCTGATCTCTGTTCCTCTGACGAACCAGGAGCTTGCAAACTACTCTGCGTCGGCACGCGAGAGCCTCAACCGCATGCTTGCCGATCTCAAAAAGCGCGGCGTGATCGAGATGCGCGGGCATCTCATCCTCATCAAGAACATTGACTTTCTGAAGGGGGAGATCCACTGCGAGAACTGCGGCAAGGAGATCTGCAATATCGAATAGAAGAAGCGCCCGTACAGGGCGCTTTTTCTATGCAAGGGGGACGGCGGCATATGTTCGATCCCCCAATCGGTACCGTGCGCGTCCGGCCGTGAGATCGGTCAGTGCGCGCTGATGGAGTTCGATATCACCCGTCGGCACAAGGAGCGTGAGCATGACGGCATCCGCATAGTCCGTGCCTCCCGTCTGCACATTTGCCTCACGGACATATCGCTCGACAGCGGCGAGGAGGTCATAGTCGATCTGCACGTACATCGTACGCAGCGGCATTATGCGTACCTTTGCCGCTGCGTCGAGCCCCAGCCCTGCCGCGTGTGCATAGGCGCGAATGAGTCCGCCCGCACCGAGCTTGATGCCGCCGAAGTAACGGACAACAGCGACGGCTGTATTCGTCACGCCGCGTGTCTTGATTGCCTCGAGGATGGGGCTGCCCGCTGTGCCGCCCGGCTCGCCGTCATCGCTCGAACGCTGGCGGTCCGCACACGCCCCGAGTACCATTGCATAGGGGATATGACGCGCCTCGTAATGTTCCTTTTTTATGGACTGCAGCCATGTGCGTACATCCTCCTCACACTCTGCATGAATGGCGTAGGCGAGGAAGCGTGAGCGCTGAATCTCATACGAAACAGGGGAGACACCGCCCTCCGGTATCTCCCCTGTGATGGTCGTGTAGGCACGCTCCGCTGTCATTTGTTCTTGCGATTGAAGTAATCGACGATGCTTGCGTCAAGCAGTATGTAGGTCGGTCCCGTGCTTGCCGTCAGTTCGCCTGCCTGAAAGATGGGGCAGACGTAGCCGCGGCCGCCGAGGAAGTAATTTGCCGGCACTTCATGAACGGTCTTCTCCGGCTGGATGGGGGTGTTGCGTCCCTGTTCGTTGTAGAGGTGACCGCTGACCGCCTCGCCGTCGAGATCGGACGGCGTGACGTGGACGAAGAACGCCAGCGGCAGGCGCTGCCCGGTCTTCTTGTAGTACACATAGCCGTAGTCGCGGCGTGTCGGTTGGTTCGCACGCAGATCGTAGCGCAGATCCGTGAACGTCACGGAGAGGAAGTTCTCGTCGTCGAGGTGTACGCGGTAGCCGAGCTCGCCGCGATAGAATGCACCGCTCTCGTATGCCGTACGAACACCTGCAGCGAGCGCTGCGATATCGGCGTTGATGGGATCTGCGACGACACCGTTCTCCGCACTGAGTACGGGGTAGGCGATGGAGAGATTCGTCGTTGACTCGCGATGCTCGGTGACGGCCGCAGCAGCAGTTGCCGAGGCTGTGGTGACGAGTGCGAGGGCGAGCAGCAAGGCTCTGAATTTCATAATGATAGCTCCTCCTTTATATGCTTGGTACGATGATAATAAAAATTTGTAACTTTGTCAAATAAATCGTAGTAATTCATGCGCTCTTGTAGTATGATGAGAGCGCATTTTTATGCGGAATCAAATCGGGCAGAAAGGTCGTGTTAAGAGGCCCATGGGCGAATCGACAATGAAACGAAAGCTGAAGCACAGACATCTTCAGTTCATCTCTCTCGGCGGTGTCATCGGGAGCGGATACTTCCTCGGGACGGGCTATGTGCTCGAACAGGCGGGCCCCGCCGCCATGATTTCCTATCTTCTCGGGGGGCTGATCGTCCTCGCGGTCATGCTCTGTCTCGCCGAGCTTGCGGTCGAAAAACCGCTCTCCGGCTCCTTTGTCGTCTATGCACGCGAGAATATCTCCGCAACGTGGGCGTGCGGTGTCGGTTGGTCCTACTGGGTGACATGGGTCTCCTATGTGCCCTCGGAGATGATTGCCGCCGGCATCATTATGAACGGCTTCTTCCCCGAGATCGGGACGGTCTGGTGGGCGGTGTTCTTCGGCGGCATCGTCACCATCCTCAATCTGTTTCGTGTCGATAAATTCGGTGAGAGTGAGTTCTGGCTCTCGCTCATCAAGGTGACAGCGCTCGTCGCGTTCAGTGCGGTCGCCCTCCTCATCTGCCTCGGAGTGATCGGCGGAGAGGGCTATATCGGTTCGCGTATTCTTCTCGGCAGCGGCGGCTTTGCGCCGCATGGCTACGCGAGCATTGCGCTCACGATGGTCATTATCTTGGTCAACTTTCAAGGAACGGAGATCATCGGGCTTGCGGCAGGGGAGACTGCCGATCCTGCCCGCAGCATTCCGACGGCGGTGCGCAACGTGACGTGGCGGATCATCGCACTCTACATCGTACCCATCACACTGCTCATCTCGATCCTGCCGTGGGATCATGCCACACTCTCCGAGAGCGCGTTTGCAGCGGCACTCACGGAGCATGGCTTTTCACGCCTCGGGGCGCTCTTCTCTTTCGTTGTGCTGACGGCAGCGATCTCCTGCTCAAATTCGGGACTTTACGGAGCCGCGCGTACGGTGCACGCGCTTGCCGTGATGGGCATGGCACCGCGTGTACTTGAGGGGCTGAGTAAACAAGGGGTTCCGTCGCGGGCAATCTATGCGTCCATTATGTTTTGCTGGGGTGTCATCGCGATCTATGCGGTCAATCCGAATGCCGCGCTTTACACCTATCTGCTTGCACTCTCGGGTTTCTCGGGGGCAATGGCGTGGATCTCGATCTGCTGGAGCCAGTACCGCCGCCGGCGCAAGTGCGAGGCGGATGGAACGGTGTCCCTGCTGCGCTATCGTATGCCGCTCTTTCCCTACGTGACGCTCTTTGGGATCTGGGCACAGGTGCTCTGTCTTGCATTCATGATCTTCACGCCGGAACTGCGGTCCGCGCTCTATCTCGGCATTCCGATGCTCGTTGTTCCAATGATTCTCTATAGATTCTTGCGGCGTGGATAAATGCGTGTTATAATTGCATTAAAGAGCCGTTTCGGATAGGGAGGAATACATATGTTTGGGCTGTTTGGGAATAAGAAAAAAGAAGAGGTCTCGCTCGCGGATCGGATCAAGGCGAAGCCCCTCGCGGCAGAGGTGCCGCAGCGTGAGGAGCATGCAAAGACGCACGCACCGTTCGCAAATCTCGGCAGTGTAGGGGGGGCAGACATGAAGTCTGCCTATCTCTCGCGCAGCGAGCTGACGGCAGAACGTCTGCGCGAACTCTACGACGTGCCGGGCGGTCCCGCTGTCGTCCTCGGCTTTGTCTCGGCAGATCTCTCGATGGATGATGTTGCACGTGCCGTGCAGTCCGTCTCTCCCCCGGATGTGAAGTTCCTGCTCATGACGACCTGCGGTGAGCTGACGCGTACGGCGGGGGCGCACTCCTACTACATGGAGGCGAAAGACGGACGCGCAAAGGTTCTCCTGCAGGTGTTCAGCAAGCGTATGATCGCCCAGACATACATGATGACACTGCCGCTGCACAACGAAGACATGAAGCGCGGTGAGGTGACGCTCACCCCCGCCGAGCGTGTGGCGAAGATCACCGCTGATGTACGTGCCGAGCGGATTCCGTTCCCCGTGCGCTTCGATGATACCTTTGCGTTCGTCTATGTGGACGGCGTGAGCGCGTGCGAGTCCTTTGTGCTGCGGGCACTCTATGACGCAGAGAGCCTGCCCTGCCCGTACATCGGCGGCAGTGCGGGCGGTGCGCTCGACTTCTCACACACCTACATCTACAATGGCTCTCAGGTTCTTGAGAACCATGTCGTTGTCCTCGTTGTGAAGCTTGCCGATGATTACCGCTATTCCGTCTTTAAGACGCAGGCGGCGGAGGAGACGGGCGAGAAGTGGACGGTCATCGGCTCGGATGCGACGTTCCGCACGGTGGATACCGTTGCGAATGCACAGGGACGTCCTGTCCCTCTCACAGATGTTCTGATGGACTACCTGCACGTATCGGATATCGCAGCGCTTACGGATGCGCTGGCGGACTATACCTTTGCCACGCACATCGGCAACCAGTTCTATATCCGCTCTCTGCAGCGCATCGACGAAGCTGCGAAACGGATGCACTTTTTCTGTGATATAACGGCGGGCGAGGAGCTCTTTCTCATGCGCCGCGCACACTTCATCGAGACGCTGAAGTCGGACTACGCCGGCTTTGCGAAGGGGAAGCCGGCGCCGATCGGTGTCGTCATGAACGACTGCATCCTGCGCCGCCTGACCTTTGCGGGGGAGCTCGCGGGGGCCGATCTCTTTGACGGCATATCCGTCGCAGGATACTCGGCACTCGGCGAGATTGCGGGGATGCACATCAACGAGACCCTGACGGCAATCTTCTTCTACCAGATTTCCGGCGGCTCGTTCTATGATGGCTATATGGACCGCTTCCCCTCGGTCTATGCGCTCTGTCAGAAATCCTTCCTTGAGCACGACATTGCGCGTTTGCAGATCATTGATAAACTCAAGGACGGCATCATGGGTGAGTTCCATGTCTACCGCAGCGAGATGACGGGGATGGCCAAGACGATGGCGCAGATTGGCGAGAGCGCCGAGAGTGTTTCTGCGCTGATCGACAAGCTGAGCGGCGGCCTCGGCGGACAGGGCGATATGACGAAGGAACTGCTCGGACGGAATGCGGAGATCACGCCGAAGCTCGAACGGCTCACGGAGAGCACGAAGAAGATCGAGCAGGTCATGAACATGATCACGGAGATCTCGGCGCAGATCAACCTCCTCGCGCTCAACGCTGCGATCGAGGCGGCGCGTGCGGGCGAGATGGGGCGCGGATTTGCTGTCGTTGCGGGCGAGGTGCGCAAGCTCTCCGAGAACACGCGTGAGCGCCTCGAGGCATCCGATGAGGCGATCAGCGCATTGCTGCGCGATGTGCAGGAGATCGATCAGATGCTGGCGACCAATCAGGCGTTCGAGGATCAGGTGGAGAACTTCGAGCATGGATTTGATGATCGGATTCATGATCTGAAGAAGAATTTAGACGATGGCCTCAGCGCAATCCGCCGCTCGACGGCATCCATCGACCGCGTTGCAGAACTGAGCAAACGGCTGAGCCATCGCTTCGACGAACTCGACGAGGTGCTCCATTCCATACGATGACTTGAAAAATGCTGATATCATGAAATCGGTCAGATTGTGGCTGAGCGTATCGGCGATTTCATCCAAAGGTGCGGTACAGGAGCCGCACCTTTGTCATGTCCAAGCAAATCCTTCATAACATCTAGACATGTAGGTTATATTAGGAACCGTTCCTAATTATGCGCAGGAAATATGAATAATGATTGACGCGTTCATAGAATTTCATGTATAATGTGGCCAGACTATTATAAAGAAAAATATTTGATGGCAGAGCCACGATAAGAGTGTTGGATACTGGGAGGAGCAAGAGTATAGTGGAGAGGTATTGCCCGCAGGAGATTGAAGCGAGATGGCAGAAGCGCTGGGAGACGGAGCACAGCTGCCATACGGAGATGGACAGCGAGAAGCCGAAGTACTACGTGCTTGAGATGTTCCCCTATCCGTCAGGAAAACTCCACATGGGCCATGTCCGCAACTACTCGATCGGAGATGTAGTCGCACGTTTTCGGACGATGGAAGGCTACAATGTCCTGCACCCGATGGGATTCGATTCCTTTGGCATGCCCGCAGAAAATGCGGCGATCCAGAACAAGGTGCATCCCGCGAAGTGGACGTATGCGAACATTGAGAACATGGAGCGCCAGCAGAGGACGCTCGGGCTCGCCTACGACTGGCAGCGCGAGGTCATCACGTGCCGTGAGGACTACTACCGCTGGACGCAGTGGCTGTTCGAGCTCTTTTACAAAAAGGGACTGGCCTATAAGAAGGCGGCATCGGTCAACTGGTGCGATACTTGCGGTACCGTGCTCGCGAATGAGCAGGTCGAGGATGGCAAATGCTGGCGCTGCAAGTCCGAGGTACACAAGAAGAACCTTGCGCAGTGGTTCTTTAAGATCACGGACTATGCCGATGAACTCCTTGCGGATCTCGCGAAACTGCCGGGCTGGCCCGAACGCGTCAAGACGATGCAGGAGAACTGGATCGGCCGCAGTGAGGGGCTTGAGTTCCGTCTGCCCGCACCCGCGCTCAAGACGGAGATCCCTGTCTACACGACGCGTCCCGATACGGTGTTCGGCATTACGTTTCTCGCACTTGCCCCCGAGCATCCGCTTGTGGAGCAGATCTGCACGATCAGCGACAAGGCGGACGAGATCCGCGCATTCTGCACGCGTGTGAAGAAGCAGTCCGACATCGAGCGTTCCTCGAGCGAGTCGGAGAAGGAGGGCATCTTCACAGGTCTTTACTGCACGAACCCGTTCAACGGGGAGAAGGTCGAGATCTGGATCACGAATTACGTCCTCTTTGAGTACGGTACGGGTGCGGTCATGGCGGTGCCGTCCGAGGATCAGCGCGACTGGATGTTTGCGACGAAGTATGGCATCCGCAAGATCCTTACCATTCGCCCGCCCGAGGGCGAGCTGCGGCTCGAGGATATGACGGCGGCATACGTTGAGAAGGAAGGCTTCCTGATCAACTCCGGCAAGTTCACGGGGATGGAGATGCACGCGGCGATGGGCGCGATCATCGATGAGGCGGAGGCGCAGGGCTTCGGCAAGCGCCGCGTCAACTACCGTCTGCGCGACTGGCTGATCTCGCGTCAGCGCTACTGGGGGGCACCCATCCCCATCATCAACTGCGCGACGTGCGGCGAGGTGCTTGTCCCCGCGGAGGAGCTCCCCGTGCGCCTGCCCGAGGATGTGTCGTTTGCCCAGGGGGCGGTGTCGCCGCTCTCTTCGAGCGAGCAGTTCCTTCACTGCAAATGTCCGAAATGCGGCGGCGCGGCAACGCGCGAGACGGACACGATGGACACCTTTATCTGCTCCTCGTGGTACTACTATCGATATGCAGACCCGCACAATACCGAGCGCCCCTTTGATCGGGACAAGGTGAACTACTGGGCGCCCGTCGATCAGTACATCGGCGGCATCGAGCATGCGATTTTGCATCTGCTCTATGCGCGCTTCTTCACGAAGGTGCTGCGTGATGCGGGGATGCTGGACTTCGACGAGCCGTTCACGAACCTGCTCACGCAGGGCATGGTCATCAAGGACGGCGCGAAGATGTCGAAGTCACTCGGCAACGTTGTCTCGCCCGAGGAGATCATCGAGAAGTACGGTGCGGATACAGCGCGCCTCTTCATCCTCTTCGCCGCACCCGTGGAGCGCGATCTGGACTGGAGCGATCAGGGGGTTGAGGGCGCATTCCGCTTCCTGAACCGCGTCTGGCGCATCCTGCTCCAGTTCGAGGATGCGATCAAGAGCGCTACGGAGACTTGCGATTCCGCAACGCTCACGGCGGAGGAGACGGAGCTGCGCCGCGTCCTGCACACGACCATCAAGAAGGTCACGGAGGACGTGCGCGACCGCTTTATGTTCAATACGGCGATCTCCGCCATTATGGAGCTTGTCAATGCGTTCTATGCATTTCAGGACAAGCAGCTCAGCCCTGTGCTTGCGCGCGAGACAGGGAGTGCGCTCCTGCGCATGCTCGCGCCGTTTGCGCCGCACATCACGGAGGAGCTCTGGACGCGGCTCTTTACGGGGAGTGTACATGCACAGAAGTGGCCCACATATGACACGTCCGCGCTCACGCAGGATGAGATCGAGGTGGTGCTGCAGATCAATGGGAAGGTGCGCGACCGCGTAAAGATCGCCGCTGATCTGGACAAAGAAGCGATGGAGCAGCTTGTTACCGAGCTGCCCCGAGCGAAGGAGCTTACAGCGGGTAAAACAATCGTAAAGGTTATCTGTGTGCCCGGCAAGCTGGTCAATATTGTTGTCAAGGGATAATTTAGGATACTCTGTTCAAGGAAGAAAAGGGAGAGAAAAACATCATGTTAAAAGCGTTTGCTGTTCGGAGTCTGCTGCCGGAGATGCTCATCGGGCGTACGGTTTACGACGGGGAGACCGATATCGTCCTTGTCGAGGGCGGTACGGTTCTGGACCGTGAGACGATCGACCTGCTCAAGGAGAAGGAGGTCGCATCCGTCTACGTTGATGAGGACAGTATCCTCGCTGCCGTACAGAGGGAGAAGGCCGCGAAGGCCGCGAAAGAATCGGAGGGCTCTGAAGGATATGTAGCTCCTGAACGGGATGTAAAGCTGGATGAAAAATATGCTGAGGACTATCGCTACGTATATGGCGAGATGGAAAAACTCTTTCAGCAGGCTGCGCTCACCGGCAAGCTCAACATGGATATCCTGCAGCCGGTCATGGCGAACGGCCGTCTGCGCGATCTCTACAAGGAAGGCGCGACGGCGGTTTCCATGATCTACAGCATGAATCAGGATGGGGACTACAACCTCCATCACTGCGTCCATCTCGCGATCCTCAGCGGCCTCATGGCGAAGTGGATGGGGCTGAACGGCATCGACCGACAGAACCTCGTGCTTGCGGGGCTCTTCCTCGACATCGGCAAGCAGTTCATCGAAAAGGATCTGCTCGAGAAGAAGGGGCGGCTCACGGAGGAGGAGTTCGACATCCTCAAGAATCATGTGGTCGACAGCTTCAAACTCCTTGAGGGCAGCGATCTTTCGGGGCGTGCCGATCTCATGAACGGTGTGATTCAGCATCACGAGCGCAACGATGGCTCGGGCTATCCCTCGGGGCTCGAAGGCGATCAGATCTCGACGTTTGGCAAGGTGCTCGCCGTGCTCGACAGCTATGACGCGATGGCGTCCAGCCGCACGTATGCAGAGAAGCGCTCGCCATTCGAGGTGTTCAAGATTCTCTATGCAGATGTTCTGGATGGGAAGCTCGACTCCGAGTATGCCGTGCTCTTCATGCGCAAGCTCAACGCTGCGCTGAACGGCTGCTGGCTGCGCCTCTCGGACGGAACGGCAGGACGCATTGTCTACATTGACGAGTCGCGCGTGACGGCAATGCCTGTTGTGCAGCTCGCGGATGGCGGCTTTATTGATCTCAATACGGTCAAGGACATCACTGTCGTTGAGATCATGACGGCGGCGGATGTCAGCAAACTTTAATCATATGAAAAAAGCACCCTGCGGGGTGCTTTTTATTTGACCGAAGAAAGCAAATTTTTTATAATAGAAGAAAACAAAAACTGCAGAAAGGAATTTCACCATGCGTACGAGAGATTTTAACGCATTGAATGATCTTCTGTTTAAGTTTATCTTTGGGCGTAAAGAAAACAAGGCGATTACGCTATCTTTTATCAATGCGGTTCTTGGGCTTGAGGGGGCCCGAGCTTTGATCGACCTGCGCTTTGCGGATCGTGAGATTGATCCGGAGGAGGAGACTGGAAAAGGCTCAACCCTTGACCTGCTCTGCATGACGAATGATGAAACACAAATCAACATTGAGGTGCAGGTACAGAATCGCCACAATATGGGGCAGCGCAGTCTGTATTATTGGGCGAAGCTCTATCAGAGCACGCTTTGGCGTGGTGAAAACTACAATAACTTACGGCGAACGGTTGCAATCAATCTACTCGGTTATGAATACCTGCCTCTTTCAGGTTTTCATCATATGTATGGTCTCTATGACGAAACGGGAAAACATCGCCTAACGGAGGACATTGAGATACACTTTTTGGAGCTGCCGAAAGTGACACGACAGGACATTCGCAGTATGCGGACGCTCGATAAGTGGATGGCGTTTATTGGAAATAAACTGAGTGACGAGGAAATGGAGGCGATAGCTATGAGCGAGGCGGCAATTGATACGGCATGGGACAGGATTGAGGCGTTTATGCGTGACGCAGGACAGCGTCGTAAGTATGAACAGCGTGAGAAGTTCGAGCATGATTATGTGAGTGACATGGAAGGCTCGTGGAAGAGGGGCGTCAGTCAGGGGCGACAGCTTGGCATTGCACATATGGCTATGAATATGCTGCGCGTCGGAACGCCAGTCGCAACAGTGGCGCAGATGGCAGAGCTGCCGGAGTCCGTTATTTGCAAGATGGCAGAGGAAAATGGCATCGAAATTCCTTAATCATAGTAATAAAAGCACCCGGCTGGGTGCTTTTTTATGTGCGGCTATTTCCATCGCCCGCTGAATGCGCTATAATACGGGAATGACTTTGACGCAGAGGAGGACAGTCTATGGCGATGGTTCCAAAACTCAATACGACGATCTTCGAGAAGGAGATTCCGTTCAAGGTCGTCGCGCCGTTCGCGCCGATGGGCGACCAGCCGCAGGCGATTGCAGATATCGCGGGCGGCATTGAGAACGGGATGGCGGCGCAGGTTCTCCTCGGTGCGACGGGCACGGGCAAGACCTATACGATGGCAAAGGTCATCGAACGCGTGCAGCGTCCGACGCTCGTCATTGCACATAACAAGACGCTCGCAGCACAGCTCGCAAGCGAGTTCAAGTCCTTCTTTCCAGACAACTACGTCGGCTACTTTGTCAGCTACTACGACTACTATCAGCCCGAAGCCTACATCGCGCAGACGGACACCTACATCGAGAAGGACGCATCCATCAACGATGAGATCGATGAACTGCGCCATTCCGCGACCTGTTCACTGTTCGAGCGGCGCGACGTGATTATCGTCGCGAGCGTGTCCTGCATCTACGGTCTCGGCTCGCCCGAGAGCTATCATGAGATGGTGCTCTCCGTGCACAAGGGACAGACGATCCCGCGCGAGGCGATTTTGCAAAAGCTTGTCGCCATCCGCTACGAACGCAACGACATCGCATTCGAGCGCGGACGTTTTCGCGTGCGCGGCGATGTGGTCGAGATCTTCCCTGCGGGGTACAACAACCGCGGCGTGCGCATCGAGATGTTCGGCGACGAGGTGGAGCGCATCATTGAGTTCGATGCCATGACGGGCGAGGTATACGGCGAACGGCTTCATTCGATGGTCTTTCCTGCGTCCCACTACGTCACGGACGATGAGGATATGAAAATAGCGATGGCGGACATCCGCACGGAGCTGGCGGAGCGGTTGGACGAGCTGAAGGGTGCGGGCAAACTCCTCGAGGCGCAGCGGCTTGAGCAGCGCACGAACTACGACCTTGAGATGATGGAGGAGATGGGCTACTGCTCCGGCATCGAGAACTACTCGCGTCACCTTACACACAGAAACGCAGGGGACACGCCGTATACACTCCTCGATTACTTCCCCGAGGACTTCCTCATCATGATCGATGAGTCCCATGTGACTTTGCCGCAGATTCATGCCATGTACGGCGGCGACCGCAGCCGCAAAGTCTCGCTTGTGGACAACGGCTTTCGACTGCCGTCCGCATTCGACAACCGTCCGCTCACGTTTGAGGAGTTCGCCGCGCGTGTCAACCAGATCGTCTACGTCTCCGCAACGCCGGGGAAATACGAAATGCAGCAGGCACAGCAGGTGGCTCAGCAGATCATCCGTCCGACGGGACTGCTCGACCCCGTGGTGGAGGTGCGGCCGCTCGACGGACAGATCGACGATCTGCTCTCGGAGATCCGCGTGCGGATTGAGCGTAATGAGTGTGTCCTTGTCACGACGCTTACGAAGCGCATGGCGGAGAATCTCACCGAGTACCTGCGCGAGGCGGGGGTCAAGGTGCGCTATCTCCACTCGGACATCGCGACCATCGAGCGTGCGGAGATCATCCACGACCTGAGAGCGGGCGAGTTCGACGTGCTCGTCGGCATCAACCTCCTGCGCGAGGGCCTTGATATGCCCGAAGTGTCGCTCATCGCTATTCTTGATGCAGACAAGGAGGGCTTCCTGCGCTCGGACACGGCACTCATCCAGACCATCGGCCGCGCCGCACGCAACGCGGGCGGACACGTCATCATGTACGGCGATGTCATCACGGGGTCGATGCAGCGTGCCATCGACGAGACGGAACGCCGCCGCACGATCCAGAACGAATACAACGCGGCGCACGGCATCACGCCGAAGACCATTGAAAAGCCCATCGTCCCGCTCATCGAGATGACACTCGTCGCCGCCGAGGACAGAGCGCCCTATGGCAAAAAGGACGGCAAGGCGAAGAAAAAGCTCGGCAAGAAGGAGCGCGAGAATCTCGTCAAGAGCCTCCTGCGCGAAATGCAGCAGGCATCGCGTGCCCTCGAATTCGAGCGTGCAGCGGAGCTGCGCGATATGATCGTCGAACTCGAAGGTGAACTGCCGAAGAAGAAAAAATAGAGGAAATACAGGGGAAAATGAACGAAAGTATCAAAATCGAGGGCGCACGCGCCCACAACCTAAAGAATATCAACGTGGAGATTCCGCGCGACAAGCTCGTTGTCGTGACGGGCCTCTCGGGCTCGGGGAAATCCTCGCTTGCCTTTGACACGATCTACGCCGAGGGGCAGCGGCGCTATGTGGAGTCGCTGTCCGCATATGCGCGGCAGTTCCTTGGGCAGATGGACAAGCCCGATGTGGACAACATCGAGGGGCTGTCGCCCGCGATCTCGATTGACCAGAAGACGACAAGCCACAATCCGCGTTCGACGGTGGGTACGGTGACGGAGGTCTATGACTATCTGCGCCTGCTCTATGCGCGTGCAGGCCGTCCGCACTGTCCGAGTTGCGGCAAGCCCATCACGCAGCAGAGTGTCGATCAGATGGTGGATGCGATTCTGACGCAGCCCGAGGGGACGAAGCTGCTCATCATGGCCCAGCTTGTGCGCGGGAAAAAGGGCGAGCACCGCAAGATCCTCGACCAGATCCGCCGCGACGGCTATGTGCGCGTCCGCATCGACGGGGAACTGCGCGATCTTGGTGAGGAAATCGCACTCGAAAAGCAGAAGAAGCACACGATCGAGATCGTCGTTGACCGTCTCGTCGTGCGTGCGGGCATGGAGAGCCGTCTGACGGACTCGCTTGAGACGGCTCTGCGTGCGGGCGGCGGCGTGGTCTACGTGCAGGTAGTGGACGGGGAGCTCCTCATGTTCAGCGAGAATTTCGCCTGTGTGGACTGCGGCATCTCGCTCCCCGAGATTGCGCCGCGCATGTTCTCGTTCAACAGCCCGTTCGGCGCGTGTCCTGTCTGTACGGGGCTCGGCAGTCACAAGGAGTTCGATGAGGAGCTTGTTGTACCCGACCCGACACTCAGCGTGGCGGACGGTGTTTTTGCGCCCCTGTCCAAAAATCCGAACTCGTACGGGATGCGTGCGATTACGGCACTGCTGCGCGCGCATGACTACGACGAGCATACGCAGTGGAACCGCATGGACAAGAAGATGCAAAAGACGCTGCTCTACGGTTCGGACGAGGAGGTCTCCTTTCAGTACACGAATATGTTTGGCGAGGAAAAGGAGTACAACGTCCCCTACGAGGGGGTTCTGCCCACGCTCGCACGCCGCTACCGCGAGACGGACTCGGAGGAGATGCGTGAGAGCTACGAGGACTATATGACGGAGACCCCGTGTACGGCATGCCACGGCGCGCGTCTGAAGCCCGAGACGCTTGCCGTCACGATTGGCGGCAAGAGCATCGCCGACCTCACGGCACTCACGATCCGCGAGGCGGATGCCTTCCTCGCAGAGGCGGAGAAGGATTTTTCCCCGCGTGAGGCGAAGATCGCCGTGGAGATCCTAAAGGAAATCCATGCGCGGCTGAACTTCCTGCTCGATGTGGGGCTGGACTATCTGACGCTCTCACGCGCGGCGGGAACGCTCTCGGGCGGCGAGGCACAGCGCATCCGCCTCGCGACGCAGATCGGCTCGGGACTGATGGGGGTGCTCTACATCCTCGACGAGCCGAGCATCGGACTGCACCAGCGCGACAACAACCGCCTGCTTGCGACCCTGCGCCATCTGCGCGACCTCGGCAATACGCTGATCGTTGTGGAGCACGACGAGGACACGATGCACGCCGCCGACCACATCATCGACATCGGCCCCGGTGCGGGCGAGCATGGCGGCGAGGTGGTCGCAGAGGGAACGGCGGCGGAGATTATGAAAAATCCCGCATCCATCACGGGGCAGTATCTTGCACGGAAAAAATTTATCCCCGTGCCCGAACAGCGGCGCAAGGGCAATGGCAACGTCCTCGAAGTGGTGGGTGCGGCGGAGAACAACCTCAAGGAAATCAACGTGAAGTTCCCGCTCGGGACACTCACCCTCGTCACGGGCGTCAGCGGCTCGGGCAAGTCCACGCTCGTCAACGAGATCCTCTATCGCGGGGTCGCCTCACGGCTCTACCGTGCGAAGGGGAAGCCCGGCAAGCACAAGAAGATCAAGGGGCTTGAGCACATTGATAAGGTCATCAACATCGACCAGCAGCCGATCGGGCGCACGCCGCGCTCGAATCCAGCGACCTATACGGGGGTGTTCGATGCGATCCGCGACCTGTTCAGTCAGGTGAGCGAGTCGCGGATGCGCGGGTATAAGGCGGGGCGGTTCAGCTTCAATGTGAAGGGCGGACGCTGCGAGGCGTGCCGTGGGGACGGCATCCTCAAGATCGAGATGCAGTTCCTTCCCGATGTCTACGTTCCCTGCGAGGTCTGCAAGGGCGCACGGTACAACCGCGAGACGCTCGAGGTGCACTACAAGGGCAAGACCATCGCCGAGGTGCTCGACATGACGATCGACGAGGCGGTGGACTTCTTTCAGAATGTGCCGCGTATCGCACGCAAACTCGAAATCATCCGCGACGTGGGGCTTGGCTACATCCGTCTCGGACAGCCCGCGACAACACTCTCGGGCGGCGAGGCACAGCGCGTGAAGCTCGCGACCGAGCTGTCGAAGCGCAGCACCGGCAAGACGCTCTACATCCTCGATGAGCCGACGACGGGACTGCATGCGGCGGACATCCACAAGCTGCTCGTCATCCTGCAGCGGCTCGTGGACGGCGGCGATACGGTCGTCGTCATCGAGCACAACCTCGATGTCATCAAGGCGGCGGACTATGTGATCGACCTCGGCCCCGAGGGCGGCGTGCGTGGGGGAACCATCGTCGCGAAGGGGACACCGGAGCAGATCGTAGAGGTCACAGCGTCCTATACGGGGCAGTTCCTAAAGCCGCTGCTTGCGGAGAAACATAACTGATTTTACGAACTGAAATAAAGAAGGTAATGCAATGCTGATTTTAGGTCAGATGATCGTATTCTTTTTGATGATCTTTGCGGGGGCGCTCGCACGCCGCTACAAGATCATCATTCCGAACAATCAGGAGCAGTTTTCCTCACTGATTGTCAACATCGCATGTCCCTGCCTCATCATCTCCTCGGCGATGCACGCAGAGGAGCACATGAATCTGGCGCAGGTCATTGAGACCTATATCGACTATGCCGTTCTCCTCGTGATGATGTGTGCTGTCGGCTTTCTGCTCCCGATCCTCCTGCGCTATCGCGGACGGCTGCGCGGCGCGGTTAACCTTTCGTTCTGGTTCAACAACTCACTCTTTATGGGACTACCGCTCGTGCAGGGCGTGTATGGCGACCAGGCGGTCGTCTATATGACGCTCTTCTTCATCCCGGTCAATCTGCTTTTTTTCATCTACGGTGTTTCCTCGATTAGCATTCATAAGCGGCGCGGTCTCGAGATGTTCCGCATGCTGCTGAATCCGGGCATCATCGCGTCGCTGATCGCGTGCGTGATCTACTTTGGCGAGATTCCGACGCATCCGCTCCTCATGCAGGCGTTCTCGATGCTTGGAGCGATGACCGCGCCGCTCGCGATGATGATGATCGGCGCATCGCTGAAGGACATTCACATGCGCCATATGCTGACGGACCACAAACTGCTCGTCTATACGTTCCTCAAGGCGGTTGTCCTGCCGATTCCGATTCTGTTCATCATGAAACTCTTCGTGACAAATCCCTATATCCTCGGGTGCAGTCTCGTCATCGTTGCCGCGCCGACGGGCGGTATGGTGGCAATGGTGGCTCTGCTCTACAACAAGGTCGCCTATCCTCTGATGACGGAGATCATTGCACTCTCTACCGTCATCTCGGTAGCGACGATTCCATTTGTCTCGATGATTACGGGACTTTGACAGATTAGGAGGTATCCTTGCCGGGCTTCTTGGTGATTTTCCTGCTCATCGTCCTCGCATTGCTCTCGTTCAGTGTCTATTTCCTGCGCTATCTGGCAGAGGAGCGGCGGCTTCGCACGGCACGCATCGGCGTTGCACTCTTTGAGATCGGCAGTGTCGGCGGGCTGTTCTTCCTGTTCAGCACGCACCGGACGGACGGCTGGGCGGGGCTCGTGACGCTGCCGATCATCCTGCTGCTCGTGGCGCAGATGATTGTGCTTGCTCTTGTGGTAGGTGCGGTTCTGATACGATTTTTCCTGCGAAAGGTGCAGCATGCGCCCTATGATGCCGCGCGGCGGCGTGTGCTGAAAAATGCGGCACTCTACCCTGCGGCGGGTGTTCTTCTCAGCAGCTACGGTGCGTTTATCGAGCGAAACCATACGGTGCGCCGTGACTATACCATCCCTGTGCCGAACCTGCCGCCCGAGGCGGACGGCATGGTGATCGCGCAGATCAGCGACGTGCATCTCGGCATGTTTTTCTCCGTTGAGGACTTCGACGCGCTCCTTGCAGAGACCGCTGCGGGCGGGGCAGATCTCCTCGCCGTGACGGGCGATGTGTTCGATGATGAGCGCCTGAATGCGCGTGCCGCCGAGGTGCTCGCTGCGCACGTCGGAGATTTCCGCGACGGGATCTGGTACTGCATCGGCAACCATGAATACTATCACGGCGGCCGCCCGATTGTTGACCGCATGGCAGAAGCGGGGCGTGTGCACGTTGTGCTGAACTCTGCGGCGCGGGTCGCAGGGCGCGGTGCACTCTACATCGCCGGCGTGGACTACCCGTTTGCGCGCGGCGACGCGTTTTACACGCAAAAAGAGGCGTATTTTGCGGCGGCGATGGCGGATGTTCCTGCGGATTCCGTGACCGTTCTGCTTGCGCATCATCCCGAGCTGATTGACGATGCGGCGGCACACGGCTCTGTTCTGCTGACGCTGACGGGGCATACGCACGGCAGCCAGTTCGGTATTCTCGGTCAGCCGCTTTTCCCCGTGTTCAAGTACACGCGCGGCATGGTGTGCATCGGAGACAGTCATGGCTACGTGCATACGGGCAACGGCAGCTGGTTTCCGCTGCGGATCGGCTGCCCGCCCGAGATTGCATATTTTAGATTGGAGAGAACAGTACAATGAGTTGGATGGACGACTACACCGCCCTCCGCGAGGACATTCATCAGGGCTATATCTATGAGGCGATCGAGGGGATCCTCTATTTGCGTACACACGAGGAGATTCCAGCGGATGAGCAGTGGCGTTTCTCGGAGATGATGGGCGCGTGCTGCCGTGCGCTTGCGGATACGGAGGGCGCGATTGCGGCATACTTCGAGGCGGCGACCGAGGATAAATTCCTCCGCAGCCAGCGGCAGCATTTCTCCAACTATCTCTACCTCTGCCATGCCGTGCCGAACCTCACGCCGAAGGAGCTCAAGGCGCAGTTCGATATGTACGCGACACTCTACCGCCATGAAGAGCCGCTGCTGCCACGTGCAGATGTACGCCATGAGCGGCTTCGGATCGGCTTTCTCGCGCAGCATTTCCTCAGCTCGTCCTCGTCACTCTTCTATGAGGGGCTTCTGCGCGGGCTGACGGAGCAGTACGATGTCTACGCATATGCGCTTGACGATCGTGCGGATGGATTAACGGAGAGCCTGCGCGGCGCGGTGAACTACCATGCACTCGCGAATCTCTCCATCGAGGAGCAGGCGGAGCGCATCCGTGCGGACGAGATCGACGTACTCGTTGACCTCGGCGGACATACGGATGGCGGCATGACCCTCATGGTGCTCGCGCACCGTCCCGCACCCGTACAGCTCTCGGGCATCGGCTGGTTCGCGACGACGGGCGTTCCCTTTGTGGACGGCTTTTTGACGGACGATGTGCTGTCTCCTGCGGGCACGGAGGAGTTCTACAGTGAGGAGCTGCTGCGTCTGCCGTATGCGTTCCATTTCATGCCCGACGCGGCGATGCGGACGAGCACGGTGGCGGAGCGTCCTGCCGATGCACCTGTGACCTTCGGCGTGTTTCAGAACTTTATGAAGATCAACGAGGAGTGCCTCAAGGTCTGGGGACGGATTCTGAAAAAGCTGCCGCAGGCGCAGCTGATCCTGCAGGATGCCGCCGTGGACAGCCCTCTGCGCGTGACGACGATTCTGGAGATGATCGAGGGGCTGAAACTGCCCGCGAAGCGCATCTTTGTGCGGACGGGAAAACGGGACTACCTTGGGGACTATGGGGATATTGACATCGCGCTCGACACCTTCCCCTATACGGGCGGTGCATCGACAGCAACGGCGCTCTACATGGGCGTACCCGTTGTGAGCCTGCGCGGGGAGACGCACCACGCATCACGTCTCGGCGCAGCGATGCTCACGGCGGCGGGAAAGTCGGCATGGATTGCGGAGGATGCCCGCGCCTATGAGAATCTTGCCGTACGAATGGCGGAGGATATTGCTGCCGTGCGTGCAAGTCGCGCAACACTGCGTGCAGAGGTGGAGAAGTCCGCATTGATGGATAGGGCATCCTACCTCAGTGCAGTTACGGACGCGATCGAACGCATCTGGGCAGAGCGCGGAGACTTTGCACGGTGAGGACGGAGCTGCTTGAACTCCTTGCACCGAGTGCGGAACGCCTTCGCATTCTTGTCGTTGACGGCTCGGAGCACCTTGCGCGGCTGCGGGAGATGTACCCGAATGCGGAGATTCATGCCGTCACGCCTTACCGTGAGATCGCGGCAGATGCGCGTGTCACAGCGCTCGATGTGCACACATATGTCCTCGATTGGCGGCGTGATGCGCTGCCGTTTGCAGAGGAGACGTTTGACCGTATCATTTCGGCGTTTGCGATTGAGTGCGCCTATGAGCCGTATGATGCGCTCATGGCTCTGAACCGTGCGCTCAAAGAAACGGGCACGCTTTACACCTGCTATACAAACATCCGCTATCATCGCGTGCTTGCGGCTCTGCGTGACGGCGAGTTCCGCGTGCGCAGCGACCGTCACCTGTACGCAAAGCCCGAGATTGTGCGTCTGCTGAACGACACGCTCTACAAGGAAATCCACTTCTTTGCGGGGGAGCGCGACGACGATCCGTCGGAGGGGGAGGCGTGGGCAGAGGAAGGCTTTCAAAACTTCAGCGACGACCTCATAACGCATACATGGCTCATACAGGCATCGCGCAGTACGGCGGCTGCGGCGAATCTCAAGCTGTTCTTCTCGCAGGAGACGCGCCGCACGATGGCACGTCTCCTGCACCGCATCGAGTACGATATTGCGGCAGAGCATGCTGTGACGGAGCTGCGCGAACTCTGTATGCGCGAGGGAATCTTTTACGACTATCTTTCGGATTTCATTGCAGAGGTCTGTGTGCATGAAGAACGTGTACGGTCACTGCTCACAGGAGTGCTTGCTGACATATAAAAAGTAAACCATAACTAAATATTTAGTTGACGGAATAAAAAACCTGCCTTATAATAGATGACATAAACATAATCTATGACAAGGCAGGTATTTTTTTATGCGCGTAAATCGTGTCAACGAACTGACGAAGAAGATCATCGCGGGGTATCGTGTCAGCCGTGCAGACGACCGCTCCATCTTTATGGATACGCCGGTTGAGGAGCTCGGCGAGGGAGCATACCGCCTCCAAAAGCATTTTTGCGGGAACCACATCGACCTGTGTACGATTGTCAACGGACGCAGCGGGCGATGCGGAGAGGACTGCAAGTACTGTGCACAGGCAGGGCGACATAAGACGGGCGTTGACACTTATGGCTTTATGGCACAGACGGATCTGATTGCGCATGCAAAGGCGAATCAGGACGCGGGTGCGAACCGTTTCTCCATCGTTACGTCGGGCGGGGCACTCTCGGGTACGGAGTTTGAGCAGGCACTGGACGCCTACAAGGAGATGCGCCGCACGCTCTCCATCGACCTCTGTGCCTCGCACGGGCTGCTCACGCGCAGTCAGTTCCGTCGGCTGCGCGAGGCAGGTGTGACGAGCTATCATCACAACATCGAGACCTCTAAGCGCTACTTCCCCGAGATCTGCACGACGCACAGCTACGCCGACCGCATTCGCACGATCAAGGCGGCACAGGCGGAGGGGCTCTGCGTCTGCTCAGGCGGCATCATCGGCATGGGGGAGACGTGGGAGGATCGCTTCGACATGGCGTTCGCACTGCAGGAGCTCGGCATCGAGTCCATCCCGCTGAACTCGCTCATGGCAATTCCGGGCACGCCGCTCGAACATCTCGCGCCGCTCTCGGGCGAGGATATCCTCAGAACAATTGCGATTTTCCGCTTCATCAATCCAACGGCGAACATCCGCCTTGGCGCAGGGCGCAAGCTCCTTCCCGAGAACGGAGCGACGGCGTTTCGCGCGGGTGCGTCCGCATCCATCACGGGCAATATGCTCACGACATCGGGGACAACCATCGCCGAGGATATGGAACTCATCCAAGAGATGGGCTTCACAAACCGCGACGAAGACTGCAGCGTCTCGACGGGGACGTGCGGCGCACGATGACATTGATTCCTACAACATTTACATAAAAAGCGGAGCTGCTGTACGAAATGGTACGGCAGCTCTGCTTTTGTGTTGGGGGAAAGATATTTTGAATGGAGGGGGCAGGTTATAGATACTCCTCGAATTGTTCCATATCCAAAATCCGTATGGTGCGCCCCGTCGCCTCAATGATGCCCTCGCGCTGCATCGCGCTCAGCTCGCGCGAGAGGGAAGGGCGGCTGACAGCGAGATAGGCGGCAATGAACTCACGACTTACCTTAAGTGCAATCTGCCCTTTTTCGTCAATATGAGGGAAGAGGTAGCGGACAATCTTCTCACGCAGCGTGCCGCTCGCGAGAATTTTCAGCTTTGTGTGCATTGCATACGCCTTGCCCGCAAAGATCTTCATGAGGTTGCGCTGTACGATCAGTGCAGAGCGGCGTGGTGTCTCGCCGACATCGAGCGTGAAGAGGTGGCTTGATACCTCGAGCAGCTTTACCTTTGTCATGGCACGCACGTACATATCGTATGGGCGTTTCAGCACCTCGTAGACCTCGCCGAACATATCGCCGGGGCGGTCGATCTCCGAGATGAAGATCTGCCGTCCCGAGTACGTGTCCTTGAGGATGTGCACCTCGCCCTCGAGCAGAATGTAAAGCGAGTGAGGGAGATCCCCGTCGTGGAAAATGACTGCGCCCTTCGGGTAGGAGCGCAGAGCCACGTCACTGGAGGCAAGCAGCTCCGCTACATCCTCCTCGTTCATACCCTGCGCGAGACTGGTCTCGGCGAGAATTTGGGCAGCGTTTTCTTTGCTCATGGCATACTCCTGCATATACGAAAAAACCGCCCACATAGGACGGCATCAGATACATACATGGTGCTCACTGAGGGATTCGAACCCCCGACCCCCTCCATGTGACGGAGATGCTCTACCAACTGAGCTAAGTGAGCAACGAATAAAAAATCCGCAAATTTGCGGACAGATGTAACAAAATGGTGGGGTTAACAAGATTCGAACTTGTGACCTCCTCGATGTCAACGAGACACTCTAACCAACTGAGCTATAACCCCATTGATACGCCGCTCATGTCCAAACGACAAGATGAATTATAACAATGGATGTGATTTCTGTCAAGAAATATTTTTTAAACGAAAATTTTCGACGATGGTTTTATTTTATAACCTATAAAAATGATACGAAAAGATTTTGTTGACAAGAGATGATATTCAAGATATAATCCCGATATTGCATATCGAAAATATATGAATTAGAAAGGAAGAGGGAAATGGCAGACATTGAAAATGTAGATGCCTACATCACGGAAGAATTTCAATGGTTTCACCGCCATCCTGAGCTCTCCTATGAAGAAGTGGAGACAACGCAGCGGATTCGTGCCTCCTTGGAGCGGGCGGGGCTTCGCATTCTGGAGCTTCCACTCAAGACGGGCGTTGTTGCGGAGGTAGGCACGGGGAATACCATCCTCGCCCTGCGCAGCGATATCGATGCACTGCCCATCGAGGAGCAGACGGATCTGGCGTATCGCTCGGAGCACGCGGGCTGTATGCACGCCTGTGGGCACGATTTTCACATCTCCTCGGTGCTTGGAGCGGCCCTGCTGCTCAAACAGCGCGAGGCGGAGCTCGCGGGGCGCGTGCGGATCTTCTTTCAGCCGGCGGAGGAGGCTCCGGGCGGTGCGAAGGTACTCATCGAGGCGGGTGCACTGCAGGATGTCACGGCGATCTTTGGGCTGCACGCATCGCCGCTCCTTGAGGTCGGCACGGTCGGCATCTCGGCGGGGGCGGTGATGGCGGCGGTGGATCGCTTTGTCTTTCGTTTTCGCGGCAAGGGGACACACGCCGCACATCCCGAGGCGGGGGTGGATCCGATTCCGCTGACGGCGGCGTTTGTGCAGTCGGTACAGACGGTTGTCGCACGCAATCTCAATCCGTTCTCCGCGGGTCTCGTGAGTGTCACGCATATCGAGGCGGGGAATACGTGGAATGTCATTCCCGAGGAGACTCTCGTCGAGGGGACGACGCGCAGCATGGATGCACAGGAGCGTGCACACATCCGAGCGCGTGTCTGTGCGCTTGCAGAGCAGTTGGCGGAGGCGTATGGCGCGACGGTAGAGACAGACTGGTACGAAGGTCCGCCGGCGACGGTCAACGATGGCTTTTGGGCGGCGTATGCAGAGGAAAAAGCAAAGGAACACAATCTGAATGTAGTTCCCGCACCAAAGTCGCTCGGCGGAGAGGACTTTGCCTTCTATCAGGAGAAAGTCCCGGGGATGTTCGTTCTCGTCGGCACGGGGCTTGCGCCCGCGCTCCACAATCCGGGCTTCCGCGTTGACCTGAACGCACTCGCGCCGACGGCGCATTACCTTGCGGAGCTCGTATGCGGTGCGTTTAAGAAGGTGAAGGAACGATGATCGAATTTGTGAATGTTCACAAGGAATTCCTTGTGAACGGGAAGCCCGTCACGGCACTGCAGGAGGTCAGCCTCAAGATCCCGGACGGGGATATCTTCGGTGTTATCGGTTTCAGCGGCGCTGGCAAGTCGACGCTCCTGCGCATGGTCAATGCGCTCGAAAAGCCCGATCACGGGCATGTGCTGCTCGACGGCAAGGCGGTGGACGAGCTGTCCTCCAAGGAGCTGCGGCAGGCGCGCAAGAAGATCGGCATGGTCTTTCAGCAGTTCAACCTGCTCGAGTCCAAGACCGTGCGGGAAAACATTGCGATACCGCTCCGACTGGCGCATGACCGCACGCAGGGGGAGATTGATGCGCGTCTCAAGCGATTGTTGGAGTTTGTAGAGCTCACGGACAAGGCGGATGCCTATCCGTGGCAGCTCTCCGGCGGGCAGAAGCAGCGCGTCGGCATTGCGCGGGCACTCGCGACGCAGCCGTCGATCCTGCTCTGCGATGAGGCAACCAGTGCGCTTGATCCGGAGACGACGGATTCGATTCTGAAACTGCTCGCACGCATCAATCAGGAGCTCGGCATTACAATCCTCTTTGTCACGCATCAGGTGCAGGTGATACAGAAGCTCTGCCGTCACGTTGCCGTGATGGAAAGCGGCAGGGTGATCGAGCACGGTGCGACGCTTGATATCTTCTCCGCTCCGCGCGAGGCGATGACGCGGCGGTTCGTGCGGGCGGTCATTCCCGACGAGCTGCCCAAGAGTATATGGGAAGCACTGCAGGAAGAACGGCGCAACTATCGCTTGCTGCGGCTGCGCTTTCTCGGCGAACAGGCGAAGGGGAATCTGCTCTACCGCATTCAGCGGGAGTTTTCCGTCGAGACCAGTGTGCTCTTTGCCTCGGTCAGCGAGATCGAGGAGCAGGTTCTGGGGATATTCATTGTCCAATTCATCGGTGAGGACACAGAGCTCGCGCGCGTGGAGGAGTATATTCATGCGCAGGGCGTGGAGTGGCAGGAGGTGAATCCATGATGGAGTTAGGCGTACCAAATGCGCAGATTTTACTGGCGGCACAGGAAACGCTCTATATGGTCTTTGTTTCGCTGGCGATCGGCACGTTGCTCGCAATGGTGCTTGCCGTTGTGCTGATCCTCACGCGGCCGCTTGGCATCCTGCCGCACAGCTGGACGTATCAAATTGTGAACGTCACAGTCAACGTCATCCGCAGCGTACCGTTCATCATTCTCATGGTGTTCATCCTGCCGCTGACGAAGATGATTGTCGGGACGCGAATCGGTACAACGGCGGCACTCGTTCCGCTCGTGGTGTTCATCACGCCGTATCTCACACGTCTCTTTGAGAACTCTCTTCTTGAGGTGGATCATGGCATTGTAGAGGCGGCTCAGGCGATGGGCGCGTCTTATTATGAGATCGTCCGCTACTTCCTCCTGCCGGAGGCGAAGGGGTCGCTGATCCTGTCCGTGACGACGGGAACCATCGGGCTTCTCGGAGCGACGGCGATGGCGGGCGCAATCGGCGCGGGCGGTGTGGGTGATCTCGCGCTGACGTATGGCTATGAGCGTATGAACTTCCCGCTCATGCTCTTTACCGTCGTCGTCCTCATCGTCTTTGTGCAGATCATACAGTCGGTGGGCAATTACTTTGCCGCGCGTGCGCGTGGGCATTGAGGAAGCACTGATAAATTCAGCGATTTCTTGAGTTTATCAAAAAAGAAAGCAGGGATTTTATGAAATTCAGGAAAATATGGGCGCTCGGTCTGGCCGTTGTTCTCGGTGCGGGGGTAGTCGCGGGCTGCGGCAGTGAACAGGCATCGACGGATAAGAAGACCATCACCTACAGCAAGTCGCAGGGGCCGTACTCGGAGCTGTTTGAGAACGGTGTGAAGCCGATCCTTGAGAAGCAGGGCTATACGGTCACAGGCAAGGATCTGAGCGACCTCCTGCAGGCGGATGTGGCACTCAACGACGGTGAGGTGGACTTCAATGTCGAGCAGCATACGGCGTACATGGAGAACTTCAACAAGAAGCAGGACGGACACCTCGTGGCTCTGACCCCGATTCCGACCGTTCCGGCGGGCATCTATGCGGGGAAGAAGGACAACCTCGCACAGATCGCGGATGGGGACACCATCGCCGTGCCGAACGATGCGTCCAATACGGCACGCGCTTACGCGCTCCTGCAGAAGGCAGGGTGGATCAAGCTCGATCCCGCGAAGGACCTTGCGACGGTGACGCAGCAAGACATCGTCGAGAATCCGCACAATCTGAAGTTCACGGAGATGAAGTCGCTCAATATTCCTGCGGTGCGCGGTGATTTCGCCTACATCGTCATCACGGGCTCGATTGTCTACAACGCGAAGATTGACCCGTCGACGGCACTTCTCAAGGAGGACATCCTGCCACATCTCCTGCTGCAGCTTGTCGTGCACGAGAAGAACAAGGATGCGAAGTGGGCGCAGGACATCGTCAAAGCCTATCACTCGGACGAGTTCAAGGATTATCTGAAGAAGAACGACAACGGGCTCTGGTTCGTGCCGGAGAACTGATCGGATCAAATTGAATGCCATAAATACAAAGCATGAACAATAAATGGGTGCTGCACGAACTTTTTAGCTTCGTGCAGCACCCATTTTTATAAATCTTTTTGCCGATTATTTTTTCGTCGTTTCTTGCGTTCGCTGACGTGCTCCGTCTCAACGGGAACTGTGCCGTGCTCACGCAGTCCGAGCCAGAGGAAGAAGGCGAGAGCGACAAGTCCGAAACCGAGGCTGGTCATCTGAGCGCTTGTGAAAAGTCCCAAATACTTCTCGGTGTAGTCGCCGCGCAGGTATTCGAGCGCGAAGCGCACGAGACTGTAGAGCATGACGTAGAGGGCGAAGCACTGTCCGCGTGCGTGCCCTCGTGCACGGAAGATGAGCAGCAGGGCAAAGATGACGATGTCGAGCTGCCCCTCCCAGACCTCCGCCGGCCAGAGCGGCTGTGCGCCGTAGGTATGGTGGGCGAGGGTGGTCTCGGGGTAGAGAATGCCGAAGCTGCTGCCTGTCGGTGCACCGAAGGCATCTCCGTTGAGGAGGTTCGCACAGCGGCCGAGTGCCTGCCCAAGGACAATCGCGGGCGCAGCAACGTCCATAAAGTGAATGGTGTCGAGCCCGTGCTTCCGGCTGTAGAGGATGCCGACGAGCACGCCGAGGAAGACACCGCCCTGGATCGCCATACCGCCCTGCCAGACGTTCAGGATCTCGGTCAGGTGATGCTGGTAGTAGTCCCAGTCAAAGAAGAACACGTCCCAGAGACGTGCACCAAGCAATCCTGCGATGCCGCAGTAGATGCCAAGATCGGGGACGTGCTTTTCGTAGCCGCGCCCGTCCATCTTTGCGAGGAAGTAGGCGACACCCGTGGCGAGAAGAATCGAGAGGGAGATGACAACCCCGTAGGAGCGGATGGGGAAGTCGCCGATGTAGAAGAGATACTGATGCAAGGCGCCCGTCCAATCTACTCTGCTTCAAAGAGCGGCAGAGCTTCGAGGAAGATGATGTCTGTCCGCTTTGCCGCATCGCCTTCGGCAAGCACCGCAGCCTGTCCGATGACGTGTGCACCTGCTTTTTTTGCAAGATTTCCGAGTGCGAGCATCGAGCCGCCCGTGCTGATGACATCGTCGAGGAGGAGTACCTTCCGTCCCTCGATGCGTTCCATGTCCGTATTCATGAGGTAGAGACGCTGCTTGCCCATCGTGGTGATCGATTCGTCCTCGACCCAGATCGGATCTTCCATGTATGCCTTGACAGACTTGCGCGCTGTAATGTAGTAGGGCATATCCAGCTGGCGTGCAAGCTCTGCCGCGAGGGGAATCCCCTTGGTTTCTGCAGTCATGATGATCTCGGTATCGGCGGGGATTTTCTTTGCCAGATCCCGTGCACAGTTTACGCACAGTTCCACGTCACCAAGCATGATGAAGCCTGCAATGGCGAGATGCTCATTGAGGTTGATGATGGAAAGGCGGCGCTTGCAGCCGGCGACGGTGAGATCGTAGAATCGTTTTTCCATGTTCAGAATCCTTTCTCGGTCAGTACGAGTTCCACGGCGTTAAGCACGTCGTTTATGTTCTTCTCAGTGATGATCAGCGGCGGCTGAAATGCCATGACGTTGCGTTCAATGCCGTTCTTGCCGACGATAAAGCCCCTGTTCTTGAGTTCTTCGAGCACGAGATCTAGTTTGGCGGCAGCGGGGGATTTGTCCGCGTGGACGAACTCGGCACCGACCATCAGCCCCAGTCCGCGTATGTCGCCGATGATAGGGTGACGCTTCTGGATTTCCTTGAGACCTGCACGCAGCTGCACTCCGCGCCGTTCGGCATTCCCCATGAGATCGTGTTCCTCGATGTAGCGGATGACCTGAAGGCCTGCCGTTGTGGAGACGGGGTTGCCGCCGAGGGTGGATGCGCCGGGCCTCGTGTATTTGTCTGCGATCTCGGGGGTTGCGATGAATGCACTGATGGGCGCACCGTTGCCGAGCGCCTTCGCCATGGTCATAATGTCGGGCGTGACGCCAAAATGCTCGATGGCGAACATCTTGCCCGTGCGCGCAAAGCCCGTCTGCACCTCATCCGCGATGAAGAGTGCGCCGTAGTGATCGAGGATCTCCTTGACGCGTCTGAAGTAGCCCTTCGGCGGAACGATGATGCCCGCATTGCCCTGAATGCTCTCGGCGATGAATGCGGCGGGACGGCCCGTGGTCGCACTCTTGATCGTCTCCTCGACCTCGTTCGCACACGCCAGCCCGCACGCCTCGGGCGAGAGTTTCATCGGACAGCGGTAGCAGTACGGATTGCGGGCGAAGTGGATGCCGCCGACGGGATTCGGGTCGGTGCGCCACATGGACAGCCCTGTGAGGCTCATCGTGAGCTTCGTGCGTCCGTGGAGACCGCCGCGCAGGGCGATGAACTCGCTGCTGCCCGTGGCAATCTCGGCGAGGAGCGCCGCGCCCTCGTTCGCCTCCGTGCCTGTGGAGCAGAAGAACGACTTTTGCAGCCGTCCCGGTGTGATGCGTGCAAGCTGCTCGGCGAGGTTGACGAAGTTCTCCGTGAGGTAGATGTTGCAGACGTGCTGGAGCGTGTTCAGCTGCTCCGTAACGGCGGCATTGATCGCGGGATTGCAGTGTCCGCAGTTGATGACGGAGACACCTGCGAAGCAGTCGAGATACTTCCTGCCCTCACTGTCGTAAAGGTACTGCATTTCACCGCGCACCATCTGGCGCGGATCGCTGTAGAAATGCCCAAGGCAGGGGATGATGTATTTCTTCTTTTTTTCGAGGATGGCGGCAGCGCCGATGTAGTTGTTCTCGTTCGTGGAAGCTATGTCCATGAGGCTTCTTTCTATTTCTAAATGGAATTGCGGCTCTGGCGGAAACGATAGGTGCCGATGCCCAAGGGGCGCGGTGTGATCTCCGTGAGACGGTCGAAATCTTCCGTACGGCATCCGTCGCCGCCTGCTGCGAGGCGGTCGAGCGCAGCGCGGTAAATGCGGACAATTTCCCCCGTTGTTTCAGCCGCGTAGTCCTGTGCCTCGATGCGGTACGAGCCAAGCCCGTTGAACTTCTCAAGGTAGGGATAGAGGCACAGATCCTTTGCAAAGTAGATGTGGTTGCGCCCGTACTGATCGATGCGGATGGAGTGTATGCCGCCCGCCTCATCGCGGAACGCATAGTGCGTGTCCATCAGCTCCGGCGCGGCAAGATCGCTGTAGTTCGGCAGCGACATCGCGGGGAAGTTGTAGTCACAGATCATGGACTCGTATGCGCCGTGGACGACTGCCTCGATCGGCAGGATGGCGTTCTCGACGATCTCACGCAGCTGCTGGAATGAAAGCTCGTAGGAGGCGGTCGCCATCGTGAGCCTGTTCTCTGCAAGGAAGGTGACGGCGAGATGGTTGAATATGTTGAATGAGTGATCCGCCTGTACGGGAAGCTTCGTGAGCATACGGGCAAGCTTCAGTGTGCCGAGGTTGCCGACCATGATGCCGTCCACACCGAGGTCGTTCAGTGCAGTGAAGAACTGCTCCAGTTCGCCGCACTCACGACGCATGGTGGTACGCGGGGTGTTCACAACAACGCGTGCACGTCCCGCCGCATAGCGCACGATCTCCGCATAGTCGCCGAGTTTCCACGGGCGATTGGGACGGAACGCCTCGCCGCCGACGTAGATGGTATCCGCACCCGCATCCACTGCCGCACGCGCAGCATCGATTGTGCCGACACGAACGCTGAGATGGCGGCTTGGGGCATTCTCCTTTTCAATCGGGCGTTCGGCGCGCAGCACCTCGTCGACAAAGCCCGCTTCCTCAACCGCCTGGCTGAAGAAGCGCGGCTCGCGCTCGCCCGTCATGCCGATGTCGACGGCGGTCGGCTGTCCAAAGGCGAATGTCGTTGTGTAGTCGCGCACACGGTTGTCGTAGAGCGTGCGCCAGCCCTCCTCATCCGTCGTGTAGCCGTTCGGGTCGGCGATGTAGGCATCAATCGCCTTGCGATAGGTGGAGACGAGCCGCGCGATGAACTCGGGCGAGCGCATCCGCCCTTCGATTTTGAACGAATAGACGCCGGCCTGAATGAGTGTGGGGATGGAGCGGTACATACACATATCCTTGAGCGCGAGCTTGTATGGACCAGGGCTGTCCGCGTCGAGCACTTCTCCTGTCGTCTCGTCGATGAGGGCAAACGGCCAGCGGCAGATCTTCATGCAGCGTCCACGGTTGCCGCTCTGCCCAAAGAGCACACCCGAGTGGATGCACTGCCCGCTCTCTGAGATGCACATATCGCCGTGCATGAAGTACTCGACCTCAATGCTCGTGCGTGCACGAAAGAGCGCAAGCTCGGAGAGCGTCATCTCACGTCCGACGACAATGCGTGTAATGCCGTACTCCTTGAGTTTCTCAATCGCGTGCTCGTTGTGCGTGTTCATCATGACGGAGGTGTGCAGGGGGACGGAAATGCCCATCTCGTGGACGAGCTCAAGCACGGCGAAGTCCTGCACGAGGATTGCGTCGGGGCGGATCTCGTCGAGATAGGCAAGGTAGTCGCGCAGTGCGGGCAGCTCCTCGTTGCTGATAAGGTTGTTGAGCGTGACATAGAGCTCGACATTGTGCGTGTGTGCGTAGTCGACGGCCGCCTTCAGGCGCTCGTCGTCAAAGTTGAAGTCGCCCTCGTGCAGCCGCATATTGAAATGTTTGCCGCCGAGATAGACGGCATCCGCACCCGCCGCGATTCCCGCAGTCATGGCATCCCACGTCCCTGCAGGGGCAAGCAGTTCGACGGATTTTCGGTGTAACAGCATTGTGAAAATAACTCCTTCTGGATGGAGAATGTGCCGCACCAATCCGTGCAGCATTCTCCTATATCGCCTATGATTATAACAGGAAAAAACATTTCTTTCAAACGATGTCAAAATAGCAAAAAAGAATGAATATAAATGGAAGTTTTTTCTGCGTTCTCCTTGTAAAAGAAGTGCTTTTCGGTTATATTATACATAGATTTTATTATACGCGCTAGAGGGTATAAATTTTATATAATATGCACTGTAGTTGGCATATATTTTTTAGCCAACGATTATTGTTTCTGATTATTTATTTTTCCTATGTATTTATTTAATTATACGATTGAGGAGGCCTGTGTATGGGAGAGCTTGGAAGTCTTGGAATTTTTTTGTTGGTGGCGCTGTTTTTCCCCGTCATGGCGCTCGGTCCTGCATTCCTCTTGCAGCCGAAACAGCCGTCGCCGCAGAAATACATTCCCTACGAGTGCGGTGTCGATCCGATCGGTTCGCCGTACGTGCAGTTTCGCGCAGGGTATTTCCTCTATGCGCTGCTGTTCATCGTCTTTGACATCGAGACGGTATTCCTATATCCGTGGGCGGTGGAGTTCCAGATGCTTGGACTGTTTGCGCTGCTCGAGATGTTTGTCTTTGTCGGGATCCTCGCACTGGGGCTCGGCTATGCGTGGCGAAAGGGGGATCTGACATGGAGATAGCGGAACGCGTTCCCGAGAGTCTGCGGCACAACGTCCTTGTGCTCAAGCTGGATGAACTTCTGCGTTGGGCGCATGCGAATTCGATCTGGCCACTGTCCTCGGGCCTCGCCTGTTGTGCCATCGAGATGATGAGCACGGCGACAGCACGGTTCGATCTCGCGCGGTTCGGCTACGAGGTGTTCCGCCCCTGTCCGCGCCAGGCGGATCTCCTCATCGTTGCGGGGACGCTGACGTGGAAGATGGCAGATCCGATCGTGCGCCTCTACGAGGAGATGCCCGAGCCCAAATATGTCATTGCAATGGGAGCCTGTACGATTGCGGGCGGGCCCTTCGCGGATTCGTATGCGGTTGTGCCGGGCGTGGATGAGATTCTGCCCGTGGATGTCTTCATCCCCGGCTGCCCGCCGCGCCCCGAGGCACTGATCGACGGTATGCTGAAGCTGCGCGAGAAGATTCTCCACCCCGAACGGGTCGCAGCCGAGCGTGCGTTCTGGGCGGAGCAGGCGGAGAAGAAGGCGGTGAACGCATGAGAAAAAACTATGTATCTCTCGATGCGTTTGCCGGCATCCGGCTTGCCTTTCCCAATGCGGAGTACGATGCCGAGGCAGAGCGTCCCGCTCTCTATATCGGGGCAGATGAACTCATCGCGCTGCTGACATTCCTGCGCGACGACAGCAATCTGCAGCTGACGCGCATGGAGAATGTGACAGCGGTCGACTGGAAGGATCGCTTTGAGATGGTCTACCATCTCTTTTCATACACCCATATGCACTGGCTGACGGTGAAGGTGACGCTGGATCACGATGCCCCCGTCATTCCGTCGGCGACGGCGGTGTTCCCGGGCGTGGAGTTCGAGGAGCGCGAGGTCTATGATCTCATGGGCATTGCATTTACGGGACACCCCGATCTCCGGCGCGTGTTCCATGTGGACAGCTTTGTCGGGCATCCACTGCGCAAGGACTTTGTCGCGCCGCCGCCCCCAAACATCCCGTGTATCCGAAGGGAGGGGATCTGATGGTACGCAGCGAGACTTACACGCTCAACATGGGGCCGCAGCACCCGTCGACGCACGGTGTGTTGCAGGTGCAGCTCGAACTCGACGGCGAGCGCATCGTCAAGGCGACGCCGATCATGGGCTACCTCCATCGCGGTATCGAAAAGCTGCTTGAAGATCGGACGTATCCGCAGGGGCTGCCCTACACGGATCGTCTGGACTACATTTCCTCCATGAACAACAATTTTGGCTATGCGCTTGCCGTGGAGGAGCT
The DNA here is from genome assembly GCA_905372865.1 of uncultured Centipeda sp. GTDB lineage: Bacteria > Bacillota > Negativicutes > Selenomonadales > Selenomonadaceae > Centipeda. The sequence goes on from CAJPQT010000008.1 coordinate 36,129, forward strand.
TGCAGGGATTGAGACAACGCCGCGCGCGGAGTACATTCGCGTCATCATGGCGGAGCTCAATCGCATCAACAGCCATTTGATCTTTATCGGGACGCTCGCGAACGATCTCGGCGCGTCGACGGGGATGCTCTACTGCTTCCGCGACCGCGAGAAGATCCTCGACATCTTCAATCTCGTCTGCGGTGCGCGCCAGACCTTCCACTACATCCGCATCGGCGGGGTCAAGGAAGATCTCACACCCGAGGCAGAGGTGCTGATCCGCGCATTCCTCGACGAGGTGCCGATCTTCCTTGAGGAGTACAACAAACTCCTGACGGGCAACGAGATCTTCATCCGCCGCATTGTGGGGACATCCCCCATGACGACGGAGCAGGCGCTCTCCTACAATATGACGGGACCGAACCTGCGCGCGACGGGGCTTGCCTTCGACCTGCGCAAGGTGGACGGCTACAGTGTCTACGATGATTTCGACTTTGACATCCCCGTCGGCAAGAACGGCGACAACTGGGATCGCTACATGGTGAAGCTAAGCGAGATCGCCGAGAGTGCGAAGATCATCCGTCAGGCGATTGACGGGCTGCCCGAGGGCGACTTTATGGGGAAAAAAGTACCGAAGGTCATCAAGCCGCCGAAGGGCGAGGTGTTCAGCAGGACGGAGGGCACGCGCGGTGAGCTCGGCTTCTACATTGTGAGTGACGGTACGACGAAGCCGTACCGCATCCACATCCGCCGCCCCTCGTTCGTCAATATGCAGGGCCTGAACGCGATGTGCCGCGGCATGCTCATCGGCGATTCGGTCGCGGCGTATTCATCCATCGACCCGATCATGGGCGAAGTGGACTGCTGAGGAAGGAGGAAAATAATGGAACTTTCTTTCTTGGGAGCGATTGCGCTCACGCTGCGTGCAGCTGTTTACAGCGTTGTGCCGATCCCGTTTGTGGTTGATCTTGTCATGACCTTTGTCGGCATTGCGATTCTGCTCGGGATCATCTCGATGGCGGCGATTGTCTTTACGTATGCGGAGCGCAAGATCTGCGCGTTCATCCAGGTGCGTATCGGGCCAAACCGTGTCGGCGGCCGCTTCGGACTGCTTCAGCCGATTGCGGATATGCTGAAACTCATGAGCAAGGAGGACATCATGCCCCAAGGGGCGGACAAGGTGGTCTGGGCGCTCTCGCCCGCGCTGCTCTTTGTGCCTGCGGCTCTGGTCTATGCGTTCTTCCCGTTCGATGCGGGCGCGGTGCTCGCGGATGTGAATGTGGGTGTGTTCCTGCTGTTCGCCGTCTCGGGACAGGCGGTTCTGCCGTTCCTCATGGGCGGCTATGCGTCGAACAATAAATACTCGTTCATCGGCGGTATGCGTATTGTCGGGCAGATGCTCAGCTACGAGGCACCGCTGCTCTTTTCGCTGCTCGGAGTTGTCATGCTGACGGGGTCGCTGCGCCTCGACGACATCGTGCAGATGCAGGCGCAGACCAGCTGGTTCATCTTCATGCAGCCGCTCGCGTTCATCATCTTTCTGATTGCGGCAGTCGCGGAGACGAACCGCACGCCGTTCGACCTCGTCGAGGGCGAGTCCGAGATCATCGCGGGACCCTTTACGGAGTACTCCGGGATGCGCTGGGCACTGTTCTTTCTCGCGGAGTACGCGAACCTGCTGACGGCGGCGATCCTCGCGACGACGTTCTTTCTCGGCGGCTACAGCGGCCCCTCGTTCCTGCCGGGCTTTGTCTGGTTCGGCATCAAGGCGGTGCTCATGGTGCTGCTCATCATGTGGTTCCGCTGGACCTTCCCGCGCACGCGTGTCGATCAGATTCTCACCTTTGGCTGGAAGGTGCTTGTGCCGCTCTCGATTCTCAACGTCTTTTTGACGGGCGTTGGGATGTATCTTGTCGGTATTGTCTAAAGGAGGGGCTCTGATGTTTGGAAAAGGCCTCTTGACAGGCATGAGCGTCACATGGAAGCATCTCTGGGGCAAGAAGGAAACGTTCTGCTATCCCGAAGAGAAACTTCCGATGACGGATAATTTCCGTGGGGGGAACCTCGCGATGGACTGGCGCGTCTGCATCGGCTGCTCGATGTGTGCGAATGCGTGCCCGAATAAGGCGCTTGATCTCACGATTGTGCAGGACGCAAAGAAGAAGCGCCACATGAAATCCTACATACATAAATCGGGCCGCTGCCTTTACTGCAATCTCTGCGTGGAGGTCTGCCCCGTCAAGACGCTCGTCTGGGATAAGGACTACGCGATCTCGACGTGGAGCAAGGAGACGATGACGCACGACGCGATGACCGATCAGGACCGTGCGGATCTGGAGGAATTCCTCGCGCAGGTCGAGGTGGAGGCGGCGGAGGAAAAGGCGAAGAAGGAAGCCGCCGCCAAGGCAAAGGCGGAGGCGGATGCGAAAGCGAAAGCCGAGGCGGAGAAGGCTGCGGCGGAGAATCCGGAGGCAGCGGAGCCGGCAGCGGAAAAACCCGCTGTGCCCGCCGATGCGGCAGAAAAAATGGCGGCGGCAAAAGCGGCTGCAGCCAAGGCAGCCGCGGCAAAAGCCGCCGCAGCAAAATCTCCGGCGGCGGAGGAAACATCTGCCGCAACGAAGGACGCAGAGCAGGAAGGAGGGTCGGCATGAGCATTATCTTCTATTTCCTTACGGCGGTGACGATCATCGGTGCACTTGGTGTCGTGCTGTCCCCGAATGTCGTGCACAGCGCACTCTTCCTCGTCCTCTCCTTTATTGGTGTGGCGGCAATCTATTTCTATATCGGCGCGGAGTTCCTCGGTGCGGTGCAGCTGATGGTCTACAGCGGCGCAGTCGCCGTCCTCATCGTCATGGCAATCATGCTCACGCGGCGCGACTCGATGGCGCAGTCGAATCCCTCGCAGAAGCTCTTTCGCCGTGTGGTGACGGGGCTGCTCGCGGGCGGATTCTTCTTCCTCATTGGGCTCGGCATCGTGCTCTCGCCTCTGCCGGGCGGGGAACTCGGTGCGTCCACGGGAGCACATGAGATCGCACAGCTGATGCTCGGCACGTACGTCCTGCCGTTTGAGATCGTAGCGGTGCTCCTGCTCGTTGCGATGGTCGGGGCACTTGTCCTCGCGAGGGGAGGGGATACGGCATGATCGGACTTCCGGAACTGCTCTTTGTCGCCGCCGTGCTCTTCTGCATCGGCCTCTACGGTCTGCTCACACGGCGCGGCATCATTCCGATCCTCATGTGCGTGGAGCTGATGCTGAATGCGGTGAACATCAACCTCATCGCATTTGACCGCTTCTATGCACACAACATGGAGGGACAGCTCATGGCGCTCTTCTCGATTGCGGTTGCCGCGTCCGAGATCGCCGTCGGGCTCGCCCTCGCATTCCGCCTGTATCAGATCCGCTTCACGACGAATGTCGATGAACTGGATACGCTTAGAGATTAGGGGAGGGGAGCGATATGTTTACATTTGCACTTACGCATGCCTATCTGATCCCGCTCTTCCCCGCACTGGCGTTTCTCATCATCGGACCGTTCACGCGGCAGGAGAAGAATCTCTCCGCGACGATCGCGATCACGATGATGTCGCTCGCGTTCGCGTTCTCCGTCTTTGTCGCGCTTGCCACCGTGAACTATCAGATCACGATGAACGATCCGTACGTGATGAAGGCGCTCTGGGCGCAGATCGGCGATGTAAAGCTGACGATGGGCGTGCTCATCGACCCGCTCGCGGCAATGATGCTCGTCATTGTGACGCTGGTTTCGCTGCTCGTCTACATTTACTCCGTCAGCTATATGGAGCACGACGAGGGGATGGGGCGGTTCTTTGCGTTCATCTCGCTGTTCTCGGCATCGATGCTCGGACTTGTCGTCTCGGTCAACTTCCTCCAGCTCTACGTGTTTTGGGAGGGCGTCGGCCTCTGTTCCTACCTGCTGATCGGGTTCTACTATCACAAGGTGTCGGCGCGTGAGGCGGCGAAAAAGGCGTTTATCACAACGCGTATCGGTGACTTCGGGATGCTTGTCGGCATCCTGCTCGTGCAGATGGTGTTCGGGACGATGGACTTCATCGAGCTGCGTATGCTTGTACCGCCGTACGTTGTTGCTGCAGGCACGGGCTTCCTGACCGTCATCGGTCTGCTGCTCTTTATGGGGCCGATCGGCAAATCGGGGCAGTTCCCGCTCCATGTCTGGCTGCTCGACGCAATGGAAGGGCCGACGCCCACGTCGGCGCTCATCCATGCGGCGACGATGGTCGCTGCGGGTGTCTATCTCGTCGCGCGCGCATTCTTTATCTTCAGCGAATCGCCGTTTGTCATGGACTTTATTGCGGGCTTGGGAGCCTTTACGGCGCTTTTTGCGGCGATTATCGCCGTGACGCAGCGCAAGTTCAAGTCGGTGCTTGCGTACTCGACGATCAGTCAGCTCGGCTACATGATGCTTGCGGTCGGCGTGGGTGCGTTCTCTGCCTCGATGTTCCACCTCATGACGCATGCCTTCTTCAAGGCAATGCTCTTCCTCTGTGCGGGTGCTGTCATGCACGCGCTGCACGATGAGACGGACATCACGAAGATGGGCGGGCTCTGGCGAAAGATGCCGCTGACGTTCGCGGCGATGCTTGTCGGCGTGCTTGCCATTTCGGGCATTCCGCCATTCTCGGGTTTCTTCTCAAAGGATGAGATCCTTGCGGCGGTCATGCACGCGAGTACACCGCTCTACGTGATGGCGACATTTACCTCGTTCCTCACGGCGTTCTACATGGCGCGTCTGCTCATCGTGGCATTCCTCGGTGAAAGCCGCAGTCCGCACGAGGCGCACGAGGTCGACGCATTCATGCGCTGGCCGATGATCATGCTCATCCTGCTCACCATTGTGAGCGGTGCGTGGGGGTATTTCGGCGGGTTCTCCGTCTGGATCAACGAGGGCGTTCCGCATCATGAGACGATTGACTGGACGGTTGCGGGAACGAGCACCGCGCTTGCACTCATCGCCTTTGCCGCCGCCTATCAGATCTACGGACGGCACAGTCTGCGGTCGGCGATGCAGGCACGGAGTTTCGGCTTTCTGTATCGCGTTGTTTACCACAAGTTCTACATTGACGAACTTTACGGGTACTTCCGTGAGCGTCTCGTCTACGGCACGGCACTGATCCTGAAATGGGTCGATGAGAAGATTTTCGACAACATTATGATCGGCTTGGGGGCGTACGCGCTCGCCACGAGCGATCTCCTCACGGAGTCCGCGAACGGTCAGGCACAGCGGTACGTCGTCGTGTTCTATACGGGCGTTTTGATTCTCCTGTGCTACGCCCTCTATTGGGCGGTTCAGATCATCGCCTACTGGGGAGGTGCTTTCCGATGATGACATTTCCGATTCTCTCGGTCATCCTCCTGACCCCGCTCGCGGCGGCACTCATCATTGCGTTCCTGCCGGGACGGCTGCACGATACAATCCGCCAGCTCTCGGCGTTTACGATGATGGTTGCAACTCTGCTGACCCTCTTTGTCTATGCGGACTATGATATGGCGCGCGGCGGGATGCAGTACACGGAGTATATCCCGTGGATTACAGATCTCGGCGTTGCGTATTCGCTTGGTGTTGACGGCATCTCACTGCCGATGCTGCTGCTCTCAAGTGTCGTGGGACTTGCCGCCGTCTACAGTTCGTGGCATCTTGAAAAGCGTGTGAAGGAGTACTTTGTCCTCCTGCTCATCGTGATTGCGGGCGTTTCGGGGGCGTTCCTCGTGCGCGACCTCTTCTTCTTCCTCGTGCTCTGCGAGATGGTCGTCATTCCGGCATATCTGATGGTGCTCATCTGGGGATCGTCGGAGCGTGTGAGCAAAGAGCACGCGGCGATGAAGATGACGATCTTCCTCCTTGTCGGTTCGGCGTTCATGCTGCTCGGCGTGCTCCTCCTGTACGTGAGTGCGTATGAGTCGGGGATGCGTACGTTTGACTTTGAGGCGCTTGCCGCCGCGGCTCTCATGGGCAATATCTCGTGGGAGGTGCAGATCACGGCGTTCTTCCTCCTGCTCGTGGGGTTCGGGTCGCATCTGTCGATGTTCCCGTTCCACATCTGGTCGCCCGACGGCTATGCGGGCGCACCGACGGCGATCTCGATGATCAACGCGGGCGTGCTGAAAAAGATTGGGGGCTACGCGCTCATCCGCATCGGCTTCTTCATCCTGCCGCTCGGGGCAAAGTTCTGGGCTCCCCTGATCGCCGTGCTCGCGATGATCAACGTCATCTATGCATCCTATATCGCGCTTGCGCAGCGCGACATCAAGTATATGATCGCGTATTCCTCGGTCTCCCACATGGGCTACGTTCTGCTCGGCTTCGCGGCACTGAACGTCGTGAGTGTGAGCGGTGCGGTCGCCTATATGGTGGCGCACGGCATCATGCTCGCGCTCTTCTTCTCGCAGGTCGGCTATGTCTACGAGAAGACGGAGCTCCGCAGCGTCGGCGACCTCTGGGGGCTTGCACATCACATGCCGCACATCACGGTTGGCTTTATGCTCGCAGGCCTTTGCTCGCTCGGGCTGCCGGGGCTGATTGGCTTCATTCCGGAGTTTACGATCTTCGTCGGCATCATCGAGGTTTACCCCGTGATCGCCGTGATCGCCGTCTCGGGCATCATCTTCACGGCATTCTACGTGTTGCGTATGCTCGCGCGCGTCCTCTTCGGACCGCGGGTGGAGCGGTTTGCGAAATTCCCCGATGAGCGCAAGATTGACGTCGTGCCGCTCGTCGTACTCGGCGTGTTCCTCGTCGGCTTCGGCGTGTTCCCGGGACTGCTCATGAATGTTGTGGATACGGGGGTTGCCCCGCTTGCGCCGCTCTTTGAGATGATTCAGGATGCACCGACAATCATAGGAGGTGGGCACTGATGCTGCAAGCGATGAATTTTGCCGCGATCTCCGTGGAGATCGGGATCGCCGTGCTGATGGCGGTGGTGCTCATTACCGATCTCGTCCTCAAAAAAGACGCGCCGCGCTGCCCCGTGGTCTGGCTGACCGTGGCAGGGCTCCTCGGCGTGCTCGCGCTTGCCGTGGGCATGTATCCGCCCGACGGCGGGGCGACAGCCTTCTATGCGGGGCTTTACATCGTCGACGGCTACTCCGTGTTCTTCAAGATTCTCTTCATCATCGGGATTCTCTCGACCGTCATCTTTGCGGCGGACTACGTGGAGCAGACACTTAGGCACAAGGGGGAGTTCTATCTGCTCCTTCTCTCGGCGCTGCTCGGCATGTGCGTCCTTGCCTCGGCGAACGACCTCATGACGGCGTTCGTCGGGCTTGAGCTGATGACGATTTCGTTCTACGGGCTCGTTGCGATTCGTACGGATTCGCCGCTCTCGGCGGAGGCGGGCATCAAGTATCTCGTCTTTGGCTCCGGTTCGACGGCGGTGCTGCTCTACGGTATGAGCCTCGTCTACGGCATGACGGGGACGATGGTGTTCCAGAACATTGCACAGGGGCTTGGGCTCGTGTTCTCACTCGGGCTGATCGGCGTGGTCTTTATCCTTGCTGGTTTCTTCTTCAAGCTCTCGATCATTCCGTTCCACCTCTGGGCACCGGATGTGTACGAGGGAGCCCCCGCACCCGTGACGGCACTCCTTGCGATGTGCTCGAAGGCGGCGGGGATTGCGATCCTGCTGCGTGTGCTCTTTGTGGCATTCCCGTTCCTCTCGGCGTACTGGGCGCATCTGCTTGCAATTTTTGCGGCGGTTTCGATGGTCGGCGGCAACCTCATGGCATTCCGCCAGACGAATATCAAGCGCATGCTTGCATACTCGTCGATTGCACAGGCGGGCTACATGATGACGGCGATGGTCGCGACGAATGCAGCGGGCATTAAGGCAGTCCTTTTCTATGCGATGGTTTACGTCTTCGCGAATGTCGGTGCTTTTGTCACGGTGTCCTACCTTGAGATGAAGCGCGGCGGCGCAGACTTTACGAGTGTGCGGGGCCTTGCGAAGGACTCGCTGCTGCCGGCGGGCATCCTGATGGTTGCCCTGCTCACGATGGCGGGCATCCCGCCGACGGCGGGCTTTGTTGGAAAGATCTACATCTTCTCCGCAGCGATCGATGCGGGGTATTTCTGGCTCGCAGGGGTCGGCTTCGTTATGTCGATGATATCTGTTTACTACTACCTGCTCGTCATCAAGGAGATGTTCCGCGATGTCGAGGAGGGGGAGAAGTGGACAGCGGAGCACCTCAGTCTGCCGCTCCCCGCGAGCGCGATGGGCGTGATCGCCGTCGCCTTTACGCTGATTATCGGTGTGTGGGCAGAACCTCTCTCGATCTTCAGCAATGTTGCAGTCTATACGTTTATGAGATAAACTCTGTCATCCAACACCAATCAAAAACGCCCGACGGCTGTCGGGCGTTTTTTGTACACTGGGGAAAAGGCTGCTATTTGATCTCATCCATGATAGAGTCGTCGCCGCCCTTGAAGAGCATATACCGCGCAAGTTCTTCTTGGAACTTGTTGAGATCGGCGGGCATCCACTTGCCCGTGTCCTTGTTCTTGGTTACCTCAATCTCAAAGGACTGCTGTCCCTCAACCTTGGCGTTCGTTATTTCCTTGGCAAGCAGGTTCATGCTGATTTCGCCGAGCTTATCAAAGACATTTGGATCGTCCGGATTCAGTTTTTCTGCTTCCTTTTCCATCCCCTGCATCATTCCGGCAAAAGCATCCATCAGGTTGATGTAATCGGTTGTCACCTTGACTTTTGCGGAATTTTCGGTCTTGGATACGACCTCAGTCTTATACTTTAAGGATTTGAACTTCTCGGTGATTGCCTTCTGTGCGGCGTCCATGGACTCCTTGTTTGCGCCGATCGCCTTCCCCATTTCTTGAATGAACTTTGCATCGATGCTTGTGGAGTCCTTCTCTGCGAGCTTGAACTCCTTGGCAGCCGCAGCGTCGCCGTGTCCGACCGCCTCCGCGAGTGCCTTGACATCGACGTCCGGCTCGTTTCCGCCGCAGCCCATGAGGGCGACGCTTGAAAAGAGTACAAAGCAGAGGGCGAGCAGAACCTTACTGAGTGATTGGATTCGCATAACATTTCCTCCTTACTGTAAAAAACATGACCACGAGGGGAGAAACTAACCTCCGTTTCTCTACGGGTCTATTCTACCACAATAAGAAAGAAAGCGTACTGTCATAAATGACAGGTTTTGCGAAAAATTTTGAAAGAATTTGAAAAAATGGAGATACGGCACTATTTTTGCAGCCTCTCCAAGTCGTATTTTCCTATATATCCCAGTGCAGCTGTTCGGGATTCGGTGTCGCGCGGTCAATTTCGCGCAGGATCCACGGGGCGTTTTCATGCGTGGCGGCAAAGGCCTCTGCAAGCCCTTGCTCGTAGGCGGGCGGGATCTCCATCGCGTGAATCGCCATGTGCATATAGTCCTTTGCGATGAGGACAACGCCGCGCTCGGCAGCGAGGTGTGCCTTGAAGCGATAGCCGTAGTAAAGATACGAGTTGTGCGGCACCGCCTCCGCAAGGCCCTCAAAGGCAGCGATGCGCTCGTCCGCCTCCGCCTCCGCTTCCTCGGTCATGCGCAGCTTGTGCATGAGATTCCAGCGATCTGCCCACAGCTCGCCGCGCAGGATGTACTTGTAGAGGAAATCCGTGGATTCGGCACATTCGATCGCCAGGTTGATGTGCTCAAGCGCGGCTTCCTGCGTCGCCTTGTCCCGAGATTCAAGGGCACTCAGCCCCTGCATGGCATAGACTTTTTCCTCCACATCCTGTGCAAGCTCCTCGTTCGGCTCTGCATCGATGACACTTTGAAAAAGTGCGAGAGCATCGCTGCGATATTTCTCCGTCTGAGCGAGGAAGTGAGCGAGGCGTGCGCGTGCGTGCCAGTCCTGCACGCCTCCCGCAAAGAGATCGTGGGGTGGAGCTGCCGCGCCGAGGCGATCCAAAACAACGTGAATGAGTTCGTGAAAGCGTTCTTCTGTCATAGTTCTATCACCTGTTTCATACGGTCTAGGAGCGGGAGATCGTGCGTGATGACGATGAGCGTACCCCCGCGTGCATCGAGCTCCTGCAGTATGGCGGCGATCAATCGCTCTCCGCGTGCGGCATCCAGCCCTGCCGTCGGTTCATCAAGCAGGAGGATTGGCGCGTCTGAGGCAAGAGCGAGGGCAGTGAGCAGACGGCTGCGCTGCCCACCTGAGAGGCGTGCGGCATTTACACCGAGCGGCTCGTCGAGGCCTGCGGGGAGTGCATGCACGACATCGACAAGCTGCGCCGTCTCAAGTGCCTGCCACATCCTCTGCTCGTCCATATCCGCGTGCAGGCGCAGGAAGTTGTCACGCGTCGATGTGCTGAAGAGAAAGCTCCCCTGCAGAGACGCTCCAAAGAGGGCGCGTGAGGCGTTGGCAGAAAGGGCGGTGTGCGGTACTCCTCTATATGAGATTGTACCGCTCTCGGGCTCCCAGAGGCGCAGGAGAAGACTTGCAAGCGTGGTCTTGCCCGCGCCGCTCTCGCCGATGACCGCCGTGTGCTCGCCGCGCCGAATCGTGCATGAGAAATCCTGCAGGATCGGAATGCCGTCATGGTAGGCAAAGGCGAGATGATCCGCCGCAATCAGCGGAGCATCCTCCTGCCACGCGAGAGAGGATGCTGACAAAGGTTTTTCAGAGGGCTGTTCCATTGCTGGCAGGATCGTCTCTGCTGCCTGCACTGCCTCCACTGCACCGAGGCTTGCGGCGGGCAGAGGACGGTACTCGCTGAGAACGGCTTCGAGGACGAGCACCCAGACAGCGTACTGCACGCCCGTCAGTGTCCCGTCCGCAACGCGCGGCGTAAGGAGAACAATCAGGAGAATCCAGACCGCGACACGCAGAACATCGAGCAGGGTGAAGAGGCGCTCGCGCTTCGTGCGTTTGTCATCCTGTTTTTGCTGAAAAACCTCTGCTGCATGATCGAGCTGTCCCTGTGCCCGTCTGAGTGTACCCGCCGCCGCGAGCTCAGCACGTCCGTCGAGGCGATCGAGCAGAATTTCCCGATAGGAAGTGCTCTCCGTGCGCAGATCTGTTTCATGCAGGAGATGAGGGAGGGCGAGATGCAGGAGATAGAGCAATGCAATGAGGAGTGCGCCCCAGGGGCTGAGCGGCAGGAGTACCGCACAGATCACGGCGGTGAGCAGCCCTGCAATCAGCGGCTGCGGAACGGTACGCAGGTAGAAGTCACGCAGGGTCTCGCAGCCCGTCAGAAGATCGTGCAGAAATTCGCCTTCGCGGACATTGCCCTCCCGCAGAGGAATCGCCGCAGCAGAACGCCGATAGGTTGCCTGCTGTAGGCTCTCATAGCACGCAAATGCAAGTCGATGGGAGAGCAGACGGTCGAGATAGCGAAAGACGGCACGCCCGATGCCGCACGCCCGCACCAATGTAATCGCAAGCGCAAGCGCGGAGAGCGGCGGCTGCAGTGCCGCGCTTGCGATGATCCACGCAGCCGTCCCGATCAGAGCAATGCCCGAGGCGGCCGCGAGAACACCCGCGAGGAGTGCGGGCAATGCCTTTGACGGTGCTGCGATTGCGAGCAGACGAACAAGTGCTGTCATGCGTGCTCACCTCCCAATGTGATGACATGATCTGCCCACGCAATGAGTGCGGGGCGGTGTGATGTCAGAATCAGCGTGCGATGATGGGCAAAGCGCGTCAGTGCATGAATGACGGTTGCTTCTGTCTCTTCGTCCAGTCCCGCTGTCACCTCGTCGAGGAGGACAATGGGGCGGTTCTGGAAGAATGCACGTGCAAGCCCGAGACGGTGACGCTGTCCGGCAGAAAGGGGATGTCCGCCCTGTCCGAGCGGTGTCCGAAGTCCCTCGGGCAGGGCGCACACGAAGTCTCCGAGTGCCGCTGCTTCGAGCGCCTCGATAGCGGCTTCGTCCGAGGCGTTTTCACGCCACAGGCTGACATTCTCGGCGAGCGTTGCTGTAAAGATATGCGGCTCCTGTGGTACGTACGTGATGAGATTTTGTTTTGTTGCCTCCGAGAGATGTGTAAGGTCAAATACGTTGGCGCTTCCTGCCCCGTCCGCGAGTACAATCTTTCCCTCGGTCGGTGCAATCTGGCCCGCGAGCAGGAGGAGCAGCGTGGACTTGCCGATGCCGCTCGCCCCTGCGAGCACCGTAGATTTTCCTGCGGGGAAGGAGAGGGTCAGATCGGCAAGCACCTCCTCCGCGGTCAGTGGATAGCGATAGGAGAGCTGTTCCGTATGCACGGCGGGCGGCGAGAGAATCTGACTGCGTGCGCCGTCCGTGGGGGAGGGGAGATCCAGATAGGGGGTGAGCGCCTCCTCTGCCGTCTTTGCATCCATCGCTGCATGGAATGCAATGCCGCCCTCGCGCAGTGGCTGATAGAACAGCGGCGCAAGAATGAGCACAAAGAATGCCGGCTGGAAGGACATCATTCCTTCCAGAAGACGCAGACCGATGGAGACGGCAATGAGTGCAATCGAGAGGGTGGTAATCAGCTCAAGTGCGAATGCCGAGACAAAGGCAAGCCGGAGAACGGAGAGCGATGCCTCGGCGAAGCTGTGGCTCATGTGCGCGAGATGCACGCCCTCGGCATCGATGCGGCGAAAGATCTTGAGCGTCATTGCTGCGCGCACGAGTTCACCGAAGCCGTTCGTGAGCGTCTGCATCTTGTCCCACTGGCGTTCACTCGCACGGCGCGTCGCCTTTCCGATGAGGAAGAGCAGGAACGGCGCAATCGGCAGCGTCACGAGGAAGAGCAGGGCGGAGAGGGGATCTGCAAATACCGTTACGATGAGGATCAGCGGGATCAGCACCGCACCCGAGATCATCGTCGGCACTACCGTGTGGAAGAATGGGTCGAGTGCATCTACGCGCTCAAGGATCAGCGTCAGTGCACCTGCAGAGGTGCGTCCGTGCATCAGCATCGCCTCGTGTAAGGCCGTGCGTACAGAGAGGCGCAGCCGATGGGAGAGCTGCGCCTCGATGCGTCCCTTGGGGAGGCGCAGCAGTGCCATAGAGAGGACGCACAAAAACAGCATCAGAAGATCTGATGCTGTTTCGGTAGGTCCGCCGTGCTCCATGAATACTGCATTCACGATGACGGCAGTTTCCCATGCCGCCGCGATGACGAGCCCTCCGTGGAGGAGTTCGATCACCGCGCGTATGAGGAGGCTGCTGCGTTCGGTGTGCAGCACAGAGCGTAGAATGGACTTCTTTTTTTTCATTGTGATTAGTATGCCTGATGCCCCGCATCATTTGGAGAGATGCGTTTGCGGAAGATGTAGTACGTCCAGATCTGATAGCCGAGGATAATCGGAACGAGGATGACCGCTGCGACTGTCATGATGGAGAGTGTGTACTCCGTCGAGGACGCATTGTAGATCGTGAGGCTCCAGCCCGCATTCAGGCTTGAGACCATGAGGCGCGGGAAGAGCCCCGCGAAGAAGCCGACCGTCGTGCCCGCGATGGCAAGACCGCCAAGGATGAACGCGGGTTTATGTGCCTTGGCATAGAGCGCACCGATGGCAGCGACAAACGCTGCGGCGGAGAGGACAAGTGCGCCGGCTGCAAGCGGGCTGCTGTAGAGGTCGGTATTCGTGTACGTGAGCACCATGCAGAGTACGTAGAGAAGCGCTGCAGCGACGCCGAATTTCAGCCCATAGCTGCGTGCACGCTCCAGCAGATAGCGATCTGTGAGGCGCAGATTCAGGAATGTCGCTCCGTGGAATGCAAAGACTGCGAAGAATGTCACGCCGCCGACCACCGTGTACGGGGTCAGGAGATCGAAAAAGCCGCCTCGATAGACCATATTTGCGCCGATGGGCAGACCCGCGATGAGGTTCGTGACGACTACGCCCCAGAGGAACGCGGGGACGATGCTGCCGAACGCAATCGCACGCGACCATGTGCGCTGCCATTTTTCATCCGTGCGCTGATGGCGGAACTCGAACGCGACCGCACGCAGGATGAGCGCGACAAGCATGAGAAAGAGCGCGATATAGAACGTGCTGAAGAGCGTGGCGTAGACATGCGGGAACGCCGCGAACATCGCGCCGCCCGCCGTAATCATCCAGACCTCGTTGCCGTCCCAGACAGGGCCGATGGAGCGGACGATCTGAGAGCGGTCGCTCTCCTTGTCCGAGAGGAGTGTGAGCAGTGTGCCGACACCGTAGTCGAATCCCTCGAGGAAGAAGAATCCCGTGAAGAGAACGACGATGAGCACAAACCAGAGAATATTGTAGTCCATGCTTACTTCCCTCCTTCGATGGCAGGTGTGATCTGCGTGCGGCGGATGAAGCGGAAGGCGATGTAGAGCGCCGTGATGATGAGCAGCAGATAGAGCACGGTAAAGCCGATCATCGTGAACATAATCTCTGCCGAGGTAAGGTTCGGCGACACACCGTCAACGGTTTTTTGCAGTCCCATGACGAGCCATGGCTGACGGCCCATCTCTGCGACAATCCAGCCGCAGGAGTTCGCGATAAAGGGCACGATGACGAGCCACGGGAGCGCGTAAAGCAGCTTTTTTGCCGAGAATAGCTTGTCCTTTTTTGCCAGATAGAATACGACAAGTGAGACGAGTACCATGAAGAATCCGGCGCCGACCATCGCACGGAAGGAGTAGAAGAGCATCGTTACGTGCGGACGGTAGTCGCCCGGGCCGAACTTCTCGACGGCCTCCTTCTGAAGGTCATTGATGCCGCGCACCTCGCCCTTGATGTTGTCATGCACCATGATGGTGAACATATAGGGGATCGTGATCTCGAAGTCGTTGTGCCCCTTCTCCATGTTCGGATAGGCGAGCACGGCAAACGGCGCGGGATCCTCCGTCTCCCAGAGCGCCTCCATTGCCGCGAGCTTCATCGGGCTGGCCTGAGCGAGGTACTGCGTGTGTAAATGTCCGCTCATGATGACACCGACGACACCGACGATGGTGTAGATCGCACCCGCCTTGATTGCCTGTGTGAAGGCGTAACGCGACTCCTCATCGTGGAGCAGCTTCCATGCCGAGACCGCCATGATGACGAAGCCTGCCGTTGTGATGCCCGCGAAGAGCGTGTGCGACTGTTCGCCGAGGATGTAGTGGTTCGTGATGAGTTCAAAGAAGTTTGCCATCTCCGCGCGTCCGTTGGCGATCGTGTAGCCGACGGGGTGCTGCATGAATGAGTTGGCGACGAGAATCCAGAATGCCGACAGGTTGCTGCCGATCGCGACGAGCCAGATACACGCGCAGTGTGCCTTTTCGGACAGCTTGTCCCAGCCGAACATCCAGATCCCGAGGAACGTCGACTCGAGGAAGAACGCCGTCAGCGCCTCAAGTGCGAGCGGTGCGCCGAAGATGTCGCCCATGAAGCGCGAATACTCCGACCAGTTCATGCCGAACTGGAACTCCTGCACCAGACCGGTAGCGACGCCCATCGCAAAGTTGATGAGAAAGAGCGTGCCGAAGAAATGCAACAGCTTTCGGCAGGTCTTCTTCCACTCCGGCCGCTTCGTCTTCACGTAGCACGTCTCAAGCAGGGCGACGAAGATCGCCATGCCGAGGGTGACGGGGACGAAGAGAAAGTGATAGATCGTGGTGATTGCAAACTGCCATCGTGACAGCAGCACTTCTTCCATTTCCAAACCCCTCCTAAAAATAAAAAGCCTATAATAATATCAACGTCTTTTGCCGCGCGGAGTGCGGCAAAAGCCTTTGATTTTGTGAATTATATCACAGGCCAACATGAAATACAAGTTAGATAAATATTTTTAACTGTTTAGTAACGAATATCTGTTAGTTTCATTCTCGAAGCGCGTTCACAATGAGCAGAACAAGGAGCACAATAAGAGCACCTCCAACAAATGAATAGGGGAGTGCCATTATGTCAAGGATGGTGAATGCCCCCCCTGCGGCAGGTATGAAGAGCAGGAGAAAGAGAATGCCGAGCCATACGTTCTGCTTCGCACGCGTGCGTGCGGCGTTGCTCGTGTCCCAGAGCGTGACGAGGCTTGGAAGCCCTTCGGCGGCGAGCGTGATGTCGGGAACGAAGCTGGTGGAACGGCCCTGATTGCGCAGTGCCTGTGCCTCGAAGTAGGCAGCATCCTCGGGCGACATCAGCGGTTCGATCTCCTGCGGCGCTTCCTCTGCGTCCGGTCCGCGCAGGAGTTCCTCGTGCAGCGGATCGTGCAGTGCCCCGTCTGCTTCAACGGCAGGCTGTTTCTCGTAGGAGGACGGGCAGCCGATGCTGATGTCCGCCGCCCGCATGGCAGCCTGATCCGCCATCGGATCGCCAATCATCGCGACGACGGAGCCGTGCGACTGGAGCAGACGGATCTCACGTGCTTTGTCTGCGCCCGTAAGATCGGAGCGCACCTCGCTGATGCGCAGCTCCTTGCCCGTCGCATTTGCGAGACGTTTCGTCTCACCTGTGAGGAGGACAAGTCTGAGCCCGCGCTCCTTGAGAGCCTGTAGAGCACGCCGCACCTCGGCACGCACATCGTCGCGGACAGCAATGATGCCGCGTGCATACTTGCTTGAGCTGACGAAGAGTGGAGTCTGTCCGCTCGTGGCGAGCTGGTCGGCACGCGTGAGGAGTGCCGCACTGATCTCGATGTTTTCCTCCTGCAGCCACTCCTTCTTGCCAACGCGTACAGGCGTACGTGCAATCAGCGCCTCAACGCCGAAGCTCTCCGTCTCATGGGCGGCAGAGTGGCGCTGCAGGTACAGACCGCGTTGGACGGCGGTGTCGTAGAGTGCGTGGGCGTAGGGGTGTATCGCCTCGCGTTCGGCACTGGCGGCGAGGGCGAGCAGCGAGCCCTGCGTCATGCCCTCGGGTACGAGTGCGGAGATGAATACGCTGCCCTCCGTGAGCGTACCGTTGCGGTTGAATGCAATCGTGTCGACGTGCAGCAGTTCGGTCAGTGCGCTCGTGCGGCTGCACGTTATCCCGCAGCCCTGCAGACGACGCTTGATGCGCAGTGCAATGAAACGGCGTGAGACGAGGAACGGCAGCGGCGAGGCGGCAAGGAACACGCCGAGGAAAATCTCGGATGCCGTTTCGATTGAGACATCGCCCGCCGTATACCAATATCCCGCTGCGCCCGCCGCGAGAATGACGCTGGCAATGAAATGTGAAAATGTGGAGAAAAATTTCTTCAAGGACGTTCAGCTCCTGTCCTGTTACTTCTTACAGGGGCATTATAACATAGGCAAGGGCGTGTGACAAATATGATAAGTGGAAGAATAAAACTCTTTATGTTATATTTATAGGAAGAAAACGAGGTGTCCTATGGAACTTTTACAATCCGTTTTTTCGATTTTTTCGGAGCGCAGTGCGTTCTTTGTACAGCTTACCATCGAGCACCTGTGGATCTCGGGGGCAGCAATCGGCATCGCTGTCGTGCTTGGCGGGGCGGCAGGTGTCCTCATTCATCGTTATGAGCGTGCAGCAGCACCGACGCTTGGCACCGTGAACTTCCTCTATACGATCCCGTCGATCTCGATGCTCGGGTTCTTGATTCCGTTTTTCGGCATCGGCAACCGCTCGGCAATCATCGCACTCACCATCTATGCGCTCCTGCCGATGGTGCGTGCGACGCATACGGGGCTTGTGCAGATCCCGCCCGCACTTGTTGAGGCGGGGAGCAGTTTGGGTGGTACGGCACTGCATGTACTCATGCGCGTTCAGATACCGCTTGCAATGCCCGTCATCATGAGCGGGATCCGCAATATGGCGACGATGACGATCGCACTTGCCGGCATTGCATCCTTTATCGGTGCGGGCGGGCTCGGTGTCGCCATCTATCGCGGCATCACAACGAACAACCCCGCACTCACGATTGCGGGGAGCCTTCTGATCGCTGTGCTTGCGCTCGTGGTGGACGGTGTGCTCGGCTTTGCGGAACGTCGTATGGCAGAGCCCGCGCCGGAGCGTGAGATCAGCTGTGCGGCGTACGCCTCTGCAGCAGCTGCCGTACTCATCGCTGTGAGTACGGTGACGTATGGCTTCTTTGGCAAGACAGATGTCATTCATATCGCGACAAAGCCGATGACGGAGCAGCTCATTATGGGGGAAATGTTAAAGTTTGTGATCGAGCGCAATACGGGGCTTGAGGCACGCATCACGGCGGGCGTTGGCGGCGGTACGTCGAACATCCACCCCGGGATGGAGAGCGGCGCGTTCGACATTTACCCGGAGTATACGGGAACGGGTTGGAACATGGTGCTCAAGGAGGAGTCAAAATACAGCGAGGAGTTGTTTCCGCAGCTGACCGAGGCATATGAACGGCGTTTTGCGATGCGTTGGACCGGGATGTACGGTTTCAACGATACATTCGGCATTGTCGTGCGGCGTGACATTGCGGAGCAGTATGATCTGCATACCTATTCGGATCTGCAGCGCGCTGCTCATCACCTCACCTTTGGTGCGGAGTATGATTTCTTCGAGCGTGCAGATGGATTTCCAGCGCTCTGCAAGGCGTATGGGCTAAACTTTGCCCGCACGGTCGATCTCGACATCGGGTTGAAATATCAGGCGCTTGCGAACAAGCAAATTGATGTGATGATTGTATTTACGACAGACGGACAGCTTGCGGCGGCGGACGCGCGTGTGCTGACGGATGATCGGAATTTTTTCCCGTCCTATCGCTGCGGCAACGTCGTGCGCGCTGAGGTCTTGGAGCGGCATCCGGAGCTTGGTGCTGCGCTCGAAAAGCTGACGGACAGTATCACGGACGAGGAGATGGCGGCAATGAACTACGCCGTCGAGAGCGAGGGCAAAGAGCCACGCGCCGTTGCGGAGGAGTTTCTGCGCGGGAAAGGAATTATTTGAGCGGCAATCAGAGGGGCTGTTGTACGAAGTTTTTAGCTTCGTACAATGCCCTTTTTTGTGCCTCTCCCTCCGTTTTATGCTTTCCTTGAAAATCCTTCGCTCTGATGTTAGAATACAGAAGAGTAGAAATATTACGCAGGAGGAAGCGATATGAGTGTAAATGCGATAAAAACGGAGCAGGACAAGGTGCTTCGGCTGATGGCGGAGAAGTATCCGACGAAGGAGATTGTCTATGAGAAGATCGTCTACCTGCAGTCGCAGCTCATGCTGCCGAAGGGGACAGAGCACTTCATGAGCGACCTTCACGGTGCATATGACTCATTCTTTCACATCCTCAACAACTGTTCGGGCGTCATCAAGGAGAAGGTCGACTACTGTTTCGGCGAGCGCATGACGGAGGAGGAGAAGGCGGAGTTCTGTACGCTGATCTACTATCCGCGCGAGAAGGTGGAGCAGCTGACGGCGGAGGGCAAGGCGGACGCAATCTGGTACCAGCAGAACATTGCAAATCTGCTCGAACTGACCAAGCTCATGAGCTGGAAATTCCCTGCGAGCAAGATGCGCAGTTACATTCCAAAGCGCTACGAATCCGTCATTGTGGAGATGCTGAGCACGCGCCCCGAGCTCGACGAGGCACAGCTCTACTACTACAAACAGCTCATCGAGACCATCGTGGAGATCGGCGGCGGCACGGACTTCATCGATGCGTTCAGCGTGCTCGTCAAGCGGCTTGCAGTCGAGCGCATCCATATCGTCGGTGACTTCTTCGATCGCGGCGACCGTCCCGACGGCATCCTCGACCTCCTCATGCAGCATCCGTCCGTTGACATCCAGTGGGGCAATCACGATGTGCTCTGGATGGGCGCGGCACTCGGCAGCGAGGTCTGTATCGCGGCGGTCATCCGCAACTCGCTGCGCTACCGCAATACAGACGTACTGGAACGTGGCTACGGCATCAGCCTGCGCCCGCTCTCGACGTTTGCCTCGCGCATCTATCCCGACGAGAACCCGATCAAGGCGGCAGAGCGGGCAATCTCGATGATGATGTTTAAGCTTGAGGGGGCGCTCATCAAGCGCAATCCGGACTTCCACATGGAGGATCGTCTGCTCCTCGATAAGATCAACTTCAGCCTATCCTGCGTCACATTGAACAATGGACGGCGCGTGGAACTCGATAGTGCCTACTTCCCGACGATTGATGACGGCGCAGACTGCTACGAACTGACGGAGGAGGAGCGGCACATCATCGACGATCTGCGCTCCTATTTTCTTGAGAGCAAGGCACTCCAACGCCATGTGGATTATCTCTACGAGCGCGGCAGTATGTATATGTGCTACAACGGCAACCTGCTCTTTCACGGCTGCGTTCCCATGAATGAGGACGGCAGCTTCCGCACCATTACCTACAAGGGCGAGGAGTACACAGGGCGTGCATGGATGGACTTCTGTGAGGAAAAGGCACGCGCGGCATGGAACGAACACGCGCAGGAAGGCTTGGACTTTATGTACTTCCTCTGGTGCGGACTGCTTGCGCCGACCTCGGGTCGCTCGTTCACGACGTTCGAGCGTTCCTTTATCTCTGACGAATCGACGTGGAAAGAGCCGTCTGACCCGTATTTCCGTCTCATCAAGGAGGAGGCGATCTGCGAGAAGATCCTTGCGGAGTTCGGGCTTGACCCCAAGCACGGGCACATCATCAACGGGCACGTTCCTGTCAAAGTGAAGAAGGGGGAGAGTCCGTTGCGTGCAAATGGGCGCGCAATCATCATCGACGGCGGTTTTGCAACACCATATCACTCCAAGACGGGCATCTCGGGCTACACGCTCATCTACAACTCGCGCGGGCTGCGTCTCCTCCAGCATCAGACGGTGGCGAATGTGCGTGAGGCACTGCGCGAGAACCGCGACATCGAGTCCGTCTCGCAGACGGTCGAGCTGCAGGCACGCAGCTGCCTCGTACGCGACACGGATCGCGGCGCGGCAATCATGGACGAGATCGCTGACCTGCACGCCCTCCTGCGTGCGTATCAGACGGGACATATCAAACCACAGTAAAAGTATAAGAAAGCCCGCACATCAAACGCAATGTGCGGGCTTTCTTATACTCTTATGGATTCTTTTTCAGCCACATACTCCACGGCACGGCATAGTTGTCCTCGTGATTCTGCTGAACGTAGTCGTAGAACTTTGCGATCATCTCTGACTTGTGGTGGTAGTCTGCATCCTCCCATCCCTTCGGTGCATGCTGTGTGGTCGGGTCGTAGGCGAGGTATGCTCCGCCGAGCAGGTATTGACGATAGAGGATGTCCTTCAGCGGGACGGCGGGATTTTTCATCATATCGTACATCGCCATAAAGCTGGTCGTGCGCCCTTTACCTGCCTGACAGTGAAAGTGCATCCATGTGTCCGCGGGTATTTTTTTCACGAGATCGACAAATTCGTCGATGGTCTGCGGGTCTGCCCATTTGTGGTCGGTGACGGCGAGACGGACGTAGCGCACGCCCGCATTCTCGACCAGCTCGCGCTCCGTCATCGCCGCCGTGACGCGGACGGTCTGCTGATTTTTTGGCTGCTTTTTCTTGTCGAGGTGCGCGAGTACGACATCCTTGCCCTGTGCACTGCGAATGCGCATGTTCTCGTCACGCAGTGCCTCGTGCTTCGTCCTGCCGATATTGCCCCAGTCGTGCTTGCCGTACCAGCTGACAGCGTTTCCATTCATGAAGCCGTGCGACTCCTGCCGCAGATCGACGATACAGATCGAGCCACTTGCGCGCGTGTGCAGGTCTTTCAGCAGCGCGTGAAAGGCAGGGACGGAGAACTCTGCGCTTCCCGAGAGCGGTAGGGCATCCAGTCCCTCACGAGAGGGAGTATAGTTCGGGTCGACACCGACCTTCGCTGCGTCTGTCCGCGTTTGGAACGGCGATGCCGCCGTGCGGAAATTGTGCGGCAGATCCTCCGCATTGCCCGCCGCTGTATCAATGCGCCAGATATAGCCCCGGTAGTCTGCATTCGTATCGGCGGCAGAGGCGGTGTATGGGATGATACATAGCGTGTATAATAGTAGGGCAGAGAGTAAATGTTTGAATGCGTGCATGAGATCCCTCCGCTGTGTAAACCGACGATCCTTTCGGAATCGCTGATAAAACCTTTGCTAAAATTGGAGTGAATTTTATCTGTGCTTTCTATATCCATCGTTGGTTATAGCACTCTTTGCATCAAGGTGCAAGGGAAATCTTGGGCAAATGCCGTCTGTTCCTTGAAAAATCCCCTTCCGTGTGCTAGAATGACGTGACTACGCTACGGGAGGGGTTTCTTTGTACGAGAAAGTAGATACGAATTTGAATTTTGCCGCGCGTGAGAAAGCCGTTGCGGATTTTTGGCGCGAGAATCATATTGCACAGCAGGCGGTGGATCAGCGTGAGGGCTGCGAGACGTTCACGTTCTACGACGGTCCGCCGACGGCGAACGGCCGCCCGCACATCGGACACGTTCTGACGCGCGTCATCAAGGATATGCTGCCGCGCTACCAGTCGATGAAGGGGCGCAAGGTGCTTCGCAAGGCGGGGTGGGACACGCACGGTCTGCCCGTCGAGCTTGAGGTCGAGAAGGCAATCGGCATCAATGGCAAGGAGCAGATCGAGGACTACGGCATCGAGCCGTTCATCAAGAAGTGCCGTGAATCGGTCTGGACGTATAAGGCGATGTGGGAGGAGTTCTCCGATGTTGTCGGGTTCTGGGCGGATATGGAACACCCCTACATCACGTACGAGAACAACTTTATCGAGTCCGAGTGGTGGGCACTGAAGGAGATCTGGAAAAAGGGGCTGCTCTATCAGGGGCACAAGATCGTCCCGTACTGCCCGCGCTGCGGCACGCCGCTCTCCTCGCATGAGGTAGCGCAGGGGTACAAGGATGTGATGGAGCGTTCGGCAATCGTACGCTTCAAGGCGGCAGACGAGGATGCCTACTTCCTCGCGTGGACGACGACACCGTGGACGCTCCCATCGAACCTCGGTCTCTGCGTGAACCCGAACGTGACCTATGTAAAGGTGCGCGTCTACGGCAAGGTCTACTATCTCGCCGAGGCGCTGATGGACAGCGTATTCGCGGACTCGTGGGGCGATCGTGAGATCCTTGCGACGATGAAGGGCAGCGATCTTGAGCACCGCAAGTATGAGCCGCTCTATCCGTTTGCGAATAAGGACGTGCGGGATAAGGCTTTCTTTGTCACCTGTGACGACTATGTCACGACTGAGGACGGTACGGGCATCGTTCACATCGCGCCTGCCTTTGGTGAGGACGACAACCGTGTCTGCCGCAAGTACGGCATGCCGTTTGTTCAGTTCGTCAACGACAAGGGCGAGATGACGGAGGAGACGGATTGGCCGGGGGTCTTTGTCAAGGATGCCGACCCACTGATCCTCGCGGATCTCGAAAAGAGCGGCAAGCTCTTTAAGGCCCCCGAGTTTGCGCACAGCTATCCGCACTGCTGGCGGTGCGACACGCCGCTGATCTACTATGCGCGTGCCTCGTGGTTCATCCGCATGACGGCGGTGCGCGACGCACTTGTTGCAAACAACAATACGGTCAACTGGATTCCGAAGACCATCGGCGACGGGCGCTTCGGCAACTGGATCGAGCATGTGCAGGATTGGGGCATCAGCCGCGACCGCTACTGGGGTACGCCGCTCAATATCTGGAAATGTTCCTGCGGGCACGAGCATTCCGTCGGTTCGATTGCGGAGCTGCGCGAGCTTCAGCCGAACTGCCCCGCCGATATCGAGCTGCACCGCCCGTACATCGATGCGATCACGTTCCCCTGCGAGAAGTGCGGCGCGGAGATGCACCGCGTACCCGAGGTCATCGACTGCTGGTTCGACTCGGGTGCGATGCCGTTCGCGCAGTGGCACTATCCGTTTGAGAACAAGGAGGTCTTTGAGAAATACTTCCCCGCAGACTTCATCTCCGAGGCGGTCGATCAGACGCGCGGCTGGTTCTACTCGCTGATTGCGATTTCAACGCTGCTCTTTGACAAGAGCCCGTACAAGAACGTCATTGTCCTCGGTCATGTGCAGGACGAGAACGGGCAGAAGATGAGCAAGTCGAAGGGGAATGCTGTCGAGCCGATGGACGCACTGCGCCGTCACGGTGCGGATGCGATCCGTTGGTACTTCTACGAGAACAGTGCGCCGTGGCTGCCGAACCGCTTCTCCGACGATGCGGTGCAGGAGGGTGCGCGCAAGTTCATGGGGACGCTCTGGAACACATATGCGTTCTATGTCCTCTACGCGAACATCGACAATTTCGACCCGACGGCGCACACGCTTGACTACAGCCGCCTCTCGGTCATGGATCGCTGGGTGTTCTCACGTCTGAATACGATGGTGCGTACGGTGGACGACTGTCTTGGGAGCTACCGCGTGACCGAGGCGGCAAAGGCGGTACAGTCCTTCGTCGAGGAGCTGTCGAACTGGTACGTGCGCCGCAGCCGCAGCCGCTTCTGGGCAAAGGGCATGGAGCAGGACAAGGTCGATGCCTATCTAACGCTCTATACCGCGCTTGTGACGACGGTAAAGGTTGCGGCCCCGATGGTGCCGTTCATCACGGAGAGCATCTACCGCAATCTCGTCTGCTCGGTGGACAAGACGGCGCCGATCTCCGTGCACCTTGCGGACTTCCCGACGGTGAACGAGGCGCTTATTGACACGCAGCTCGAGGAGAACATGGAGATCGTGCTCGAGGTCGTGACACTCGGACGTGCGGCGCGCAATGCGGCGAACATCAAGAACCGTCAGCCGGTCGCGCGTATGTTCATCAAGGCGGAGCATACGCTGCCGGAGTTCTTCGTTGAGATCATCGAGGATGAACTCAATGTCAAGGAGGTTGCGTTCCGCGACGATATGTCGGACTTCCTCGCCTATCACGTGAAGCCGAATTTCCGCGTGCTCGGCGCGAAGGTCGGCAAGCAGATGAACGCGGTGAAGAAGGCGCTTGAGGAGAGTGACGGCGCGGCGGTGAAGGATGCGCTTGCGGGCGGCGGCATCTATACGCTGCACCTCGCAGACGGCGATGTCACGGTCACATCGGAGGATGTCGAGGTCACGGTCGCGCAGCAGGACGGCTACAACTGCCAGAGCTACGGCGGCGTCACGGTTGCGCTTGAGACGACGCTTACGGAGGAGCTCCTTGCGGAGGGCTTTGTCCGCGAGATCATCAGCAAGGTACAGACCATGCGCAAGGAGTGCGGGCTTGAGGTGACGGATCACATTGTACTTGGCCTCACGGGGAATGCAAAGCTTACGGCAATCGCCCAGAAGAACGAGGCGTTTATCCGCGAGATTACGCTCGCCGATTCCGTATCCTACGACGCGCCCGTTGGTACAAGCAAGGACTGGAACATCAACGGTGAGAAGCTGACGATCAGTATCAAGTAAAATTTTCGGCAACGAGCCGCTTTGTTCGGGGATTACCGAATGAAGCGGCTTTTCTATTGACATTGTGGGGACATATCGTATAATGAAACACAACAAGCGAATTGTGAAATAGGAGAGTGGTCGCAATGGTAAAATTCAGCTACTACGGTCATGCGGCTTTTTTGCTCGATGACGGGACGAACAGGGTTCTCGTGGATCCATTCCTGACGGGAAATCCGACGGCAAGCATCGCGGCGAATGAGGCCGCCTGTGACTTTATCCTGCTCACACACGCGCATGGGGATCATCTCGGTGATGCACCATCGATTGCGGCACGCACGGGGGCGGCGATTGTCGCCATCCCCGAGGTCATCTCTGTCTGTGAGGGTCAGGCGTGTGCAGAGATTAAGTCGCATCCGATGAACATCGGCGGCTCGCTTGACCTGCCGTTCGGAAAGGTACGCATGACGTTCGCCCAGCACAGCGCGGGCGTTGCGGGCGGGATTGCCTGCGGCTTTGTGATCTACATCGGCGGCAAGGTCGTCTACTACTCGGGTGATACCGCTCTCTTCAGCGATATGCAGCTGATCGGACGCAAGGATGCGATCGACTATGCCGTGCTCCCCATCGGTGACAACTATACGATGGGGCTTGAGGATGCGGCAATGGCGGCACAGTGGCTGAACGCGAGCCATGTCATCCCCATTCACTACGATACATGGCCGATCATCGCGCAGGAAGTGAACCACTACAAGGAGGTCACGGAGGCGATGACGCGTGCGCGGGTGAATATTGTTGCGCCCGGCGAAACCATCGAACTTTGATCGTGCATGCAAAAAGCCCGCTGCTCGTCCTCGTCGGACCAACGGCGGTCGGAAAGACGGCACTTTCGCTGCACCTTGCGGAGGCGCTGGGGACGGATATCATCTCGGGTGACTCCATGTGCATCTATCGCGGGTTCGATATCGGCAGTGCAAAGCCGACCGCAGAGGAGCAGGCGCGTGTCCCGCATCATCTCATCGACGTGCTGGATGCGGATGAACCGTTTTCCGTAACGGAGTTTGTCACGTGTGTCTCTGCTCTTGTGCACGTACACGAACGCACGGGGCGTCTGCCGTTCATCGTCGGCGGAACGGGGCTCTACATCAAGGCCCTTGTCGAGGGTTATGACTTCAACGAGACGCGGGAGCAGGAGCGCTTTCGCCGTGCGATGGAGGGCGTTGCTGCGCGGCGCGGCAACGAGCGCGTGCATTCCTTTCTCGCACATCATGACACCGAGGCGGCGAAGCGTCTGCACATCAACAATCTCAGGCGTGTGATCCGTGCGATCGAGGTTGTGCGCTATGGAGACGAACGCATCTCACAGGAGAGTGCGCTGATGAGCGGAGCGCAGCCCTATGATGCCTTTGTCATCGGGCTTATGCGTGAGCGTGCGCACCTTTATGAGCGCATCAATGCGCGCGTCACGGCGATGGTTGTGGCGGGGCTTGCGGATGAGGTCGCGGGACTCCTTGCACGCGGTGTGCGGCGCGATGCCCCCGCGATGAAGGGGATCGGCTACAAGGAGATGGCCGCATATCTCGCGGGCGAGATGAGCGAAGCGGAGGCAGTCACCGCCATCCAGACGGCGACGAGGCACTTTGCGAAGCGGCAGCTGACATGGTTCCGGCGTATGCCTTACATCCATTGGTACGATGCGGATGCACGGACAGAGACGGATCTCCTGCGTGCGATCCATGCGGATGTGTGCACATGGCTGGAAGAACGAGAAAGGAGCGCTCAGGCGTGACGGCAAAAATTATTAATTTGCAGGACAATTTTCTCAATCAGGTGCGTAAGGACGGCATTCCGGTGACCATCCACCTTGTGAACGGCTTTCAGATCAAGGGAGCGGTGCGGGGCTTTGACAACTTCGTCATCATGGTGGATGCAATGGGGAAACAGCAGATGATCTACAAGCATGCGATTTCGACCATTACACCTGCACAGACGGTGAAAACGCTGCCCGAGGATTCTTGAGCGGAGCAATCTGCACTGCTGCACCGAAGTCGGTGCAGTATTTTTCTTTTTTGAGGAGAACACATGAAGATTCGTGGATTTGAAATTGTTTCTGTCTACAAGAGTGCGGACATTCATCTGCCGCAGCGCAAGACGGGAGCGAGTACGGGGTACGATTTTGCAGCGGCAGAAGCGGTCGCAATCCCGTCGGGAGAATGTGCGCTTGTCCCGACGGGGGTCAAGGCATATATGCAGCCGGACGAGGTGCTGCTCATCTACATCCGCTCGAGTACGGCGCTCAAGAAGCGTCTCATGCTGATGAACAGCGTGGGCGTGATCGATGCGGACTACTATGGGAATGCGGAGAACGAGGGACATATCTACATCCCGCTCTACAATTATGGGAAGGAATCCGTGCATATTGCGGCGGGAGAGCGCATTGCACAGGGGATCTTCACGCATTATCTTACCGTGGACGGAGATGCTGCGGGGCGTGGTACGGTTCGTGCAGGTGGATTCGGGTCGACGGGGGCTTGATCCTTTGACAGGAAAACGAAACTCATTTATAATGACGATATATTGATATAAACTAGTATTCCTATACCCACTTGGGAGATGTTATGAAACTTTCAACGAAGGGGCGCTACAGTGTGACCGCGCTCTATGAACTTGCTCTGCACTACGGGGAGGGGGTTGTGCCTCTCAAGACGATTGCCAAGACGCAGCAGCTCTCGGAGAATTATTTGGAGCAGCTGATGGTCCCGCTTAAGCGCGCGGGACTTGTAGAGAGCGTGCGCGGTGCGCAGGGCGGCTATATGCTGGCACTGCCGCCCGAGGAGGTTACGATCGGGCGCATCATCACGGCGGTGGAGGGGCCGATTGCCCTCGTTGACTGCCTGTTGACAAGCGCAGAGGCGGAGGGACAAAGCTGCGTGCGTGCAGGCAGCTGTGTCACGCGTCGGATCTGGGAGGAGGTACGTGACAGCATCAACGCTGTATTGAACAATATCTCACTTGCCGATCTCCTACTGCGCAATCGGCAGCGGCTCGGGTGCAACCAGTGAGGCCCATCTATCTCGACTACGCAGCGACAACACCGCTCGATGCGCGCGTGCTTGCGGCAATGCAGCCGTATCAGACGGAGTTCTATGGGAATCCGTCCAGTCTGCATTCGTTTGGACAGGCAGCGCGGCGTGCCGTTGCACATGCGCGGGAACAGACAGCAGCGCTGGTCGGGGCATCTTCCGATGAGGTGTTCTTTACGAGCGGAGGAACGGAGAGCGATAACTGGGCACTGCGCGGCATTGCGGAGGAACAGCGGGCCGCAGGACGCGGTGCGCACATCGTGACCTCAACAATTGAACATGCGGCCGTTCGTGAGAGCTGCCGCCATCTCGAAGCGTGCGGGTTCTCTGTGACCGAAGTCCCGGTTGACGGGGAGGGGCGCGTTGATCCTGCCGCCGTAGAGGCGGCGCTGCGTGCGGATACGGTGCTCGTCAGCATTATGACGGCGAATAACGAGGTTGGCACCATCCAGCCGATTGCGGAGATCGGAGCCGTTGTCCGTGCGCGCGGGATTCCATTTCATACAGATGCCGTACAGGCCGCGGGACATATACCCCTCGATGTTAATGTACTGAACGTGGATGCACTCTCCTTTTCCGCGCATAAATTCTGTGGACCGAAGGGCATCGGTGCGCTCTACCTGCGCCGTGGAACGAAGATTATGCCGCTCATTTGCGGCGGTGCACAGGAGCGGGATCTGCGTGCCGGGACGGAGAATACGGCGGCAATTGTCGGATGTGGGTGTGCGGCAGAGATCGCGAACGCCGAGATGGGCGCAGAAGATGAGCGCCTGCGTGCATATACACAGCTGCTGCGTGAGAAACTCGAGGCAGTGGACGGCATTGCTTTTCACGGCGCACAGGATAAGCGCCTCGCGGGCATCCTGAATTTCGGCATACGCGGATTCTCACAGGATACGCTTCTCATCCGCCTTGATCTCGCGGGTTTTGCCGTATCGGCGGGAAGCGCATGCAGTGCGGGTGCTACACGCCCGTCCCACGTCCTGACAGCGATGGGCCTTTCGTCCGAGGAGGCGAAGTGCGCCATTCGTGTGAGCTGTGGACGC
Source organism: uncultured Centipeda sp. (assembly GCA_905372865.1). GTDB lineage: Bacteria > Bacillota > Negativicutes > Selenomonadales > Selenomonadaceae > Centipeda. Next base: position 65,466 of record CAJPQT010000008.1, read on the forward strand.
GCTACCGAACGCGCGGAGATTCTTGCATTTGCGGAGCGTATTTTGGAGATTGCGGGGCAATGTTGAAAATATTTGTCTTTGCAGGAAACTTCATGTATAATTAGAACGATATATTCCGGAAGTGACAGTGGTCAGGGAGGGAATCTCATGGTAGGGGATATCTTGCGAAGAGAGCGCGAGAAACAAGGACGGACGATTGCCGATGTGGAGCAGGGGACGAGTATTCGTGCGCTCTATATTGAGCACATCGAGCGGGGCAATGTTGCTGAGCTGCCGGGCATGGTCTATGCAAAGGGCTTTGTACGAAACTATGCGAAGTTTTTGGGACTGAATGCGGAGAACCTCGTGCAGCAGTTTGCCGAGGAAAACGGAAGCGCATCCCCGCCCTCCGCGCCGGAGCCGGAGACGTCAGCACCGACGCGCCGCATATCACTGAGCAATGTCGGAGACGAATCGCTCTCGAATATCTCCATTGGCACGCCCAGCGCATCCTATGCGGGAATCTTCGGCAAGCTTGCTGCGGGCATCATCGTGCTCGTTGCTCTCGTGGGCGGAGGTGCTGCCGTTATCTCTGCGATCAACTCACCTGCGCGTGAGACGGCGGCGACCCCTCCGGTCAAGACGGAGCAGCCTGCTCCGGCACCGGCGGCCGCAGAGGCGGATGCATCCGATGCGACGCGGGCAGCTGCGGCTGCCGACGGGGTGCGCGTGAGCGTGACGCTCACGGAGCGCTGCTGGACAGAGGTCACTGTCGACGGCAAGAGCGTCTTTGAGGGAATCATCGAAAAGGGGAAGACGGAGAACTGGCAGGGCAAGGAATCCGTCGTTGTTCGTGCGGGCAACGCAGGTGCGCTCGACGTGACATGCAACGGAAAGAAGCTCGGCAAGTTCGGCGATAACGGAGAAGTCGTTGAGCGCCGCTTCACGAAGACCACGAAGGAACTGAAGGATACGCTGCCGGCTGCGCGTGAGGCGGCAGCTTCAGCACAGCAGGAGAAGAGCACCGCCGGCAGTGATAAGAGACCAGCAAAGGCGACGCAGAGCACCGCAAAAACACAGTGAATTACGGCGCATGAGGAAGGATGAGCACGATGAAATGTCCTTTTTGCAAGAAGCCGGATAGTCGGGTGATTGACTCAAGGGCCGCAGATGACGGAGCGACGATTCGCCGCCGCCGTGAATGCGGGGAGTGTGGGCGGCGCTTCACCACGTACGAGGTTGTAGAAAAGCTGCCATTGATGGTTGTAAAAAGGGATAATCGCCGCGAGCCGTTCAATCGTGACAAGCTCCTGACGGGGATCATCCGTTCCTGCGATAAACGTGACATCTCGATGGAGCAGATCACAAACTTCGTCGCGGAGATTGAGCGTGATATCCGCAACCGCACGGAGCCGGAAGTGCCGTCGGAGAAGATCGGTGAAATCGTCATGGAGCGGCTCAAGGACTTTGATGAAGTCGCTTATATCCGCTTTGCCTCGGTCTATCGGAAATTCGATGACATCACGAACTTCATTGAGGAGCTGGAAACGCTGCGTGCACGACGCGGAAAGGAGTAGGAATACGAAAGGCATAGGTATGTTTTGGATCATCGTCTAAAGAGCGGTCTGCAGGAGAGATTTGCAAAAGAGCGCGGTGCCTATCGCTATCCGGTGGGGGGGCGCACACGCTTTGCGCTCGTCTATCCCAATACCTACTTTGTGGGGATGTCGAATCTCGGTCTGCACATCATCTATGACCTCCTCAACCGGCGCAGAGATACCGCGTGCGAGCGCTTCTTCCTGCCCGATCGGACGGAACTCCCGCGCTATGAGCGCACGCAGACGCCGATGATGAGCGTGGAGACGCAGACGCCTCTTGCGGACTTCGCCGTCATCGGCTTTGCTGTTTCGTTCGAAATGGACTATTTTCATCTCGTCAAGATATTGACGCTCAGCCATGTGCGTCTGTACGCATCCGAGCGCGGTGCACGGGACCCTTTGGTCATTGCGGGCGGTCCGTGTGCGACCTTCAACCCCGAACCTCTTGCGGAGATCGTGGATGCCTTTGTGATTGGGGAGGGCGAGGCGATCGTGCCCGCCCTGATGGATGCCTATCACGAGGGCGTTCGGGCGGGAGATGATCGGGATTCGCTCCTGCATCGCCTCGCGCAGGTACCCGGTATCTATGTGCCTGCACTCTATGCGCCCTCCTATGACGGGACGGGAAAACTTGCTGCGTTTACGCCGAAAGAGGGGGCCCCGACTTCCGTTGTTCGCCAGTGGATCGAAAATCTCGATGCATACCCTGCGCACACGGTTGTTGTCACGGAGGATACGGAGTTCAATCTCTATCTCATCGAGACGGCACGCGGCTGCGGGAGGCATTGCCGCTTCTGCATGGCGGGGTACTGCTTTCGCCGTCCGCGCAACCGTTCTCTCGCCCTCATCGAGGAGGAGGTACGTGCGGCACTGCCCTATGGCAAGAAAATCGGGCTGATGGGGGCTGCGATCTCCGATTACCCCGAAATCAACGCGCTCTGTCGCTCCATCCTTGGCGAGGGACTGTCCATGTCCGTCGCATCCTTCCGCGCGGACTCGGTGACGCAGGAACTCGTCGAGGCACTTGCCGCGAGCGGCCTGCAGACGCTGACCCTCGCACCCGAAGCAGGGAGCGCACGCATGCGTGCTGTTATCAACAAGGGCATTGAGGAACACCATCTCTTTACAGCGATCGATCTCGGCGCAGCGGCGCATATACCTAACTTTAAACTTTACATTATGGTGGGGCTGCCATTCGAGGAAGATGCGGATATCGCGGCGATCATCGACCTCGCCGAGCGGCTGCGTCTCCATATGGATGAGAAGGGGAGCCGCGGCATGCTGACGCTCAGTGTGAATCCGTTCGTTCCAAAACCCTTTACCCCGTTTCAGTGGATGCCGATGGCGGACAAGAAGCGCCTCGATGTTGTGATGAAAACGATCACACAGGCGCTTCGCCGCCATAAAAAGATTGTCGTTAACTTTGAGTCGCCGAAGGAGGCTCTCGTCCAGGCAATCCTTGCACGCGGCGACCGTCGCCTCGCACAGCCGCTCATTCGTGCGGCTGTGCGGCGCGGCGCAAAGGATCTGATATCGGAGATGCGGGCAGATGGCCTCTCCCCGGATTCCTATCTTGTACGGGCGTGGGCTATTGACGATCTGCTTCCGTGGGAGCATTTGGATATGGGCTTTACAAAGCGATATCTGCAGCAGGAGTATGAAAAAGCAGCGGCGCTGAAGGCAACGCCCGACTGCTTTGACGGATGTGTGCGCTGTGGTGTCTGCGGCGGGAAGGCAGAAAGGACCAACAAATGAGTTTTGTACTGCAGCATGTGCGGGACAATCTGTGGAGCGGCAGACTTGATATCTTACCCGCGGACAGGCTTGTGCACGGCTTCTCGGCACGACTGGGCGGCGTGAGCCCCGCACCGTTCGATTCGCTCAATATGGCGCTGCATGTCGGCGACGATCCGGCATGCGTGTGGGAGAATCGTCGGCGGTATTTCTCGGCACTCGGCCTGCATGCGGAGCGGCTCTGCACCATCCGGCAGGTCCACGGCACGGAGATCGTGCGTGCCATGCGGCGCGATGCGGGACGCGGTGCACGGGCGTATGAGGATGCACTCGCAGATGCAGATGCCGTCATCACGAATGACAGCGGTGTCCCGCTCATGCTCTGCTATGCGGACTGTGTCCCCGTTCTCCTCTATGATCCTGTGCACCACGCGGCGGGTGTCGTGCATGCCGGTTGGAAGGGGACGGTACAGCGAATCGCAGCACAGACCGTCGCCCGCATGTGGGAGGAGTTCGGCACGGCGGCATCCGATGTGATCGCAGGGATCGGTCCCTCCATCGGTGCGGGATGCTATACGGTCGGCCCGGAGGTTGCGGAGCAGTTTCGTGCGGCATTTCCGGCGCATGCGGAGACCATTGTGCAGGATCGGGAAGGGGCACTCCACCTCGACCTCTGGGCGGCGAATCACGTACAGCTGGCGGAGGCAGGCGTTTTGGAGAAAAATATTGACCATGCGGATATATGCACTTTATGTGAGTGCAAGTTCTTTTATTCCTATCGTTCTGCAGATGGCAGAACGGGACGACTTGCGGCGGTGATGGAGCTGAGATGAGTGACAATATGACGATAGGCGCGCGGATTCAGGCGGTACGCACAGCGATTGCGGAGGCATGTGCACGGCGTACGCATGTGCCGCAGGATGCCCCCGTGGAACTGATCGCGGTGACCAAGAATCACCCCGTGGAGGCAATGCAGACAGCAATTGACGCGGGCGCTGCGAACATCGGTGAGAACCGCGTACAGGAGGCACTGGATAAGGCAAAGAATCTCGAACGCGAAGTGACGTGGCATCTCATCGGGCATTTGCAGACGAATAAGGTGAAGCATGCCGTCCGACAGTTTGACCTGATTCATTCGGTGGATTCCCTGCGGCTTGCGCAAGAGATTAACAAGGCAGCGGAGAAATTCGACAAGGTGCAGAACATCCTCATCCAAGTCAATCTGGCACGCGAAGAGCGTAAATCCGGCATCTATCGCGAAGATTTGGATGATCTGCTGGCGGAAATCGGCCGTCTGCCGTCCATTCGGTTGCAGGGTTTTATGTGTATTGCGCCGAATTATGACGATGTGGAGGAGTGTCGCCCGCTCTTCCGCGCGATGTATGAACTCTATCAGCAGGGAAAGGAACGTGCGCCGCGTACGGCGGACATTCGTTATCTCTCGATGGGGATGTCCAACGATTACGAAATTGCGGTGGAGGAAGGCGCAAATCTCGTGCGCGTCGGTACAGCAATTTTTGGTGCGCGTCAGTATGCCCGAGGAGTGTGAGAGATCAGTGAGTATCTTTAAGAAAATATCAACGAAATTCATCGGCGTTTCGTCGGACGAGGACATGGAGGATAGCGAGATTTACGAGGAGGAGCAGAAGAGTGCTCCCGTGCGGGAAATCGGTTCGAGCACAGGCCGCCGTGCACAGACGGGGGCGACCATCTCCTCGTTTCCGGACTTTTCTGTGTCGACGGGCGGGACGGGGAATGCGGCGATTGACAATGTGGTTGCGGCGTATCGCATGAATGTTGTCGTCATCGAGCCGCAGACGTTCGATGACGCACAGCAGGTGGCGGTCAATCTCCAGAAGAAGAAGCCTGTCGTGCTCAATTTTGAAAAGACGGAGAAGAGCGTGGCAAGCCGCATCATCGATTTCATCAGCGGTACGACGTATGCACTGAACGGGGATATCAAGAAGATCAGCAATAATGTTTTCCTCTGTGCACCGAATAATGTCAATGTCAGTTACTCCGAGGACGGGCATCATCTTGGCGATGATATGTCCTTTCCGAATCGGTAAAGCGTATGCGTGAAGATCTTCAGATTGGCATTGTCGGTGGCGGTGCGATGGCGGAGGCACTGATTTCAGGGCTGCTGCAGGCCGATACGGTGCCGGCATCCAACATCTCCGTATCGGAGCACAAGGCGATGCGCTGCGATGCGCTGATGCGCAGATACGGCATACGTGCACAGGTGGGGGCAGAATCTTTTCTGCCCCATATTGATGTGCTCATTCTAGCTGTGAAGCCCCATGCGGCTGCTGCTGCAATGCGGGAGACAGCGGCGTGTCTCAAAGAGGGGGCTCTGATCCTCTCCATTGTCGCAGGGCTGCCTGTTCATGCGATTGAGGCCGTGTATCCGAATCATCCCGTCATCCGAGCGATGCCCAATACACCGATCGCCGCAGGAGCGGGAATATCCGCCTATGCGTGCGGTACCCATGCAGGTGAGGAAGAATGTGCAGCCGCAGAACTGCTGCTTGGCGCTGCGGGGCGCACGGTTTTTGTACATGAGGATGCTCTGGATGCAGTGACAGGGCTCTCGGGCAGCGGCCCTGCCTATGCTTTCCTCGTGATTGAGGCGCTTATAGAGGGCGGCGTTGCTGCCGGGCTGAACCGTGATACGGCCCATATACTTGCGGCGCAGACACTTCTGGGAGCGGCGCAGATGGTGCTTGCAGCGAAGCAATCTCCCGCCGATCTGCGGGCGGCGGTGACGAGCCCTGCGGGCACGACTGCTGCAGGGCTGCGTGTCCTTGAACGTGCGGGTGTACGCGCAGCGTTCATCGAAGCAGTGCTTGCAGCGACGGAGCGTTCAAGAGAGTTGGGGAGAAAGTAATGGCAGAGCAGCAGAAGGAGCGGATTCTCCGCTTTTATCGCGGAAGCGAGGGAGAGGAGACGGCGATCCGTCTGATTGATCTTGCCGAGGCGGTCATGAAGACAGCAAAATTCCGGATCAGCACCTTTCTTGACCCCTATGGGCAGGAAATCGCGGAGACGATCTATGCGGGCTATGGCGATATTCAGCTCGACTTTGACGGCGGCTACATGGGCGCAGAACGACAGCGTGCTATGCTGCGCCATCGGGACTTTGCAGGGACGCCGGACGGGTTTGCGATTGCCTGTGTAGAGGCGGCGTGGAACGGGCAGTTCGCGCGTCTCACACACCGCGACGTGCTCGGTGCGGTCATGGGGCTCGGTATGGAGCGTGAACTTGTCGGGGACATCCTCCTTGCGCCGGATGCGGCAAAGATTATTTGCGATGCGAAGATTGCGGATTTCATCATGACCAATCTGACGATGATCGGTGCGGTCGGGGTAAAGGCTCAGCGGGGGGATCTGTCAGAGATCGCCCCGCGCGCAGAGCGGACGAAAGAGATCCGCGCGACGGTCGCCTCCCTGCGGCTCGATGCCATCGTCGCGGCGGGGTTTGGCATCTCGCGCAGCCGTGCGGCGGATGACATCGCGGCGGACAAGGTGAAGCTGAATTGGCAGAGTGCGGCGAGTGCCTCCAAGACGATCAAGGAGGGCGATGTTCTCTCCATGCGCGGACGCGGACGGGTCGAGGTGACGGAGGTGCGCGGTCAGACGAAGAAGGGGCGCACGGTTGTCGTATTGAACCGTTTCTTTTGAGGAAAGGCGGGCGCGGTATGCTGACACCGATGGATATACACGCGAAGGAATTTGGACGAAGCTTTCGCGGATTTGACGAGGGAGAGGTCAACGACTTCCTGAACGAGGTCATGCAGGCCTATGCCGAGGTGATCGATGAGAGGGATCGTCTGCACGCGGAACTCACGCGTGCACAGGAGACGATCGCGGATTTTCGCCGCATTGAGCAGAGTATGCGCGAGACCATTGTCGTGGCGCAAAAAACTGCCGAGGACATGACGGCGAGCGCGAAGCGGAATGCCGAACTCACGATTGAGACGGCTGCCAAGGAGGCACAGAATATGCGCCGTGAGGCGACGCTTCAGGCAAAGGCGCAGCTCGACGAGGCGGCGGACAAGGTGCGTGCCATTGTAGCGGAGTACGAGCGCCTTGTGCGGGAGAAGCATAAATTCCTGCGCCGCATAAAGGGAAATGTGCAGGCGGAGCTTGCGCTCATCGAGGATGCAATTGCCGAGATGCCCGATATGGTGGCGGAAAAGAAGACGAAGACCCGAACGGCAGACGAACAGCAGAGTGAGGAGGACGGTTGCGAACAATGAGCGGGCGCGTAAAAGCCGCGATTTCTTTTTTGACCATACTGCTGCTTGACCAGCTTGTGAAATATTATGTGGAACTGACGATGCTGCCGGGGGAGAGCATCCCGATTGTACCGCCATATTTTCATATCACCTTCGTGCTCAACCCGGGGGCAGCATTTGGGATCTTTCGCGGTCAGCAGTGGCTCTTTCTCGTGACGGCGACTGTGTTCGCGATCGCGTTCGCAGTGTTCTATGAACGCCTGCGCCGCAGCGGGCCTCTCATCCACTACGGCAGCATCGCACTCGCGGCGGGAGCTGTGAGTAACCTGATCGACCGCATTCGCCTCGGACATGTGGTAGACTTCTTCGACTTTCGCGTCTGGCCCGTGTTCAACATTGCGGACATCGCCATCGTCCTCGGCACGAGTGCCGTCCTCTGGGCACTTTTCGTACAGAGAAGGGAAATTTGATGATGAGCACAGCATTCACTGCCGACCGTGCGGATGAGCGTCTGGATCTGTTCCTCGTGCGGCGGCTGCCCGATCTCTCGCGCAGCTATGCACAGCGCCTCATTGCGGACGAACAGGTCACGGTGGATGGCACGGTTCGCAGGGCGAACTATAAGCTGCGCGGCGGTGAGGAGATCGTCTGCACAATTCCGCCCGCTGAGGAGATTCAGATCTGTGCGGAGGATATTCCGCTCGACATTCTCTATGAGGACGCGGACATTATCGTCATCAACAAGGCGCGCGGCATGGTGGTGCATCCCGCTGCCGGCATCTATACGGGGACGCTCGTCAACGCGCTGCTGTGGCACTGCAAGGATCTCTCGGGCATCAATGGAGCGCTGCGTCCCGGCATTGTGCATCGGCTCGACAAGGATACCTCGGGCGTTATGGTTGCAGCGAAAAATGACATGGCACACCACTATCTCGCCCGTCAGATCAGAGACAAGGAGGCGCAGCGTGAATACCGCGCAATCGTGCACGGCAATATTGTCCCGCGTGCGGGCGTGATTACAGGGGATATCGGACGACATCCGACCGACCGCAAGAAGATGGCGATTGTACGCGAGAATGGCAAGCCGGCGACGACGCATTTTGAGGTGCTTGAACGATTTGGCGACTACACCTATGTCGCCTGTCGTCTGGAGACGGGGCGCACGCATCAGATCCGCGTCCACATGACGAGCATCGGGCATCCGCTCGTCGGGGATACGAAGTATACGGCGAAAAAAAATCCCTTTGCAATAGCAGGCCAGGCGCTGCATTCGATGACGCTTCGCCTCACGCATCCGCGCGCGGGAGCGGAGATGACGTTCACTGCGCCGCTCCCCGCGGATATGGAGGGGATTTTGCGCACGCTGCAGAGCAGCAGATGAGGAGATGATGTCATGACGGAGTTTCGGGAAAAGGCAGTTCTGATGGATGCCGACGGCATTCGGCGCGCACTCATGCGGATCTCTCATGAGATTGTTGAGAAGAACAAGGGGACGGAACATCTCGTGCTCGTTGGGATCCGCACGCGCGGTGTGACGATTGCTGCGCGAATTGCGAAGGAGATCGCGCACATCGAACAACATGACCTGCCGTGCGGTGTACTTGATATCACCCTCTATCGCGACGATCTCAACGAACTCTCCTATCAGCCCGTTGTGCATCCAACGGAGATGCCGCTTGATATCACAGGAAAGACTATTGTGCTTGTGGACGACGTGCTCTACACGGGCCGTACCATCCGTGCAGCGATGAATGCACTCCTTGACATTGGCCGGCCGCGCATGATCCAACTCGCTGTGCTGATCGACCGCGGACATAGGGAACTGCCCATCCGCGCGGATTATGTCGGCAAGAACGTTCCCACGTCAGCACACGAAGATGTGTCTGTGCTCCTCCGTGACAATGACGCGGAAGAGAGAGTCATCATCCGCGTACGCGTATAACTGCATACATTTAAGAGAGGCGCAGTGCGGCATGCTGCGTCTCCCTTTTGTCACTTGACGGCGCTTTTACAATAGAGGTATAATAAAACAAATACTGGGACATTTGTATGTGGCCTGTGGTTTGCATTTCAAGTACCCCGGTCAGAAGCCTTTGAAAGTGACGGAGCGATCGTATGATTTTTTACGGCGATAAGCAAAAGTCTATGTTGGATGAGGAGCAGGAAGCTGTCGATGAACTGGAGGCATGCGAGCTCGACGCAGAGGAAGAGGAGCCGGAAGAAGCGGCGGCAGAGAGCAGCATCTATGACGGCTGCAGTGATGAGGAACTGCTCGTGCACATCCGCTCCTGTGAGGGCGATGAGGCACTCGACTATCTCATCAACAAGTACCGCAATTTTGTGCGCTCCAAAGCGCGTTCCTACTTCCTGATCGGAGCGGATCGTGAGGATATTGTACAGGAGGGGATGATCGGATTCTTCAAGGCGATTCGCGATTTTCGCGAGGACAAACTCTCGTCCTTCCGCGCATTCGCCGAGCTCTGTGTGACGCGTCAGATCATCACTGCGATCAAGACAGCGACGCGTCAGAAACACATCCCACTGAACTCCTATGTCTCGCTCAACAAGCCCATCTACGATGAGGACTCCGACCGGACCCTGCTCGATGTGCTCTCGGGTGCGCGCATCAGCGACCCCGAGGAGCTCGTCATCAGCCGCGAGGAGTTCGTGGACATCGAGCAGAAGATGGAGGAGATCTTGAGCGACCTCGAATGGCGCGTACTCATGAGCTATCTCGACGGCAAGTCCTATCAGGAGATCGCCGTCGACCTGCACCGTCAGGTGAAGTCGATCGACAATGCCCTCCAGCGTGTGAAGCGCAAATTGGAGAAATATATGGAGTCACGCGGCGACGATCTCGACATCGGCACCGTCTATCGCGGACTCACAACGATCAACCGTACCGTACACACACCGGAGGAATAGAGGAGCAGACAGCTCCTCTTTTTTGCATTTGAGCAGCAATCCCACTGCAATCAAAAAATAAGTAGAAAAACCATTTCGCAGATGATATGCTATGTAACGTAGGTGTTTTTGTCCTTATGTTGTAAAGGAGGCTTTGCTATGTGGAAGAAGATTTCATGCGCTGTCCTTGCCTGTGTCCTATGGATGGCATTTGCGGCAGTCGGCATGGCGGAGACGGCGATGGCGGCTGCGGTGCCGGCGGAGAAGCCGGAACGCATCGAACTCGTGCTTGTTCTCGATAAGAGCGGCTCCATGCAGGGGCTGGAGTCCGACACGATCGGCGGGTTCAACTCCATGATCAAAAAACAGAAGGCACTTGACGTTCCCGTGCGCGTGACCGCAGTGCTTTTTAACGACAAAACAGATATGCTCTATGAGAGCCGGAGCATCCATTCTGTGCATGCGCTGACGGAGAAAGAGTATGAGGTGGGCGGAACGACGGCACTGCTCGACGCTGTCGGCAGTACGATCTTGAACGTGGATCAGAAGGGCAATGTTAAGAAGGGGACGAAGGTCATCTTTGTCATCATCACGGACGGCATGGAGAATGCGAGCAGGGAGTTTACGAAAACGAAGGTGAAGCAGATGATCTCCGACAAGCAGGAAAAGTACGGCTGGGATTTCATCTATCTGGGTGCGAACATCGACGCGGCGGAGGAGGCCGGTGCGATCGGCGTAAAAAAGGCGAATGCCGTGACCTATCGGAATACAGAGTCGGGGGTTCGTGCGAACTACGATGCAGTCAGTGCGTATGTCAAAGAGGCCGCGGAGATGGGGGCTGTCGCATCAAGCAAATGGCGTTCCCATGTGGAGGAAGATACATCCCAATAACCGTGGAAAACAATTGACAATCGGCGGATAACGGTGTATGCTAAGGACTATGATGAATGTTTGCATAAACTGAATCAATGGGAAACAGGTGCAGCGCCGCAGGGCGCGTGCTTAATAGAGAAGCCGGATGAGCCGGCACGGTCCCGCCACTGTGAGGGGAGCGAACCTGTATGGATGCCACTGGGAGGGGATTCCTCATGGGAAGGCGCAGGCGAGCGATGAACCGAGTCAGGAGAACTGCCTGTTTGACGATCCACCGTGTGCCGGAGGCACATACCTGCGAGCGACAGGAAGGGGATACATGCCTTTCGAGGACATGGGCTTTCTTGCTGCGGCAGGAAAGCCTTTATTTTTTATAGTTCATGGGAGGAATTCGGATGAAAAATTGGAAGAAAATGCTGGTCGCATCTCTTGCTTGCTCGGCGGTCTTGGGCTTTTCCTACAGCCCGGCAGAAGCAGCGTATGAGCTGAACCCCGAGGTGAAGACGGCAACACCGGCACTCATGGAGGCGTCGGAAATTGGCGTTCTGAAGTATGAGAACCCGCAGATGCGGAACTATACGAACAAGGATGCCATCGTTGTGACGAGCTTTGGCACGACGTTCAAGGAGACACGAGAGAAGACGATCGAAGCGACGGTGGATGCGATCAAGGCGGCTCACCCGGGCGTGAAGGTTGTGACGGCATTCACCTCCCATATCATCATCGATCGCATTGCAAAGAAGGAGGGTGTGAAGTACCCGACCCCAGAGGAGGCACTCGAGCAGCTCAAGGCGGACGGTTACTCGCGTGTGGCTCTCGTCTCGCTCGACGTTATCCCGGGTATGGAATATGCCTATGTCAGAGGGGTATTCCACGGCTACAAGAATCAGTTCAAGACGATGACGTGCGGCACGTCCCTCATGTACTGGCAGGGGCAGGAAGAGCAGGCGGATGATGTGATCGAGTTCATTCAGGCATTTGCCAGCCAGTTCCCCAAGCAGAAAAAGGATGATGCCATTCTCATCATGGCACATGGCACACCGCATATCTCGAACGCATACTATGCTGTGATTCAGGCAAAGCTCGATGCACTCGGCTACAAGAATGTATTTGTCTACACGGTTGAGGGGTGGCCGAGTCTTGAGGATGTGATTCCGAAGCTCAAGGAAAACAAGATCAAGAACGTGACGCTCGTTCCGATGATGATGGTTGCAGGTGATCATGCGAACAACGATATGGCGGGCGATGAGCCGGACTCGCACAAGAATATCCTCATGGGAGAGGGCTACAAGGTGGATGCCTATCTCCATGGGATCGGCGAGAATCAGATGATTCGCGATATGTATGTGGAGCGTGCCCATGATGCGTTCGATGCCCTGCAGGGGAAAAAGGATGCAGACGCGGACCATATCAAAATGATGAAGTAAACGTATCCGATCCGCACCTCGTACGATGAGGGTCTGTCGTAGGAGCATCCGCTTCTGCGGCAGGCTCTTTTCTTTATGAGAAGACCCTGCTATAATAAACGGATACGACAGAGAAACGTGAACAGCGGCGTATGCTCGCCCATGAACAGGAGTTACGGATGAAGATTGCGGTTGTTGGTACAGGGATGATTGCGCGCGATGCGCTGACTGCTCTGCGTGCCGTGGATGGCATCGAGGTGGTCACGATCTGCGCGCGTCCGCACAGCAGAGATCGGGCGCAGGCAATGGCGCAGGAGTTTGATATCCCGCAGGTCGCGACGGACTATGGCGCGATGCTTGCGGCGCATGAGGCGGAGTTTGTCTATCTCGGCATTGTCAACAGCGCTCATTTTGACTATGCACGGCAAGCAATTGAGGCGGGCTGGCACGTCATCGTTGAGAAACCCTTTACCTCGACGCTCGCAGAGGCAGAAGAGCTGATCGCACGCGCACGCGCTGCGCAGTGCTATCTGTTCGAGGCCGTGACACCGCTCTTTCTTCCCAATTATCAGGGGGTCTTGGAGGCACTCCCGCAGCTCGGGCTCATTCGCCTTGTGCAGGCAAACTTTTCACAGTACTCGAGCCGCTATGACCGCTATCTTGCGCACGATGTGGCACCGGCATTTGATCCGTCGCTCTCGGGCGGTGTGCTTTACGATCTGAATGTCTACAATCTCTCGCTGATCGCCGCACTCTTTGGGCGGCCGCAGTCTGCCGTCTATACGGTAAATATTGGCTTTAACGGCATTGACACCTCAGGTGTGATGACGTTGCGCTACAATGGATTTGTTGCGACGGCTGCGGCGGCGAAGGACAGTTCAAGCCCCTCCTTTTTCATGATTCAGGGCGAATCGGGATGGATCCGTGCGGATGGGCCGCCGAACGAACTTACGTCCTTTACCGTTGGGCTGCGCGGCAGGGAGGAGAAGACCTATGCGCTGAACCGTCATGCGCACCGCATGGTGCATGAGTTTGAAGCCATGCGGGATATCTTCGCACGCAAGGACTATATGAGCGTGGAGGAGGGGCTTCAGATCTCCCGCATGGTCATTGCCCTGATGGAAAAGGCGCGCCTTGTGGCGGGCATCCAGTTTCGGGTAGATTGACGGTATGGCATGCATGATGATCGAGATGGAGAATCTCGTAAAAAAATTTCCGCACACGAATGCGGCAAAACAGAGCGACTGGAAGACGGCGGTGGCTGGGATCACCCTTTCTGTCCGCCGCGGTGAGGTTTTTGGCCTGCTCGGGCCGAACGGTGCGGGCAAGACGACAATCATCCGCATGCTTACCATGCAGACACAGCCGACGAGCGGCACCATCCGAATCGACGGACGGGATATCAGCCGTGACCCGCGTACCGTCAAGGAGCGGATCGGCGTGGTGCCGCAGCATGTCAATTTTGATCAGGAGCTCACGGTCTGGGAGAATATGGAGCTGCATGCACGTCTTTACCACATGGACCGTGCGGAGCGGACCGCGCGCATCGGGGCGCTGCTCGCGGAGATGGAGCTCGCGGAGGTGCGCAATGACAACGTGCGCCGCCTTTCCGGCGGAATGAAGCGGCGCCTCCTCATTGCACGTGCGCTGATCCATCACCCGCAGGTGCTCTTTCTTGACGAGCCGACGGTGGCGCTCGATCCGCAGATTCGACGGCATATCTGGGAGCTCGTGCGCGAAATCGCAAAGGGCGGCGTGACCGTCCTCCTGACAACGCACTACATCGAAGAGGCGGAGGCACTCTGTGGCCGTGTATCCATTATCAACAAAGGGACACTGATTGACGTGCAGACACCGCGCACATTCTGTGAGAATCTTGGAGCCTATGCGGTGGAATGGGATGATGCGGACGGCCGCGCCTATCGCTTCTTTCACACGCGCACGGAGGCGCGTGCACATGCACGGGAGATTGAGGAGAGTATGCAGCGCGTCCTGCTGCGCCCGACAAATCTCGAGGATGTCTTTATCGAGCTGACGGGGCGAAAGGAGGGGCTTTGATGCTGCGGGATATCTGGACGGTATTCTGGCGTGATTGGATCGTGCTGCGCCGCCGCCTGATCAAATACGTGCTGAGCCGCATGGTGTCGCCGTTCATGTTCCTCATCGCGTTCGGCTGGGGACTGGGGCGCAGCATCGATATTGGGACAGGTTCCTATCTGGACTTTCTCGTACCGGGCCTTCTGGCGATGAACTCCATGAACATCAGCTTCAACAGCATCATCTCAGTGCATGCAGAGCGCGTTTATCATGGGAGCATTGAGGAATATCTGATTGCGCCCATTCGTCCCGACGCATTCGTCATCGGAAAGGTTGCGGGCTCTGTTCTGCGCGGACTGATTTCGTCGGCGATCATCATTGTGCTCAGCTATCTCTTCGGTGCGCATTTCACGATCACGCCGCTCTTTCTCCTCGTGCTCACGCTGAACTGCATGATCTTTGCGGAGATCGGCTTTCTTGCGGCGATGTATACGGCCTCCTATGAGGAGATGAGCCAAGTGAATCTTTATGTGCTGCTGCCGATGTCGTTTCTCTGCGGGACGTTTTTCTCAACGAGTGCGCTGCCCGATGTCGTGCGGTGGATTGTGGAGCTGCTGCCGCTGACACACACGAGCCATCTTCTGCGCGATCTCGGGCTGACGGGGGACTTCTCTGTGCTTTCGCTCAGTGTGGTTATGGGCTATGCGGTGCTCGGCATCGCGGCGGGGACGTGGAAGTTCCGCCGGCTGACGGATTAGAAAAAAGGATCACCATGCTCAGGCATATCTTTCATCACAAAGGGCCGGCGGAAGGCTGTGCGCATTTCTGCTGTACCAAGGTCGAGGACTTCGGTGTCTCGTTTGGGACGTTCGAGGTCTTTTCTCATGTTCATCTGCATTTTCACTGTGGGGAGCTGACAGCGATCATTGGTCCCAACGGTGCGGGCAAGAGTACGCTCCTGCGTGCGATCCTCGGCGAGGTTTCGCATACGGGCAGCCTGCGCTTTGTCGATGCGGATGACCGCCGTACGGGACATCCCGTCATCGGTTATGTGCCGCAGTACCTGCGCCTTGATCTGAGTGCACCGACGACGGTCATCGATCTCTTTATGGCGTGCCTGACTGCGCGTCCTGTCTGGCTCTTCCCCGCACGCCGCTGTCGTGCGCGGGTGCTTGCCGGACTGGAGCGTGTGCACGCGGCGCATCTGATCGATCGGCGCCTCGGGGCACTCTCGGGCGGCGAACTGCAGCGCGTTCTGCTCGCGCTCGCGCTCGACCCGATGCCGAACCTGCTGCTGCTCGATGAACCGGTCTCAGGCGTTGATCAGAGCGGGCTTGCACTCTTTTATGAGATCCTTGCAGAGCTGCGCGTGCAGGAAGATCTGGCGATCCTCCTCATCTCGCATGATCTCGGAATGGTTGCGCGCCATGCGGACAAGGTCGTGCTGATGGATCACGGAATTGCGGCGGCAGGGACGCCGATGGAGGTTTTTTCCGACCCGCAGATGGAGCGAGTCTTTGGTATTCTGCCCGATGTCCGTCAACTGCGGCGGCGGACGGAAGAGACGGATGAGGGGGAGGCGGCGCGTTCATGGAACTGATCTATGACGGGATGGATATGCTCCTGCCGTTCGCATGGATGGAGTACACGTTCATGAAACATGCGCTTCTCGCGATTCTCTTGATGACACCGCTCTTTGGGCTCCTATCCACGATGGTTGTTTCCAGCCGCATGGCGTTTTTCTCGGATTCCCTCGGACATGGCGCTTTCACAGGCATTGCCATCGGTGCGATTGTGGGCAGCATTGCACCGCTCACATCCCTCATCCTATTCTCGATTGTATTTGCGCTCCTCATCACCTATATCAAACATAAGACGGCGGCCTCGGCAGACACGGTGATCGGGGTGTTCTCCTCGACGGCGATCGCGGTCGGGCTCATGATTATGAGCCGCGGCGGGGGATTCTCGAAGTTCTCGCCGCTCCTCATCGGCGATATCCTGAGCATTACACCTGCCGATCTCATGGGCTTGTGTGCCGTGAACGCTCTCGTTCTCATCGGTTGGGTACTGCTCTTCAATCAGCTGCTCCTGCTCTCGGTCAATGCGTCGCTTGCGCGCAGCCGCGGCATCTCCACCATCACCGTAGAGTCTTTGTTTGCCGCATTGCTTGCCGTCGTTGTCGCCGTGAGCATTCAGTGGGTCGGAATCCTCATCATCAATGCCCTGCTTGTTCTGCCGGGGGCTGCTGCACGCAACATTGCCCGCAGCGTTAAAGAATATCATCTCGCGTCGATTATGATTGCACTTGTCTCGGGGTTCGTCGGACTGTTTTCGGCGTACTATCTCGGGATTGCAGCAGGTGCTGCGATTGTGGCGACGGCGGCCGCGCTGTTCTTTCTCTCACTTGCGGTGCGGCCGCATATTCGTATGTGATCCCCCGTGCATCCTCTGTTTTTTTTCAATTTTTTATGCTAGAATGACAAATGGAATCTGTGAGAAGGAGGGCATTTCCATGAATATTACGATTGGCAGTGATCATGGAGCCGTGGATCTCAAAGAAGAAGTCAAGATGGTGCTTCATGAGTTCGGTGATATCCATGTAAAGGATGTCGGCACGTTCGGCAAGGAGGCGGTGGACTATCCGGACATCGCGGAGAAGGTCTGCGCCGATGTTGTCTCAGGCAGGGCAGACCGCGGCATCGTGCTCTGCGGGACGGGCATCGGCATCGCCATCGCGGCGAACAAGATCGACGGCATCCGTGCCGCGCTCTGTACGGATGTCTATTCGGCACTCCAGTCACGCAGGCACAATGATGCAAACGTGCTCGCGCTCGGCGGACGTGTGACGGGGTTCGGCCCCGCAGGCGAGATTGTGCGTGCGTGGATCCGCACGGAGTTTGAGGGCGGGCGTCATGCGCGCCGTGTTGAGAAGACCATGGCGCTGCAGGATAAGAAAATGGATGAAGGAGAGTTTTTATGAGCATTATGGATTCGCTGAGCAAGGCAGATGCACAGGTGTGCAAGGCGATTGAGGATGAACTCAATCGCCAGCGCACGAAACTGGAGCTCATCGCGTCGGAGAACATCGTCAGCCGCGCGGTTATGGAGGCGCAGGGGAGTGTTCTCACGAATAAATATGCGGAGGGCTACCCCGGCAAGCGTTACTACGGCGGCTGTGAATACGTCGACGTGGCGGAGCAGCTGGCGATCGACCGTGCGAAGGAACTCTTTGGAGCCAACTGGGCAAATGTGCAGCCGCATTCGGGTGCACAGGCAAATATGGCGGTGTTCTTTGCCCTCCTGCAGCCGGGCGATACGATTCTCGGCATGAATCTGACGGACGGCGGCCATCTGACGCACGGCAGTCCCGTCAACATCTCCGGCACGTACTATAAGGTCATCCCCTACGGTGTGGACAAGGAAACGGAGCGCATCGACTACGATGCACTCGAACGGCTTGCGAACGAGCAGAAGCCGAAGATGATCATTGCAGGGGCTTCTGCGTATGCGCGTACGATTGACTTTGAACGCATCGGAGCAATCGCAAAGGCGGTCGGTGCAATCTTTCTGGTGGATATGGCGCACATCGCAGGACTTGTTGCCGCAGGGCAGCATCCGAGCCCTGTCCCGTACGCCGATGTCGTGACGTCGACCACGCACAAGACCCTGCGCGGTCCGCGCGGCGGCCTCATCCTTGGGCGCGATGAGGAGCTCGGCGCGAAGATCAACAAGGCGGTGTTCCCCGGCATTCAGGGAGGTCCCCTGATGCACGTCATCGCGGCAAAGGCCGTGGCACTCGGCGAGGCACTGCAGCCCTCATTCAAGGAGTACGGCGCACAGGTCGTAAAGAATGCGGCGGCACTCGCGGATGAGCTGATGAAGCATGGCTATCGTATCGTCTCGGGGGGGACGGATACGCATGTCATGCTCGTCGATCTCACGAATAAGGGGATCACGGGCAAGGATGCACAGAATCTCCTCGACGAGGTAAATATCACAGCGAACCGCAATACGATCCCGTTCGAGCCGCGCAGTCCGTTCGTCACGAGCGGCATCCGTCTCGGCTCGCCTGCGCTCACGACGCGCGGCTTCAAGGAAGAGGATATGCGTGAAGTCGCACGGATCATCGCACATGTCCTCGATGCGCCGACGGATGAGGCACGGCGCACGGAGGCCCGCAGCCGTGTCGCCGCGCTCTGCGCGAAATATCCCCTGTATGAGTAATCTTTTGGCAGAAAGGAAGCCGTTCCATGGCTGATACATTTCATCCGTCCGATATTAAGGGGCTCCATCTGGTCGACCACCCGCTCGTCCAGCACAAGCTGACGCTCATGCGCATGAAGGAGACGGGGACAAAGGAGTTCCGCGAACTGCTCTCGGAGATCGCCATGCTCATGGCGTATGAGATTACACGTGACTTCCCCCTGCGCGACGTGGAGATCGAAACCCCCGTCGCACCGTGTCACGCGAAGATGCTCGAGGGCAAGAAGCTCGGCATCGTGCCGATCCTGCGCGCAGGGCTCGGCATGCTCGACGGTATCCTGACGCTCGTTCCCGCCGCCCGCGTCGGACACATCGGCCTCTATCGCGACCCCGCGACATTGGAGCCGGTTGAGTACTACGCCAAGCTTCCGAGCGGTGTAGAGGAGCGCACGCTCATCGTTCCCGATCCTATGCTTGCGACGGGGGGGAGTGCGTCGGCCGCGCTCACGCTGCTCAAGCAGAAGGGGGCAAAAAATATCATCCTCATGTGCCTTGTGTCCGCGCCCGAGGGCATTCGCCGCGTGGCTGCCGATCATCCCGACGTGCCGATCTACGTCGCTGCAGTGGATGACTGCCTCAACGAACACGGCTATATTGTCCCCGGTCTTGGCGATGCGGGTGACCGCATCTTCGGAACGCTCTAAAATTCCATCGGTATATAAAAAGACGACTGCGGGCGCAGTCGTCTTTTGTATTTGAAATATGGCGGAGAGGGTGGGATTCGAACCCACGGTGCGTTGCCGCATCACCGGTTTTCAAGACCGGCTCCTTAAACCGCTCGGACACCTCTCCTTAAAGCGTAGCTATTGTATCAGAAACTACGGAGTGCTGTCAAGCCTCTGCCCTGCACACACAAGTGCGCCAATGATCCATCCGCTGAGCGATGGAATGACCCAGCTCATGCCGATTTCGGAGAGCGGAAGAACATTGCCCAGTGTGAGCAGGGGCTCCATCATGGGAAGCGTATGAAGGACAGGCGGCAGTGCGCGGAGGAAATCGAATGCCGCCGCGATGCCCGTTCCGATCATCGTACAGATGTAGAGCGGGCGATGATATCCGACGAGCCCTTCGATCAGACAGAGCGCGATGAGAACGATGGCGAGCGGATAGAGAAAGCAGAGCACGGGCAGCGAGTAGTCGATGATGCGGCTGAGCCCGACGTTCGAGACGGCAAAAGAGAAGAACGTGAAGAGAACGGTGTATTTCGGATATGGGAGGGAGTGCGGAAAGAGCACAGAGAACGTCGTGCTGCATGCGGTGACAAGTCCAATGGCTGTTTTGAGGCAGGCGCAGGTGATCGTGATGCCGAGCAGAATACCGCCGAACGCGCCAAAGTAGTGCGCGGCGATATGGGCGAGAACATCGCCGCCGTTCGCATCCAGCCCGTAGACAGCGCGGCTCTGTGCGCCGACATAGGTGAGTGCGAGATAGATGAGCGCCATCAGTGCGGTACTGACGGTACCCGAGACAATCGTGCTGTAGGAGAGATCCTTTGGGGAGGAGAGGCCAAGACGTTTGATCGCGTTGACGAGAATATTGCCGAACGCGAGCGCGGCGAGCACATCCATCGTATTGTAGCCCTCGCGCAGCCCCGTAAAGAATGCGTGCTGTACATATGCTCCTGTCGGCACCGCATCCGATACGGCCCCCATCGGAAGCAGCATCGCCGTCACGATCAGAATCCCGAGGAAGAGCAAAAAGAGCGGGTTGAGCACCTTGCCCACCCAGATGAGGATGCCGGACGGACGCAGGGAGAAGCAGAGGACGACGGCAAAGAATGCGAGGGTAAAGGTCAGCAGTGCCTCGTCCTGCATGACCGTCGGAACAAACGGTGCAGCGCCCACCTGAAAGGCGACGGTTGCCGTGCGCGGAATTGCAAAGAGGGGACCGATGCAGAGATAGAGTGCGCAGGTGAAGGCATAGGCAAAGCGCCGTCCGACCTTTCTGCCGATGTCGAAGAGACTTTCGCTTGCCGTGATGCTGATCGCTGCAATGCCGAGCAACGGCAGTCCGACCCCTGTGATGCAGAAGCCGATGAGTGCGGGCAGCATCGCCGCACCCGCCTGCTGGCCCATCGCAGCCGGAAAGATGAGGTTGCCCGCACCAAAGACCAGACCGAACAGCAGAGAGGCGACAAAGAGGTATTCCTGTTTTCTGAGACGGTGTTTCATCATTTCAATCATTCCGCATAAATATCAAAAAATTTTAACGAATTGATTATAACGGGAAGGATGTGATTTGTCAAAGACAGAAGAAGTTGGTATAATAGGACAATATCGTTGACGCAAAGGAGGAGATGGACGTATGCGCATTGCTCTGTTTGACTCGGGGATTGGCGGCCTGACCGTACTCAGTCATGCGCGGCGGGTGCTCCCGTCCGAGGAATTCCTCTTTCTCGCCGACCGCGATCATGTGCCCTATGGTACGAAGACCGAGGAGGAGGTGCGCGGCTACGTGCGCGATGCGGTGGCCTTTCTCATCGAGGAGCAGAACGCGGAGGCTGTGCTCATCGCCTGCAATACGGCGACCTCTGTGGCGGCGGATGACATGCGTAAAATTTACGATGTGCCGATCATCGGTATGGAGCCGGCGGTAAAGAAGGCGCTCGCACAGGATGCGGAGCGGCGCATCCTTGTCGCGGCGACGCCGATTACCGTGCGCGGGGAGAAGCTGCGCCGCCTCATCGAGGAGTACGATACAAATCATCTCATTGATCTCGTTGCCCTGCCGCAGCTCGTACAGTTCGCAGAGCGCGAGGAGTTTGTCTCACCGCGTGTGGAAGAGTATCTGTGGAACGCCCTCGCACCGTTCGACCTCATCCGATACTCCTCCATTGTTCTCGGGTGTACGCATTTCAATTACTTTAAGGATACGCTACGCCGCATTCTCCCCAAGACCATGCACTTTGTGGATGGAAATGAGGGCACGATCGAGGAGCTTGCGCGGCGGGCGGGCATCCATACCGAGCCCGTGGGGGAGACAAAGGCGCCCTGCTCGTTCTTTGACTCCGGCCGTCCGATCACGGGAACGGAGGCGATCGCGCGACTGGAGCGCTCCATCGAGCGTGCCGCGCGCATGGAAGAGATTATTTGAAGGAAGGGAGTATTCATGCCGATTCAGGTGACACATCGGGTGAATTTTTACGATACGGATGCAATGGAGGTCGTCCATCACGCAAACTACATTCGCTGGTTCGAGATCGGGCGCGTTGCCTATCTGCGCCGCATCGGCATCACGTTAGGGGCGCTGATGGAAGCGGGCTATGTCTTCCCCATTATAAAAGTAGGGGCACAGTTTCATGCGCCGGGACATTTTGACGATGATCTCGTGATCGAGACAACAGCGACAGCATTGACGAGAGCAAAGATGGCGTTTTCGTACCGCATTTTGAATGCGGCGGGAACGGTGCTCGTGACGGGTTTTTCGGAGAATGTATTTACGCTTCGCGAGACGGGGCATATCACCCGTCTGCCGAAGGAGTTCTACGAGCCGCTGGAGGCAGCGATGGTGCAGGAGAAAGAGGGTCGCGACATTGGGATCTGAATTTAATTGGTGGCTGCATTTACTGATTGCCGTGTTGATTGTTGGAGAAATCGGACGGCGTGCGCTCTTTTCCTATCTCGGTACGGAGAAGGTTGTACCGAAAGTCGATGAGATGACGGCGTATTCCGTTGTCGAGCGGACAGCAGAGCGCCTTGTGATCGGTGCGACAATCCCGTTTGTAAACGAGGGCAAGCAGTGCGCAACGATCATGGATGCCATTCTGCGCGTGCAGCTGCCCTACGAGCAGTACGACGGTGCACTGGTGCGCGGCAAGGTGGAGCTTGCGGGCGCAGTACGTGAGGACGATTATTTCGAGGCAGTGCTGATCCAGAAGCGTGAGCGCATCGACCTTGTCCTGAAACTTTCCATCGAGGGACGCAAGGGGAATACGCTCGAAGAGGCGATTGCACATCTGCCGGACTTCCGCATGGATCTCATCTATCAGGAGACGGGGCGTTTGCCGGTGCATTACGCAAAGGCCATGCTGAAAATTACCGCAGAGGAGATCGCGGCCTTGGCGGGCGTTGCCCTCGTACGGGAAGGAGGCAGGAAGAATGGCTGAGCTGAATATTCTCCCCGTCCCGACGCGGATTTTGACCGATACAGACGATATCACGGAGGCGATCGCGTACTATGCGGGCGCGCAGGTGACCACAGATGACCTCGTCTGCTGTGCCGAGAGTGTGGTCGCCGTGACGCAGGGGCGCATCGCGCGCCCCGAGGAGCTAGATATCTCGGGAGCCGCATGTTTCGCGTGCCGCTTTATCCCGGACTACGGCAGTCTTGCCAGTCCGCACGGCATGCAGGCACTCATGGATGTGGAGGGCAAGTGGCGCGTTCTCTTTGCGCTCTTTGCGGGATTCCTCGGAAAACTCGTCGGAAAGAGCGGCCTTTTCTATCAGTTGGGCGGCAAGGAGGCGGCGCTCATCGACGATGTGACGGGAACAATGCCGCCGTTTGACAAGTGCATCGTCTATGGTCCTGCCGAGCCGGATGAGGTTGCCACGCGGATTCGTGACCGCGTGGGGGCGTTCGGCGGGATGATCGCAGACGTGAACGATCTCAGGCGCTCCCGTGTCGTTGGCGTATCGGACGGGGTGAATGGGGAGCTCGCGGCCAAGCTGCTGCTCGACAATCCGTTTGGCAACGCCTCACAGAAGACCCCGATCTGCATCATCAAGAACTATCGGCAGTATCAGGAAACCCACACGGCGTAAAATAGGAGCGGGAAGTGCCTTCTTCCCGCTTTTTTGAACGAATCTCATAAAGGAGAAAACTTTCATGCCAAGAAGAGATCTGAGGCGTGCCGACCAGCTGCGCCCCGTGCGGATCGAGCGCGGCTATCAGCGCTATCCCGCAGGCTCTGCACTCATCGAGACGGGGCACACGCGCGTCCTGTGTGCGGCGACGGTGGAGGAACGCGTACCGTTCTTTTTGAAGGGCTCGGGGACAGGCTGGGTGACAGCAGAGTACTCCATGCTCCCCGGTGCGGGCACGGAGCGCACGGCGCGCGAGGCCGTCCGCGGTCATCAGACGGGGCGCACGCAGGAGATCCAGCGGCTCATTGGACGTGCTCTGCGTGCCGTTGTCGATACGAAGGCGCTCGGGGAGCGCACGATCCACATTGACTGCGATGTCCTGCAGGCGGACGGCGGAACGCGCACTGCATCGGTTACAGGAGCATTTGTCGCGCTTGTGGAAGCGTGCGCGACGTTTTACACGAGACACGGCATCTTCCCTGTGCGCGACTATGTTGCGGCGGTCAGCGTCGGCATCGATGCGGAGAATACGCCGCTGCTCGACATTTGCTACGAGGAGGATTCGGCGGCGATGGTCGATATGAACCTCGTCATGACGGGTGCGGGAGAATTTGTCGAGGTGCAGGGAACGGGCGAGGGACGTTCGTATACGCGCATGGAGATGAATACGCTTCTCGACCTCGGAGAATCCGGCATACGCCAGCTGATCGATCATCAGAAGGTGGCCCTTGGCGAAACACTCTCATGGCTGCCGGGACGGGAGGGATGACGATGAGAGAAAAAGTTATACTGATTGCTACGTCGAACGAGGGGAAGGTACGCGAGATGGAGCGGGCATTTGACGAATTGCCTGTGCGGCTTGTTCCGCTCTCACGCATCCGTGATGTCCTGCCGGATGTGGGGGAGATTGAGGAGCCGATCGAGGACGGGGCGACCTTTTTGGAGAATGCGCGGATCAAGGCACATTACTACAAGGAGAAGACGGGGCTCGCAGCGCTTGCCGATGACTCAGGGCTCTCTGTGGATGTTCTGGACGGTGCTCCCGGTGTCTACTCAGCACGCTATGCGGGGGTGCACGGCGATGATGCGGCGAACAATGCGAAGCTGATTGCGGACATTCGGGCACGCGGGACAGAGAATGCCGCCGCCGCATACCACTGTGCGCTCGTACTCGTGCTCGAGGATGGGCGGGAACTCGGTGCGGAGGGGACGTGCAGGGGCTGTATCCGCCCTGAGGCGCGGGGGACGGAGGGCTTTGGGTATGACCCGTATTTCTACCGTGCGGACGGACGCACGATGGCGGAGCTTTCGCGTGAGGAAAAACATCAGATCAGTCATCGCGGTGCGGCACTCGACATGATGAAGAAATTGCTGCGGGAAAGAGGTTTTGCATGAGGATCGGAATTGTCAGCGACAGTCACGGAAACACGCGCATATTTGAAAAGATGCTAGCCGTATCGGGCGCAGCAGAGGCAGAGATGTGGCTGCACGCGGGGGACTTTGCACCCGATGCGGACGATCTGGAGCTCCTGTCAGAGAAGAGCGTTGCGCGTGTGCTTGGCAACTGCGACCTCTTCGTGGATGGGGTCTATGAGGAAGCGATTGTCGAAGTCGCGGGGCATCGTATCTTTTTGACGCACGGTCATCTCTTCAACGTGCGCTTTGATACGGCGATGCTGCAAGAGGCGGCGCGCGCGGCAGGGGCAGACATCGCAGTCTACGGACATACGCATATCGCACTGGAGGAGCGCGGAGAAGTCACCGTGCTCAACCCCGGCAGCATCGCGCGTCCGCGCGACGACCAGCGCGGTTCATTCATGCTTGTGGAGCTGAATGCGGGAGAAGATCCACAGGTGAATCTCATTCGCATATAAGAAGGCATACATTAGGAGAATCCCTCGATTTATGAGGGGTTCTGCCGTATAAAAAATTTTCAAAAAAATATACGATATAAAATCCATATCATAAGATATGGATTTTA
>CAJPQT010000009.1 GCA_905372865.1 uncultured Centipeda sp.
CTGTAAATCTGTCATCTTCGGATTACGATGGTTCGAATCCATCCCTGCCCACCATCTTTTATCGCGGGGTGGAGCAGTCGGTAGCTCGTCGGGCTCATAACCCGAAGGTCACAGGTTCAAGTCCTGTCCCCGCAACCAAATTGCATAGACACATGGGTAGGTGGCCGAGTGGTTAAAGGCAACAGACTGTAAATCTGTCATCTTCGGATTACGATGGTTCGAATCCATCCCTGCCCACCACCGGCGGCATAGCTCAGTTGGCTAGAGCATGCGGTTCATACCCGCAGTGTCCGGAGTTCAAATCTCTGTGCCGCCACCATTTTGGCTTTTACCCCCGCTTCGGGGGTTCTTTTATGCTTCATTTGAGAAAATGCGCTGCATACGTTGACAGCATTTTCCAAGTATGATAAATTGGTAAGAGTGATTTCACAACAACTAACGAGGAGAGTGGATATTCATGCGCAACAACATTACGCTTGAGTGCACGGAGTGCCATAGCCGCAACTATCGCACGAACAAGAACAAGAAGAACAATCCGGATCGTCTTGAGTTCAGCAAGTACTGCAAGTTCTGCCGCAAGCACACGCCGCACAAAGAGACGAAGTAAGCGCTCTCTGCCATGGGAAAAATAGTCAAATTCCTGCGTGAAGTTGTCGCAGAGATGAAGAAGGTCTCGTGGTCGACGAAGAAGGAGCTCGTCACCTATACAGGTGTCGTCGGCATCGCTATCGTTGTTGTCTGCGCGTTGATCTGGATCTGTGACACGATTTTTGCGCGTGTCTTTCAGGTCATACTGCATTACTAGACCGGGAGAGCAATATGGCAGATAAGGAAGAACTCTATCTCAGACAGGCGAACCCGCACCGCGCATGGTATGTCATCCACACCTATTCGGGCTATGAGAACAAGGTTAAGGCGAACCTTGAGCGGCTCATGCACTCAGCGAGCATGAGCGAGATGATCTTTAATGTCGTCGTTCCCGTTGAGAATGAGATCGAAATGAAGGATGGCAAGGAAAAGGTCGTCCCGCGCAAGGTATTTCCCGGCTATGTTCTCGTTGACATGATCGTCGATGAGCACTCGTGGTACGTCGTTCGCAATACGACGGGTGTTACGGGATTTGTCGGCTCGGAGAAGCATCCGATCCCGCTGACGGCGGAGGAGGCGGAGCGCATCCTTTCGGGGACGGTCGGCGGTGCGCCGACGCGCCGTACGAAGGTGAACGTCGGGGATACCGTGCGCATCACCTCGGGCGCATTCGAGGACTATGCGGGCAAGATCACATCGATTGATATGTCAAGCATGGGCGTGAAGGTCGATGTGGATGGGAAGTCGCTGGATGTCAAGATTGATCAGGTCGAGCTGATCTGATCCCCTACATAAATACGCATCGAAAGGAGGTGATGTGTCGATGGCAAAGAAGGTTGCGCGTGTCGTAAAGCTGCAGGTTCCTGCGGGCAAGGCGACACCGGCTCCTCCGGTAGGACCTGCGCTTGGTCAGGCGGGCGTGAACATCATGGCGTTCGTCAAGGACTTCAATGAGCGTACGGCAAAGCAGGCGGGGCTCATCATTCCGGTTGAGATCACGGTTTTTGAGGATCGCTCCTTTACCTTTATTACGAAGACCCCTCCTGCAGCAGTTCTGCTGAAGAAGGCGGCGGGCATTGAGAAGGCATCGGGCGAGCCGAACAAGACGAAGGTCGCGAAGCTCCCGCGCGCAAAGGCGCGCGAGATCGCTGAGTCCAAGATGCCGGATCTGAACGCTGCGTCGATTGAGGCGGCGACATCCATGATCGAGGGCACTGCCCGCAGCATGGGAATCGAGATCACAGACTAACACCTGTGATGAAGTGGAAGGGCGTATGCCCGCTATGACCACGAAGGGAGATATTCATGGCAAAGTTTGGTAAGAAATACCAAGACGCTGCGAAGCTCATCGAGAGCGGCAAGCTCTATGCTTCGCAGGAGGCGATGGAGCTCGTAAAGAAGACGGCAACGGCCAAATTCGACGAGACCATCGAACTGCACGTGCGCCTCGGTGTCGATCCGAAGTATGCGGATCAGCAGGTGCGCGGTGCGCTTGTCCTGCCGAACGGCACGGGCAAGACCCAGCGCGTTCTCGTCTTCGCCAAGGGCGAAAAGGTTGCAGAGGCGGAGGCCGCCGGTGCGGACTTCGTTGGCTCGGATGAGATCGTGCAGAAGATCCAGGGCGGCTGGCTCGACTTCGATGTCGCCGTCGCAACGCCCGACATGATGGGCACGGTCGGCCGCCTCGGCAAGGTGCTTGGTCCCCGCGGACTCATGCCGAACCCGAAGCTCGGTACGGTCACGATGGATCTGAAGAAGGCGATTGGCGAGATCAAGGCAGGACAGGTGGAGTACCGCACGGACAAGGCGGGCAACATCCATGTCCCCATCGGCAAGGCGTCGTTTGACGCGGATAAGCTCCGCGAGAACTACCAGGCAGTCATCGACACGCTCATCCGTGTGAAGCCGGCAGCGGCAAAGGGGCAGTACATCCGCTCCATCACGGTTGTGGCGACGATGGGACCTGCCGTCCCCGTTGCGCTCAGCTAATCAGCGCATACGGAATTTCCCCGGGCTGTAGACAGCAGGTTTGCGAAAGCATCTAACGACAATGTCGCCTGCCGAGGCCGGACGTGAATTTGAACATTCATCTCCGGCAGTAGAGCAGCCGGAGATTTTTTGTGCGAAAGCACCAACACAGGAAAGTGCTCAGATCGGTGTGGATTTTTGTTTGAGCAAGGAGGAACACCGGACGCGCAGTTAAGACCTGCGTGGAGGATATTCAGGCCCTGTGAGAACGGAAGGACGTACCAAGATGAGTACTTCGTACGAAAGGAGGGAAATTAGTTCATGGCAGATCATAAGAAAGAAGTCATCGTCGAGAAGCTGAAAGAGCAGCTCGCCTCGGCGAAGGGCTCGGTCTTTACCACCTACAAGGGACTTACGGTCGCACAGGATACAGAGCTGCGCCGCGAGCTGCGTGCCGCAGGTGTTACCTATCACGTTGTAAAGAACACGATGGTGCGCCGTGCGGCCGATGCACTCGGTCTGGAGGGGCTTGACCCGCACCTTGAGGGCACGACGGCATTTGCGTTCTCGGCTGAGGATGCAGTTGCACCTGCGAAGGTTATCTGTGACTACATCAAGAAAAACAAGCTCGACGACAAGGGAATCCTGTCCGTCAAGGTCGGTACCGTTGAGGGCAAGGTGATCGAGGCGAACGAGGTGCAGGCGCTTGCGTCGCTCCCGTCGCGCGAAGAGCTTATCGCAAAGCTCATGGGCAGCATGAATGCGCCGATCTCGAACACGGTGAACGTGCTTCAGGGCGTTATCCGCAATGCCGTCTATGTGCTTGATGCAGTGCGTGCGCAGAAAGCGTCCGCATAAGAAAATAAATAAGAAATTACATTTTTTTGGAGGTATATCATGAACAAGGATCAGATTCTGGAAGCCATTGAGAACATGACTGTTCTCGAACTCTCCGAGCTCGTCAAGGCGATGGAAGAGAAGTTTGGTGTCAGCGCTGCTGCACCGGTTGCTGTTGCTGCGGTCGGCGGTGCTGCTCCGGCTGCTGCGGGCGGTGAGGAGAAGACGGAGTTCACGGTCGTTCTCGCATCTGCAGGCGACAAGAAGATCAACGTCATCAAGGCTGTCCGTGAGGCAACGGGTCTCGGCCTGAAGGAAGCGAAGGAGCTCGTTGACGGCGCACCGAAGCCGGTCAAGGAGAACGTCGGCAAGGCTGAGGCTGAGGAGCTCAAGGGCAAGCTCGAAGAGGCCGGCGCAACGGTCGAGCTGAAGTAATTCAGACGAAACTGAGAAACTGATTTGGAGAAACCGCTTTCCCATGTGGGGAGGCGGTTTTTCTTTGCGGTGAATGAGGAAGCACACAGTACATTAGAATTGTGAAATCCATCCAAAAGTAACAAATGAATCTAGGAACAAAGTCGTTTATATGTTAAGATAGGGACAAGGATAAACGATAATGATATTGAAGTAATAGTAAAGGTAAAAGGATGTGTGGAGGATCGGATGCAGATGAATCAATATAAGGTGGGAAGAAAAACGGGCGTGCAGCGTGTCGAAGGACATACGGCGCGCTTCTTTCTTGTTTCCTGTATGGCGATGTCCGTCTGTGCATCTCCTGCCTTTGCAGCAGAGCCGACCGTGACCGCAGAGCAGCGTATCTGGGTTGCGCGCTATACGTTCTCGGGGGAGAATCCCGTGACAGAGGCGGAGCTTGCGGATGTGCTTGCGGCGCATAGGCATAAGGATGCGACACTCACGGAACTCGAGGCGCAGGCAGAGGAGGTTACGAAATACCTCCGTTCCAAGGGATATTTTGTTGCCTTTGCCTATCTCGCACCACAGAACTTCAAGGATGGTGTGGTGAACTTCACCATTGTACCGGGACACTACGATCAGATCATTGTGAACAACGAGTCCTACCTCAAGGAGGAGGCAATCCGACGCGAGATCGGTATTTCTTCCGGTGAGCTTGTGAAAAAAAGTACGCTCAATCGAGGTGTCTGGCTGACAAACGATCTCTCACGCGTGGAGGCAAATACGCAGCTGAAGGCAGGCAGCCGGCAGGGGACGACGGATCTTGTCGTCAATGTCAAGAACAAGGGACACCGTACATGGGGCTATGTCGGTGTTGATAACGGCGGCTACCGCTATACGGGACGCTATCAGTACAGTGCATTCGTCAACTATGCCAGTCCCGCGCGTGAGGGCGATCTGCTCTCTGTCGGCGGCGTTCTGTCGAACGGCGGTATGTGGTCGGGCTCGGCCTCCTACACAACACCGATTGCCAAGCAGGGCGAGCGTGTCGGTGTGAGTTATGCACGCTCGCATTACACGCTCGGCGGCACATTCTCGGCACTTGACTACACGGGCACGGCAGAGACGGTGAGCGTTCACTGGCAGCACAATTTCAAACGCGGCCGTGATGTAAACATCTACGGAACCGTTCGTCTCGATCTCAAAAGTCTCGAAGATGAGGCAAAGGGGATGGCCTACAACAATCCAAAGAGTGCGCGCAACTGGGTGTTTGGTGTGAACGGCGACAGTTTGGATCGCTTTTGGACGGGTGGTAAAAATACGTTCGCGTTGAACTATACACACGGGGATCTCTCCATTGACGACGAGATGCAGCGTTTGTACGATGCGGCGACGGCGCAGACGGCAGGTCAATTCGGCAAGTGGAATCTCGAGCTTACGCGGCTGCAGCACGTCAGTGAGCGCGTCTCACTCTATCTGAGCTATCAGCGGCAGTGGGCATCGAAGAATCTGGATTCGTCAGAGAAGATGTCCCTCGGTGGACCGAACGGCGTACGTGCCTATCCTGTCGGCGAGGCATCGGGGGATGACGGCTGGCGTTGGACATCGGAGCTGCGCTGGAATCTGCCGACGCGTGAGGGCGATGAAAATGTATGGAAGCTGATTGCATTCGCAGACGGCGGTCATGTGAATCTCTATCACAACAAGCTGCCGGGCTACACCGGTGTTGCAGGGCGCAGCCTTTACGGTGCGGGTGTGGGCGTGAATTGGAGCAATCAGGCAAACTGGGTGGCACGCGCGTACTATGCATGGAAAATTGGGTCGGAGGACGCCGTTTCGGATACGGATCGCAATGGGCGTTTCTGGCTTCAGATTTATAAATTCTTCTGATTTGATTGGACTATCACTACTGTGTTTTGATTGAAGGGGTATATCAATATGAGCATGATGAGAAAGCAGCGGCGTGGACAGATGCGACGCAGTCTGCGCAGCGGTATCGGCATCCTGGCAGCGGGTGCGATGATGATGGGCGGCATGCATCACGCGATGGCACTGCCGCAGGGCGGACAGGTTGCGGCAGGTGCGGCAGACATTGCCGCATCGCAGGCGGAGATGGCGATTCATCAGGCAACGCAGAATGCCGTCATCAACTGGAACTCGTTCAACATCGGCGCGGGCGAGCGCGTCAATATCTATCAGCCAAATGCCCAGGCGGCTCTGCTGAACCGTGTGCTCGGGGGAAATCCCTCCGAGATCTTCGGCACGCTCTCGGCGAACGGCCGCGTCTTCCTCGTCAACCCTGCGGGGGTACTCTTTGCGCCCGGCGCACAGGTGGATGCGGGCTCGATTCTCGCCTCGACGATGAACATTACGAATGCGGACTTTATGGCGGGAAAATACGCCTTTGTCGGCACGCCGTCCGATGGGAAAATCATCAACCGTGCCTCTCTCCTTGCGAAAAATGAGGGGACGGTCGCCCTGCTCGGCAAGGATGTCGTGAACGAGGGCGTTATTGTTGCGAAGAAGGGCGCAGCGGTACTCGCGGCGGGCGAAGCCGTGTCGCTTGACTTTAACGGCGACGGCAAGGTCTCGGTCGTCCCGACGAAGGCGGCGATGGAGCAGGCAGTCACGAACAAAGGTCTCGTCGAAGCAGACGGAGGCCTCGTTTTCATGTCCGCAGCGACGGGCGATGCGCTGACGCGCTCGGCGGTCAATCAGGAGGGCATCGTGCGTGCCGCGAGCCTTGACGGCAAGGCGGGCGCGATCCGCATGACGGCGAACGACGTGCGCCTTGCGGCGGGCAGCGTGACGGATGTGAGCGGCGCGAAAGCCGGCACGGTTGAGATCGGCGGCGGCTGGCAGGGCACGGGCGATCTCTCGCACGCCGAGAATGTCACGGTCGAGCGCGGTGCGGCTGTGCGTGCAGATGCGACGGCAGACGGCGGCGCGGGCGGCACGGTCGCCGTCTGGTCGGACGGTATGACGAAGTTCGCGGGCGAGATCACGGCACGCGGCAAAGGCACGGGCGCGGGAGGTGCGGTCGAGACCTCGGGTGCACAGGTGCAGATCACGGGTGCAGTCAACGCTTCGTCCGAAATGGGCAAGGCGGGCGAATGGCTGATCGATCCCGGTGATATCGAGGTCAAGACGCGTGCGGTGGGCGATCCCGAAGCCGGCTCTCAGGCGGACGTGCAGACCGTCACCAACTCGCTGAACGGCGGCACATCCGTCAGCATCCAGACGGCGAACCTTACGGGGCCGAATGACAACTCCATTACCGTATCGGATGCCATCAACAAGACGGCGGGCGGCGACGCGACCCTTTCGCTCAAGGCAACGGGCAGCATAAACATCAACGCCGACATCACGTCGACGGCGGGGAAGCTGAATGTGGACATCACCTCCGATACGAATCATCGTGCGGGCGGCAGCGTCAGCGTCGCGAGCGGAAAGAACATCAAGACGCTCGGCGGCAATGTCAAGATCGGCGGCGGCCTCGTTGAGAATGGCATCGGCTTTGCGAACTCGCAGAGCGCGGGCGAAGCGGGCATCACGCTCAACAATGCTGTGATCGATACCACGGACGGCATGACCGCGAGCGGCAATGTCGAACTTGCGGGAAGCACGACGGCGAGCGCGGCGGGCATATCACTCGTGGGCACGACGATCACGGCGGGCGCGGGCAAGGTCACGCTCATCGGCAACTCTACGGGCGGCGGCAAGGGCATCGCTCTCGGCGGAAACATCACGACGCGCTCGGTCGAACTGCGCACGGATTCCATCGATCTCTCGGGCACGATCACGGGCGACGGTGATCCCGCAGGCACGGCAAAGGTCTGGACACTCTCGGACGGCAAGACCGTCAATTTTGGCACAGGTACGGGTGGACTTGACCTCGCGGGCAATACGTTCACAAGCACGGGCAAGATTCGAAACTTCAAGAAGAATACGGTCGGCGATGCCGCGAAAAAGGCGAATATCGTCGCAAACGGCGTGACGGCGGACGAAGATCTGGAAATGTATACAGGTGCAGGCACGCTGACGGTCAGCGGTGCGGTCAGTGTCGCTTCGGCGCATGCGCTGACGCTTGGCTCGAAGAATGCCATCACGGGAGCGGGTGTCATCACAACGGACGCGCTCAAGCTCGACGCAGAGGATGCAGCCGTGAATTTCACGGGCGCGAACGTTGTCAAGAAGCTCGACGGCAAGGCAAAGGGCTTGACCTTTAAGAACAGCGGCAATCTGACCGTTGGCGGTGAGACGGGGCTGACAACTGCAGCGGGTGGTGCAGATATTGAAGTGACGGCGGGCGATCTCACGGTCGGTACGCACGGCATGACGAACGCGGCGGGTGCGATGAAGCTCAAGGCGAGCGGCACGCTCAAGCTCGATGCGAATGCTGAGGTCAAATCGACGGGCGCGGCGGCGACATCACTCGAAGCGGCGACGGTCAATTTCGACACGGCGAGCAAGGTATCGACAGCAGGCGGTACGATCAATGTCAAGACGGATGCGCTGACGCTTCCTTCGGGAGCACAGGGCACTCTTTCGAGTGCGAACGGCGCGGTCACGGTCGAGACGAAGACGGCGGGCAAGACGATGTCCGTCGGTTCTTCGAGTGCCGCCGATCTTGATTTGCCGAATCTTGACTTTATCAATTCGGGCACGGGTGAAATCCACCTTGGCAATGATCAGACGGGAGCTGTCGAAGTCGGTACGGCGGATGTCAAGGCACCGCTGACGGCGGAATCTGCATCGACGATTAAGTTCACGGGTGTGCTCACAAACGCAAGCGGCAAGGATACGACATTCAAGGCGAATGCCGTTGACTTTGGCGCAGGTGCAAACCTCGCGGCGAGTGCGGGCACGATGACGATGGTGACGGACGGCATTACGAACTGGAACAATGTGACATTTGCCAATACGGCGGGCGCGGGTACGTTTTCCGTGAAGCTGAAGACGGCGGGGAACTTTACCGTCGGAGGTACAGGTGGGCTGGTATCGGACGATGGATTCGCAAAGCTCAAGGCGGGCAATTTCCATAATGTCCGTATTGGTGACAAGGAAAATGCGGGGACGGCGACGATCGCGGGTATTTCGAGTGGCAATCTGCCGACGTATACGAGCATCCTCACGAACGGTGCGCTCTCCATCACGGGCGCAGTGCACGGTGCAGCGGGCGATACGCTTGCCCTGCATGGCGATGGTCTGACCCAGAGCGCACCGATTGAGGTTGGCAATTTGCTGCTTCTCGGCAAAGGTTCGATGGATCTCGGCACCCAGCCGAATGCGATCAAGAATATCGCCGCTGATATGTCGGACGGCAATTTGAAGCTTAAGAACAACACCCACATGAAAGTCGCCGTTGTCGAAGACCGCACGGTAAATCCTGCGAAGAATGTCGACGGTCTTAAGACGAAGTCGACGGATATCAAGATGGCAGCGGGGCAGAAACTCACTGTCGAGGGTAAGCTGACCTCGACGGACGACACGAAGATCGAAGCCGACGATCTCGACCTCGGGAATAACAAGGTCAATGTCGGCAAGCAGCTCACACTCGAAAAGGCAAATAAGGCGCAGACCATTAATGTTGGTACGGGGGCGGGAGACTGGAATATTGACAACACTGCTTACGGCAAGATCAAGATCGGCGGCGGGACGCAGACGGGTGACGTGAACATCAAGGGCGCGACGTTCAAGAAGCCCTCGGACATCGAAACGACGGGCAATGTCAAGCTGACGGGCACGACGAAGGCGGGCGCGGACGGCAAGTCCGACATGAAAATCAAGGCACATACAGCAGAGCTGCCGACGGCGGCGGATACGCTCGCCGTCAAGAACCTCACGCTCGACCTTTCGGGAGGGCTTGATCTCGGTGCAGGTAAAATCCTCGGACAGCAGGACGGCAAGGTCAAGGTCAGCGGTGTGCCGTCGGGCAAGGATATCTATATTAAGAATGATGCCAGCGGCGTGCCGTCCACGGGCTATCATATTTCCTATCGCTCGATCAATGACACGCTCGACGGCTTCGGCGGCTTTGATGTCGCGGGCGATCAGAACCTCTACTTCTACGGCGGTACGGTCAAGAAGTCCATCAACGCGGCGGGCAAGCTCGGTGTCGAGGTACGCGAAAACCTTGAACTTGAGGGGGAAGGTGCAAAGCTCACGATCGGCGCAGATCCGACGCAGACGGGGCATGATCCCGCCTCTGTCATCACGGGCGGCTTTACCGTAAAGAGCGGCAAGAGTGTCACCGTCAAGGGCAAGGGCGCGGGGATCAGTGTCAATACAGCACAGGCGATTACACTGGAGAACAATGCCGCATTCAAGGTTGAGGGGGACGAAGCGCAGGTTCGTCTGCATTCGCGCGGCAACAAGGTCATCTTTGGCGACGATGCCTCCCTCGCGATCTCTGGCAGCAAGGCGAATGTACAGGCGACGGGAACAGAACTCGATCTCGGTGCACGTGCGAAGATCAATCTCGGCAATGACAGCGCGGGCTATCTCGCCCTCAATGTCGATGCGGTCAATGAAACTGCGGGCGAAGACCATACGACGAACATCACGGGCAAGGGCAGGCTCGATCTTGCTCCGCGCACTACAGGCAGGGCAATGACGGTCGATAACAATGCGGCGGGTGCAGGTCTCCACATCACGGGCGATCAGCTCAATGGAAAGCTCTTCGGCAGTGATTTCGGCGAACTGAGTCTCGGCAACGAGGCGACGGGCGATGTCACGATCGACGGCATCACAGCGAATAACAGCGTCACGATCCGCACGAAGGATACGAACAAGGTCACCATCGGCACGAACGGGCTGACGGTCGGCAGCAACCGCCGCGTGACGCTCAAGACCGGATCGGTGGAGAACTCGGGCGGCACGGGCACGATGACTGTCGGCGCGGGCAGCGCACTGAACCTCTATACGAACAGCATCGCAAACCTCGCAGCGCATGGGAGCAGTCCGTCCGTCACGGGCACGGGCACGCTCGGCATTGGCACGTATGACGGCACGAAGACCATCGGCCTCGGTGACGGCGCAACGGGCGACCTGCAGCTGACGAACAACAAGTTTACAGATGTATTCGGTCCGAATTTCTCGCATTACGCCATCGGCAACGGTACGCAGGGCATCATCAATGTGAAAAATTCTTCCCTCGGGAAGGACGTGACGCTCCAAGCGGATCACATCAACTTTGCGGGAGACATGACGCTTGCGGCGGACAAGACGCTCGTTGTCAACGCCAAGACGGCGGCGAACCAGACGGCGGGCAAGATCACGGCGCATAAGCTCGCACTCCTCGGCGGCAATATCGCACTCGAAAAAGACAACGAAATCGGCACGCTTGCGGCGAATGCGCTCTCCGTGAAGGTCAAGTCCGATGCCTTGACCATTGGGCAGATCACAACGCCTGCGGGTGCGCCTGTCGCTTCGAGCACCATCAAGGGCGTGACGTCGGGAGAAGCCGGCGGTACGGCGGGCGACATCGTGCTTTCCGCCGATGCTATGACCCTCACCGAGGGTGTCGAGGGCACGGGAAATCTCACTCTCCAACAGGCGAATGCCGCGACGAACCTCAACGTCGGTACGGCGGGCACGGGTCTTACCCTGCCAGAGAACCTCTTTGGCGGCAGCAAGATCAAGGACGGATTCAAGCACGTCTATCTTGGCCGCGAAGACGCGACGGGCGCGACGAAGGTCGGCGGTACGCTGAACTTTGTCGATCCGACGACGATTCGCTCGGGTAAGACAGCAGGAACAATGACGGTCGACAGCGCGGCGAAGATTACGACGAACGGCAATGATTTTGCGCTCGAATCGAAGGATCTGACGACCGCAGCGGGAAGTTCCGTCGATACGGGGACGGGCAATCTTACGCTCAAGACCGACAAGATCGACCTCAACGGCAAGATGAAGGGCAAGAAGGCACTCAATATCCTGCCGATGTCCCACAATCAGGACATCAGCCTCGGTGCGGATGATCCGACGAAGCTCTCGCTGCTCAATCGCTATTTTGATGGCAGCGACCGCACCTTCTGGGAATACGAAATCGTTAACATCGGCGACAAGGGGGGCGGCGGCCGCCTCTACCAGAGCGGCACGATTGACACGCCCTTCCGCGTCAACATCCAGCAGGCGATTACGAGCGGCACGGGCGGTGTCAATATCGCGGGCACGATTAAGACGAACGGAAAGGACTACAGCATCGTCAGCCGTGAGGTCAATCTGAACAATGCAACGATTTCTGCGGACGATCCGAATGGTGTGCACCATGGCAACGTCACCATTCAGGCAGATACACTCAACCCCACAAACAGTAAAATCACGGGTCATGGAGATGTGACCTTTGATACCTATACCCCGGGGAAGTCGATCCACTTCGGTACGGGTGGTTCTGCTTCGGATTTCAGTCTGCCGTCGAATATTTTCAGCGGCACGGGTCTCCTGCAGAAGAATGCAGACGGCAGGGGCTTCCGCAAAATCCGCATCGGCGGTGAGAATGCAGGGGATATCAAGGTCGGCAGCGTCGATCTGCCCGAGGGGCTTGCCGATGCCGTCGCCATCAAGAGCGGCGGTGCTGTGACCTCGACGGGTGTCTTGAAATCTGTTCCGACCCTTGAGGTGGAAGCGAACTCCGTCAATCTTACGGGACCAAATGAGATCAAGAACCTCGGCAATATCACCTCTGCAACGGGCGTGACCGTTGAGACAAAGGGCGGCACGAATGTCACGGGTGTGATCAAGGGCAACAATGCACCCATCAATATCAAAAATAAGGACGGCGGCAACGTCACGATCGCGCCCGGCGGGCAGATTGTCGGCACGGGCACGTCCGATGTTCTCATCGAGGCGCAGGGCGGTGCATTCAAGAATAAGGGCGGCGCAAACGCTATCCAGACCGCACCGGGACAGCGCTATGTCGTGCATACGGAGGACTCCGTCGAGAACGAGATCGACGGGCTTGTCTTTGAGTTCCGCAAATACGGCGTGGACTACAACAATCGCAGCGCCTTCCCTGTTCCGCCTGGCAAGAATGCCATGTTCTACAAGTACCAGCCTGAGCTCAAGCTCTACTCGACACGTACCTACGGTGATGATAATGCGGCCTTCTTCAACGCGACGGCAGGTTTCCACATCGTTGATGACGGGAATGCCAAGCGCCGTGCACTCGACAAGACGGAGGTCGACTATATCCGTGCACATGTGGGTGATTCCGGCACGCATAATTTCGGCACGACGAAGCTGACAAACGTCAATGCTGACGTTACGACGGCAGACGGCACAGTGACGAATGCGTCAAACGATGTGACCGTGCGTTCGGGAGCGCGTACCTACGGATCAGATTCCACGATTCCCAATGAGAAGATCACCTATCAGGGACACAACGACCTCAACTACAAGATCACGGTCGACTACCGCATCGTGCCGCGTGAAGTTACGGTCACAGGAAAGACGGAGACCGTGAACTACGACGGCACGGCGCACAGCTACACGGGCAACGCAGGTGTCACATTCTCGAATTTCGCGAACAGCCAGACGGCGGCGACGGCCGGCATCTCGGGTTCTGTTTCCTATACCCCGATTGCGGACGCGACAAAGACGACGGGCTTTGCGCAGGGTGCTGTTCATGCAGGTGAGTACAGTGTTGACCTGAAAAACAGCACGCTTGCGGCGAACAATTATAAATTCAAGTATGTGCCGGGCAAGCTCACGATAAAGCCCATCGATATTCACTTCACCGCGCCGAGCGGCGAGCGCATTTACGGCACGTCGAACGACAGCGTGACCATGACGTCGAGTACGACGCATACAGGCACGCTCCTTGCGGGCGACAGCTTCGCCAAGTATACGGTCACGGCGACGGACGGCTCGAATGATGTCACCGAGCGCACGGGTGTCGGCACTTACACGATGACCTTGAACGGCGCGGAGCTCGCCACGGGCAGCCGAAGCCTTGCGACGGACTACAACATCACCTCGACCACGGGGACGCTGACGATTAAAAAGCGTGCGCTGACGATCACGGCGGGCGACAAGAGCCGTGTCTACGGCGATGCCAATACGACGGCGGGTTATGTTCATCATACGGCAAAGGTCAACGTCGCTGCGGCGACCGCGACGACGGGGCTTGTGAACGGTGACGCCATCGACGATGTGACGGAGACGATTGATCCGATAGCGACCGTGACCGCGCATGCGGGGACAACGGGGCTCTGGACAAAGGCAGACGCCGCACACTTCTCATCGGGTACAGATGCGAACTATGACATCACCTACGTCAACGGACATTTTACTATCACCAAGCGTGCGCTGACGCTCGTGGCGGGCGATAAGAGCCGCATCTACGGCACGGCAAACAGCACTGCGAACTACGTGAATGGGACGAATCTCTTCCGTGTCAAGGCAGGCACGAATCTCGTGAACGGCGATACGATCTCGACAGTAACGGAGACGATTGATCCGCATGCGACCGTCACGACGGACGCAGGAACGGCCGGGCTCAAGACGAAGATTGCGGGTGCAGTCTTTGGTACGGGCAACGCGAACAACTACGATATTTCGTATGAAGATGGCAGCTTTGCCATCACGCCGCGCGATCTGACGCTGCGTGCAGGAAACAAGACGCGTATCTACGGAACGGAGAACAGCACCGCCGTCTACACGGGCGGTACGACGAAGTTCCGCGCGGATGCAGCGACCGCGACCACGGGCTTGGTGAACGGCGACACCGTCACCGATGTCATAGAGACCACGAATGCGACACGCACGTCGAACGTCAATGACACGGGGCTCAAAACCTCGATCACGAACGCGCACTTTGGCACGGGCAAGGCATCGAACTACCACATCACCTACGTGGACGGCGGCTTTGCTGTCACGAAACGCGACCTCTACATTGCAGCGGGCGACAAGAGCCGCGCCTACGGTGCGGATAATGCGACGGCGCACTATGTGAACGGTACGAGGCGTCTCAATGTGCGCACGGCAGACGCTGCGACGGGGCTTGCGAACGGAGATGTGATTTCGAGTGTCACAGAGACAATCGATCCGCTGGCGACGGTCACGACGGACGCGGGTATGCCGCACCTCTGGACGCGCGTCTCTGACGCGCAGTTCGGTGCGGGACTTGCCTCGAACTACGCGATTCACTACGCAGACGGCAGATTTACCATCTCGCCGCGCGAGGTGCTGATCACGGCGGGCAGTGCCTCCCGTGACTATGGTGCGCCGAATCCCGTCATAACCGCATACATGATCGAGCGCGGTGACTACACGTCGCAGCGCGGTCTGCTCGCGGGCGACGACATCAGCGGCATCACATCGCACTATGATGCGGGTATGAACGCGACCACACGCGGCGGTATGTATCGGGGGGTGATTCACGTCGATCCCGCCTCCGTTGAAAGTGGCTATGCAGGTGCGTCGGCACGTTCCAACTATCACTTTAACTATGCGCCCGGTAATTTGACGATTGCCATGCGTGGCTTCGATATGAGCACGCCCGAGGGCAGAGCCGTAACGACAAGTACCGGCGCAGCTGCGGGCGTGACTGCTGGCATAGGAAGAACCGGCGGAGCAACAGGAAACGGCAGTGTCGGTTCTGCTGCGACGAGCGTTCCGACTGAGAACCGCACGGGCAGCAATTCGCCCGCCGAGGGAGTAACTGTTCAGATGCCGCAGGATGCGGCACCGACGAACTGGACCAACCGCGTCGTGCTGACGGGGGGGCGTACATCGGAGGCACATGATTTCGTCGAGCACAAGGACGGCTCGTTTGGCTTCGATCTCGGCAGGACGCGCGGTGACCGCGGGTTCCGTCCTGAGAATCCGGCACACAACACGTCGGAGGCAATTCCTGTGCTCTTTACGGATGGTGGAGCGCGTGACCTTGACGGCATCTACACCGTCAACTATTCACCGGAGAAACTGGCGATCAAGCCCTCCTCGAAGAAGGTTGACATCCCCGATCCGAAGGAGATTCGCAACACCTCAGAACAGGCACTCAGCTTTCTCTATCAGACGGCGAACGGTGCTTTCAAGGTGACGTTTGGCAATGGCATTGTGACGCTCTATCCGCAGGATGAGTCGGCGCTCTCGATCGTCACGGCGAAGGATCGCAAGGCAGAGCGTGCCGTGCTCGCCTCGGGGCTTCTCACGTCAATCGAGGATCTCGGCGTGACCCCTGTGGAGATTCGCGCCGTCTACATCTTCAATGTGATGGAGGAGCAAACGGCAGAAGGGTAAAACTTCATAAATCATATGCTGCTTGGGGCTGCTGTACGAAGCTTTTAGTTTCGTGCAGCAGTCCCTTCTTTGTGTCCCTTCGATTGCTTCAAAAAAATCATTTTGACTTTTTGTCATTTTGCTCTTGACTTTTTGCTTTTTCCCGTGTATATTCAGTATAGCTTTTGATTAGCACTCAGTTTTATAGAGTGCTAACAGCGACTGAAACGTGTTGAAAGGAGAGGAGAGGGGTGAATGTCGGACGATCTGGACGCACGCAAGAGTCAGATCCTGTGGGCGGTTGTCGATGACTACATCGCATCGGCGGAGCCGGTCGGATCACGCACCCTTGCGAAGAAATACAATCTCGGCATCAGCCCTGCCACCATTCGGAACGAGATGGCGGATCTCGAGATGCTCGGCTATCTTGAGCATCCGCACACATCCGCCGGCCGTATTCCATCGTCGAAGGGGTATCGGTTCTACGTCGATGGGCTTCAGCCCGTCGCCCCGGTGACGGATGCCGAGAAGCAGAAGATTCACGACTGGTACAACAGACGCGTGCGGCGGCTTGACGAGGTCTTTCAGGAGACGGCACGGCTGATTGCGGATGTGACGCATAATGTATCACTCGTACTTGCGCCGCAGGCGGCGCAGTCGACGTTCCGCATGCTGCAGTTCCTGCCGCTCGATATGACGCACGCAATTGCCGTGCTCATGACGGATGCGGGCTTCGTTGAAAACCGTATCGTCGAGATCCCTGATGGTGCGACGTTCGCAGATTTTCAGCGCATGGCGGGGACGGTCAACATGACCCTCTCGGGGAAGGCGCTCAGCGATGTGACGAAGACAGATATGCGCCGCGTGCGCGATGCCATCGGCGATGAGTCCATTTTCGTCGCGGCAGTGGAGGTCATGCACCGTGCGCTCGAAGGGCGCTCGGAGGAGCGCCTCTACCTCGGCGGTACGGCACAGCTCCTCGGCAACCCCGAGTTTCAGGATCTCGAGCGCGTCCGCGCGATGCTGCTCGTCCTCGAGCGTGAGGATCTCGTCAAGGACATCCTGCACACGCACGCAGGCGAGGGCCTTGAGGTCACGATCGGGCGCGAGAACAAGAGCAGCACATTCTGGGACAGCAGTTTCATCACGGCGACATACCATGTCGACGGCAGGCTGCTCGGAACGATTGCCGTGCTCGGTCCGACGCGCATGGAGTACGCGAAGGCAATGCGTATCTTGGACTATGTAAACACAAACCTGACAGAGATGATCTATCAGCTGAAATGGTAGGAGAGGTGAACAGCTTGCAGGAAAACGAAGAGATGACCGCAGAGGAGCAGCCGGTAGACGCAGTGACGGATACGGAGGAGGCTCCCGCAGAGGGCGTCGTGGAGGATGTCCCCGCAGAGGAGGACAAGACCGCCGCACTCGAGGCGGAGGTGCAGGAAAAGAACGACCGCATCCTTCGGCTTCAGGCGGACTTTGAGAACTTTCGCCGCCGTACGGCGAAGGAGAAGGAGGAACTCGCCGCCGTCATCACACAGAATCTGCTTACCGATCTCCTGCCGCTGCTCGACAATTTCGAGCGGGCAATGGCGGTGGAACAGACGGATGTGGAGGCATTTCAAAAGGGCGTGGAGATGATCTTCACGCAGCTCCGCGAGGTGATGGAAAAGCATGGGCTTGAGCACATCGATGCGGAGGGACAGCCCTTCGACCCGAATGTACATCAAGCGGTCATGCGTGTCGAGAATCCCGATGTGGAGGACGGCACGATCACACAGGTCTTGCAGAAGGGCTACCAAGCAAAGGGCAGGGTCATCCGCCCCGCCATGGTGCAGGTAGCCGGTAACTAAGAGAATAAGATCTATAAGATTTTGGAGGAATATAAAATGGCTAAAGTAATTGGTATCGATCTTGGAACGACGAACTCCGTTGTCTCCGTCATGGAGGGCGGCGAGCCGACCGTCATCACGAACCCCGAGGGCAGCCGCATCACACCGTCCGTCGTGGGCTTTACAAAGGACGGGCAGCGTCTTGTCGGTCGTCTCGCAAAGAACCAGGCGGTCTCGAACCCCGACCGCACGATTTCATCCATCAAGCGTCATATGGGCGAGGGCAACTATCATGTGACGATCGACGGCAAGAATTACACACCGCCCGAGATCTCCGCGATGATCCTGCAGAAGCTCAAGAGCGATGCGGAGGCATATCTCGGCGAGACCGTTTCGCAGGCGGTTATCACCGTCCCGGCGTACTTCAACGACAGCCAGCGTCAGGCAACGAAGGATGCGGGCAAGATCGCGGGGCTCGAAGTCCTGCGCATCATCAACGAGCCGACGGCGGCGGCGCTTGCCTACGGTCTCGACAAGGATCAGGACGAGACCGTACTCGTATTCGACCTCGGCGGCGGTACGTTCGACGTGTCCATTCTCGAGCTCAGCGAAGGTGTGTTCGAGGTCAAGGCGACGAACGGCGACACGGTGCTCGGCGGCGATGACTTCGACAAGAAGGTCATGGACTGGATGGTCGAGGAATTCAAAAAGGAGAACGGCATCGACCTCTCGCAGGACAAGATGAGCGCACAGCGTCTCATCGAGGCGGCAGAGAAGGCGAAGATCGAGCTCTCGAGCATGAGCCAGACAAATATCAACCTGCCGTTCATCACGGCAGACGCGACGGGGCCGAAGCACCTCGACCTCACGCTCTCGCGTGCGAAGTTCGATGAGCTGACGGCGGATCTCGTGGAGCGCACGATGATCCCGACGCGCAAGGCGATGGAGGATGC
This sequence comes from uncultured Centipeda sp., assembly GCA_905372865.1. GTDB lineage: Bacteria > Bacillota > Negativicutes > Selenomonadales > Selenomonadaceae > Centipeda. Next base: position 18,821 of record CAJPQT010000009.1, read on the forward strand.
GGGGCTCTCGGGCAGTGACATCGACAAGATCATCCTCGTCGGTGGGTCATCCCGTATTCCCGCGGTGCAGGATGCCATCCGCAAGATCCTCGGCAAGGAGCCCTCGAAGGGCGTGAACCCCGATGAGTGCGTCTCCATCGGTGCAGCGATCCAGGGCGGCGTTCTCGTCGGCGAGGTCAAGGACGTGCTGCTCCTCGATGTCACTCCGCTCTCACTTGGCATCGAGACGCTCGGCGGTGTCTGCACGAAGATCATCGACCGCAACACCACCATCCCGACCTCGAAGAGCCAGGTGTTCTCCACGGCGGCGGACAATCAGCCGGGCGTTGAGATCCATGTCCTCCAGGGCGAGCGTGAGATGGCGGCGGGCAATAAGACGCTCGGCCGCTTCCAGCTCACGGACATTCCGCCCGCACCGCGCGGCGTACCCCAGATCGAGGTCAAGTTCGACATCGATGCGAACGGCATTGTCAACGTGTCGGCGAAGGATCTCGGTACGGGCAAGGAGCAGAAGATCACGATCCAGTCTGACAGCGGCATGAGCAAAGAGGACATCGAGCGCATGGTCAAGGAGGCGGAGAGCCACGCTGCCGAGGACAAGAAGCAGCGGGAAGCCGTCGACGCGCGCAATGCGGGCGACAGCCTCGTCTATCAGGCGGAGAAGGCGATCAAGGATCTCGGCGAGAATGCAGATCAGGCACTTGTCTCCAAGACACAGGCAGCTGTCGACAAGCTGAAGGAAGCTCTCAAGGGCTCGGACATCGAGGCGATCAAGGCGGCGACCGAGGAGGCACGTCAGCCCCTCTACGAGCTCTCCGCGGCGGCATATCAGCAGGCACAGCAGGCAGCGGGTGCGGCAGGGGCTGCGCCGGGCGCGGATGCGAATGCGGGCGCACAGAGCGCACCGCAGGATGACAACGTTGTCGATGCGGAGTTCACCGAAGTCAAGGACGATAAGAAGTAAGGTGGTATCGTGAGCGAGAAACGCGATTACTACGAAGTCTTGGGTGTCTCAAAGGGCGCCTCGGACGACGAAATCAAAAAGGCATACAAGAAACTCGCGCGCAAATACCACCCCGACCTCAATCGTGACGACCCGAAGACCGCCGAGGAGAAATTCAAGGAGGTCAACGAGGCGTACGATGTGCTGAAGGACCCGCAAAAGAAGGCGGCGTACGACCAGTTCGGCCACGATGCCTTCGACCCGCGGCGCGGCGGCTCTGCCGGAGGAAACCCCTTCGGCGGGGCGGGCGGCTTCGGCGGCTTCGACATGAACGATATCTTCGATATGTTCGGCATGGGCGGCGGCGGACGCCGTGCACGCCGGCAGGGACCGGAGCGCGGTGCTGACCTGCGCTATGACCTCGAGATCTCGTTTGAGGAGGCGGCGTTCGGCAAGGAGGTCGAACTCTCCATCCCGCGCGAGGAGAACTGCCCAACGTGCGGCGGCTCGGGAGCGGCAAAGGGATCGAGTGCGGAGACCTGTTCGACCTGTAACGGTTCGGGACAGGAGCAGGTCATGCAGCGGACGATGTTCGGCAGCATGATGACATCGCGCACGTGCAGCCACTGTCACGGCACGGGCAAGATTATCAAGAATCCGTGTTCCGACTGCCACGGCTCGGGACGCAAGCGTGTCACGAAGACCATCAAGGTCAACATCCCGCGCGGCGTGGACGACGGACAGCGCGTCCGCGTCTCGGGCGGCGGCGAGGCAGGTGTGCGCGGCGGCGCGAGCGGCGATCTCTACGTCTACATCTTCATTCGCCCGCATAAGCTTTTTCAGCGGCGCGGGAACGATGTTCTCATCGAGATTCCGATCACGTTTGTACAGGCATCGCTCGGCGATACAGTACAAGTGCCAACCCTCGACGGTGCGGTCGATCTCAAGGTGCCGGCGGGGATCCAGACGGGGACGGTATTGCGCATCAAGGGAAAGGGCATCCCGAACCTGCGTGGTTCGGGGCGCGGCGACGAACACGTCCGTGTCAAAGTCACAACGCCGCAGAAGCTCTCCGCAAAGCAGAAGGAACTCCTCAAGGAGTTTGCGGCACTCAGCGGAGATGCGGTGAATCCCGAGCAGAAGAGCTTTACCGAGAAATTCAAGGATCTCTTTACATGACACAGCAGACGGCTGCGGCTACCACCTTGCCGCAGCCGTCTTTTTGTGCATTGACATTGGTTCAGACATTTGTTAGGATAATCCGTATTGAAAACGGTTTTGAGAGACGCTTGATGGGGGAGCTGCATGGAAAATGTCTACGCGTTAGTCAAGCGTTTTTATGCGGAACACGGACGTGCGAATATCTTCGTTGCACGCACGCTGATCGAGCGCTATCTGCGCGCAGCGGCGTGGCGTGGGCGGACCGGGGAGGACCTCTGCACCGACTGGTACTGCATCGAGGACTTTCTCACGGTCATTCAGCGACGGGATGATTCCCTCGCACGGCTCTTCATCCGCATCGATTATCTGGCACTCTTTTTCCGCTATGCCGACGCGCATATTGATCGCCGTCCGCTCAAGCGTCATGCCGAGGACTATTTTGCGCGGATGCGTGCCTTTCTGACCTATCTCGGTGAGACAGGCGACTATGACATCGACCTCGGCGAACTGGATGCGGACCTCGAGATGTTCTACATCACGGGGCGGTTTCGTCTGCCGGAGCGCGTTACATGGGAGGAGATCGACGGCCTGACCATCGAGGACATCGAGGAGGACGAGCTCATTGAGATGGAGGAGCTGAACATCCAGCTCAACGAACTCCTGCACCGCATCGGTGAATACTTCCGCTGTCCCGAGTATCAGCTCGATGTTGGACGTGCCGCGATGATCTACACGGGCGACCTTTATGACATGAGCGCATATGAGGATGCGACCGAGGAAGAGAAGGAGACATTCTGGCTGAGGTTTTGGGATTATTTCTTCTTTGACTATCACCTCATCGCAACGGATAAGACGCCGATTGCGCATTACAGTGAGAAAGAGTGGGATCACCTCGACTTCGATGAGCGCGAGATCATCCGCGATCTGCTTGCGGCGCGGTTCGCCGTCCTCTCCGTGACGGAGGAGTACGACGATCACGTTGTCTGTCGCGACATCCTGCGCGATGAGGAGGTCATCCTGCCGCATCCGGATATTCCGGGGGCACTCTCGAAGAGCATTCTCTTTGGGCACATCTGTGACGAGGGGATGATGATGCTCAACTACATTACGGCAATTCCTGCGAGCAAGCGCCTGCGGCAGCGGATCGAGGATACAATTCAGCGAGAGTTTGAACTCTTTCGCATACAAGTACCCGAGGCGACGATGGATGATTTCCTCGCGCGTGCGGCGGCACTCGTGCGTCATACGATCCATGTGCTCTCGACGCTTGCACAGATCGATGTACTGCCGCGCCGCGTGTTGCCGCATCCCATCCGGCGCACCATCGATCCGCACACATGTGCAGAGGAACTCGGCGTACTGCAGATGATTGCGGATAAGATCGGCTTCAGCCGCCACGCACAGGTGCTCATGTGTGATCTCTTTCTCGACTATGCGCAGGTGGATCTCGCACAGGCACAGACGGCGGAGGTGCTGACGGCGACGATCTTCCTCTATGCCGAGATCAACAATATCGACCTTACGCCGATCACAGAGCTCTATCATGTGGTCGGCTCGGATAAAAAGACGGTATGCGCCGCACATGACCGTATGCGCAAGGCGCTGCATTGTGTGCCCTATGATCCCCGCTATCTTGGGGAGGAGGGCTTTGTGACGATGCTCTACAGCGTTGTCCACGGGAAAGCAAACTTTTAGGGAGGAGGCTCCTATGGAACAAGATCCGCGTGTGCGGCCGATGAGCCGTGAAGAAAATGCCGCCTATCGCGGCGTAACGGTGGACGAGAGCGGTGCCGAGCCGCAGGCGGACGAGGGAGAGACACCGTACGGCAGCTCGTATGGCAGTACATCGCGTGGCTCCTCCGTGCGCTACATCCGCATCGGTGGAGCTGCGCCGCGCCGTTCATGGCTCACGAGCCTTCTCTGGGCGGCGGTCCTCGGAACACTCCTCGCGCTCTTTATCTTCGTCGCCCTTCCTGCCATCGTCATGATCGTCATCGCCGTGTTCGTGCTCGGCACGATCGTCAGCCTGATCGGCCGTGGACGTATTATGGCATGGCTTATACGGCGGCTGTATGGACGCTAGTGTGAAAGTGTGCGAAAAATTATTAGCAGGGCTTTACAAAATCCCTGCACTATGCTATACTTCAATAAATTCATTTAAGATCTGGAAAGAGTGGGTGGAAACCCACTCTTTCATTGCGTATGAGAAGAGGGAGAGTATGAGCGCGAAGATCGAGGAGCGCGTTGAGGAGATTGTACGCGGCCTGTTGGCGGAGCAGCCGGAACTTGAACTGGTCGATGTCGAATATGTGCGCGAGCGCGACTACTATTTGCGTGTCTATATTGACAAGGCGGGCGGCATTGATATCGACGACTGCCAGAGCCTCAGTGAGCGGCTTGAGGAGATTCTCGACCGCGAGGACTTCATCCCCGAGGCGTACATCTTGGAGGTCTCGTCGCCGGGACTGGACCGTGTGCTCCGGAAGCCGCGCGATTTCGAACGCGAGCATGGAAAGCAGGTCGATGTGACGCTCTATGCGCCCTTCGACGGAAAGAAGCAATGGACGGGGACGCTCGCAGGATGTGACGGCAAGACACTGATTTTGGACGAGGGGACGGAGATTCCCCTGGAGCAGGTCTCACAGATACGCCTGCATATTGACTTTTAGGGAGGATTTGGGTTTTGGCAAGAAAAATCACAAAGGAGAAGAACGGCGGAAAGGAGTTCCTTCAGACCCTGAAGGAGCTTGCGTACGAGAAGGGCATTGATGAGGAACTGCTCTTTAAGACCATCGAGGCAGCGCTGATCTCGGCATACAAGCGCAATTTCAGCTCGAAGGAGAACGTCCGTATTTCTCTGTCGCGTGAAACAGGGGCGTTTCACGTCTTTGCCATCAAGACAGTTGTCGAGGAAGCAGAGAACGACATCGAGCACATCTCCCTTGCACAGGCGCGCGCCATCAACCCGGACTATGCAGTCAGTGATGTGGTTGAGATCGAGATGACCCCCGCGAACTTCGGGCGCATTGCGGCGCAGACGGCGAAGCAGGTCGTCATGCAGCGGTTGCGTGAGGCGGAGCGTGGGATCGTCTACAAGGAGTACGAGAACCGTTCGTCGGATATTGTGACGGGGATTGTCCAGCGCGTTGAGGGGCGCAATGTATTCGTCGACATCGGACGCGCCGAGGCGGTGCTCATGGCGACGGAACAGATGCCGACGGAGGAGTATAACTACGGTGATACGCTGCGCGCCTACATCATTGAAGTGAAGAACATGATGCGCGGTCCGCAGATCATCCTCTCGCGCACCCATCCGGGGCTGCTCAAAAAGCTCTTTGAGCTGCAGGTACCGGAGATCCAGGAGGGCGTGGTTGAGATCAAGTCGATTGCGCGTGAGGCGGGCAGCCGCTCCAAGGTTGCCGTCGCATCCTCGGAGGAGCGCGTCGATCCCATCGGCGCCTGTGTCGGTCCGCATTATATGCGCGTACAGGCGGTGGTTGACGAGCTTGCGGGGGAGAAGATCGACATTGTGAAGTGGAGCGACGATCCTGCAACCTACATTGCGAACTCGCTGAATCCCGCGAAGGTCATCTCCGTCGCGGTCAACGAGGCGGAGAAGGTCTCACGTGTCATCGTTCCGGACTATCAGCTCTCGCTCGCCATCGGCAAGGAGGGGCAGAACGCCCGCCTTGCGGCAAAGCTGACGGGATGGAAGATCGACATCAAGAGCGAGTCACAGGCGCGGGAACTCATGGCAGAGGATGCGGCAGAGGACAGCGCTCTGAATGAGCCTCTTGCAGGGGAGGCATAATGGCAGAGACGAAACAGCCCGAGCGGCTGTGCGTCGGCTGTCGCCAGCTGCATCCAAAGGACAGGCTCCTGCGCATTGTGCGCAGCCCCAATGGGACGGCTGCATACGATCCGACGGGAAAGAGCCCCGGGCGCGGCGCATATCTCTGTCCCTCTGCTGAGTGCCTCCGACTGGCGCGCAGGCAGGGCGGCCTTTCGTGGTCGTTCAAGGGGCGGGTTGCTCCTGCCGTTTACGACGCATTGGAGGACGTTGTCCGACGTGAGGAGGACGGCGCATGAATGCAGAAATGGAAAAGCGCACGCGGAACCTCCTCAGCATGGCGGCGCGCGCACGGCGCATCCTGTCCGGTGCGTTCGTGGTGGAGGAGGCACTGAAACGGAAGCAGGGGACCTACCTCCTGCTCGCGGCAGATGCCTCGGAGGAGACCAAGACGAAATTTACTCGCATGGCGGCACAGCAACATGTGCCGACGGCGGAATTATTGACCATGCAGCAGCTTGGGCACTGTCTCGGCAAGGAGTACCGTGCGGTTGCTGTGCTCATAGATAGAGGATTTGCGGACAGGCTCAGTGCCTATTTGCAGGATATACCGACGGGGGTGGATTGATGTCAGAATCGAAATACAGAATCACCGATTTGGCAAAGGAATTCAAGACGGACAAAGATACCATTATTGATATCCTAAAGAGCAAGAACTATAAAGTGAAGAATATGTTCAGCGCGGTCGGCGAGGAAGAACGCGCTGCGGTCAAGGCTGAACTTGGCCGTACCGCAAAACCCGTGCGCAAGGAGTCCCTGCAGAGCAAATCCCCCGCTCCGAAGGCTGCCGAGCGTCCGGCAAAGAAGGAAAAGCGCGCCGTACAGGAAACTGCAGCGGATGCAGCGGCACCGACGCCTTCGCAGCCAGCTGCAGAGAAGGCGGTACCTGCTGCGGAGGAAAAGCCTGTGCTGCGTGCACGCACGAAGGCCCCCGGCATTGTGATTGTACGTCAGGCTCCTGCGAAGACGCGGTCGGAGGCACAGGATCGCCCCCGCGCTTCAGCCGGCGCATCCGGCAGTGCAGGCGGACGATCCGCACGTCCTGCGGGCGGGCGCGGCGGTGTCCGTCCAAGCGTACCCGCAGCATCCATCCCGCCGCCGCCCCAGACCGAGGGGCGCAGCGACAGCCGCAGGCGCGGAGGCGGACGCGGGGGCGACAATAATGCCGCAGGCGGCGACCGCAGCCGCAATGCACGCGGAGGGGTACGCCGCGATCGCGAAGAGCGCACGGATCTGCGGCAGACGGAGCGCAGTCGCGGCGGCGCACGCAAGGGGCGCAAGGGGCGTGCAGCCGCGCCGGCTCCTGTCGTGAAAGCGGAGATCGCACGTCCGAAGCACATCAAACTGCCGGAGACGATCGCCGTTAAGGATCTCGCGTCCAAGATGAGCTACACGGCGGCGGATATCATCAAGAAGCTCATGCTGATGGGCGTCTTGGCGAGCATCAATCAGGAGATCGACTACGATACGGCGACGCTCGTCGCGGCGGAGTTTGGCGTAACGACGGAGGAACTGCCGCCGGATGTCGATCCGACGCTGATCCCGGAGATTGAGGACGATCCGAAGACGCTCAAGGATCGCCCGCCGGTCGTTACCGTCATGGGACATGTCGACCACGGCAAGACCTCACTGCTCGACGCGATCCGCAACACCTCTGTCAGCACGCACGAGGCCGGCGGCATCACACAGCACATCGGTGCCTATCAGGTCGTCTGTCAGGGCAAGAAGATCGTTTTCCTCGATACACCGGGACATGAGGCGTTCACGGCGATGCGCGCGCGCGGTGCGCAGATCACAGACGTGGCGATCCTTGTCGTCGCGGCGGACGACGGCGTCATGCCGCAGACGGTCGAGGCAATCGACCACGCGAAGTCGGCAGGGGTACCCATCATCATTGCGATCAACAAGATCGATAAGCCGGGGGCAAATCCCGAGCGCGTCAAACAGGAGCTCATGGAGTACGGCCTCGTCGCGGAGGAATACGGCGGCGATACCATCATGGTGCCCGTCTCCGCGAAGCAGCGCATCGGCATTGACGATCTGCTCGAGAACATCCTGCTTGTCGCCGAAGTCGAGGAACTGAAGGCGAACCCGAACCGCGAGGCACGCGGTGTCATCATCGAGGCAAAGCTCGACAAAGGGCGCGGCTCGGTCGCGACCGTGCTTGTCCAGAGCGGCACGCTGCGCATCGGTGACTCCATTGTCGTCGGCACGGCGTATGGTCACGTCCGCGCGATGATCAATGACCGCGGAGACAACGTGAAGAAGGCGGGTCCCTCCATGCCGGTTGAGATCCTCGGTCTCAACGATGTTCCGTCGGCGGGCGACATTCTCGCCGCCGTCGACGAGAAGCAGGCACGCTCGATTGCCGAGGCGCGTCTCGGCAACCAGCGGCGTGACCTCATCAAGTCGAAGAGCGTTTCGCTGGATGCGCTCTTCCAGCAGATCCAGCAGGGCGACATCAAGGATCTCAACATCGTCGTCAAGGCGGATGTGCAGGGCTCTGTTGAGGCACTGAACTCCGCGCTCCTCGGGCTCAACAAGAACGATGAGGTGCGCGTGAACATTGTCCACTCGGGCGTTGGCGCGGTCAGTGAGTCGGATATCATGCTCGCGACGGCATCGAAGGCAATCGTCATTGCGTTCAATGTCCGTCCGGATGCCAATGCGCGTCGTCTCGCGGACACGGAGGATGTGGACATCCGCACCTACCGCGTCATCTATGATGCGCTGAACGATGTGAAGGACGCAATGAGCGGCATGCTCAAGCCGAAATACAAGGAAGTCGTCCAGGGGCGCGTCGAGATCCGTCAGGTCATGCGCTTCTCGAAGGCTCTTGTCGCTGGCTCGTACGTTCTCGAGGGCAAGATCCACAACAACTCGAAGATTCGCATTCTGCGCGACAATGTCGAGCTCTTCGATGGGGAGATCGATTCCCTGCGCCGCTTCAAGGATGAGGTGAAGGAGGTCGCAGCCGGCTACGAGTGCGGTATCTCCATCGTTGACTTCCGCGACTTTGCGGAGGGGGACATCATCGAGGCATATACAATGGAGGAGATCGAAACCTCCATCGCTGAGGCGAACAAGGCAGCAGAGCAGAAGCGTGAGGCGCAGGCCGCCGCTGCTGCAGCAGTGGAAGAAAATGCCGAATAAGAAAATTTGAATCGGTGCAGTCCTTTGCCCGTCGGGGCAGGGGACTGTGCCAATTTGTATAGAGAGAGGAGGCGCACCTTGGCAAAGGTTCGCGTTGAAAAACTACAGGAACTGATGAAGCAGGAGATCAGCGACATCATCTTCCATGAACTCAAAGACCCGCGCATCGGATTTGTAACCGTGACCTCGGTTGCGTGCACGGAGGATCTGCGTGAGGCGAAGGTCTACGTCAGCGTCATGGGCGATGAGAAGAAGGCGCGTGATACGCTGTACGGGCTCAACAGCTCGCTTGGCTTCGTGCGCCGCGAGATCGGGAGACGCATTCGGCTGCGTTTTACGCCCGAGATCAGCTTTGCGCTCGATACATCGCTCAACTACAGCGACCATATCCAGCGCCTGCTGAATGAGATTCATGAGGACAAGCCGATGGCGGAGAAGGAGGAGCAGGAATGAAGATTACACTCGACGAAGCCGCAAAGATGGTCGCCGACGCACAGACTGTCATCCTTACCTCGCACATCCGTCCGGATGGGGACAGCATCGGTTCGACGCTCGGGCTGATGCACTGCCTCAGGGAGCAGGGCAAGGATGCGCGTGTGCTGATCGACGATGAGATCCCTCGCACCTTTCGCATTTTGCCCGGGATTGAGGAGATCGAGCGCCCCGTGGAGGGGACACGTTACACAGCCGATCTCCTCATCGTCTGCGATGTGGAGCTGAAGCGCACGGGAGCGGTACTCGATGCCGTCGATGCTGTGCGCGTGCTCAACATCGACCATCATGTGACGAACGACGAGGAGGCAGAGTATCTCTATCTGAATCCGGACTACGCCGCCACCTGTGAGATCATGCACGACCTCGTACGCACAATGGGCAGAACCTTCTCGCTCGATGCTGCCACCTGCTTCTACACCGGGATGGCGACGGATACGGGCTTCTTCCGCTTCTCGAACACCACACCGCATACAATGCGCGCGGCGGCAGATCTCATTGAGATCGGTGTGAAGCCGAATATTATCGCGGTGGCGATGGAACTGAAATCCTATGATGAAGTCATGGCACAGGTGCGCGCCATCAAGAACCTCGAGATGTTCTATGACGGCAGGGTTGCGGCGGTCTTTATCGACGAGGAGCGGGCAAAGGAGGTCACGACGACCGAGGGACTGCTCGATGCCCTGCGCGTGATCGAGGGGACGCAGGTGGTCTTCTTTATGAAGTGGCTCGAGGAGAATAGCTACCGCGTCAGTATGCGCTCAAAGGGTACGAATGTCTCGCGCATTGCACAGGGATTCGGCGGCGGCGGACACATCCGCGCGGCGGGCTGCACGCTGCACGGCTCCTTTGACGAGGCGAAGAAAACCATCCTCGCGGCGATTGGGGAGGAGCTGAACCGTTAAGACGTGGACGGCTTTATCAATGTACTGAAGCCCACGGGGCTTTCGTCGCACGATGTTGTTGACATCGTGCGGCGTATTTTTAAGCAGAAACGCGTGGGACACGCAGGGACGCTCGACCCCGCTGCGGCGGGAATTCTGCCCGTTGCACTCGGACGGGCTGCGCGTCTTGTGGAGTATATGGAGAATGCGGACAAGTCCTACCGTGCGGAGATCGCGTTCGGCTATGCAACGGATACGGGGGACGTATACGGGGATGTGATCGAGAGCATTCCGTGTCCCGTGCTCCCCTTGGAAGAGGAGCTACGGCGTGTGCTTGGGAAATTTGTCGGAGAGATCGAACAGACACCGCCCGCCTATTCCGCGATCAAGGTCGGGGGACAGCGTGCCTATGATCTCGTGCGGCAGGGAGCGGCGGTGGAGATCCCTACACGCACGGTCCGTATTGATCGACTGGAGCTTGTCCATGCGGATGCCGCGCACGCGCGTATCCTCGTCGACGTGGACTGCGCGAAGGGGACATACATCCGCTCGCTCTGCACGGACATCGGTGCGGTACTCGGACTGCCCGCGACGATGCGCTTCCTCCTGCGCACGCGCGTCGGCGGCTTTATGCTCGCGGATTCGTATACGCTTGAGGAACTTGCGGAGGTTCGGGAGACGGCTCTGTGCGATCCTGACACTGCCCTTGATCTGCCTGTATATGAGCTCGACCCGCAGCGCGTCAAGGCGTTCTACAGCGGGCTCTCGACCTCGGAGCGGCGCATGGAGCTTGCCGAGGGGTGCTATCGTGTGTATGCCGAGGGCGTTTTTCTTGGCATCGGACGCTATGATGCGGCATCGCGCGAAATGTACCCCGCAAAAGCATTTCCACCGGTGTGAATAGTTCGGGGCCGTGTCCCTCGCGAACGCTTAGTTACGCAAGTGATCGCGTGCTCGTTCGCCTAAATACCTGCGGACTTCTTAAGGAAGCACTGATAAATTCAGCCGCGCCATCTTAGCGCATCTTTTTTGCCCGCACTGTGTCGGCAAATCCTCCACATAGCTCTGGCTATGCGTCCGGTTTGCCTCCTTGTTCGGACGAAAAAATCTGCTCCAATCTGACGGACTTCATTTTATCAGCGATTCCTTAAACGCGCTTCGCTTGAACGAAAGAAATCCGCAGGGGGCGAGTCGCCCGCTTTACTCACTTGCTTCACTAGGGTTCGCTTAGGGACATCGCCCCACTTACAAGAGCAAATATGTTCGGACTGCTGCTTTGTCGGCAGTCCTTTTATTTTGCGAAAATGCTTCTCTGTGCTATAATGGCAGGAATGACAAAGGAGGATATTTTATATGAAGATAGATGACATCATCCACGGCTTTCGGCTGACTTGCTCGGAGGAGATTGCGGAGGCGGACGGGCGGGGGCATACGTTTGTCCACGAGAAGACGGGGGCACGGCTCTTTTTCCTTGAGACGGCAGACGACAACAAGGTCTTTTCGATCAGCTTTCGCACGCCGCCTGTGGATGATACGGGTGTGGCGCATATCGTGGAGCACTCCGTGCTCTGCGGCTCGCGCAAGTATCCGCTGAAGGAGCCGTTTGTGGAGCTTGTGAAGGGCTCGCTCAATACGTTCCTCAACGCGATGACGTTCCCCGACAAGACGATGTATCCCGTCGCGAGCCGAAACGACCGCGACTTTCAAAACCTCATGGACGTGTACCTCGATGCGGTGTTCTATCCATCCATGCGCACGAATCCGCAGGTGCTGATGCAGGAGGGTTGGCACTACGAGCTCGACGATGCGGATGCTCCTCTGCGTTACAGCGGCGTGGTCTACAATGAGATGAAGGGCGCACTCTCCGCGCCCGACGATCTGCTCGGCAGCCGTATCATGGCGGCACTCTATCCCGATACGACGTATGGCTGCGAGTCGGGCGGCGATCCCGAGGCGATCCCCACGCTCACGCAGGAGATGTTCCTCGATTTCCACGCACGGTACTATCATCCGTCGAACAGCTACATCTATCTGTACGGGGATATGGACATCGAGGAAAAACTTGCATACATCGACCGTGCGTACCTCTCGCATTTCGAGCGGATTCCCGTGCCCTCGCGCATCGACCGTCAACAGGCGTTCGCGGGGCGCGTCGAAAAGGCGCATTTCTATCCCATCGGGACGGAGGAACCGCTGGAGGAAAACAGTTTCCTCTCGCTGAACTGGGTCATCGGCGACACGTCCGACCGAAAGCGCGTGATGGCACTGCAGATCCTCGACCATGCGCTTCTCAGGATGCAGGGCGCACCGCTGCGTCAGGCGCTCATCGACGCGGGGCTTGGGCGTGACGTGGACTCGAACTATGAGAGCGACATCCTGCAGCCGCTGTTCAGCATCATCGTGAGCAAGTCGGAGACGTCACGCGCCGATGAATTTGTGCGGATCGTCAAGGACACGCTGCGAAAACTTGCGGACGGCGGGCTCGATCACACGCTCGTGCAGGCATCGCTCAATACGCTTGAGTTCCGTCTGCGCGAGTCGGACTTTGGCTCCTCGCCGAAGGGGCTGATCTACGGCATCCGCATGATGAAGACGTGGCTCTACGACGGTGCGCCTGCAGACTACCTGCGCTATGAGGATGTGCTCGCAGAGTTGAAGGATGGTTTGGAAAAGGACTACTTCGAGCAGGTGATTCGCACATCCTTCCTTGAGAATCCACACGAGGCTCTCGTGACGCTCGCGCCAAGCCGTACGCTTGGGCAGGAGCATGAGGCGGCACAGGCGGCGATCCTTGCGGAGAAAAAAGCGGCAATGAGCACCGATGAGATCGCGCAGGTGATGGATTCCTGCGCGGCACTCAAGGCAGCGCAGGAGGAGGCGGACTCGGAGGAGGCACTCGCGTCGATTCCGATTCTCGCACGCTCCGACATCCGTGCGGACGCGGAGCGTCTGCCGCTTGAGGTGCGTGACCTCGAAGGGACACAGATTCTTTACTCGGATCTTGAGACAAACGGCATTGTCTATCTGAATTTTTACTTCCCAATGGCAACGGTCGCACAGGCGGATTTGCCGTATGCGTACCTCCTCGCCGAGATGTTCGGCGCAGTCGATACCGCGCGGCACAGCTATGCGGAGCTTGCGATGCTGCGCAGCCTCTACACGGGCGGCTTCGGCGCGGACATCGTCGCGTATACGCGTGCGGGTGAGCCGGACTCGCTCCTGCCGCGCTTTAAGCTGCGTGCGAAGGTGCTGCGTGAGAATCTGCCACGGCTCTTTGACCTTCTCGCGGAGATTATGACGGAGAGCGATTTCTCGGGCGCAAAGCGCGTGCGCGAGCTGATCGACGAGGAAAAGACGGGCATGGAGCTCTCGCTCCAACGCGCGGCAAATCAGGTTGTCGCATCGCGCATCGCCGCCGATCTCATGCCCTCGGGCTGCTATGCCGAGGTCGGTGGGCTGCCGTTCCACGACTTCCTGCGCAGGTTCAAGAATGATTTCACGGCGCGTCATGCGGAGATGCAGGCGGCATTCGCGCGTATCCTGCCGCAGATTTTCAATGCAAACGATCTGATGGTGAGCGTTACCACACCCGCTGCGGACTATGATGAAGTCGCGGCGCAGCTTGCAGCGTTCCGGCAGAAGCTCTCGTCCGAAACCTTCCCAACTGCTCCGTACACATGGGAGATCGCGCCGAAAAACGCGGGGCTGATGACGCAGAGCCGCGTGCAGTATGTGGCGAAGGGCGCAAACTTTATCAAGCTGGGGTACGAATACACGGGCGTTCTGCGCGTGCTTGAGACGCTGCTGCGCTATGACTATTTCTGGACACGGATTCGCGTGCAGGGGGGAGCGTACGGTGCGATGACGCAGTTCAACCGCAACGGCTTTATGATCTTTTCCTCCTACCGCGATCCGAACCTCGCGGAGACGTTCGCGGTGCTCGATGAGACGGCGGACTATGTGCGCTCGTTTGATGTGTCCGACCGCGAGATGGACAAGTTCATCATCGGCACGATGAGCAGCGTGGATGCGCCGCTCACGTCGCAGATGAAGGGCGATATTGCGGCGACGTTCCACCTGCGCGGCATTACATGGGAGGATCGCCAGAAGGCACGCGCGGAGATTCTCACGGCACGTCAGGAAGATGTGCGTGCGCTCGCGCCGATGATTGAGGCGGCAATGCGTGAAAATGTGCGCTGCGTGCTCGGCGGCGAGGAGAAGATCCGCGCGAGTGAGGCACTCTTTGGGGAGATTCGTCCCGCGCTGCGGACATGAGGAAAGTTTTTGACTTTTCACGCCGTGCGTGGGATAATAGCAGAAGATAAACTGAAGGGGGAACCTGCCATGAAAAAGACGATTTTCCGTGGTGCCGGCGTTGCCATCATCACGCCGTTTACAGAGACGGGCGTGAACTACACAGAACTCGGGCGCATTATCGAGGATCAGATTGCGGGCGGTACGGATGCCATCATCATTACGGGAACGACGGGCGAGTCCGCGACGATGACGGACGCAGAGCACCGCGAGGCAATCCGCTTTGCTGTGGAGCAGGTGAAGGGGCGTATCCCTGTCGTGGCGGGAACCGGTTCGAACGAAACTGCCTATGCGGTCGAGCTCTCGCAGTATGCGGAGACGGTCGGGGCGGATGCACTGCTCCTCGTGACCCCGTACTACAATAAGTGTACGCAGAACGGGCTCATTGCCCACTATACGAAGATCGCGGACAGTGTGAACATCCCCGCGATTCTCTACAATGTGCCCTCGCGGACGGGCGTGAACATCAAGACGGAGACGTACGCCGCACTCGCAAAGCATCCGCGCATCGTCGCGGTGAAGGAGGCGAGCGGCGATCTCTCTGCGATCCTGCGCCTACGTGCGGCGGTTGGTGACGAGCTCGCGGTCTACTCGGGCAACGACGATCAGATTGTGCCCATCCTCTCGCTCGGCGGCGCGGGGGTTATCTCCGTACTTTCAAATGTTGCGCCGCAGGCAGCGCATGACATCTGCCAGAACTACTTCGACGGCAATGTCGCCGAGGCGGCACGTCTCCAGATTGCATACGCCGATCTCATTGACGCGCTCTTCTGCGAAGTCAATCCGATCCCCGTCAAGACAGCGATGCGCCGCCTCGGTTATCAGACAGGCCCACTGCGTATGCCTCTCTCGGAGATGGAGCCCGCACATGCGGCGCAGCTCGACGCGGCACTGCGTGCGCACGGATTGTTGAAATGAAGTCATCGAAGGTCCTTCTTTTGTGCGGGGCTGACCTTCACGGTGGGGAGTGTTTCCCCTTGCGGTGCGTGTCGGTGATGAGGTATGAATCGGATTGAGGAGCGCCTTGCGCGGCAGGATGTGATCGTCTTGGACGGCGCGTTTGCGACAGAGCTCGAGGCGCGCGGTTTTTCTGTGAATGATGCGCTGTGGTCGGCAAAGGCGCTCTTTGAGCGTCCCGATCTCGTGAGAGATGTCCATCTGGACTATCTACGCGCGGGTGCGGATATTGTAACGAGCGCAAGCTATCAGGCGACGGTCGAGGGCTTTATGCGGCGCGGCTTCTCCGCAGAGGAGGCGGATGCGCTGATTCAAAAATCTGTGCAGCTGGCGCAGGAGGCGCGTGATCTATATCTTGCGGCACGCGGGACAGATGGGAACAAGCCCCTTGTTGCAGCGTCGGTCGGTCCCTACGGGGCATATCTTGCCGACGGCTCGGAGTATCGCGGAGATTATGGCGTGGATGAGGGTGCGCTGACGGCGTTTCATGCGGGACGGCTCGCTGTCCTTGCATTGGCACAGCCCGATCTGCTTGCCTGCGAGACGCTGCCGTGTCTTATGGAGGCATGTGCCATTGTGCGTGCGCTGCGCGAAAGAGAGATACGGATTCCCGCATGGTTCTCGTTCTCCTGCCGTGATGGAGCACACATCAGCGACGGCACGCCGATTGCAGAGTGTGCACGCTGCTTGGATACTGTGCCGGAGGCGGCAGCAATCGGGCTGAACTGCACGGCACCACAGCACGCAGAAGCATTGATCGGTGCGATACGGAAGGAAACAGATAAGCCCATCGTCGTCTATCCGAACTCCGGTGAGACGTATGATGCCGCAGATAAATCGTGGCATGGTACGGCGGAGGATTTCGGTACCATGGCACAAAGATGGCACAGCGCGGGGGCACGCCTCATCGGCGGCTGCTGCCGGACAACACCGCGTGAGATTGCGGAGATCGCTGCGTGGGCAAAGAGAATGGAGTGAGGTGACGAAGATGGAGGAAGGGTGCACGGAGGTTGATCTCTCACGCGCGGAGCGCGCCATGCGTGAATTTCTCACGGCGCTCGGCGTTGATCTCATGGCGCGTGGGATGGAGGAAACACCCGCGCGTGTGGCGCATCTCTATGGGGAGCTGTTCGCGGGGCTTCGTGCGGATACCAGCGAGCTCTGGGCAGATGTGCTGACGGAGAATACAGACGGTCTCATTGCCGTACGTGCGATTCCCTTTTACTCCGTCTGTGAACACCATCTGCTCCCGTTCTTTGGAACGGCACATATTGTCTATCGCCCGCACGCAGGACGCGTGGCGGGCTTTGGTGTTTTCGCACGGCTCGTTGCCCGCATGGCACAACGCCCCCAGCTGCAGGAGCGGCTGACGGAAGATATTGCGCGGGAGATCGAGCAGGGGATCGGGGCGGATGGGGTACTTGTTGTTCTCGATGCGCGGCAGCTCTGCATGACGATGCGCGGAGCGCGTGCACACGGAACGAGAACGACGACCTCGGTGTGTCGGGGCATCTTTCGCGAGGACAAAACGATGGAATTACAGGCGTGGCAGATGCTTGGAGAGAGGAACAATGGCGAAGAGAATATATCGCTTCCGTGACGGCAAAGAGCTGACGATTGGCGGACGGACGCTCGTCATGGGGATTCTGAACGTGACGCCGGATTCGTTTTCGGATGGCGGCAAATGGAATACACGGGATATGGCGCTACGCCATATGGAGGAGATGGTGCGGGATGGCGCAGACATCATCGACATTGGCGCGGAGTCGAGCCGTCCCGGATTCGTTCCAATGAGCGCGGCGGAGGAGACGGAGCGGCTGCTACCGTTTCTCGAAATCGTACTGGCGGAGTGTCCCGTTCCCGTCTCTGTGGATACGTTCAAGGCGGAGACGGCCCGCGCGGCACTCCGAGCGGGGGCTCATATCCTAAACGATATCTGGGGGCTCCAATATGCAGAGGAGCCGAGAGAGATGGCACGCGTCGCCGCAGACGCGGATGCGCCCATTATCGTCATGCACAATCAGCATGGGACAGTGTATGACGCGGATATCATTGACGAGATGCGT
The DNA here is from genome assembly GCA_905372865.1 of uncultured Centipeda sp. Taxonomy (GTDB): domain Bacteria; phylum Bacillota; class Negativicutes; order Selenomonadales; family Selenomonadaceae; genus Centipeda. The sequence goes on from CAJPQT010000009.1 coordinate 36,641, forward strand.
GCGTTCTTTGCACGCTCCTTTGCAGCTGCGGATGCGGCGGGGCTTTCGCGCGAGAAGATCATCCTCGATCCCGGTATTGGCTTCGGCAAGACGGCAGAGCAGAATATGCATGTCCTGCGGCGTATGAATGAACTCGTCTCGTATGGCGGCGTGGACTATCCCGTGCTTCTCGGGGCAAGCCGCAAGAGCTTCATCGGAGCAGCGTTGGGGCTTCCCGTGGAGGAGCGCATGGAGGCAACGGGTGCGGCTTGTGTCATGGGCATTGAGCGCGGTGCGTCGATTGTGCGCGTGCATGATGTGAAGCCGATTGCGCGGATGTGCCGTATGACGGACGCGATACTGAGGTCATAATATGGATCGAATTTTTCTGCGCGGGATGCGCTTTATGGCGTGTCACGGAGTCCTTCCGCACGAACGGGAGATTCCGCAGCCCTTCGAGGTAGATGTGGAACTCGGGCTTTCTCTGCGTGCGGCGGGGGAGAGCGATGCCCTTGGCAATACGGTGAACTATGCCAAGGTTTACCATACGGTATCTTCCATTATGGATGGGGCACCGAAACAGCTGATCGAGGCACTTGCGGAGGAGATTGCGGACGATCTCCTGCGGGACTTCGTTTCGCTCCGATGGGTGCGCGTAACGGTGCATAAACCCGCTGCACCCATCGACGGCATGTTCTCGGATGTCGGTGTGACGATTCTCCGCCGCAGGAAAAATACTGGATGCTGACGGCATACATCGGGCTCGGGGCAAATCTCGGCGCACGCGGGGAGACGATGCGTGCGGCTCTGCGGCGGATGGCGGAGCTTCCGTCGCTGCGCGTGGAACAGGTATCGCATTTCTACGAAACGCCGCCGTGGGGAAAGATCGATCAGCCCGCGTTCCTCAACGCGGCGGCGCACATTTCATTTGACGGTGTGCCGCAGGATCTGCTTGCCGCACTTCAGCGCATCGAATGCGATCTCGGGCGTGTGCGGCATGAGCACTGGGGAGCACGGACGATTGACCTCGACATTCTGCATATCGAGGGGGTATCATGCGAGGGCGAAGCGCTCACCCTGCCGCATCCCTATCTCACAGCACGCGCGTTTGTGCTTGTGCCGCTTGCGGAGATTGCGCCCGATCTTGTTGTGCAGGGGAAATCCATCACAGTGTGGTGCGATGAAGCAGATCGGGCGGGCATTGTGCGTGCACTCGAACTATCCGCACCGTATCCGCTCGAAGTCATTGCCGCCTGTGATGAAGCGGGCGGCATCGGGCGAAATGGGCAGCTGCTCACGTACTGCGCCGAGGATATGGCGCATTTTCGCCGCACGACGATGGGCGGCATTGTCGTCATGGGACGGTGCACGATGGAGAGCCTGCCCGACTTCCGTCCGCTTGCGGGGCGCGAGAACATCGTGCTTTCGCGGACATTGGAGCACGTCGAGGGCTTTCATGTCGTACATGATCTTGTCGAACTGTGGGCACTGCTCGGTGTGCTGACGCAGGATGACCCGCGATCGCTTTTTGCCATTGGTGGTGCGGCGTGTTACCGTCTGCTCCTGCCATACACGCGGCGTGCCTACGTGACGCGCCTCGCGGGCACATATGCGGCGGATGTGTTTCTGCCGCAGCTCGACGGTTTTGTACGGACGGAGCGTCGGCATGGCGAAGACTGTATCTTTGAAATTTACGAGAGAGTTTAGTATGGCAAAGGAAATTTTCAAGAACGATTGGCAGGAACTCCTCGCGGACGAGATGGCACAGCCGTATTATCGGGAACTGCGGCAGTTTCTCATCGAGGAGTATCGCACGAAGCACATCTATCCCGATATGTTTGCGATCTTCAATGCGCTGCACTATACGAGCTTTGCGGATACGAAGGTCGTTATCCTCGGGCAGGATCCGTACCACGGCGACGGACAGGCCCACGGCCTTTCGTTCTCCGTGCAGGTCGGCATCGACCCGCCGCCATCGCTGCTGAACATCTACAAGGAGCTGCAGGACGATCTCGGGATCGTGCCGCCCGCGCACGGCTGCCTCATTCCTTGGGCAAGGCAGGGCGTGCTGCTCCTCAACACTGTGCTGACCGTTCGTGCTCATGTGGCAGCGTCTCATCAGGGACACGGCTGGGAGCGGTTCACCGATCACATCATCCGACTGCTCGGCGCACGCGAGCGTTCGCTTGCCTTTATCCTCTGGGGCAGCCCCGCACGGAAGAAGCGCAGTCTCATCACGAATCCGCGCCATCTCATCGTCGAGTCGCCGCACCCAAGCCCGCTCTCGGCACACCGCGGCTTCTTCGGGAGCCGGCCCTTCTCGCGTGTCAACGACTTCCTTACAGCGGCGGGGGAGGAGCCAATCGCGTGGCAGCTGCCCTCGGCAAACGAAATCGAAGCATGACAGAAAGGAGAAATACAATGAAAATCACATTCCTGCGCAATATCTGCGCACTCGGACTGCTCGCCTGTCTCGGCGGGTGCGGTACGCCCGCTGCCACCTCGGCAGAGATGCCGCATGAGGTCGTGCAGGAGAACGTACCCGTGCACGGACAGAGGGAAATCTATCTTGCAGGCGGCTGCTTCTGGGGGACGGAGCTCTATGTGAACCTCATCCACGGTGTCATCTCCGCAGAGAGCGGCTATGCAAACGGCAAGACCGCGCATCCTTCCTATCGTGAGGTCTGCAGTGGGAGCGGCCATGCAGAGACGGTTCATGTCATCTATGATCCGCGGATCGTCTCTCTCGACGAGATTCTCACGACATTTTACGATTCCATCGATCCGACGGCAGTAGATCGACAGGGCAATGATGTGGGCCGACAGTATCGCTCGGGCATCTACTATGTGCCGCGTGCGGACGGCAGTGAGCCCCCCGACGCGGCTGTGATTCGTGCCTCGCTTGATGCTCTGCAGAAGCGGATCGGCAAGACTGTCGCCGTTGAGATGGGGCCGCTTGTGAACTTCTATCGTGCGGAAGAGGATCATCAGAAATATCTCGAGAAGAATCCAAACGGCTATTGTCATATCGCGCCCGCACTCATTGCGCGCATGCGTGAGAAGTATGATGCAGCAGAGCGAGCAGAGGTGACGAATACATCGCGCACCTATGACAAACCATCGGATGCCGAGCTCAAGGAACGGCTGACGGATCTCCAGTATGCTGTCACGCAGGAAAAGGCAACCGAGCGGCCGTTTTTCAACGAGTATGACCACGAATTCCGCGCAGGCATCTACTGTGACATCACGACGGGCGAGCCGCTCTTTATCTCGACGGACAAATATGATTCGGGGTGCGGTTGGCCGGCGTTCTCGCGTCCGATTGACCATGCGCTCATCGCCGAGCACGAGGACCGCTCGCACGGTATGGTGCGTACCGAGGTTACGGCAGCGAACAGTGGTGCACATCTCGGGCATGTATTCAATGACGGTCCTGCTGCGACGGGCGGCCTGCGCTACTGCATCAACAGCGCCTCCCTGCGCTTCATTCCCAAGGAGGATATGGAGGCAGAGGGCTATGGCGACTATCTTTATCTGTTGGAGAAATAAAGATAGTACCGATATTATGTAAAAATCAAGGATGTTGAGATAATTCGTAAAATATCTCTTCAGCGTATTGACAAGTACTTCATCCAATGGTATCTTTATCCGAGCGTATTATGAAAACTTTATAGTATTGAATCAGGTGTTGTGGGGATGCTTTGGAATCCCCTGCATACTTAATAGGAAATCCGGTAAATGAATTTTGATAAGCCGGAGCGGTCCCGCCACTGTAACAGTGAGCAGCCTGCATGGAAATGCCGACGGTACTTCCGAGAATGTCACTGGGGATATCCCTGGGAAGGCGCAGGTATGTGATGAACTGGAGCCAGGAGAACTGCCTGATTAACAATCGCCGTTTGACCTGCGAGTGATGGGGATGGGGATTCAGACTCTTCTGTTGTGTGTAAATTAAGCCCTCTTCTGCTTTGGCAGGAGGGGCTTTTTACTTATCCGTATGCTTTGAGGTTTTCTAAAATATGAACATGGTGCATGGAGAGCACGAAAAAGAAAGGTGAAAAAGGGTTATGACGAAAGAGAAGAAGTGGACACTGGCGGTACTTGCTGCATTTGCCGGTGCAAGTTTTGTGGGAACGGCGTATGCAGCGGAGCAGATGGCGGCGGAGCAGACGGAGACGCACGCACTGACCGATACTGTGGTGACCGCACAGCGCCGAGCAAAGCGCGACCTTGATACACCCGCGACAACGACGATCATTACGGCAAAGGAGATTGAGAAGGCGGGCTACCGCAACGTCTTCGAGGCCATCGACCAGCAGGTCGGCTCGACAAGCACGTCGTACGGTGAGGCGGGGCAGGATTTTGGTTTTGCGGCAGGACGTATCACACTGCGCGGCTATGATCGCGGCACGCTCGTCATGGTGAATGGTGTGCCCATGAACCTCAAGAACTATCCGAGCACGGAAAACATTCCGGCGAATATGGTCGAGCGCATTGAGATTGTTAAGGGCGCGGCGTCAACGCTTTACGGTGCTGAGGCGATGGGTGGCGTTGTCAATATCATATTGAAAAAACCGACAGCACAGGAATCCGAGTTTAAGCTCAGCCAGACGGTCGGAAATTATTTCAAAAAGAGCGAGGCGACTTATGTAGGGGATCGTGTCATTGTCGATGTGAGCCGTGAGTGGTCGAAGGATCTTCCGCACTCCAACGGATTTGGCATCAATAAGATTTCATATGTCGATTGGTGGGTCGGCAAGGGAAAGAAGAGCCGCGTGGGCATCATCGCACGGCTGACGGATGAACTCTCTTTGAACTACAACTATATGGAGGGAGATATAACGCGCGGCGGGACGCAATACCGTAAAACCGGCAATCGTCTTGTTCCGACGGGGACGCGGTATAACTATCGCTATGATGACTTCCGCCATACAGCTAGTCTCGTTTATCAGGGCAAGGAGAACGGAATTCATGCGGTCCTTGGCTACAACTACCGCAAGGTGGATGGATACAACAATCTCACGCACATGCCACAGGACAGTAATGCAACGATGGACGGTCAGATCCTCGATGTACAGAAGAATTGGAAGTTTGGAAAAGACTCCATGGTGCTCGGGTATTCCTACAAGCGCGAGGCAATTGATCTGCCTGAGAAAAAACGCTCGGCGGTACGTACGGGGAACTCCCTCTATGCGTCTTACAGCAAGCAGTTTACGCCGAAGTTCAACGTTACGCTTGGTCTGCGCGGTGAGTTCATCAATGACCCGGAGGAGGATCAGCGGGTCGTTGTGCCGCAGTTCCAGACAGAATATAAATTTGATCGCAATACAGCATGGTACACCAACATCGGCAAGGCGTTCCAGATGCCGACTGTGGATGACAGCTTCCGCTATACCAATTTCAATCCGAACGGACTGAAACCGGAGAGCGGATGGACGTATGAGACCGGCGTTAAAATCCGTCGCGGAAATGATACATGGAAAGCTGCCGTCTATCATATGGATATGAAGAATAAAATCGGTTGGCAGTTCGATGCCGGGACAAATACGTATTATGCGGTCAATAAGGGGCAATTCCGCAATACGGGCGTTGAGCTTGAATATGCGAAGCGCTTTAATGATGCATGGAGCCTGACTCTTGGCGGCTCTGTATCCAACCCCGAAGTACAGGATCCGTCAACACGAGCGAAAAAATGGGTGCAGGATGCCGGTCGCCTCGAAGGCCTTGTCCGTCTCGACTATCAGATGGCAAAGTGGCAGGGCAATCTCAACCTGAAATATCTTGGCGATCGTGAATATATTGCACAGCGATTTGGAGCAGCACAGGATGTGCCCGACAAGATCCAGCTCAATATGAACGTGATCTACACGGCGGGCAAAGACGATGTGGTCTCACTCGGCATCTACAATCTGCTGAACCGTGAGAACTACTCCAACCGCTACGGCAACCTCGATCTCGGGCGCAACTTCCGCCTAACCTATACGCATGCGTTCTAAGATGATACAACTCTGTGCACTCTCCTTCGTCCTCATCACAGCCGCCATCATCGGCGGTTGTGGTGTGGAGGAAAAGGAGAATGCGACAGAGCCATCTGTGTTTTATCGTGGGACGGACGATATGGGCATGGAGGTCGTCCTGCATGAGAGACCGCAGCGCGTTGTCTCGCTCGGCCTTGCCACGGACGAGATCCTTCTTGCGATTGCACCGACCGAGCAGATTGCCGCGCTTACCTCGTATTCGGATGACCCCGGACTATCCGCCATGACCGAGGAGGCAAAGGCGGTCTCGGTCAAGCTCAAGGACAAGAGCCCCGAGCGTGTACTCGCACTGCATCCCGACCTCGTCCTCACAACGGACGGCGTATCAAAGGCGGAGGTGGAGAGCCTGCGCGATCTTGGACTGACTGTTTTCGCCTCGCGTACGCCGAAGCGTGTCGAGGGTGTGTTCACGCGGATTGATACCATCGGAAAGCTCATTGGGCAGGAGGAGAATGCTGCGGCACTCATTGCCGAAAAGCGTGCACGTCTCGCCGATGTCGAGCGTCGTGTCGGGGACATCCCCGAGGAGAAGCGTCCGATTATCGTGGCGTTTGCATTCAGCGGTGTGTTCGGGCAGAAGGACGGCCTTTTTGACGATGTGTGCCGTCACGCATCTCTCCGCAACGGCGCTGCAATGGTTGGACTGACAGCGGATACGCCCATCTCTATGGAGCAGATCGTCGCACTCGACCCCGATGTGTTCCTCCTGCCGACGTGGAGCGCTGAGGGGGAAAAGACCGAGGCGTTTCGAGAGAAGCTCCGCAATGATCCCCTCTTCATGCATGTGAAGGCGGTACGGGAGAATCATCTCTACACCGTGCCCGATACCTACCGCTACAGTGCGGGGCAGAACGCGATCGAGTGCGTCTATGAACTGGCGCGCGTGGTCTATCCCGAGCGCTTTGCAGATGAGAAGTGAGCAAACGAGAATGATGCCGCTGCAGATGATGGTATTGAGCCTCACGGGAGACTGTAATCTCGCCTGCCGCTACTGCTATGCATCCGGTCAGGATCGGAGCATGATAACGTGGGAGACGGCACGGCGTGCGGTCGATCTCGCAGCGGCGGGGGGAGAGCCCTTTATCCTTCAGTTCTCGGGCGGAGAGCCGCTGTTGGCGCTTCCTCTGCTGCGTCGGATTGCGGACTACGTCCGCACCAATCGGATACGGGCACGCATGGATCTGCAGACCAATGGGACGCTGCTGACCGAGGAGACGGCAGACTTCCTGCACCATGCGGGCATCGGCATCGGCATCAGCCTCGACGGCAGACCCGATGTTCACGATGTGCACCGCTGCTACCCCGATGGATGCGGCTCGTCGATGGATGTGATCGCGGGAATTCAGTGCCTCGGCCGGCGCGGCATCGCGGTTGGTCTGACCTGTGTTGTCACGGAGGAGAATGTCGGGAGGCTCTCAGGCATCATCGAGATGGCATACTACCTCGGCAATGTGCGCCGTATCGGCTTTGATCTTCTGCGCACGCAGGGACGCGGCACTGCTGTCCGCCCCGCACGCGAGGAGGAGATGACACAGGCGATGACAGAGGTCTTTGCGCGAAACGAACACCTTGGACGGCTGCACGGATACCGCATCGGGATTGCGCAGGAGGAGCAGGCGGTGTGTCTTTCGCAGCGCACGGGCGATGGATTCTCACATTGTCATGCGATGAGCGGGGCAGGAGTGCACATTGACGCTGCGGGGCGCATCTTTGCGTGCTCTTCTTTTGTCGGCGATGCACGCTTTCTGCTCGGCGATGTGGAGCACGGAATCGACGTTCGGCGGCAGGCGGAGGTGGCACATGAGATGCAGGATGCCATGGCGTTTTGCAGGGCGTGTGCAGACTTCGCAGGATGCGGCGGCGCGTGCTATGCACGTTGGGCGGGGCAGGAACATTCTGCCCTGTCCAATGCCGAATGTGCATTGAAGCGCGCGGCGATAAAGGCGGCAAGTGTTTGAGGAAGCACCGATCAATGGAGCACATTTGCCTACGGGAATTTTTCTGTCGGATGATGTTCACATCTCGGCAGTTGATGAATAGATGTTGTTGTATCCGGATTTTAGGAGGAAAAATAAAATGACAAACTACATTTCAAAAAAGATTGTCATGAATGTGACAACAGCACTTGCTTTTGGAGTTGCATCCACGGGAGGGGGGCACACCTTTGCCGCAGATGCGGATTCGGCTGCAAGTGAGCATATGCTGAACGAAACCGTCGTTACGGCAACGCGTACACCGAACAAAGAACTGAAGGCAGATGCAAACATCACAGTGATTACGGGCAAGGACATCGAGCGTCGTCATTATACGGATCTGGCACAGGCCTTGCGCGATGTACCTGGGGTTGTATTTAATCAACGTGGCTTGGCAGGGTATAACAACTCAGATAATATCTATATCAATGGCTCTGATGATGTGGTCGTGCTTGTCGATGGGGTCCGTCAGAACTATGCCGGTGGGAAGGCAGGATCGATTGTTTTTGCGATGAAGGATCTCGCGGGGATTGACCGTATCGAGGTGCTGCATGGGTCGGCATCGACCCTCTACGGCTCGGATGCCAAGGGCGGCGTCATCAACATCATCACGAAGAAGGCACAGGGGATGAAGACGACGATCGGCATCGGCTACGGCAGCTACAGCCGTCAGCAGTACAGCATCGCGAATGCCGGCGGTGCGGACGGATGGGATTGGCGCATCAAATACCAGAAGGATAAGAGCGGAGACTTCAAGGACGCACACGGCGATACAACGCCGTCGAAGCTCGATGCGAACTCCGTCGGCGTGCATCTTGGCAAGCACCTGAGCAAGGCATCCTATCTTGCGTTTAATCTGCGTTCGTATAAGGACTCGGATCGCTATCAGGCACTCTATGAAAAGCGGATGGGACAGGCACCAAAGGCTGGGGAGTATGATCGTGTCGACGGGAATCTCATCTGGAATGTGCAGATTGACGACACAACGAAAAATCAGATGTCTGTCGCACGCAGCAAATATGACTATATGGCTGGCGGCTATGGACTTACCGTTTGGACAACGAAGTTCAGCAATCAGTTTGATAAGAAACTGGGCGATCATCTGCTGACAGCGGGATTCGACTATACAAAGGATGAGACGGATGGAACGCAGCTGACAAATCGCGGCCTGTTCAATCGGTCTTTCTACGTACAGGATCAGTGGAACATTTCGCCTGAACTGAAACTGACGGCGGGGATTCGCCATGATAACAACTCCGGATTCGGCAAACATAATAGTCCGAGTGTCAGTCTCGGCTATGACATCGATCCTGTGACACATGCCTATGTTTCTTACAGTGCGTACTTTATCACCCCGACACCGTCACAGCTCTATGCACCGATCTATGGGAATGCAAATCTTAAACCGGAGTCCGGCAATACGAGGGAGATTGGTATAGCGCGTGACTTTGGCAGAGGGCTCAGCCTCACAGCGAGTTATTTCAAACGTCACTCAAAGAATCGGATCGGCTACCATCCTATGACATATCAAAATATCAATGTCGGAGATGAGGACGCGCATGGCTGGTCGCTTCAGATGACCAAACGTGTCGACTCACATCTGCGGGCACGTCTCGGCTATACGCAGACACATGTCGGTGCAACAGCGCAGCGTCAGTTTAACGTAGATGGTTATCTGCCGAAGGACCAGTGGAATATCGGTGTCGATTATGTCAATCGTGCATTTGATGCTTCGCTGCTCGCGCGCGGGATCGTTGGACGCCCGGGACCGTCCGATGCGATTGGTAAATTTTTCCCCACCGATAACTACTGGATAGTTGATCTCGCAATGAACTACAAGGTCGCCGAGGAGACGAAGGTCTATCTGAAGGTCAACAATATTTTCAACCAGTTCTATGCCGAGCACTCCAATGCCCGTATCAGCTGGTGGGGGGCTGCCGAACAGTGGTGGACAGCGCCCGGACGCAATTTCATGATCGGTGTCGAGCAGAGTTTCTAACCAATATTTTGTGTAGGGGAAGCAAGGGAGGGGCTGTGGCAAGCTGATTGCCATAGTATCTTCCTTCCTCATGAAAGGAAATAGGAATGAAAAAGAGGGTGACATACCCCTTTGCCGCTATTGTTGGGCAGGAGGAGATGAAGACGGCGCTTCTCCTCAGTATTGTGATGCCGTCACTCGGAGGTGTCCTCATCAAGGGGGAGAAGGGGACGGCGAAGTCTACCGCCGTCCGAGCGGCTGCCGCACTTTTGCCGGATCTGCATGCGGTGCGCGGCTGTGCCTGTCACTGTGATCCTGCATCCCCCGAACTCTACTGCGATGCGTGTCAAGAGAGACACGCAGAGGGGGAGCTTCCTGCGGAGGATGTTCCGATGCGCGTGGTGGAGCTGCCCGTCAGCGCGACGGAGGATCGCGTGGTCGGAACACTCGACATGGAGGCTGCGATCCGACACGGGCGCAAGGAGTTCGAGCCGGGCATCTTGGCAGCGGCGAATCGCAACATCCTCTATGTGGATGAGATCAATCTGCTCGAGGATCATATCGTCGATATTCTGCTCGACTCTGCGGCGATGGGGGTCAATACCGTGGAGCGCGAGGGGATCTCTTATGCGCATCCGGCGCGTTTTGTCCTCATTGGGACGATGAATCCGGAGGAGGGGGACATCCGTCCGCAGCTTCTCGATCGCTTCGCGCTCTCTGTGACCGTTGCGGGGGAACGCGAGGCAGAGACGCGCGTCGAGGTCATCCGCCGCCGCATCGCCTACGAACGTGATCCCGATGCCTTTGCGGAAATGTATGCGGCAGAGCAGAAGCACCTGCGCACGCAGATTCTTGAGGCGCGTGTACGTGTTCCCCGTGTGACGGTGCCGGATGCTGTCCTTGACTACGCGGCGCAGATCTCACTGACGCTCGGGGTCGACGGGCACCGTGCCGACATCACGCTCATCAAGGCGGGCATTGCACATGCGGCACTTGCAGGGCGCAGTGCGGTTACGGCGGAGGATCTGCAGCGCGTCAGCCGTCTCGTCCTCGCACACCGCATGCGCCGCCGCCCGTTCGAGGAGGGCGCGGTCGACTGGACTGCGGTGGATGCGATCTTGGGAGAATAGCTTTTCGGAGGAAAGATTTTGAATATCCCGCGTTATCCGTTGACGGCCATTGTCGGACAGGAGCACGCACGGCGCGCACTTTCGATTGCACTTGTCAATCCGCGTGCAGGCGGGCTTTTGATCTCCGGCACACGCGGCACGGCAAAGTCTGTTCTCGTTCGTTCAGCAGCACCCTTTACCCCGACGGGACAAATTATGGAGCTGCCGCTTGGAGCCTCGGAGGACATGATCTTCGGTACAATCGATATAGAGACGGCACTCCAACAAGGGGAGCGGCAGCTGCGGCACGGGCTGCTGCATCGTGCGCACGATACCATTCTCTATATGGACGAGGTCAATCTCCTGCGGGAGGACATTCTGACTGCTGTGCTGAAATGCGCGGGAGACGGCTTCTTTCGCCTTGAGCGGGATGGGCTGTCGTTCACCGAGGAGGTTTCCTATACGCCTGTCGGCACAATGGATCCCGCAGAGGGCACGCTCCGCTCGGCTCTGCTGGATTCTTTCGGTATGTTTGTGAAAATGGAGGAGGAGGGGGACACGGCGCAGCGGCGCACGATTGCTGCACGTGCGATCGCATACGAGCGTGATCCGTCGACGTTTTGTGCGGTGTACCGTACACAGGAAGAGGCGTTCGGAGCGATGATCTGCCGCGCACGTGACTTGCTGCCGCGTGTGGAGGCACCGTCCGCCATTCTGCGCTTTGCCGCTGCCTGTGCTGCGCGTGCGCATTGTGTCGGCAACCGTGCGGAGCTCTATCTCATCGAGGCTGGACGCGCGATTGCGGCGCTTGCGGGCAGATCGTTCGTCATGCCCGCAGATGTGGAGGAGGCTGCGGTATTCGTGCTCGTGCATCGGATGAGCCGCCCGCAGGAGGAGCAGCAGCCGCTGCCGCCTCCGCGTGAGGGGAATGTGCCGCAGCGGGAGCGGGATGATCTTCCCAATGAGCTGCAGGAACCACCTCCCCCGCAGAACGATGGAGATGCACAGCCTCCTCAGGAGCATACGCAGGAGAACGAACCACAGGACGGAGCAGATGACCCTCCTCCATCGGAGGAGGAGCCGTGTGCGGAGGATGAGGATCGCGTTGCCGCTCCGCTCGAAAATGTTATGGCACGGCTCTCGCTTCTCTCCATGACGATGCGAGCGCAGGGCGGGAAGAGCGGCAGGCGTGACATCATTCAGATTCATACGGCGGACGGGCGTGGTCTGCGTACGGATCTTCCGCGGCGCGGTGCGCGCCTTGACCTTGCGCTCTCCGCTACGCTGCGTGCGGCAGCTCCGCATCAGCACACACGAAAAAGGGGGCAGACGGTTGTGATCCGTCCCGAAGATGTGCGCGTCTGGGTGCGTGCGAAGCGGTCTGCGGCGCACATTCTGTTCCTCGTCGATGCGAGCGGGTCGATGGGCGCACGCGAACGCATGCGAACGGTGAAGGGGGCCATCCTTGCCCTTCTGCGGGAGGCATACCAAAAGCGTGACTGTGTCGGGCTGATTGCCTTTCGGCGGGAGCGTGCGGAGACGCTGCTGCCGATGACGCGCAGCGTGGAGCTGGCGGAAAGAGCATTGCGCGACCTGCCGACGGGCGGGCGGACGCCGCTTGCCGAGGGGCTCGCCCATGCACATCGGACACTGCGTGAACTGGAGCGCAAGGGCAGCGAGAAGACGGTGCTGGTCCTCGTCACAGACGGACGCACAAATACCAAAGAGGGAGATGCGGGCGTGCAGCGTGCCCTGCGTGCAGCAGAGGAGATCGCGGAGACCGCGGCACTTACCCTTGTCCTCGATACGGAGCGTTCCGTTCCGCGCGTCGGTGTTGCACCGGAACTTGCGCGTCGGATGGCAGCGCAGTATTATACGTTGGAACGGCTCTCGGCGGAGGGCGTACTGGAGATTGTCCGCGCATCCCGCAGGATGCAGAATCGGGAGAACGGAAGAAGATGAAGATTACAGTCTATACGAATATCCTGCGTGTCCGTGTACTTGCGCGTCGATGCGCTGCGTATATGGAAGAGCTCGAGGCGTACGTGTGTTCTGTCAGCAGCATGGACAGCTGGGAGGAAATGCATGTGGCGGCGGATCTCCATCTCTTCCTTTGGATGGGGACGGGTCTTGATAATGAATTCCTGAAGAAGGCATCACGCTTTTTACAGAAGCATCGGATTCCGCATCTGATCGTTGTGGACAATGCCGAGCTCGACAAGGTGACGTACGGCTTTTCGGAGGAGCAGATCCAGACCGCATGGGCATATTTCCGCTATGACGGTGAGGAGAATATGCGCAATCTCTTCCGCTGGCTCGGCAGGGAGTTCGGGGGACTTGCCTGTACAGCAGAGCCGCCGCGTCCGCTCGCGTGGAACGGTGTCTATCATCCGGACTGGGCGGGGGCTCCCGAGGACATCACGGGGTATCTCACTGCTCATTACGAGGAAGGGCGTCCGACCGTCGGCGTGATCTTCTACCGCTCGGAGTGGATTACGGGAGACTTTACCTATCATGCGGCACTCGTCCGTGCAATCGAGGCGGAGGGGATGAATGCGGTCGCCGTGTTCTCGAATTCCTACCGCGACGAGCGCGTGGCGTCTCCGACGCTGATGGATGCGATTCAGAAATATTTTTGCAGGGATGGACAGCCCTTTGTCGATGTCATCATCAGTACGATGAAGTTCTCCATCAAGGCGGGCGGCACGCGCATCGAGGATCTCTATACGCTCGGTGTACCCGTGCTTGAGGCGTACACGGTGCTCGCTCCGAAGGAGGAGTGGGAGAAATCTCCGGCGGGGCTCGATCCGATGGAGGTCTCCATGAGCGTCGCCATGCCCGAGTTCGATGGTGTGGTCCACGCCGTACCGATCGCGGCGAAGGTGCGCGACGAGAGCGGAGAGATCAGCTATGCAGCCCTCGATGAGCGCATGGAGCGGATCGCACGCAAGGCGCGGAAATGGGCGGTACTGCGGCATAAGCCAAACGCGGAGAAGAAGATTGCGATCGTTTTCCACAACTATCCGCCGACGAATTCAAACATCGGCAGCGCGGCGGGACTGGACTCCCCCGAGAGCGTGCTCCGTCTGCTTACGGCGATGCGTGCCGCAGGCTATGTCATGGATGAGATCCCTGAGAGCAGCAAGACGTTTATGAAGCTGCTGACGGATCACGCGACGAACGACCGCCGCTTTATGAGTGCGGCGCAGGCAAAGTCTGCGGACGGACAGCTGACGGCAGAGCAGTACCGCGCATTTTTCACGGAGCTGCCCGCGCAGGTGCGGTCGCAGCTTGTACGGGACTGGGGAGAGGCTCCGGGGGATGTGTTCAATTACAACGGTGCGCTCCTTGTCCCGGGCACACTGAACGGCAACATCTTCATCACGGTGCAGCCGCCGCGCGGGTTTGGTGAGGACCCCGGCAAGCTCCTGCACTCGCCCGATGCCGCGCCCACACATCACTACATCGGCTACTATCATTGGCTGCGCGATATCTGGCGGGCAGACGCGGTCATCCACGTCGGGACGCACGGCTCGCTTGAGTGGCTGCCGGGCAAGGGGACGGGGCTCTCGAAGGCGTGCTATCCGGATGTCTCGCTTGGCGATCTGCCGGACATCTATCCCTACTGGATCACGATCGTCGGAGAGGGGATTCAGGCAAAGCGGCGCGGTGCGGCATGCCTCATCAGTCATCTCTCGCCGCCAATGCAGCTTGCGGGCGGATTCGAGGAGATTGAGGAACTGGAACAGGCACTTGATGAGTATGTCCACTTTCGCGCAGCACAGCCGGACAACATCGAGGCTGTGCGGGATATTGTCCGTGAAAAGGCGGCTGCCTGTCATTTCGACGGGGAGATTGACGAAGGCGATGATTTCGATGATTATACGGCGCGCCTCCACAACTACGTGACCGACATCAAGAATATGCAGATCCGTATGGGGCTGCATATCCTCGGCCGTGCCCCCGAGGGCGACGGGATGGTTGATTTCCTGTGCGCACTCGTACGCATGGAGCACGGCGGGGAAAAATCACTCCTCCGCCTGATCGCAGAACAGGCAGGCTATGACTATGAGGAGCTCCTCACGCACAGCGAGCGTATGACATCGGACGGCATGACCTACGGCAGAAAGCTGGATGCGGTCGAGGCGGAGATGCGCGCGCTGATCTCCTTCCTCGGCGCTCATGACTATGCGCCGGAGGCGGTCGAGCGGGCGATGATGCTCCCTGTTATTGCCGCATCCTCTGCGGAGGCGCGCGCCGCATTTGCCCATGCGCTGCGCGAGATCACGGGGGATATGGTGCCGCGTCTGCGCCGCACGGAGGGCGAGATCACGGAGACGCTGCGGGCACTCACGGGCAGATACATCGAGCCGAGCCCTGCGGGTGCGCCGACGACAAACGGCGTGGATGTGCTGCCGACGGGGCGGAATTTCTATGGCCTTGACCCGCGCTGTATGCCGACCCCTGCCGCATGGGAGTACGGAAAACAGCTCGGAGATGCACTCATCGAGCAGTACATCAGCGACGAGGGGCGTTATCCCGAGGCAGTCGGCATCGTCTTCTGGGCGGGCTCGAATATGCGCAGCCACGGCCAGTGCATTGCAGAGCTCTTCTACCTCATGGGCGTACGGCCTGTGTGGCGACGGCCCTCGCAGCGCGTCTGCAGCCTTGAGGTCATCCCCGTTGCGGAGCTGAAGCGCCCGCGCATTGACGTGACCGCACGCATCAGCGGTCTGTTCCGCGATGCCGTGCCCAACGCCGTGCACTGGGTGGATGAGGCTGTGCGCATAGTGCGCGATCTCGATGAGAGCGACGAGGAGAACTATGTGCGCAAGCATGTTCTCGCAGATACCGCGTGGCTCGAGGAGCAGGGGGAGGAGCGGGAGCGTGCATGGGAACGTGCCTCCGTACGCATCTTTGGCGACCCGCCGGGTGCGTATGGTGCGGGCATCGGTGAGCTGCTCGAATCGAAGGCATGGGAGACCCTCGACGATCTGGCGGCGGTCTATACGCGCTTCTCGGGAACCGCATACGGCGGTGACGGTCTTGCACGCGGATACGACCCGGAACTTTTCCAACGGCGTATGGCGGGGCTGGATGTCACGGTCAAGAACGAGGATACGCGTGAGACGCACATGTTCAGTTCGGATGACTACAACGCCTACCACGGTGGTATGATCGCAACTGTGCGGGCACTCACGGGCAAGGCACCGCGCTCCTATACAGGCGATTCGAGCGACCGTCAGCGCATCGTCCTCCGCAGCGTTGCAGAGGAGGCGGCCCGTCTCTTTCGCGGCGAGGCGATGAATCCAAAGTTCATCGAGGGCATGAAGCAGCACGGCTACAAGGGGGCTGCAGATCTTGCGAACTATCTCGCGCACAGCTATCAATGGGATGCGACGAGTGCTATAATGAAGGACTGGATGTACGAAGGCTACGCGCGCAAATATGTACTGGATGCGGAGATGCAGGAGTGGATGGAGGATGTGAATCCGTGGGCTCTTCACCGCATGGCGGAGGTCTTGCTTGAGGCACAGCAGCGCGGACTGTGGAACGCATCCGAGGATACGCTTGCCGAACTGCGCAGTCTCTACCTCTCCATCGAGGGCGATCTTGAGGAACGGGCGGAGGGCGCACAATGAGAAGGAATATCCGCGTATGCGCTGCTCTCACGGTGATTTTTGCCGCGCTGTTGATCGGTGGCTGCATAAACTCCTCGGAGCAACAGGCGGGCGGCTATCAAATCACGGACGTGGAGGGCACGGTCGTCACGTTTGCACACAAGCCGCAGCGCATCCTGACGGTCAGCGCGGGAACGGACGAGCTGATGCTTGGTCTCGTGGAGCCGGAGCGCATGGCGGCGATCAATGAATCTCTTGCCGATCGGGAACATACGAATATCCCGTGGGTATGTGACCGAATTCCGACGGTCATCCCCCGCAGCCCGTCGGTCGAGCAGATTGCCGCACTGCATCCGGACCTCGTTGTCGTGACACCGTGGATGCCGCGTGAGAACATCGATGCCATCCGCGAGCTGAACGTACCTGTCGTCGTCTGTAAATCCGCCGCGACGATGGAGGATATTCATGCCAACATCCGTCTCTTTGCGTCGGCGGCCGGTGAGCCGGAGCGCGGGGAGAAGCTCATCGGCAAGATGGAGGACAAGCTCGCCGAGATCCGTTCGAAGGTGGCTCAGGTTCCCGAGGAGAAGAAGCATAAGAGCATCGCGCTCATCTCGATCATGGTCAACTATGGCGGTGCGGGCTGCACCTTTGACGAGCTCTGCCGCTGTACGGATTCGATCAACGCGAAGGCGGCGGCAGGCAACCGCATGGGGCAGGAGATGACGAAGGAGCAGCTCGTCGCAGCGAATCCGGACTATCTCTTTTTCCCGAGCTATGAGGACGGCGCAACGAATGAGGAGAACTACGGGCGGCAGTATCTTGATGACCCATCGCTCGCACAGATGACTGCCGTGCGGGAGCGGCAGATCGGACATCCGTGGGCGCGCTACGTCTACAATCTCTCGCAGAACATTGTGTATGGTATTCAGGAGACGGCGTGGATTCTCTACGGCGATGACTTCAAGCAGTCGCGCCACGAGTTTCTCACTGCCGTGGAGTAAGGAGATCCCATGAAAAAAATCGCGTTCTATGGCAAGGGCGGCATCGGAAAATCCACGACCGCCGCGAATGTATCGGCTGCGTTTGCGCAGATGGGGCGGCGCGTCTGCCAGATCGGCTGCGATCCGAAAAATGACTCGACCCGCCTCCTGCTCGGGCGTATCGCCCCCTCCACGATTCTCGACCTCGAACGCGAGAAAAAGGGGGCGGCGCTGACGCTCGCCGATCTTGTTCACGAGGGCTTCAGCGGCATTCGCTGCATCGAGGCGGGCGGCCCCGATCCGGGGGTCGGCTGTGCAGGGCGCGGAATCATCGTCGCGCTTGAAAAGCTCAAGGCACTCCATGCCTTTGATGATCTGGACGTGGCACTCTACGATGTCCTCGGCGATGTGGTCTGCGGCGGCTTTGCCGTGCCCATACGCGAAGGTTATGCCTCGGAGATCTACATTGTCTCCTCAGGGGAGCTCATGTCACTCTATGCGGCAAATAATATCGCAAAGGGAGTGCAGCGCTTTGCCGCACGCGGCGCGGTAAAGCTCGGTGGCATCATCGGCAACGGCCGTGACGTGCTGAACGAGCGGGAACTTCTCGAGGCGTTTGCCACGCGTCTCGGAACGCAGCTCATCGCCTACATCCCGCGTTCGCGTGCCGTGCATGAGGCGGAGATCCATCGGCAGACGCTGATTGCATACGCGCCGACATCGGAGCAGGCGCAGTACTATGTCCGACTTGCACAGGCAATTGATACGAACGAAATGCTGACCGTGCCGACACCGATGGAGTTCGAGGAACTCGAGGAGTTGGTGGAGAGCTATGGGGATTGAGGTGAAGCGTGTCGGTGTGCGTCGGACGAACTGCAGCTGCAGCATGCCCGGTGTTTGGCGTGCGCTGTCGTTCGTACGGGGGGCACTTGTCGTCTTTCACAGCCCGCGCCCGTGCGCACACATCGCACATGGGATGGATGTGAGCAGCTTTCATCGGCTGACGGCGGCAGGGACATCCGTGCGCCTCTCTCCCGTTCCTCTCCTGACGAGCGGGCTCGGAGAGAGTGAGGCAATCTTTGGCGGGGAGGATCGTCTGCGTGAATGTGTGCGCTTTGCTGTGCAGAAATACCATCCGCAGGCGGTGTTCATCGCAAATTCCTGTGTCAGCGGCGTGATCGGCGATGATACAAAGGCAATCGCTGCGGAGATGGAGGACGAGCTTGGACTGCCCATCATGGCGGTATCTGCGCACGGCTTTCTCGACGGGGAATACTATGCGGGCTATCTCGACACTGCACGCGCACTCATCGACCGCTTTATGCAGCCGGCGGAGCGAAAGACGGGAACCGTTGCGCTCCTCGGCGACTGCGGCGGCATGCACGGTGCATACGTGAAGGAACTGCACCGTCTGCTCTCTCTCCTCGATTTGCACGTGACCGCACATTTTCCGTCCTATCTCGCACTCGATGAGATGCAGGCGGTGCCGGAGGCAGAGCTTATCATCCTTCTCGGACGGCGGGCAGATGATGAGAAGCAGATGCAGCTTGCGGAACTGGCGGAGCATATTCACGCGCAGTTCGGAACGCCGTACCTTGCCGATGTCTATGCGGTCGGTGCGGAGGAGACGATTCGCTGGCTGCGGCGCGTCGGTCAGCTCTGTCACCGTGAGGAGGCGGCAGAATGCGCCATTGCAGCAGAGGAGGCCGCCTTTGCCGTCACGGTGGAGAAGGTGCGTGCTGATCTCGCGGGGCGCAGATGCGCTCTCGCGATTGGACGTGATCTTACATGGTTTCAACCGGAAATAATTCTGCGTCTGCTGAAGAAGGCAGGTGTTCTTCTGACGGGGATCGTTCTGCTGGATTCCTTTCTCCCGGAGCGGCGTGCTGTGATGGAGGAGGAGCTGCGCCGACGGACGGATGCCTCCATCCATTATGAGGGAGATGTTGCTGCGGAGAACGTACTGCACGCAGCGGATTTCGTCCTAACTACGCACGAGTTGGTGGACGCGAAGCTGCGTCAGATCTTCCTTGCACTGCTGCCCTCGGTCGGCTGGTCGATGGAGCGTCAGTTGCTGGACGATATGAGACTGATACTGCACCGTCATGAGAGCAGGGGAGGTCTGATCTATGGGTGAGCGCGAAAAATCTTTTGATGATGTCTGCATGTGTACGGACACCTGTGCGCTCGCCGGTGCATCTGCGTTTTTCGCGGGCCTCAAGGATGCGGTGATCGTCGTCAACGGACCTCTCTGGTGTTATTTCTTTGCGATGCGCCACATCGAACACAGTCAGCCGACGATCTCGCATCGCATGATCTGCACGCAGCTCGACAATGATGCGATCGTATTTGGTGCGGAGGCGTATCTGCACGAGGTGCTTGCTCCCTATGTGGAGCAGCCGCCCGCGCTGCTTGCCATCGTCAGCAGCTGTGCGGCGGGGCTGATCGGTGACGATGTCGAGGCGATTGCACGCGGGGCAGGGATCCCCTGTCCGATCGTTGTACTCGACAGCGGTGGACTGATCGGCAGCTTTGCAGACGGATGGGACAAGGCGGCGTGCACCACGCTTCAGGCATTTCCCCCGACGCGTCAGACATCAAAGGCGAATGCGGTTAATTTGATCGGCATGACGAGTGCCTACTACAACGGCGGAAACGATGTGTATGAACTTGTCCGTCTGCTTGAAATGGCAGGGTATACGGTGAATGCCGTCCTCGGCTGCGATATGTCCGCTGCGGAGCTGGGGGATCTGACGCGTGCGTCACTCAATATCGTGGTGCATGATGAACTGGGTGTGGAGAGTGCCCGCTTGCTTGAAAGCATCTGCGGCATGCCCTATATTGCGCCGCTTCCCCCATACGGACGTACGGGAACGCGAAGGTGGATCGCGGAGATCGGACGCGCACTGCCCGCTCCCTGCAGAGATGCTGCCGAGGAGGAGATCGAGCGCGTCACACGTGAGGACTTCCTGCGTATCAACGAATGCAAGAGCCTCTGGGGCGAGCTCCGCTATGACACTGCATTCATTCGTGCGCCGCGCTCTGTTGCGTGGGGGCTTGCACAGGCACTGCGCACGGAGTGGGCGGATGTGTGTCACCTCGCCGTTGCAGCAGAGCATGAGGAGGTATGCGAGGTGGCTGCGATTGCCGACGAGATCCTCGGCGAGACGGATGCCGTGCGGATGCAGCAGGTGCTCTCTGCGATGGAGGGCGGGCTGCTGCTCGGCAGCAGCAATGAGTCGGCGCATATCGACCCGAAGGGGGCGCAGTATCTTGCCGTTTCCTATCCCGTGCAGGATGCACTGCATTTGACAGAGAGCCCCTTTATGGGGCTGCGCGGCGCACGTTATATCGAGGAGCAGCTCTGGAACGGAAATATCTTGCGGCGAAAGATCTCTCTTTCATAGAGGACGCCGTACAAGCATTGGAAAGGAAGAGCGATATTGTTAAGGAAAAAGCTCCCTGTGCTTCTCCTCTGTATGGTGTGTGTCTTTCTCACGGCATGCAGTATGCCAAAGGCGGCTGAGGAGAAGCCTGCGGCATATACGGTTACGGATATCGAGGGCACGGTGGTTGACTTCCCTGCACCGCCGCAACGCATTGTCACGCTCTCAATGAGTACGGATGAGACGATGCTGGGACTGGTCGAACCGCAGCGTATGGCGGCGGTCAATGGCTTGCTCGATGATCCCGTCAGCTCCAATGTGACGGCACTCGTCAAGGACATTCCGCAGCGCATCGGCAGTCCGACGGTAGAGGAGATCATGGCACTGCAACCTGACCTCGTCGTCGTGCCGGACTGGGGCGATCTCACCATCGTGCCCTCGCTGCGTGAGGCAGGGCTGAAGGTCATCGTCTGTAAAGGAGCACGGAATCTTGCTGAGATTCGCGAGACCGTCACACTGCTCGCCGCCGCAGTGGGAGAGCCGGAGCGTGGACAGAAACTCCTCGCGATGATGGATGCAAAGCTCGCGGAAATTGAGGCAAAGGTGGAGAAGATCCCGCAGGCAGAGCGCAAGCGTGTCGTCCTCATCTCGCTCATGGGCGGCTATGGCGGACTTGGCAGCAGCTTTGACGAGGCGTGCCGCTATGCGGGGGTCATCAACGGTCGCGCGGAGCTTGGAATTCGTGACTTTCAGGTCATGACGAAGGAGCAGCTTGTTCAGATCGATCCCGACATCCTCTTTTTGCCGACGTACAACGATCGCGGAAAATACGATGTCGATGCGTTCCGCAGGGACTATCTGGGGGACCCGTCTCTGCAGACGATGAAGGCGATCCGCAGCAAGGCGTTCGCCGAGCCGTTTGAGGGCTATATCTACAACTGTTCGCAGGACTTTGTCTTCGGCGTGCAGGAGATTGCCTATCGTGTTTACGGCGATGCGTTCAAGCAGGGGGAGGATGAGCACCTCTCGGCGGTGAAATGATCATGAGGAAGGGGGCTTTTGTTTGGATGAGATGATTCGCGCAGAGCACATCTATGCGGGGTATCATGGAAAGGTCATTCTCGACGATGTGTCGTTTACCGTGGGGACAGGGGAGATCGTCGGTGTGATCGGTCCGAACGGTGCGGGCAAGAGCACGCTGCTCAAGACGCTGCGCGGTATTCTTCCCATCTTGTCCGGGACGGTTACGCTGATGGGGGACGATGTCAATGTACTTGATGCAAAGGCGTTTGCGCGCCGCGTAGCGTATCTGCAGCAGCACGTTGCGATGACCTTTGCGTATACCGCGCGTGATGTCGTACTCGCGGGACGCTATCCATATCTCTCGTGGTGGAGCCAGGAAAAGGCGGACGATCTGGCGATTGCCGAGGCATGTATGGCATATACAGGCGTGTCGGAGCTTGCCGATAAGCCCCTGCACGCCATGTCGGGCGGACAGCGACAGCGTGTCCTGCTCGCGAAGGTGCTCGCGCAGCAGACGCCTGTGCTCTTTCTTGACGAGCCTGCGACGGGGCTTGACATCATCTATCAGGAGGAGATCTTCCGCTTCTGCCGTGAACTCTGTGCGGCGGGCAAGACTGTCCTGCTTGTTGCGCACGAGCTAAGCCTTGCTGCGCGGTTCTGCTCGCGGCTGCTCCTCATCGGACACGGAACACTGCTCGCTGACGGCGCGCCAAGAGATGTGCTGACGGATGAACTCCTGTCGCAGGCATATGGTGCTCCCGTGCGGGTTGTTGAGAATCCGCTGACGCATCACGCAGAGGTCTTTACAGAGGCAGAGACGGCCGCAGCGGAAAAGGAGCAGCTCCTCTCTGTCATTCTCGGCCGTGCGGATGAAAGGGCGGTGACGGCATGAGTTTTGGACAGCATCGAACACAGCTCTTTCTATGTGTTCTCGTTGGAGCGCTTCTATTTGCATTCCTTCTGTCCATGAGCTCGGGGCAGTATGATATCCCGATGGAGGCGGTCGCTGCTTCCTTTGCCCACGCGGCAGGGCTTCCTTTCTTCACGGATGTTGTTGTGACACCGGAGCAGGAGGCGGTGCTCTGGCACATTCGTCTCCCGCGCACGCTTGTCGGCATGATGGTCGGGGCGGGTCTCGGTGTATCGGGAGCCGTTTTGCAGGGGATCTTCAGCAATCCGCTCGCCGACCCCGGCATCATCGGTGTATCGAGCGGTGCCTCCGTCGGAGCGGTGCTTGCCATCGGCATCGGCGTGACGGCGGGAAGCGTACTCACGCTCCCTGCCTTTGCCTTTACGGGCGCCATCCTCGCGGTGGGACTGACCGTGTCGCTGTCGATGCGGCGCGGGCGGATTCCGGTCATGACGCTCCTCCTCTCGGGCGTTGTCGTGGGGATGTTCCTCGCGGCATGCACGGCGGCGATTCTCACGGTGATGAACGAGCAGAAGATGCAGCAATATCTCTTCTGGACGATCGGCGGGTTGGACTATCGCCGCTGGGACCATGTCCTACTCGGCATCGGCCCGATCGGCATCGGCATGTCGATCATGGTACTGCTGGCACGTCATCTCAATTTGCTCGCATTCGGTGAGGTGGAGGCGCGTGCAGCGGGGATGCCTGTGACGGCCTTCCGTCTGCTCTTCCTCGTGCTCGCTTCGCTCACGACAGCGGCAGGTGTCTGCATCAGCGGCAATATCGGGTTTGTAGGTCTTGTTGTGCCGCATATGGTGCGTCTCCTCATCGGGCCCGATCATCGCCGTCTGCTGCCCGCGAGTCTCCTTGCGGGGGCGGTGTTCCTCGTGCTCTGCGATTCGCTGGGGCGCATCCTGCTGCACGGGATGGAGATCCGCGTTGGCATCATGACGGCATTCATCGGAACGCCCTATTTCCTGTATCTGTTGCGCAGACATATGAAGATGGCGGTGTGACATGGACGAGCATGTGATGGAGCGTGACGGCGAGCGGAAAGCGCTTGGGGCTTCTCTGCTGTTGCATCTTATACTCTTTTTGACTGCGGCGGCGATGGGACTGTTCTCCGTCGCAAATCCGATAGGAAAAAGGCCGCCCATTGATGTTGTGCTCTACGATGAGGGGAGTGATGCGGGAAGCAGTGCCGCAGGAGATTCTGCGCCGGCTGCGGCTCCTGTGGTGACAGTGGACGATATTGTTGTGCAGGATAAGAATGTTGTGCCTGAGGCGGTACAGGAGCAGCAAATAAACCCACAGCAAAATACGCTGCGTACGGTACAGAGTACTGCACATACCGTGCAGACGGGAACAGCGGGAGCGCGTGGAAGTCAAAGCGGGAATACATCCGGCTCCTCTGCCGGAGCGGGCAGCGGGACGAGTACGGGAGACAGCGACGGGACTGCGGGGCTCGGCTCTGCCCCTGCACCGCCGCAGGAACGCGTGGAGGCGAGCCTGCGTGCCGAGGCACGGCCGGAGTATCCGCAGGAACTCATCGACGACGATGTCGAGGGATCGGTAACGATCAAGATTCTTGTCGCGGCAGACGGCTCCGTGGAGGCGGTCGATGTCGCGTCCTCATCGGGCTATCGTGCGATGGACCGGGCGGCGGTCGCTGCCGGTTGGCGGTTTCAGTTTAATCCGGGAGACAATGGACGGCGGGGTGTCTGGACAAAGACGTTCCGCTTTCAGTTGAATTGATTTTATGGAGGTATGACAATGAAGATGTGGAACAAGAAATTTCTTGCAGCAGCGGTCGCGCTCTCAGCGATGACGGGGCAGGTCTATGCGGCGGAGACAGCGTATACGGGGGGAGAAGCAGATGAACTGATGCCGACTTACTCCCTCGGCGAGGTCGTGGTGACGGCGACGCGCACGAAGAAAAAGGATATTGATGTGCCCGCTGCAACGACAGTGATCACGGCAGAGGACATTAAACAGAGCGGCGCGTCGAACGCAGCGGATGTGCTCTCGCAGGTTGACAGCTTCGTCTATAAGTCCTTTGGCCCCAATGGTGCAGCGATGGGGGCAATGACGAATGAAGTAAATCTGCGTGGGATTAAGGGAGGCGCGCTCGTTCTTATGAACGGGAATCCGATTGCATGGCGCGGAAAGTATAACCTCGACCAAATCCCTGCAAGCAGCATCGAACGTATTGAAATTGTCAAAGGGAACGGCTCCGTTCTCTACGGCAGTGAGGCAGTGAGCGGTGTTGTTAATATCATCACAAAGAAAAAGGGTACAAACGAGGTTCATGTGGGCTTCGGCAACTATGGACAGCGCAGCTACGGTGTCAGCGTCGGGGATGAGCGCTTCAGCTTCTACTACAACTATGACAAGTGGGGACGCAGAGATGGACTTAACTATGCAAACGCATCGACTGCCCGTTTTAGGGGGGAGACGCGTCTGGATGTTAGTGATATCATTAGACAGAATGTAGGGCTTTCTTATCAAGTAAACCCCAGACTGAATTTCCTTTTTGGTTACTATGAAACGGAGGGAAAATATACGCGGGAGGTATCTCAGGCACGGGGAGGTACTTTAGGGTTGCGTGTGGGGGATATAATTCAATCCCGTAAATATGAAACGAAACAGTATATTACGCAATTGAATTATCAGGATGCCGATTGGAAGGGGAGTTTGTTCTATAATACGGGGAATTTGGCATATGAGGGACCTACATATATCACAACTTCATGGCAGAGAAGGAATAGTTGGTACCATACGCGTGAAAAAAACAGTTCATATGGAATGGACGTACAGCGCACTTGGAAGATGAGTCCAAAATCCACCGCTATATTGGGCTTTGACCTTGTGCACGAAATGTATGCGGCGCTTCCCACCTCTGCCAGCACTCGAAATGAACGGTATTCGCGCAACAACTGGGGGGCCTTTGGGCAATGGGAGCAACGCTTCGATGAGAAGAATACGGGGATTTTCGGATTGCGTGGGACGTGGACAACGGGGGCCGCACGCAGTCAGAACTACAGCAATCTCAGTGCATCTGGGCAGTGGCTGCACAAGCTCAATCGCGAGAACAGCCTATACCTGAATATCAGCCAATCCTTCGTCATGCCAACCTTTGCACAAATGTATAACGATAATGCTGCGCAGCTTCCTTCACCGAATCTGCGCCCGCAGAAAGGTATCAACTACGAAATCGGTTGGAAGCAGAATCATGATGGGCATACATGGAAAGCCGCAATATTCCATCTACGTGTTAAGGACAATATCATGCCACACGTTGACGATCTGTCAAATCCTGTGCGCTACTATACGAATGAGGAGATGCGGAACGTTGGGGTGGAACTCTCCAATGAAATTCAGGGAGCGAATGGATTCTCCTACAACTGGGGTGTAACGTGGCAGAATCCGATGACAAAGAATACTGAGAATAACCTTGGATGGGTGCGTACATTTGGAAAAGTTCAGCTGACAGGAGGCGTGAATTACCACAAAGGGAAATGGACGTCTGCGCTCACGGCTTCTTATCTTGCAGACCGTGTACAGACGCCAAATAGCAAACCCGCATTTCGTTCTAAGCCTTATCTGCTTACGACATGGAACACAGCTTATGCGCCGGATGAGCACAGCGAGATCAGTCTGCGGATCGACAATGTACTCAACCGTGATGATACGACAGGGCATTCTGGGACAAAATATTATGTTGCACCGATCAACTATCTCCTGAGCTACAACTATCGGTTCTGATGCCGCGTGCATCCACCGATTTGGTAGAAAAGGGCAGATATGCTTACACTGACGAATCTCTCCAATGCGGACTGCGATGTGGAGAATTTGCTGCAAAACAGTTCGGATACACTTCCGACAGTCCTGCACACGCACATGCTGGACGGCATCGAGTTCATGCTCTGTGCGCCGTGGGATCGTGCGATGTTTCCACCGACCTATATCAAGGGCGTGCATCTCCTGTTCTGGCCGACGTGGGTGGATTTTTGGCGCGGCGACCGTGCGGCACTCATAGAGGAGTTCGGCAGCGAGGAGAAGATCCGCACCTACTACGGATCTTTGCACGTCAGTGACTGGATCGCAGCGTGGAAGGAGAATCTGCGGCGGGCGGCAGAATGTCAGCCGCAGTACCTCGTCCTGCACGTCGCGCACAATCGCACATCCGAGATGTATACGCGTGCATTTGCCGCGACGGATGAGGATGTCATTCGTGCGACCATCGAACTCGTGAATGAAATCGCGTGCGAAATCCCGCAGGGCTGCAAACTCCTCTTTGAAAACCTCTGGTGGCCGGGGCTGACCTTTTGTCAGCCGCATTTGGCTGCCATGCTCCTAGAGCAGGTCGACTATCCCGATACGGGCTTTATGCTCGATACGGGACATCTGATGAACACGAATCTCGATCTGCGGAGCGAAGCAGACGGCGCGGCGTATGTGACGAAGATCTATCAGAATCTCGGTGAGGTGGGGAAGTATGTCTATGGACTGCACCTGCACCAATCGCTTTCCGGTTCGTATGTACGTGAGATGATGCGCCGCCATGCAGGCGCGTGCGATCCTCTGGACTGGCGGACGGCGATGGACTATGTCATGCGTGTGGATCGGCATGAGCCGTTTCGGACAGAGGCGGCGCGCCGTATCCTTGATGCTGTACAGCCGGCCTACCTTGTGCACGAGTTTTTGCAGCGTTCGCGTACGGATTGGGAGCGGAAAATTCGGACGCAGCAGCATGCGCTCGGCATTTTGTAAAAATAACTCTGACAAAAGGACGGCTGCGTGCAAAAGTCATGCGGCTGTCCTTTTTTTAGGAAGCACTGATAAATTCAGCCACGCCATCTTGACGCATCTTTTTTGCCCGCACTGTGTCGACAAATCCTCCACATAGCCCTTGCTATGCGTCCGGTTTGTCTCCTTGTTCGGACGAAAAAATCTACGCCAATCTGACGAACTTCATTTTATCAGCGATTCCTTAGTACCGCTCCATGATCATCCCAGGAATCCTCAACTACTGCTTGCATATATGGGTGAATATGGTACAATAAATCTAAGTTTGGGAACCGTTTTTTGGAGGGAATGCAATGGTTGACAAGAATACGGGAGCACAGGATTTTGCGGGGACGATTCAGGAGATTGTCGCGGCGCATAAGAAGAACGAGCTCTTTGCGAAGCTGCGCGGCAGCGAGCCGTATGCGGCAGAGCTGAACACGCTGATTGACCGCGTGAACGAGGAGCTGGAGTACCAGCGCTTCCGTCTGCGCACGGTCAATGAGGCAATCAACTCCGGTATGTGGTACATGAAGATCAAGCCGGATTTCAGCATCGACTATGCAATCTGGTCGGATGAGTTCCGCCGCATGGTCGGATTCCGTGGGGCGTCGGATTTTCCAAATACCGTGGAGGCGTGGAGCTCGCGTCTGCACCCGGACGATGTGGAGGGGACATTTTCCTCCTTTAACGCCTGCATCAAGGATCTCAGCGGGCGCACTCCGTACGATGTGGACTACCGCCTGAAGGTACACGATGGCAGCTATCGTTGGTTTCATGCCTCCGGTAATGTTGTGCGTGACAGGGGCGGACATCCGGAGGAGATCATCGGTGTCTTTATCGATATCGACGAGGAAAAGCGGAAATCGGAAGTGTTGGATCAGACCTCGCAAAAGAAGGAAAAGTTCTACGGCGAGCTTGAGACGATGCTCAGCAGTCTGTATGCATCCATCGACACGATTACGCAGAGTGTGAGCCAAACGATGGAACGCACGATGGAGATCTCGAGCGTACAGGAGGAGATCACGAAGGCGGCGGAGGATACGCGCAGTCAGACGGAGAACACGCTCAAGATGTCCGAGCTTGTCATGACGATCTCGAAGCAGACGAACCTTCTCTCCCTAAATGCCTCTATTGAAGCTGCCCGCGCGGGCGAGGCGGGGCGCGGCTTCTCTGTTGTGGCGGAGGAGGTCGGGAAACTTGCCGACAGCAGCCGCGATGCTGCGAGCAAAATTCTGGAAGAACTCGGCTCCATGGGGAAGGCGGCGAATCATATTGCCGAGCGCATCAAGTCCATCAACGGTCTGATCGAGAATCAGGCGGCGAACATGAAGGAGATCAGTGCGTCCGTTGCGGAGGCAAAGGCGATATCCGACAACATCGAGGCACTGTCCAAGAAGCTGTGATTTGCCCGTATCAGCATTGACCTGAAAACGACAGCAGTCCCCCATAAGCAGCATCTTTCGGTGTGCTTATGGGGGAAATTTCATTTATTTATTGAAATTAAGATGGGGATGAGAAGATGGCAAGTGGGATTACACTTCGTACCTATCAGCCAGGTGATCCGAGCAAGGTTTGTTATTTTCAATACGAACTCTACAGACGTCAGTATGGCTTCAACAGCTTTTATGAGCAGGAGATGCTGCGCGGAATGGCGGAGCTCTACGATGATTTGGAGGGGAGTCGGATGTGGATTGCCGAGCTTGACGGGAAGCTGATCGGCGATATTGCAGTCATCAAAAAGGGCGCAGACAGGGCACAGCTGCGTTGGCTCGGCGTAGATATGGATGTGCAGGGACACGGGCTTGGAAATCGTCTGCTGGCCGAGGCGATTTCTTTTTGCCGTGAGAAAGGTTATCGTCACCTTTTTTTGGGTACGCTTGATCTATTGAAACCTGCACGTCATCTTTATGCTAAGTTTGGATTTCATCGGATGAAGAGCGAATCATACAACGAATGGGATAAAAACAGAGAGATGTGCCGTGAGATTTGGGAATGTGAATTAACATAATATAACTCTAAGTCGCAACATCAAATCGGACAGTAGAGTGTAACAGAATCAAAATTTATGAGAGAAGAGAGCTTTCAAGGCAGCATCGAAGCATTCTTGCGGAGTCTTATAGTCCAGAATCTTACGTGGGAGCGTATTGATCCAATCCTCCACATGCTGTAATTCTTCCACCGTATAAGTTTGTCATATCCGTCCCCTTTTTCCAGACGGTGGTGTCAAGTTCCCAGTTTCCAAAGGTCCTGTACTCGGAACGATCGGTGCATGGCAGGCAATACTCTCACCGAGCGACCTGCCGTAGTTCTCTTTGTGATTCCGACGGTGTACCTTTTGTGGTAGAATGTGCTTGGGACATACAGAACCTCCTGGGATGTTTGGGCAGAGATATTTTACGGCTTGATTCTGTGTATTCTGTCTTTTGATGTCTGATTTCATTTTACAATGAATCACCAATGAACCTTCCTTAAATACTAGTAACAATATTGACAAGACTGTCATCTAGTGATATTCTATTTTAGATAAAAATTTCATAGAGATTGGATTAGGTATCGAAGGATTTAATAGAGAATCCGGTATATGCCGGAGCGGTCCCGCCACTGTAACAGTGAGCAACCTGCAATATGTCACTGGGAGAGTACTTTCTTGGGAAGGCGCAGGTATGCGATGAACTGGAGCCAGGAGAACTGCCTGATTGACAATCACCGTTTGACCTGCGAGTGATGGGGAAGGGGATTCAGTTGTTGTTGACATCTGTCTTCCGGCGAAGCCGGATTTTTGTGTTCTTATAACTAAAACGCCCCTTTCTGCACAGCAGAGAGGGGCGTTTATAAAATAACATGATATATTTTTGCGCGAGTGTTATACGATATGTAAAAGGAGTTGTTGAACTATGAGCAGATGGTTGCGTCTGGATCTTGACTGTCTGCGTGCGGTAGGCCTGTTTTGCATATTTATGCTTCTATTTGCTGTGGCAGGCTGTGCCACTCCAGAAAGACAGGATAAGACCTCTTATAGTGTCACCGATGCAGAAGGGACCGATGTTCCTATTTTGCATAAGCCGCAGCGGATTCTGACGATTAGTGCGAGTAGCGATGAGATGATGCTTGGTCTTGTGGAGCCAGAACGTATGGCTGCAATTAATGTGTCTCTTGCCAATACGGAGGATTCAAATATTCCATGGGTACGTGAGAGAATTTCGAATATTATTTCTCGCAATCCCTCTGTGGAGGAGATTGCAGCCTTACAGCCGGATCTCGTAGCTGTTCCGGAATGGCTGCCGAAGGAGAATGTCGATGCCATACGAGAATTGAATATACCTGTTGTTGTATTTAAATCGGCGGCGACAATAGGCGATATTCATGAAAATATTCGTCTCTTTGCAGCGGCAGTTGGTGAACCAGAGCGTGGGGAGATACTCATCGAGAAAATGGAAGAAAAACTCGCTCAGATCCGTAAAAAAATTGCCTTAGTGCCTGAGGAGAAGAAGTATAAGAGCATTGCACTTATTTCTATTATGCCAAACTATGGCGGTGCAGGTTCTACCTTTGATGAACTCTGCCGTTATACAGATTCCGTTAATGCAAAGGCTGCGGCGGGGAACCATATGGGGCAGGAGATGACAAAAGAACAGCTCGTTGCTGCGAACCCTGACTATCTCTTCTTCCCCAGCCATGAGAACGAAAGTTCGCGGGAAGAAAATTTTGGCAAGCAGTATTTGGAGGATCCCTCTCTTGCACAGATGACTGCTATACAGGAACGAAGGATTGGGCATCCATGGGCGAGGTATACTTACAATATCTCTCAGGATATTGTGTTCGGCATACAGGAGACTGCATGGATTCTTTATGGCGATGAATTTCAACAGTCGCGGCAGGAGTTTTTGACTGCTGTGGAGTAGGAGGTCCCTTTGGATGAATTTGAGAGGTAGGCAAGGGACAACCTGCATGAGAATGTTGATGTTTGTACAAAAGTTTTGGTATGTTCATAATCATAGCTTCGCAGAAAGGCGGATATACATATGATCATTTGGAATAGAAAATCACTGTTGACGGCAATTCTTGTCATGCTTTCTGCAGCTTCGACGGATGTATTTGCAGCTGAGGCAATGCATGACGAAGATGGCGCGAAAGAGGAGATGTCGACGCATTTTTTAGAGGAGGCCATCGTAACGGCGACGCGTTCGCAGAAAAAGGCTGTTGATGTGCCTGCATCGACGACGGTTATCACAGCGCAGGAGATTAAAGATAGCGGAGCTGCAAGTGCGGCCGCTGTCTTGCAGAAGGTCAACGGTTTTGCCTATAAGTCCTTTGGACCGAATGGTTCGTCCATCGGCTCGACGAATGAGCTTAATGTGCGCGGCTTTCGAGGTGGAATGCTCGTACTAATGAACGGAAATCCGATTTCTTGGCGAGGAAAATACAATCTGGATGCAATTCCCTCGTCCTATATTGAGCGTATTGAAATCGTCAAGGGAAGTGGTTCTGTTCTCTATGGCAGTGAGGCAGTGAGCGGCGTCGTCAATATCATCACCAAGAAGATCCCTGAAAACGAGGTGTATGCTGGCTTTGGAAATTACGGGCAGAGGGAATACGGCGTAAGCGCAGGAGATGGTCGTCTCGGCATCTACTACAACTACAGCAAGTGGGGCCGCAGGGACGGCGCTTCGTATACAAATGTAAATGCGAGGAATTTCAAAGGTGAAACACGCACGGATATTCACAACATTGAAAAGCAGAGCGCAGGGCTCAGCTATCAGATTAATCCGCGGTTCAATTTCCTGTTGAACTACTATGAGACAGAGGATACGTATCATCGCACTATTTCGAGTGTGCGGAGCAGTCTGCAGGGGCTGCGTGTCGGGGAGCCGTATTACGTGCGCAAATATGCGGTAAAGCGCTATACGACGCAGCTCAACTATAGCGACCGCGATTGGCAGAGCAGGTTCTATTTCAACACAGGGACAGCAGAGACATTCGGCCCTGTCTATATTTCGGCAGTTGGCAGACGCTCACCGCAAGGACAATATCAAAAGTATGAGAAGAATATGACGTATGGCATCGATTTGCAGCGGTCATGGAGAATGAACCGGTCTGATGCGATCGTTGGTTTGAATTTTGAGCGTGAGGACTATCATGAGCTGCCAGCATATTCGACAAGTCAGGGAAAGCATTACGCGCGCAGCAACTGGGGCGTATTTGGACAGTGGGAGCAACGTTTCGATAAACGTAATACCGGGATCTTTGGGCTGCGTGAGACATGGACAACGGGGGCAGCGAAGGATCAGAACTACCATAATCTGAGTGCATCTGCACAGTGGCTCCACAAACTTAACCACGACAGCAGTGTCTATCTGAACGTCAGTCAGTCGTTCGTTATGCCCACATTTGCGCAGATGTATGCAGAAAATGCGAGTCAGATTCCCGCACCGAACCTTAAGCCTCAGACCGGGATCAACTATGAGTTGGGCTGGAAACGAGAGCATGACGGACATGTATGGAAAGCAGCACTCTTTCATATGCGCGTCAAGGATAAGATTACAGCGAAGTGGGCAGGGAGTGCGTACCAGTATACCAATGAGGATTTTCGCAATACGGGTGTTGAGATCTCGAATGAGATTCGGAGGGAGCGTGGGTTCTCCTACCAATGGGGACTGACGTGGCAAAATCCTGAGACAAGAAGTTCTAATAATACATTTGGATGGAACCGCGTATTTGGAAAAGTTCAGCTCACAGGAGGTGTCGTCTACAAAAAGGGGAAGTGGATGTCCGCACTCAACGGATCCTATCTGGCATCGCGTGTTAAGTCGCCGTCGAGTGCACCTGCATACCGGACAAAGCCGTATCTGCTCACTACTTGGAATACAGTCTATGCGCCGGATTCATCGAGTGAGATCAGCTTTACAATTGAAAATGTCCTCAACCGCGACGATGTGACCACGCATACAGATGCTAACTATTATGTGGCCCCTATCAGTTATATGCTGAGTTATCGATATGCATTCTAAAGACATATATTTCTTTCGCATGATCGATATGTAAGTGAACAGCCTCTCGTGTCAGATTTTAAAACCTGCCACGAGAGGCTGTTCTGCTTTTTATTTTAGTATACGCTGATAAATTCAGCACCATCGTCTTGAC
This sequence comes from uncultured Centipeda sp., assembly GCA_905372865.1. Classification (GTDB taxonomy): domain Bacteria; phylum Bacillota; class Negativicutes; order Selenomonadales; family Selenomonadaceae; genus Centipeda. The sequence continues at coordinate 70,573 of CAJPQT010000009.1, forward strand.
ACATCTTTTTCGTCCGCACAATACCAGCAAATCCTCCACCTAACCCTTGCTATGCGTCCAGTTTTCCTCCTCCTTCGGAAAAATCTACGCCAATCCGACGGATTTCATTTTATCCGTGATTCCTTAAGAGGTAGATTGCAAGAATAAGTTGCACGGTAAAAAAGACTAGCAGATCGAAGCCTTACGACACTCATTCAGGAAACATTCCTGTGCAGTGTGGTAACCGAGTTTCTTGCGCGGCAGGTCTCTGAGCCATTGTTGTATCGCAATGATCTCATTTTCCGTGCAATCCTCCAAACGCTTTCCCTTTGGGATAAAACGTCGTATGATGCGATTCATGTTCTCGATCATCCTTTTGTCACTCGGACAATATGGATGCGCGTAGTAGATGCGAAGATTACAACCTTCCTCAAGTTCAGGAAGCCGCGAAAACTCCGTTCCATTATCCGTTGTAATCGTCTCAAAAAGTTCTTCGAAAGAGCCACCGAACTCTTCTTGGATGGCTCGCAGTGCCTCCATGATCGAACTGCTCTTTTTGTCCTTCACCTTGCGCAAACATGGAAATCGGCTCTTGCGCTCCGCAATGGCCAGAAGCGCTTCCTTCCCCCTGCTTCCATCAAGCATGAGGTCGGTTTCCCAATGCCGGAAGTTTGTACGTGTCATAACACACGGATCACGATCATCAATGCTATGCCCATCGGTGCGTGCTTCTATCGCAACGCGGCGGTGCCTTTGCTTTCGTCTGGTACGCTGGCAGGTCAATGCTTTTGATTGGTTTTAGAAGATCCTTCGTGACATAGTTATACAGTGTTTTTGTGCAGACGATTTCATCCCTGCGGAATGCTCCGGTAAGCAGTGCACGACCGACGCAGACATCCAGTGACCACTTCTTTTGCCGGAACATGTTCACCACATAGGTGAGAAATACTTTCCTTTTTTGATGCAGCGATGTGCGCCCGCAGTTTTCACGATTTACTTCGTATATATCCTGTCCGTTCACGGCGCGGTATCCTTCGTGTTTCCCGTTGTAGAGCAGAACCTTGCCACGCCTGATCTCGTTGCGCACGGTGTTGGGCGCACAACCAATTTCCTTGGCGATTTGGGGAGGGGACCAGCCATCGCGGAGTCTTGTCTGGATGATGACTCTTTCTTCAAATGTGAGGTGTGCCCCTTTGCGATGCGGCGATTTTGTGATACACTCTAGTTGATCCATAGCGGCTCTCCTTTGGTAGATTGGTCTGTTCAACCCTATTTTACCACAAGGCTTCCGCTATGGACTTTTTATATGTGCAACTTGATTTTACAATCTACCCCTGATTCCTTAAGAGCCTGAATTTATTGACAGCACTCTGTGATTGAAATATAATATGGAGAACGGCTTTTTATGCATGATTATCATGGGAATTATCAATTCCTGCGGGGAGAATGGATGGACTTATGAATTTTGATATGAATCTCGTCGTCAACTCATTTCCACTGCTGCTCATCGGTGCGGGGGTTACGATCCAGATCACGGTGCTCTCGACGGCGATCGGCTTTGTGATCGGTCTGATCGTGGGGGTGGCGCGCATCTCGAATCTGCGCCTGCTGCGTATGCTCGCGGAGGTCTATGTGGAGTTCTTCCGCGGGACGCCGCTGCTTGTGCAGATTTTTCTGTTCTACTTTGCCCTGCCCGTCATCACGGGGCAGCGCATCGATCCGTTCATTGCAGCGATCTCTGCGTGCGGCATCAACTCGGGGGCGTACGTGGCGGAGATCTTCCGCGCGGGCATTCAGTCCATCGACGAGGGGCAGATGGAGGCGGGGCGTTCGCTCGGTATGACGTGGCTGCAGACGATGCGCTACATCATTGTGCCGCAGGCATTCAAACGCGTGATCCCGCCGCTTGGCAACGAGTTCATCGCCATGCTCAAGGATTCGTCTCTGGTCTCGGTCATCGGCTTCGAGGAGCTGACGCGGCGCGGACAGCTCATCATCGCCAAGACGTACGGTTCATTTGAGATATGGATGAGTGTCGCCGTCATCTATCTCGTGATGACATTGACCATCTCGCGCTTTGTCGCGTATCTGGAACGGAGGTGTCGCGTCCATGATTGAGATTAAGGGGCTGCGTAAGGCGTTTGGCGCGGATGAGGTGCTGAAGGGGATCGATCTCTCCATTGATGAAAAAGAGGTTGTCGTTATCATCGGCCCCTCGGGCTCGGGCAAGAGCACGCTGCTGCGCTGCATGAACCATCTCGAGGAACCGACGGGAGGCGAGGTCGTCGTTGACGGCATCACGCTCTCGAGCGAGGCAAATATCAACAAGGTGCGCGAAGAGGTCGGCATGGTCTTCCAGCGGTTCAACCTCTTTCCTCATATGACGGTGCTCGAGAATATCATGCTCGCACCGATGAAGGTGAAGCACGTCGCCCGCGATGCGGCGGAGAAGACGGCGCGTGAACTGCTCATGCGCGTGGGACTTGCGGAAAAGGCGGATGCCTACCCCGATAATCTCTCGGGCGGGCAGCAGCAGCGTGTAGCAATCGCCCGTGCGCTTGCCATGCATCCGAAGGTCATGCTCTTTGACGAGCCAACCTCGGCACTCGATCCCGAGATGGTCGGTGAGGTGCTCGATGTCATGCGTGCACTCGCGAACGAGGGGATGACGATGGTCATTGTCACGCATGAGATGGGCTTTGCCCGCGAGGTGGGCGACCGCCTGCTCTTCGTGGACGAGGGGCGCATCATCGAGTCTGGGGTGCCGCGCGAGGTGTTCGAGCATCCAAAGGAGGAGCGTACGCGCAGCTTCCTGTCGAAGGTGCTCTGATCCATGCGCGGAAATCTGATGTTGCTTGCGGCGTCGTTCTTCTGGGGAACGACGTTCGTTGCTCAGGTCCTCGGGATGGAGGGTCTTGGTCCTTACACCTATGCGGCATTCCGCTTTGCTCTTGGAACGCTGTTTATGGGGGCGCTCTGGTTCGCTTATCGCGGCAAGCGCGCGGACGAGCGGCGCGCGGGGACATTTCGCTCGGGATTTCTCCCGGGGATTCCCGTCGGAGTTGCGATGTTCATCGGCGTGACGCTCCAACAGGTCGCACTCCTCTATACGACGGCGGGTAAGACGGCGTTCATCACGACGCTGTATATCGTGCTCGTACCGCTCGCTGCGGTTCTGCTCGGTCAGCGCGTCCGCGTGGCGCAGTGGGGAGGCGCACTGCTTGCGTTCATCGGTGTTTACTTCCTCTCCGCCTATGGGGAGCTGACGATCAATACGGGCGATTTGCTCGTCTTCATCTGCTCCTTCTTCTGGATGGCGCAGATTCTCCTCATTGACCGCTATGCAAGCACCGTGGATGCCATCGAGCTCTGTCTCATGGAGATGATCGTCTGCACGTTCGGCAACGCGGCGCTCGCCGCCGTCTATGAAACGTTCCTGTGGAGCGATGTCGTCCGTGCGGCGATTCCGATTCTCTACGCAGGGATTCTCTCCTGCGGCGTCGCCTACACCTGTCAGATTCTCGGGCAGGCATATGTAGAGCCGACGCAGGCGTCGATTCTCCTGTCGACGGAGGCGGTTTTTGCTGCTGTGTCGGGGTGGATTATCCTCGGGGAGACGATGAGCGGCGTTCAGATGATGGGCTGCGCACTCCTCCTCGGCGGCGCGCTTATGGCACAGGTGCGTGGGACAGGGAAATCGCGGAACAACTGATGGAATTGGTACTTCGATAGGGGTATGTATATGCCGGCAGCTGAAATTATCAAACCCAAAATCACAATCAAGGTGGTCGGCGTGGGCGGCGGCGGCAACAATATCGTGCGCTGTGTGCGCGAAAAATACGATCTCGATATAACGCTCGTCGGGATCAACTCCGACCTGCGCCAGTTGAATACACTGCATAAGCAGGGGGTTGCAGTTCTGCCCGTCGGCGAAAAACTGACGAACGGGCGCGGCACGGGCGGACGGGTCGAGATCGCCGAGCAGGCGGCGCGTGAGGAGGAGAGGGCAATCCGCGCAATGCTCGCGGGCTCCGACCTCGTTATTATCGCCGCCACGATGGGCGGAGGATTCGGTACGGGGGCAGCACCGGTTGTTGCCGAGATTGTACAGGATATGGGCATTCTCTCCATCGGTGTGGTGACGACCCCGTTCCACTTTGAGATGCCGCGCAAGATGCAGACAGCACAGGCAGGCATTGCGCGGATGCAGGGTCATACGGACGCATTTATCACGATCCGCAACGACAACCTGCTCAAGATCGCACCGGGGCGTACGATGTCCTTTGTCGACGCTTTTGCCCTCGCGGATGAGGTCCTGCGGCAGACGGTGGGCTGCGTGGCGGAGCTGATCCTCACGACGGGGGTCATCAATGTCGATTTCTCCGACGTGACGACGATCTTTCGCCAGAGTGCCGCGAGCGATGCCCTGCTCGCCATCGGCGAGGACGAGACGCCGCAGAAGGCGGTGCGCAAGGCGATCGAGAGCCCGCTCATCGACCGCGGTGTTGATGGAGCACGCGGCATTGTGCTGAACCTCACGGGAGGTCCTGCGATGAGCCTGCGCGATGTGGACGAGGCAGTGCACTATATCCACAAGAGTGCCCACCCCGAGGTCAACGTGATCGTGGGGCTTGTCGTTCAGGAGGAGATGGCGGGCAGAGTGCAGGCAACGCTGATTGCAACGGATTTTGACGATGCATATATTCCTGCGCCGCAGGGCTGATCGACACGACGTATGTGAAAGGAGGAACGCAAATGGAAGAACTCCTGCATGAAATGCATATATGGATGAACGGCTATATGCGTTCCTTTCGCACGGACGATCCCGATGTCATGCTGGGGATTCGCCTCAAGGAGATTCACACGGGCTACGTCACGACGAATGCGCGTGCACTTGCAAAGCATCTCGGATGCAACGCCCATGACACGGCACTCGCCGAGATCATCGGCCTCTTTCACGATGTGGGGCGGTTCCGACAGTATGCCCTCTATCAGACGTTCAACGATGCGGCGTCGGAGGATCATGCGGAGCTTGGGCTGAAGGTGCTCGCGGAGGAAGTAGATTTCCTGGAGCGGCTCTCACCGGCAGATGCGGACATAGTGCGCTTTGCAATCAAATACCACAACAAGAAGGAAATTGCGGCGACGGACGATGAGCGAAAGCTGTTTTTCGCCAAGCTCATTCGCGACGCGGATAAGCTCGACATCTATCGTGTCCTCCTGCCGTTCCTTGCGCCCGACGGGGCGGAGAAAGCACCGAACTTCGTGCCGTCGGATGCGGCGCAGGAGGTCAGCTCCGACTTCGTGGCGGACTTCGCGGCGGGACGGCAGGCGGACTACTATCGCCTGCGCACGCATGGCGACCGCAAGATTGTGCGCCTCATGTGGATCTATGACATCAACTTCATGTGGACACTGCGGCGCATTGTGGAACGCGGCTATGTGGACGCCTTTATTGAGAGCCTTCCGGCGCAGGAGGGGATTGCCGAGGGCGTCGCACGTCTGCGCGCCTATATCGAACGGCTTTGCGCACAGAACGATTGATTGAACGTATACGGATCGAGGAGTAGGGACATGGCGGACGTAAAGACATCGAATTTTATCCGAAATATCATCGACGAGGATCTGCGTGCAGGACGGCACGCGGCGGGCATCCACACGCGCTTCCCGCCCGAGCCGAACGGCTACCTGCACGTCGGGCATGCAAAGTCTATCTGTCTCAACTTCGGCGTTGCCGAGGACTACAATGGTCTCTGCAATCTGCGCTTTGACGACACGAACCCGACGAAGGAGGATGTCGAGTATGTGGACTCCATTCAGGAGGATATTCGCTGGCTCGGCTTCTCGTGGGGGGATCGTCGCTTCTACGCGTCCGACTATTTTGAGCAGATGTATGAATATGCAGTCACACTGATAAAAAAGGGGCTCGCCTATGTGGACGACCTCTCGGCGGATGAGATCCGCGCCCATCGCGGAACGCTGACCGAGGCAGGTGTGGAAAGTCCGTACCGTAATCGCTCCGTGGAGGAGAATCTCGACCTCTTCACGCGTATGCGTGCGGGTGAGTTCCCCGATGGTGCGCGCGTCCTGCGTGCAAAGATCGACATGGCATCGCCGAACCTCGTCATGCGTGATACGGTGATCTATCGCATCGCCCATGTGCCGCATCATCGGACGGGGGATGCGTGGTGCATCTATCCGATGTACGACTTCGCGCATCCGATCTCGGATGCGATCGAGGGCATCACGCACTCACTGTGCACGCTTGAGTTCGAGGAGCACCGCCCGTTCTATGACTGGCTGCTTGATGCGCTCGGCTTCCCAGCAGGGGAACGCCCGCGGCAGATCGAGTTCGCACGTCTCAACCTCTCGGGTGCGATCACGAGCAAGCGCAAGCTGCGTCAGCTCGTCGAGGAAGGGCATGTGCGCGGCTGGGACGATCCGCGTATGCCGACCATCTCGGGCATGCGCCGCCGCGGCTATCCGCCTGCGGCAGTGCGTGCGTTCTGCGAGGAGATCGGCGTTGCCAAGAGCAACAGCACGGTGGACAGCGCCATGCTCGAGCACAGCGTGCGCGACGAGCTGAACCGCAATGCGCCGCGCGTCATGGCGGTGCTGCGCCCGCTGAAGCTTGTCCTCACGAACTATCCCGAGGACGAGACAGAATATCTGCTTGCCGAAAACAGCCCCACGCATGGCGGACAGCGTTATGTGCCGTTTGCGCGCGAGCTCTACATCGACCGCGAGGACTTTATGGAGGACGCACCGAAGAAGTTCTTCCGTCTGAAGCCGGGCGGTGAGGTGCGTCTCAAGCATGCCTATATCATCAAATGTGAGGAAGTCATAAAGGATGCTGCGGGAGAGATCACGGAGCTGCGCTGTACGTATGACCCCGAGACGCGGAGCGGCGGTACTGCGGCAAACCGCAAGGTGAAGGGGACGATCCAGTGGGTCGCGGCAGAGCATGCGCTCACGGCAGAGGTCAGGCTCTACGAGAGCCTCCTGCGGGACACACCCGAGGGCGAGGAGGAGCCGGAGCATTTCACTGACGCACTGAATCCGCACTCACTTGAAGTGCTGACAGGCGCAAAGATCGAGCCGAGTGTTCGGCTCACGGCGGCGGGATCGCACTATCAGTTCCTGCGTGTTGGTTACTTCGTCGTTGACCCGGATACGACACCGGATCATATTGTGTTCAATCGTGTGGTCGGACTGAAGGACTCGTGGAGCAAGGTGAAGTAGTCCGCACCGATCATGCGTGCGTGCTGTCTCGCACAGCATAAGGAGGATTGCCGTGGCAAAGATACCGAAGAACCGATCAGACAAAGACATGATGCAGGGCTTTGAGGAGGAGACTCTCGCAGAAGTCCTGTTGCGGAAGGAACGGCAGGCGGAGGAACGTGCGCGTGCAAGCGCAGTGCAGGAGCCTCCTGCCGACCTTGCCCGTGCGGGGCTCTCCTCCGCGCAGGCAGACGAGCTTGGCCGGGCGCTCTTGGAGCTGAAACTCACGCTGGCACAGGAAGGCGTTCAGCACTATCAGCTCAAAATCCAGCGCAAGGATCGTCAGGTAATTATCACGGCGACGTGATGCGTTTCTCGTAACGAGAAGAAGGATGTGTAATGATGGAAAATGCAACGATTGTGGCGATTGTCATCTTCGTCATCGCTTATGCGCTCATCATCTCCGAGAAGGTGCACCGCACCATTGTCGGACTGTTCGGCGCAATGCTTATGATACTCTGTGGAATCATCGAGCAGGAAACCGCTGTCCACCATATCGACTTCAATACACTGGGGCTCCTCATGGGCATGATGATCATTGTGAACATCACGAGTGAGACGGGGCTGTTCAACTTCCTCGCAATATGGGCAGCGCAGAAGGTAAAGGCACAGCCAATCGCGCTCCTCGTCGTGCTTTCGACCATCACAATGGTCTGCTCGGCACTCCTCGACAACGTCACAACGGTTCTGCTGACCGTGCCCATCACATTCAGCATTACCTCGCAGCTTAAAGTTGATGTTATGCCGTATCTCATTTCACAGATTCTGGCCTCCAACATCGGCGGTACGGCGACACTGATCGGTGACCCGCCGAACATCATGATCGGCAGTGCTGTCGGCCTTGACTTCATGGCGTTCGTGGAGAATCTGACACTCATCTCAATCATTATCTTTATCTTGGTACAATTCATTCTGATCGCGCTCTACCACAAGGGACTGCACACGCAGTCGGAGCTGCAGGACAAGATCATGCGTCTGCCTGCAGGGGCACAGATCACGGACCACAGCCTCCTGAAGAAATGCCTTGCGGTCATCTTTCTCACGATCACACTCTTTGTTCTGCACGGCAGTCTCGGCCTCGAGTCCGCGACGGTTGCACTCTCGGGTGCGGGCTTATTGCTCCTCCTTACGGCAACCCGTGATGAGGAGACCATTGTCAAGGTCCTCTCGAAAATCGAGTGGCCTGCGATCTTCTTCTTCGGCGGACTCTTTATCCTCGTCGGTGCACTCGTAGAGACGGGCGTGATCCGCATGCTCGCCGCCGAGGCGATCAAGGCAACGGGCGGCGATGTCGAGGCGACGGCGATCCTCATCCTCTGGATGAGCGCATTCGCATCGGCATTCATCGACAACATCCCGTTTGTGGCAACGCTGATCCCGCTGATTCAGGACATGGGACAGATGGGGCTCACGAACCTCGATCCGATGTGGTGGTCGCTCGCGCTTGGCGCGTGCCTTGGCGGCAACGGAACGCTCATCGGTGCGAGTGCAAACGTCGTCGTTGCGTCTATGTCGGCGCAGCGCGGACGTCCGATCTCCTTCATCGGCTTCATGAAGATTGCGCTGCCGATCATGACGTTCACCATCATTATCTCGAATATCTACATCTGCATTCGCTATCTCTGAGCGGTGTGATATTGGAATCCCCGACTGCTTTGGCGGTCGGGGATTTATCTTTGCGGTTGCGTGTGCTATGCTATGATAAAAAAGGGGGGATGGCGATGATACTGCACACGGGGATGCGCACGGACATCCCTGCGTTCTATGCGCCGTGGTTCGTGAATCGTCTGCGTGCCGGCGAGGTCTGTGTACGCAATCCCTACGATGAGCAGCAGGTCACGCGCTACCGCCTCGACCCGTGCGTTGTCGATCTCATTGCATTCTGTACGAAGAACCCCGAGCCTCTGCTGTCCTATATGGAGCCCCTCACGCCATTCGGGCAGTTCTGGTACGTCACCATCACACCCTACGGCAGGGAGATCGAGCCGCATGTACCGCCGTGGCAGGAAGTCGTGCACTCCTTTCATCGGCTTTCTGCGATCGTTGGAACGCGGGCGGTCGGATGGCGCTACGATCCCATCATTCTCGATGAACGACATACGATTGACTGGCATCGGCGGCAATTCGCTCAGATGGCGGAGATGCTTGCGGGGGCGACGCAGATGGTTGTCATCAGCTTCCTCATGCGCTACGCCAAGACGCGGCGGAACTTCCCCGAGGGGCGCGATGTTACGCACGCAGAGCGGCTGGAACTCGGCGCGTATATCGTGGAGACGGCGAAAATGTACGGCATGACCGTCTACCCATGCGGCGGCGGGGATGAACTTGCCGCATGCGGAGCGGACACGGGCGGCTGCATGACGCCGCGCATCTATGAACGTGCACTCGGGCGACGAATTCGATTTCCAAAGTATCAGCGGCAGCGCAAGGAATGCGACTGCTATCTCGGTGCGGACATCGGCGCGTACGACAGCTGCCCGCATCTCTGTCGCTACTGCTACGCAAATACACATTTCGTACGGGTACAGAAGAACCGATGTAACCATGATCCGCTGTCTCCCTTTCTCATTGGACATGCGAAGGAGGGTGACCGTGTGCACAATGCCGTGCAGGAGAGCTGGCTGGATGTGCAGGAGAGCCTGTTTTGACCAATATTATGAAGCATAGAAAAAATGCTTGCACTTTATGAAAAACATCTGTATAATACAGAGCGTTGAAATCCGTTCCTCAAGACCTGATAGTCGTTCAATGAACGAGTGAAGCATTGTTTATGTAAACAATTTTTACCCGTACCATAATCTCAGTGAACGCTTTCCCAGTTCGGCGAATGGAGAGACTAACTATTTTTTTCAAGGGAGATTGTGGAAGAATGGCATTTGAAGACAAGACACTCGTATGCAAGGAATGCGGCGGCAATTTCGTGTTCACGGCCGGTGAGCAGGAGTTCTACGCGGAGAAGGGCTTTGAGAACGAGCCGGCACGCTGCCGTGACTGCCGCGACAAGCGCCGCCGCGGCCGTGATGAGCAGAGCAGCGGCGAGCGTCAGATGTTCCATGTGGTCTGTGCTGAGTGCGGCAAGGATACGGAAGTCCCGTTCGAGCCGAAGACGGATCGTCCGGTCTACTGCCGCGACTGTTTCAATTCGAAGCGCGCAGCACGTTTCTAAGGTTTTTTGAGGAGGCTTTGCTTCCTTCATGGAGGGATTGCAGCATTCGGTGCGGCGTCCCTCTTTTGATTTTATTTGAGGAGGTTTCCCTATGAAACTGAAGAAATTGGCACTTGTCCTAACCGGAGCTCTTGTGAGCCTTGCTCTCGTCGGCTGCGGCGGCGGCGACCAGGCGAAGCAGGAGGCAAAGGTGCTCCGCGTCGGTTCTGCAATCGACTTTGCACCGTTTGAGTTCCAGGATGAGGGGCAGAAGGACTATCAGGGTTTCGATATGGATCTCATCCGTGCGATTGCCAAGGAGATGGGAAGCGAGGCAGAGATCCAGAACATCGGCTTTGACGGACTGATCCCTGCGCTGCAGGCAAAGAACATCGATGTGATCATCAGCGGCATGACGATCAATGACGAGCGCAAGCAGAAGGTGAACTTCTCCGATCCGTACTATCAGTCGGGTCTTACGATGATCGTGCGTAGCGATGAGGAAGCGATCAAGTCCTTCAAGGATCTCAAGGGACACAAGGTCGCCGTCCAGATCGGCACGACCAGCGCGAATATGGTCAAGGAGATGGAAGGCGTTACAGTCACGGAGCTCAACACCCCTGCTGATTGCTTTATGGAGCTCAAGGCACGCGGTGTAGATGCCGTCGTCAACGACCGCCCCGTCAATGACTACTACATCAAGCAGTCGCAGGCAGTCGGCGTGAAGGCGCTCGAGGACAAGCTCTCTGCGGAGGACTACGGCATCGCGATGGCGAAGGACAATGCAGACCTCCAGAAGAAGGTCAACGAGGCTCTGAAGAAGCTGCATGAGAACGGCGAATACGACAAGATCTATCAGAAGTGGTTCGGCGCAAGCAAGTAAGGAATTGCTGATAAAATGAAGTCCGTCAGATTGGCGTAGATTTTTTCGTCCGAACAAGGAGGAAAACCGGACGCATAGCCAAAGCTATGTGGAGGATTTGCCGACAAAAAGCGGGCAAAAAAGATGCGCTAAGATGGCGGTGCTGAATTTATCAGTGCTTCCCTAGATACAGGAAAAAGCCCCGCAGATGGAATTTTCCATCTGCGGGGCTTTTCTTATGCCGAAAGTGATAGGATGCGCACCATATCATCAGGTAAGGGGGATGCGATTGTGAAACATTCTCTCGTGCGTGGGTGTGTGAGTGTAAGACGTGCGGAGTGGAGGGCGTGGCGTGTCATTCGTTCTGTGCTGCCGCCGTAGAGATCGTCGCCAAGCAGGGGATGGCCGAGGTGGGCGAGGTGGACGCGGATCTGGTGCGTGCGCCCCGTCTCAAGCCGTAGGCGCAGGAGGGAATGTCGTGTGTTCGTCCACTCCGTTCGATAATGGGTACGTGCCGGCTTTCCATCGGGAGAAACGCGGCGCAGAATGATGCTTGGCAGGGCGCGCGCGATCGGTGCGTCGATCATGCCGATTGGCGGCGTAAGCGCTCCCTCGATCAGGGCAAGGTATTCGCGTGTGAGCGTACCCTGCTTGGCCATTTGATACTGTACCTCGGGATGTTTTGCGATGAGCAGCAGTCCCGTTGTATTGCGGTCGAGGCGGTGGCACGGATGAAAGTCCAGCCGTTTGCCGCGCGCGGCATAGAGCCCCAGCACGGCATTTGCGACCGTGCCGTGCGCCTCCTTTGTCGTCGGATGCACGAGCTGCCCTGCGGGTTTGTCGATGATGAGGAGGTCGTCGTCCTCGTACACGATTGCGAGCGGAAGACGCTCGGGGGTGATGGAGCTGACAATCGGCAGCTCATAGGATACAATGTCTCCCGTGTGCAGCATGGTCCGCGCGGCGATGGCGGGCACGCCGTTCACCGTGAATGTTCCGCTGTGCTTGATGCGTTTCCAGAGCCCCGATGAAATCCCGCATGCGCGCATCAGATATGCCTTGGCAGGACATTCTGCACCGTCCGCCAGCGAGACGATATGCTCCGTCATTCGCTCTGCTTTTGTCCCTGCCCGCGCAGGGCGAGGATGATGCGGAAGGAGATGGAGAGAATGATGGCGATGACGGTTGCAAGTGCCATACCGCGCAGCGTGACCGTGCCGATGGTAAGGCTCGCCGTCGATACGCCGACGCCCATGACGATGGAGGTGAGGAGAAGGTTCATCGGATTGTTGTAGTCCACCTTCGCCTCGACGAGAATGCGGATGCCGGAGGCGGCGATTACACCGAAGAGCAGCATGGAAACGCCGCCCATAACGGGCGTCGGGATGCTCTGGATGAGCGCGGCGAGCTTGCCGAGGCAGGAGAGCAGAATCGCGAAGATCGCCGCACCGCCAATGACCCATGTGGAGTAAACCTTTGTGATGGCGAGCACGCCGATGTTTTCCCCGTAGGTTGTATTCGGCGTTGAGCCGAACAGCCCCGAGAAGATGGTCGAGATACCGTTGCCGAGGAGGGAGCGGTCGAGCCCCGGATCCTTTGCGAGGTTGCGTCCGACAATGTTGCCCGTTACGATGAGATGTCCGATGTGTTCCACGACGACAACGATGGAGGCGGGCAGGATGATGAGGATGGCGCGCAGGTCGAACTCCGGTGTATAGATGGTCGGAAGAGCCAGCCACGGTGCACTCTCGACGTGTGAGAGATCGACGATTCCTGCGCAGAATGCGATGATGTAGCCTGCGACCACGCCGATGAGAATCGGGATGATAGAGAGGAAGCCGCGGAATGCCATCGAGGCAAAGATGGTGATGGCAAGGGTCGCAATTGAGACGAAGATGACGGTAGCATCCGTATTTTCCCCTGTCAGTCCCGCCATATTTGCCGCCGTCGGCATCAGCTCGAGCCCGATGACGGCGACAATGGCGCCCATCGAGGCGGGTGGGAAGATTACGTCGATCCAGCTTGTTCCGATGGTGTGCACGATGAAGCTGACCACGCAGAATACAATGCCGACGACGATGAAGCCGCCGAGTGCCGCCTCGTAGCTGTACTGCGAGAGTACGAGAAAGACGGGCGAGAGAAACGCAAAACTTGATCCGAGGTATGCAGGAATTTTCCCCTTGCAGAGGATCAGGTAGAACAGTGTGCCGATGCCGTTGAAGAGCAGCACGGTCGCAGGATTGACGTGGAACAGGATCGGCACGAGCACCGTCGAGCCGAACATGGCAAAGAGGTGCTGCAGCGAGAGGGGGATGGTCGTCAGAAGCGGCGGCCGCTCCGTTGTATCAATCGTCTTTTGGGACATGAGATCACTCCGTTTCAGAATTATAGGAAGCACTGATAAATTCAGCACAGCTATCTTAGCACATCTTTTTTGTCCGCTTTCGTTAGCAAATCCTCCACATAGCTTTGGCTATGCGTCCGGTTTGCTGCCTCAATCGGACGAAAAAATCTGCGCCAATCTGAGGGTCTATTTTATCAGCGATTCCTATGGAATATGTGCGTCCCTATGATAGCACAGACGGCGGCGGTGAACAATGACGATTTCTGTCCCCTTGCACTTTTGGACGGGATTCGGTAAGATAGTCCAATGATCGTGACATAAGGAGTGACCTATGAAATACCCGATGAAACTCATTGCGCCGCTCAAGGACTATCTTTGGGGCGGAACGCGTCTAAGAGACGAGTATGGAAAAGATACGCAGCTGACGAAAGTTGCCGAGAGCTGGGAACTCGCCTGTCATAAGGACGGTATGAGCGTGATCGCAAACGGCGCAGCAGCAGGACAGACACTTGCGGACTGGCTTGCGGAGGCAGGGGCGGGAGCGCTTGGAACGAAGGCGGCGAAGTTTCCCTATTTCCCCCTGCTTATTAAGCTGATCGACGCACATGACAATCTCTCCGTACAAGTGCACCCCGATGACGAGTATGCTTTACGCGTCGAGGGGGAGTACGGCAAGACGGAGATGTGGTACATCGTGGACGCGGCATCGGGAGCGGAGCTGCTCTACGGCTTTCAGCATGAGATTACGAAGGAAGAGTTTCGTCGCCGCATTGAGGACAACCGTCTACTTGATGTCGTACGGCGTGTGCCGGTCAAGAAGGGGGATGTATTCTTCATCCCCGCGGGCACGCTCCATGCAATCGGCAAGGGCATCCTCATCTGTGAGATCCAGCAGAACTCGAATACAACGTACCGCGTCTATGATTACGGGCGCATCGGCACGGACGGAAGACCACGCGACCTCCATATCGAAAAGGCGCTCGAGGTGACACATCTCGCTCCCGTCACGCAGCATGCCGCCTCTGCTCCACCGATTGACATTATTGCAGGAGCGGAGGTGCGCCTCCTCGCCGCGTGCGATTTCTTCACCGTCTATCATCTTGCGGTCAAGGGGGCGTGTGCGCTTTACGCGGGAACGGATTCCTTTCAGTGTCTGACCGTACTGGACGGCAGCTTGACGCTCCACAGCAATCGGGAGGAGCTGTGTGTGCAGAAGGGCGCGTCTGTGTTCCTGCCGGCGGGGCTTGGACACTATGAGCTGAGTGGGGACGGAGCGCTCATTCTCAGTAAAATATGAAACGCGGGGCTTGACGGCTTTGCTATAATGAAACCGTTAGGAGAACTTTTTAGGAAACCCAAAGGGAAGGTGAGTCTCATCGAATTTCATGCCTTGACAAAGGAAGACAAGCCCCTGCTTGATCGCTATTTCCGTGCGAATTACTACGAGAATTCGCATTTTAACTTTACGAATCTCTATATGTGGCGCGAGCCGTTCCACGTCCATGTTGCGGAGGAAGATGATGTCCTCTACGTGGTGAGCGAGTGGAAGGCACGCGTTTCGGCACTGCAGCCGTTCTGTGACCCCGCCCTCTACCCCGCAGCGACGAAGAAGCTGCTCGCGTACTTCGAGGACATCGAGCAGCCCTTCCATATCTACGATATGGAGCGCGGCTATGCGGATTTCCTGCGCAGCTGCGACTGCGCACACTTTGAGGTGGTCGCTGATCGCGACAACTATGACTATGTGTACCTTTCGGAAAAGCTCATCAGCCTCGCTGGCCGCAAGCTGCACTCGAAGAAGAACCATCTGAATGCGTTTCGTAAGGAGCATCCCGACGCGGCGTTCGTGCCGATTACGGATGAGATCGTAACGCTGTGCAAGCTTGAGCTGAACAGCTGGTACAAGCAGCACAAGCAGGAGGACGGGACCGTCGATCCGTTCATCGGCTATGAGCGTACGGCGATCCTCGAGGTACTGAATAACTTCGCAGACTTCGGGCTGAAGGGCGGCGCGATTCTCCTCGACGGGCGCGTCATCGCCTTTACCTTCGGTGAGCAGCTGAACACGGATACAGCGGTCATCCACGTCGAGAAGGCAGACCCCGAGCTGCGCGGCGCATATCCCGCGATCAATCAAGGCTTTGTGGAGCACGCGTGGAGCCATTTGACCTACATCAACCGCGAGGAGGATATGGGGATCGAGGGGCTGCGCAAGGCAAAGGAGTCGTACAAGCCCGAGAAGCTGATCGAGAAGTTTAATGCGACGCTGTGTCTTGGGTGATGTCCCACGCGAACACTTAGTTACGCAAGTGATCGCGTGCTCGTTCGCCTAAATACCGGCGCACTTCTTAAACGCGCTGCGCTTGAACGAAAGAAGTACGCCGGGGGCGAGTCGCCCGCTTTACTCCCTTGCTCCACTAGGGTTCGCTTTGGGACATCACTCCATGCTCGTTGGCAGCCAAATATTTGCAAACTGCCCGTGAATATGGTAAGATAGCACAACGCTAGGGAATCGCTGATAAAATGAAGTTCTCCGGATTGGCAGCAGATTTTTTGTTCTGCCAAGGAAATAAACCGGACACATAGCAAAAGCTATGTGGAGGATTTATTGACGATGGCAGGGCGAAAAGGATGCGCCAAGGCGGCGGGACTGAATTTATCAGTGCTTCCCTATGAAACGCAGGCGCGTCCTTCGCCCCACATCAGCGGCGAAGGACGTTCTTGTTTTATAGAGATGTTTTGATACGGGGGAACGATCATGAATCACACAAAGTACACGAAGGGTTACTATATGCCGCCCGAGATTCGTCTGGACTGGCTGCGTATGGATGCACCCGACAAGGCGCCGATTTGGTGCTCGGTTGATCTGCGCGACGGCAATCAGGCACTCATCATCCCGATGAGTTTGGACGAGAAGCTGGCGTTCTTCGATCTTCTCGTGCGTGTGGGGTTCAAGGAGATCGAGGTCGGTTTTCCTGCCGCGTCGGAGACGGAGTACGAGTTCCTGCGCCGTCTCGTCGATGACAATCTCATCCCCGACGATGTGACCGTGCAGGTGCTGACACAGGCGCGGGAGCATATCATCCGAAAGACGTTTGATGCGCTGCGCGGCGTGAAGAACGCGATTGTGCATGTCTACAACCCCACGTCTGCAGCACAGCGCGAGCAGGTATTTGCACGCTCAAAGGAGGAGATCCTCCAGATCGCCGTAGACGGCGCAAAGCTTCTCAAGAAGCTGACGGAGGAGGCGGGCGCGAACTATCGGTTTGAATACTCGCCCGAAAGCTTCACGGGCACGGAGCCCGAATATGCGCTCGAGGTCTGCAATGCTGTTCTCGATGTGTGGCAGCCCACGCCCGACCGCAAGGCGATCATCAATCTTCCCTCGACGGTTCAAATGTCGATGTCACACGTCTACGGAATGCAGATTGCCTACGTCAACGAGCGGCTGAAATACCGTGACAGCGTCGTTCTCTCCCTCCACCCGCACAACGACCGCGGCTGCGGCGTAGCAGATGCGGAGATGGGGCTGCTCGCGGGTGCAGACCGTGTCGAGGGCACACTCTTCGGCAACGGGGAGCGCACGGGCAACGTCGACATCATCACCGTCGCGATGAACATGTTCGCGCTCGGTGTCGATCCGAACCTCGACTTCTCCGATCTCCCGCACCTCGTCGAGGTCTACGAGCAGGTGACGCGCATGCAGGTCAACCCGCGCCAGCCGTACTCGGGCGCACTCGTCTTTGCCGCGTTCTCCGGCTCCCATCAGGATGCCATCGCCAAGGGCATGAAGCACTGGGATGAGAACAAGCCAAAGCACTGGTCACTGCCATACCTCTACATTGACCCGAAGGATATCGGGCGCACGTACGATGGCGATGTCATCCGCATCAACAGCCAGTCGGGCAGGGGCGGTGTCGGTTATATCATGGAGCAGCAGTACGGCATCAGCATGCCGAAGAAGATGCGCGAGGATCTCAGCTACCGCATCAAGTCCGTGTCCGACAGCGGGCACAAAGAACTCCTGCCGGACGAGATCTACAAGGTGTTCATGGATACCTACGTCAATGTTGTATTCCCGTTCGAACTCACGGATTTCCATCTGAAAAAGCAGCCGGACGGCACGCGCATGGGCGATGTTCATCTCAAGGTGGACGGTGAGGACCGCACGTATGAGGCACGCGGCAACGGCCGCCTCGACGCGATCTCGAACGCCATGCAGGCAAACCTGGGGCTTCGCTACACGAACCTGACCTACAGTGAGCACGCGCTTGAGATCGGCCAGACCTCGCGTGCCATCTCCTACATCAGCATCACGGGCGAGGACGGCAAGACTTACTGGGGCGCGGGCCTCGATACGGATATCATCACCTCGTCCATCCTTGCCCTGTTCAGCGCGATCAACCGCATGAAGGCGGGGCACTGAGGTGACAGACCTCGTTGCCGAAAAGCTGAAACTGCTGCCCGATTCGCCGGGTGTCTACATCATGAAGGACGCACGCGGGAAGATCATCTATGTGGGCAAGGCAATCGTCCTCAAAAAACGCGTGCGGCAGTATTTCCAGAGCAGTCGAAATCAAGCTCCGAAGGTGCGGGCAATGGTCTCGCACGTCGCCGACTTCGAGACGATCATGACTGCAAACGAAGTCGAATCCTTGATTTTGGAAGCGAACCTGATCAAGAAGCATCGTCCTCGGTATAACATTCGACTGAAGGACGATAAGAGTTACCCCTATGTCAAGGTGACGGTGCAGGAGGAATATCCGCGCGTCTTCATCACGCGGCGTGTCCTGCGTGATGGAGCGCGCTACTTCGGCCCCTATACAAATGTAACGGCGCTGCGGGACAGCTTGAAGCTCCTGAAGCGCCTTTTTCCTCTGCGTACGTGCCGTACGATGCCCGACCGTCCCTGTCTGGAGTACCACATCAAGCGTTGTCTGGCGCCCTGCGTGGGGAAGGTAACGGCAGAGGACTACCGTGCGATGATCCGCGCCGTCCTGCTCTTTCTCGAAGGGCGGACGGACGATGTGGAGCGCGAGCTGGAGCACCGTATGAACCTTTCAGCAGAAGCCTATCACTTCGAGACAGCGGCACGGCTGCGCGATCAGCTTGCGGCGGTGCGCAAGGCGGCGGAGCGGCAGAACATCGTGACGGGCGCGGGCGATCAGGATGCGATCGGCATGGCGCACTCTGCAGCGGGTGTCTGCGTGCAGATCTTCTTCATCCGCGGCGGCAAGATGATCGGGCGCGAGCATTTCCTCCTGCGCGGGAGCGAGGAGGAGAGCGATGCGGATATCTTGCGTGCCTTTCTTGAACAGTACTACAACCAAGCGACATTTGTCCCGCGCGAGGTGCTGCTGCCCCATACGATCGATGCGGCGGGGCAGGAGATCATCGAGCGCTGGCTTGCGGAGAAGAAGGGCGGGGGAAAGGTCGCGCTCCTCACGCCGCAGCGCGGAACAAAGCACGATCTCGTCATGATGGCGACGGGGAACGCGGAGAAATTTCTCGCGGACGAAGAGACGCGCCGCAGCCTCGCCGATGAGCAGACGCTCGGCGCGGTCGAGGAGCTTGGGCGTTATCTCGGGCTCAAGAAGCCGCCGCATCGCATGGAGTGCTTTGATATCTCGCACAATCAGGGGCAGGAGACCGTTGCCTCGATGGTCGTCTTCGAGGGCGGTATGCCGAAGAAGTCGGACTACCGCCGCTTTAAGATCAAGAGCGCCGAGGGCAAGCCCGACGACTTCCTCTCCATGCGCGAGGTGACAACGCGGCGTTACGTTGGACTGCCGGAGGATGAATTGCCCGACCTCATCATCATCGACGGCGGCAAGGGGCAGCTCTCCTCCGCACTTGAAATCATCCGAAACGAGGCGGGGCATAAGAATGTGCCTGTGGTTGGACTTGCGAAACAGTTTGAGCTCGTCTTTACCGAGGGCAACGTCGAACCTGTCGAACTGCCGCGCCGCAGCCAATCGCTCTATCTCATCCAGCGCATCCGCGATGAGGCGCACCGCTTTGCGATCACCTTTCATCGGAAGCTGCGCGGCAAGCGCAACCTCGTTTCTGTATTGGATCATATCGTCGGTGTCGGGCCGAAGCGGCGTCAGGCACTCTGGGCGCACTTCGGAACGCTGGACAAGATTAAGGCGGCTTCGGTCGATGAACTCGCTAGTGTCCCCGGAATGAATCGTCCTTCGGCGGAGGCGATCTTCCATTTCTTCGAGGCGCAGCGTGAACTCCGTGGGAAACAATAGAAAAGAGAGGATTCTCCCCCTAAAATGACGAGATGTATGATTGCTCTGCAGTTCTGATTATTGTAGAATAATCAAAAAGATTTGAAATTGATGACATCTTATTCTTTCAGAGATTTGTTACATTTGGTTTGATCCGCAGCGCGCCGTCTCCTTTCGAGACAAATTCCTAAGTAAATGGTGCGCGGCGGTTATCAAATAAATCCCCATTTCCCCCATCCCCCCATTCCCATATTTTCCCCTTC
>CAJPQT010000010.1 GCA_905372865.1 uncultured Centipeda sp.
GCAGGTGCGGGAGCGGAGGGGGGCGTTGGGGTCTGCGGTGTCGGATGCGACGGACGAAGCGGCGCGGGCTCGCTCGGTGCGGCAGGTGCTGTCACTGCAGGGGCGTCTGGACGAAGCGAGTTCGGGATAACCGCAGGGGTTGTCGGGTGGAGCGGGGTAGGTGGCGTCCCTGTGCCCGCCGTATTGCCCCGCGTCTGTGTACGGTCATACGTGCCGTAGCCCGTGGTGTCATAGGAGGTCTGCGGCGTGTAGGGGGCGTAGACGCTCGCAGGCGGCGTCCATGCCTCAGGCACCTTGTTCGGTGCGAAGACTGTGCTCGCAAGTGAGCCTGTTCCGTAGACGGGCAGCTCGATGGTCACTGTGTAGGAGCCGTCACGCTGCTGTACTTCCTCGACGATGGCCACCCCCTTGATGAGTGCACTCACATGTGTGCGGACGGTCGTGTTCACGAGCATCAGATTCTCGACGGTCGTCATGGCATCGACGTTCACGCCATTCACCTGTTCGGCGAGCTGACGGTAGGCATCGCTGAGCGCAGCGCGTCGGGCAAGCGCCTCTGCCTGCGGCCCACGCGCGTCGACGGGGGCGATGCCAAGGCCGACAACGCGGATGCTGCCGCCGTCCCACTTGGCCGCCGCCTCACTCGTGCCGACCGTGCAGACGGTGAGCGCGAGCATGAGCACGGCGAGAGCGATGGATTTTACAACGTGCATAGATATTCCTCCTTCAGCATAGTCCCAATTCGAATATCTCAAATGAAGGATAAAACAAGATGAGGAATCGATTAGTATTTACTAAGAAAAGTAAAAAGAGCAAAAGAATTTTGTGTTATTGCAAACGGGAATTAGTTATACTATAATGATATCAATGGCGGGACTTTCCCGCGCACATCTTGTTTTCCGATGGGAGGATATTCGATGAAGAAAAAACTTTTGGCAGCAGCACTCGGCGCAGCAATGGGGCTTGGAATGTATGCGGTGCCGGCAGATGCACACGGCGTGTTCTATGCGAACCGTCTGGATCAGAAGGCGCTCGTCCTCGGTGAGGGGCCGCTCGATAATGCCTACAGCCCCGACTGCGTGCAGCGCATTGATGCCTATGACGTGAATTTCCAGCCGACCACAGTGGAGCGCGTGGACGGCGAGAAGAACATCAGCATTGTGCCGGGGGACGATCTCGGCGTAACGGCGACGTTCTTTGACTACGGCTATTTTGCAAAAACAACGGACGGCAAGGTCATCAAGACGCGTGACTTCTCGAACATCGAGAATCTGAAGGCAGTGACGTATGCGTACAAGTACAATGTGCACTACTGGAACGAGGCCGTGAAGCCGGCGGGCATCTACAATGTGCCGATCCAGATTGTGCCCGAGGTGAACCCGCTGACGCTGCGGCGCGGCGATACGCTCCGTCTGCGCATCTACAAGGACGGCGCGCCGTATGCGAATGCGCCCGTGATCGCGGATGTGCTTGGCGACCTCACCAATGAGATGCAGGCAGATGCGAACGGCGAAATCTCTGTGCGCATTGCAAACAACGGGCTCAATGTCATCGGCGTTGAGGTCGGATTCCCGACGGACAATCCGATCGTGACGAAGAAGATCTTCAGCTCCCTCTCGTTCATCATCCCGGCAGAGTAAAGGCAACGTTGAAAAATAGGAAAGCGCAGCTGCGTGTGTGGCTGCGCTTTTTATTATACAATATGATATTTCTTCCACGGGATCTGGTTCAGCCGAATGCTGCTTAAAAACTCCACGATGTCCTTGCGTCCGTAGTATTGGGGCTTGCCGTCGTTTGTGAGGCTCATGAGGATGATCGGCATGCCGGGGAAGAAGCGCATGAGGGCGCGGCGGGTCTGCGTCGACTTGATGGTGTAGCGCGTGACCTCGGGGGCGACATGGATGATGGCGAAGGTCACGCCCTTCTCGATGATGACGGCTCCCTCGATGGTCATGTGCGCATCTCCTCTCTGCATTTTGCCCATTGTAGCAAAGCCCATCGTACATTACAATATTAAATTGAAAAGAACTATTAAAACAAGGTTGCATAAAAGGCGGGAAGCCCGTATAATATGCGATAAGGGGTATGAATCGCAAAACGGTGGATTCATAGCCATGCCTTATGATGTTGACGGAAAATTCAAAAATCCTTTCTTGATGTATACAGTTGTGGAAGGAGTTTCGTTTTTTGCGTCGAATCACGTAAAGGTACTGATATTCAACGAAGGCGGTACGCGATGTGCGGCTCTGCAGTCCAAGCGGAATGTGGGGGCGGTTTTCTTGCGTCTTTTCGGATTACATTGCGTGCGGTCGGAGGAGGAATATGAGGCAGGTTTTATCGGCGTATCGGAGGCAGATTGTCCTCTCGTTTGCGGCGGCGGCACTCGTGGGCTGCGGCACGCTTCTCCTCATGGGGGAGCTGCAGCACGTTGGTGCGATGCTCGCAGGCGCAGGGGCGGCGGCACTCTACTTTGCACAGATGGCGCAGCGCATCATGCGTGCAGCGCGTCTGGGGGCGGCGGGAACGTCGCAGGTGCAGGTGGGGTTGGTGCTGATGCTCGTGCTGATCGGGGCTGTCCTCTGGGCGGCAACGACGGCGGGGGTGCATTATTTCTTTGCGGCGGTGGGAGGCTTTCTCCTCACGCACGCGATCATGATGGTGCAGCTGATCGTGCGGACGATACGCGCCGATAGACGAGGTTCTTAGAACCTCGGTAGGTAACTGGGGGAGATCCCCCCGAGGGAGGTAGAGGTTATGCACGAAATCGGTGTTCGCGAGGCAGTGCAGATCGCCGGATTTACCTTCAATTCGCAGACGCTGGTGATGACGTGGATCTCGATGGTCGTCGTCCTCTTCATCGGTTGGCTCGCGACGCGCAATCTCAGGGTTGTGCCGACGTCGAACTGGCAGATGATGATGGAGACGGTGATCGAGGCGCTTCATGACCAGGTCGAGGAGAACATGGGCCCGCGCGGACGTGGATTCCTGTCCACGTTCATCGTGTCGCTGTTCCTGTTCCTCCTCGTGTCGAATTGGATCGGTCTGATTCCGACGATGGCATCGCCGACAAATGATCTGAACACCACATTGGGACTGGCTCTGCTGGTCATCGTCATGATGCATGTGCTGGGGCTCGCGGTGAAGGGGATGCACTATGTGGCGCATTTCTTCCAGCCGGTCGCACCGTTCATCATCATCAACATTGTCGAGGAGGTTGCGAAACCGATCACGCTGTCGTTTCGTCTATTCGGCAACATCTTGGCGGGTGAGATTCTCATTCACATCCTGCTGCAGCTTCTCGGGAATGGCTCCACCATCCCCTCGGTGATCTGGCTGGCGTTCAGTGTGTTCGTCGGTATTGTGCAGGCGCTCGTCTTTACGATGCTCTCGACGGCATACATCGGTGCAGCGATTAAGACGGACAGCGGTCACTGATTTTTCAGGTTTTACGTGCGGCAAACGCACACAATCTAAGATTTTGTTCAACTGTTTAAGGAGGATCTTTTCATGGAAAACGCAATCATGGTCGCAGGCGCTCTTATCGGTGCGGGTCTCTGCTTTGGTCTTGCCGCGATCGGCGCGGGCATCGGTGACGGTCTTGTCACGGGTCGCTTCATCGAGGGCCTGGCACGTCAGCCGGAGGCGGGCGGCGTTCTCTTTACGCGTACACTGATCTCGGTCGGTCTGATCGAGGCACTTGCCATCATCGGCGTCGTTTTCGGCATCATCATGCTCTATGCAAATCCGCTGATTCACTAAGAAGTATGAATTGCACGGATTTTGCAAAGGGGGCATAGGAATTGAGCGAAATTACGCAAGGGCTGATTGATCTCAACGGGACGCTGCCTGTCCAAATCATCAACTTCCTGATTCTCGTTGCACTCCTGCGTGCGGTGGCGTATAAGCCGATTGTCCGCATGATGGATGAGCGCAGGGCAAAGATCGCCGAGAGCATCGAAAAGGCAGATGCGGACGCGGCTACTGCCGAGGCGACGCTGAATGAGTACAAGGCACAGCTTGCGGCCGCGCGTACAAAGGCACAGGAGATCGTCGATCAGGCGGAGAAGCGTGCCGGCGAGGAGCGCGAGGCGAGCATCCAGGCAACGAAGCGCGAGATCGAACAGATGAAGAAGGCTGCCGAGGTCCAGATGGAGCGCGAGCGTGCCCATGCGGTCGAGCAGCTGAAGGCAGAGGTTGTCGCACTGTCGCTCGCAGCGGCGGGCAAGATCATCCAGAAGAATCTGGAGGCGAAGGACAACGATGCCATCATCGGCGAGTTTATCGCAAAACTCGACGCGAACAAGATTGGTGATGCACCATGCTGAACATGGAACTTGCACGCAAGTACGCACGCGCGATCTTCGAGCTTGCCTGTGAGGACAACGCGCTCAAAGAGTACGGCGCAGATCTGGCGAAGGTGCAGCAGCTCTATCATGACTGCCCGGAGCTGAAGGCGTATCTCTGCAACCCGAACATCCAGCCGGAGGACAAAAAGTCCCTCCTGAAGGAGGTGTTCGAGGGCGGCGTGCGTGAGACGGTGCTGAACTTCCTCCTGCTGCTCGTCGACAAGCGGCGCATGATGGTGTTCGACGCGATCAGCACGATTTTCGTCCAGCTCTCGAACGAGAAGCTTGGCATCGCCGTGGCGGACGTCACGACGGTGGACGCGCTCGCGCCCGCACAGCTGCAGGAGCTGACGGAGAAACTCGAACGCATCACGGGCAAGCAGGTATCCCTGCGCGAGCACCGCGATCCCTCGCTCATCGGCGGCGTGGTGGTGCGCATCGGCGACCGCCGCATCGACGGCAGCATCAAGGGACGTCTCGCAGCAATGACGGCAGAGTTAATGGCGAACTAGCGGGGTGACAGCGAAATATGAAAATGAATCCGGAAGAGATTACTTCCATAATTAAGGAACGAATCAAGAACTACGACGTCGACCTGAACGTCAACGACGTCGGCACCGTTCTTGAGGTCGGCGACGGTATCGCCCACATCTACGGCCTGGACAAGGCGATGGCGGGCGAGCTGCTCGACTTTGGCAATGAGGTGTACGGACTGGTTCTGAACCTCGAGCAGGAGAGCGTCGGCGCCGTGCTTCTCGGCGGCGAAGCCCTCATCAAGGAAGGCGACACCGTCAAGCGCACGGGGCGCATTATGCAGGTGCCTGTCGGCGAGGCGATGATCGGTCGCGTCGTGGACGCGCTCGGACGCCCCATCGACGGCAAGGGCCCCATCGACACGAAGGAGTTCCGCCCGGTCGAGTCGCCCGCGCCCGGTATCGCGGACCGCAAGAGCGTCCACGAGCCGCTCCAGACGGGTCTCAAGGCGATCGACGCCCTCGTGCCGATCGGCCGCGGACAGCGCGAGCTCATCATCGGCGACCGCGGCACGGGCAAGACGGCGATTGCCGTCGATACGATTCTGAACCAAAAGGGACAGAACTGTATCTGCGTCTACGTCGCCATCGGTCAGAAGGCATCGACCGTCGCGCGCGTTGTCAAGACACTCGAAGACGGCGGCGCTATGGAGTACACGATCGTCGTCGCCGCAACGGCGGCGGACAGCGCGCCGCTCCAGTACCTCGCTCCCTATGCGGGCGTTGCGATGGCGGAGTACTTTATGTATAAAGGCGGTCATGCGCTCTGCGTCTATGACGACCTTTCAAAGCACGCGGCTGCATACCGAGCCATGTCGCTGCTGCTCCGCCGTCCGCCGGGACGCGAAGCATATCCGGGCGACGTGTTCTACTTACACTCCCGCCTCCTCGAGCGCGCGGCGAAACTCTCCGACGCACTCGGCGCAGGCTCCATTACGGCGCTGCCGATCATCGAGACACTCGCGGGCGACCTCTCGGCGTACATCCCGACGAACGTCATCTCGATCACAGACGGTCAGATCATGCTCGATACCGACTCGTTCTACTCGGGCATCCGCCCGGCGATCAGCGTCGGTCTCTCGGTCTCCCGTGTCGGTGGTTCCGCGCAGATCAAGGCGATGAAACAGGTTGCCGGCACGATGCGTCTTGACCTCGCGCAGTACCGCGAGCTCGCGGCATTCGCGCAGTTCGGCTCCGACCTCGACAAGGCGACGAAGGCGCAGCTCGACCGCGGCGCACGCATGGTCGAGACGCTGAAGCAGGCGCAGTACAGCCCGCTCTCCGTTGCCGAGCAGGTGCTCGTCATCTTCACGGCGGTGCGCGGACACCTCACGGACATCCCCGTGGACAAGGTCGTCACGTTCCACACGGACTTCATCAAGTTCATGCGGGCATCGCATCCCAATATCGCCGCGGCGATTACGGAGAAGAAACAGCTGGACGACGCGCTCGAATCCGAGATCACGCAGGCGATCGGGGAGTTCAAGGACACCATCTCCTACAAAGAAGCGTAAGGAGAGAGGTGACACGAAATGGCCAATTTACAAGACATTCGTCGTCGCATTCGAAGCGTCAAGAGCATCCAGCAGATCACGAACGCCATGGACATGGTCGCGACCTCGCGTCTGCGCCGTGCCAAGGAGGCGGCCAATGCGAACCGTCCGTACGCGGAAAAGACCGCGGCGGTCATTCGGAGCGTCGCGGCTGCGGCGGACGACGTATCGCATCCCCTGCTCGAGCGGCATGAGAGCGGCAAGCGTCTCATCCTCGTCATGGCGGCGGACAAAGGTCTCGCGGGCGCCTATTCGAGCAACGCGCTGAAGGCGGCCATGGCGCTGGTCGAGGACAAGGCGAACACGCAGATTGTCACCGTCGGGCGCAAGGCGCGCGATTTCTTCAAAAATCGCTCCTTTGACATCGTGAGCGAGCACATCGGCATCAGCGAAAAGCCGCGCGCACAGCACGCGCAGAAGATCGCGGACGAGCTGATCGCAGCCTTTTCGGAGGGCGGCATCAAGGAAGTCTACATGATCTACACGCGCTTCGTCTCGGCGATCACCTGCGTGCCGGAGGCTGTGAAACTCCTCCCGTTCGAAGCGCCGGAGGACGACGGACAGCCGCGTGCACAGTACATCTATGAGCCGGATGCGGAGACCGTACTGGGGCATCTCCTGCCGCAGTACCTCTTCACGACCATCTATGCGGCGCTCCTCCAGTCGGCAGCCAGCGAACTCTCCTCGCGCATGAACGCGATGAGCAACGCAACGGACAACGCCGGCGAACTCATCGGGAAGCTCGATCTGTACTACAACAAAGTGCGACAGGCGGGCATCACGAACGAGATCAACGAAATCGTCGGCGGCGCCGAGGCACTCAAGTGACGCCCATGTACGCAGCATTTTGCGGCATGGAGGTAAGGAGGTTTTCCATTGGCAAAAGGTAAAGTCGTACAGGTCATCGGACCTGTCGTAGATATTGAATTTCCGGCGGGCGAACTGCCGGAGATACTGAGCGCCATCAAGATCGACGGCAAAGCGGCAGATCGGGAGATTCATCTCACGGTCGAAGTCATGCAGCATCTCGGCGACAGTGTCACGCGCTGCATCGCGATGAGCTCCACCGACGGACTCATGCGCGGCATGGCGGCGGAGGACACCGGTTCCCCGATCAAGGTGCCCGTCGGCGAGGCAACGCTTGGACGCGTCTTTAACGTCCTCGGCGAGACGGTCGACCACAACCCGGCACCCGTCGGGAATACGGAATCGTGGCCGATTCACCGTCCCGCGCCGAAGTTCGACGACCAGGAAACGTCGACCCAGATCCTCGAGACCGGCATCAAGGTCGTCGACCTCATCGCCCCGTATTCGCGCGGCGGTAAGGTCGGACTCTTTGGCGGTGCGGGCGTCGGCAAGACGGTTCTCATCATGGAGCTGATCCACAACATCGCGACCGAGCACGGCGGCTATTCCGTCTTTGCCGGCGTCGGCGAGCGTACCCGCGAGGGCAATGACCTCTGGTCGGAGATGACCGAGTCGGGCGTTATCGACAAGACCGCGCTCGTCTATGGCCAGATGAACGAGCCGCCCGGCGCGCGTATGCGCGTCGCGCTGACGGGGCTCACGATGGCGGAGTACTTCCGCGACGTGCAGGGACAGGACGTGCTGCTCTTCATCGACAACATCTTCCGTTTCATCCAGGCAGGTTCCGAGGTCTCGGCACTGCTCGGACGTATGCCGTCCGCCGTCGGCTATCAGCCGACGCTGACGACCGACGTCGGCGCTCTGCAGGAGCGCATCACGTCTACAAAGAAGGGCTCCATCACGTCCGTGCAGGCGGTCTACGTTCCCGCGGACGACCTCACCGACCCCGCGCCGGCGGCAACGTTCACGCATCTCGATGCGACGACCGTTCTCTCCCGTCAGATCGCGGAGCTCGGCATCTATCCCGCCGTCGACCCGCTTGACTCCACCTCGCGTATCCTCGACCCGAACGTCATCGGGCAGGAGCACTATGAGGTCGCACGCGGCGTGCAGGCGGTTCTGCAGAAATACAAAGAGCTGCAGGACATCATCGCTATCCTCGGCATGGAGGAACTCTCCGACGAGGATAAGCTGACCGTCTCGCGCGCGCGTAAGATTCAGCGCTTCCTCTCGCAGCCGTTCGCGGTTGCCGAGGTCTTTACCGGCTCTCCGGGCAAATACGTCGCGCTCAAGGACACGATCCGCGGTTTCAGAGAGATCCTCGACGGCAAGTACGACGAGCTCCCCGAGGCGGCGTTCTACATGGTCGGCGGCATTGAGGAGGCCATCGAGAAGGCGAAGAAACTCAAAGAGGAGGAATAATCGATGGCGACCATCCAGCTGGAGATTGTCTCTCCCGACCGCGTGGTCTACGCCGCCGATATCGACATGCTCATCGCCCGCTCCACGGGCGGCGAGATCGGCATCCTGCCGAAGCACATCCCCCTCGTCACGGGACTTCAGCCGCATGCCATGAAGATTCATGTCGACGCCAAGGAACAGCTCATCGCTGTGGCGGGCGGCTTCATGGAGGTCACACCCGAGAAGATCACCGTTCTCGCAACTGCTGCGGAGGAGCCGATCGACATCGACATCAACCGCGCGCAGCGCGCCTACGAGCGTGCACAGGAGCGTCTGCAGCTCCTGCGCGAGAGCCCGGATACACAGGGCGGCATCATCGATGAACAGCGTGCCACCCTCGCCCTCAAGCGCGCCATGGCGCGTCTGCAGACGGCAAAGGCTCCGAACCCCGGAGCGTAAGATTTGCAATGGAAACGCCCCAACCGCATCGGTCGGGGCGTTTTTATGCGTTGCTGTCGAATGATTGCAATTTCATCCATGTTCTGATGCTCAAAAACTATGAGCTTGCTCCTTGCTGCAGGGGATCTTCGCCGTATTGATTTTTTCCCACAGTACCTTTCTTTACCGCACAGTAGAACCAAAAACTGGACTGTACATACGACAAAATCCGAAGGACATGCTCATCATCAATCGGGAGAGACACAATACCAATAATTAAAATGAGGCGTGCCGCACCCGGACCATGCCCTAGGTCTTCCAACCGGCGGGCAGCGATACAATAATTCGCGATCTGGAAAACAAATGCGGTTACCATTGACAGGACTTCAAATGGCTTCGTGTCATCGAGCACGGCAAAAAGCAAGAACAAACAAGGGAACGCCAGACCCGCTAACGCAAATGATCTCTTGATAAATCTCTTTCGATTCAAACGCCCATGAAGCTTGAAAAAATTCTCTATAATGCCCTCGTCCGGTTTACGCGGAGTGCCGCTCATTTGTGTGTGCACATCAGATGTGGCAATCGCTGAGCCGCACGCCTGACAATACTTTGCGCCGTCCTCAACAGGATTTCCGCAATTTTTGCAGAGCATTTTCCATCGACTCCTTCTGTCATACAAGGGCGGTTTTGTTATACAGGCGTCGGAGCAGAAACGGAGCTGTCATAGAGCTCATGTGGGGCGATGTCTCTGCCATTTTTCCATTCGACAGTAAAGTCGTTGACAAAGACTTGTTTGAACTCTTCCATGTTTTTGAGTGGGGCAAAAAAGGGGATGTCCAAATAGGGCTTTACATCGAAGTGTCGGTGCTCTCCGTTGGAAAAAGTCACGCTCAGGATATAATCACTCAAGGGTTTCACGGCAATGGGATGAATTCGCATGATGTACCTCCGATCAGCGAAGTGGATCGATGCGGAACGGGAGCTGCCCCTCGAGCATCAGATCGTAGTTCGCGCGCAGCTCATCCTCATGCATCATCGTCCACGCGACGAGCATCGCTTGTTTCTTACGTGGGAGACTGCCCTCAAGCACGTTTCCCTCGAAATCGACGACAATGCTGTGCTCAGCGTAATACGCGTGGAGATGAGGGACACTGTGACGTTCGTTTCGCTCCACATAAATATATATTTTGATTCCGTCAAACATACAGATAATCGGCATGGCGAACACCTTCTTCATACGGACGAACAGACATATCGTATAATAAAAGTATAAGCGGTCTCCCCGCATCGGTCAATAGAGCGCGTGAAAAGTTATCGATTCATCCGTCGAATTATCAAATAAACTATGGTATAATTATCCCATTCCAGAAAGGCGGTGCATCATGCCACAGATTATTCCCATCAAGGATCTCAAGGATACCGCGCGCATCTCGGAGATGTGCCACGCGAGTGACGAGCCGATCTACGTCACGAAGAACGGCTACGGTGACATGGTCTTTATGAGTATGGAGACGTACGAAAACATGCAGGAACGGAGACATATCTACCGTGAGATTGCTCGTGCCGAGGAGGATATTGAGGCGAGACGGACGTATGACGCACGCGAGGCACTTGCCCGTATGAGGATGAAATAAAAAGGAGGCACCTATGAATCTTGCCAACTACCGCACATCCATCATTCTTGCCGTAACGTTTACGCTCCTGCTCTCGACGTTCTGGTTCTATCAGGACTTTGCATTCATCATCTTTCTCTCGCTGCTCCTGCAGCTCCTCCTAAAACCCGTCGTGGACTTCATGGAGGCGCGGCGGATGCCGCGCTCGGTTGCATCGGCAATCGCCATCATCGCCTTCATCCTCGTACTGCTCGCATTGGTGAGCATCATCTCGCGCTCCGTCCTTCCGTCCTTTCAGCGGTTTGTCGCGGAGCTGCCGACCATCGGTCAAAGTCTGCAGCAGCTTCCCTTTCTTTCGGATACCGACTTCATCCAAGATGAGTTTGTGAACATCCTCGACCGTCTGCGCAGCGTCGGTGCGGACCTGCTGCGCGCCTCACTCTCCTTTATCCTCATCGCATTCGGGAAGGTCGTCGACTTTGTCATCATTATTTTCGTATCGTTCTACCTCCTGAAGGATGGCCTCACGATCAAACTCTGGCTCGCGGATCTCTTTCCGCACACGGCGCGGCGGCGCGTCCTCCGTCTCTTTGATACCCTGCTCATCGCACTGCGCGCATACATCTGCAGTCAGATCGTCATGTGCGTCATCACGGGGCTTGTCGTCTTCGCCTACTTCAAACTGATGGGGCTGCCATATGCCTCGGTCTTTGCCCTGCTCTCCGGCATCAGCGAGTTTGTCCCCGTGCTTGGCCCCACCGTCGCCTCGACCCTTGGCACACTTATGACCGCCGCAGCGATGCGGGAGCTCACCGTGCAGACGGCGCTCTTCTACGTTGCGCTTACACAGGTCAACCACAACATCGTCTATCCCGCCCTCGTCGGCAAAAGCCTCCACCTCCACCCCGTCGCCGTCATCCTCGGCGTCGTCTTCGGCGGCGAGATCCTCGGCGCGGCGGGTATGTTCCTCGCCGTTCCCTTCATCGTCATCATCAAGATTGTGATCACCGACATCTACCGCGACCGCAGGGAGATGCAGAGTGCGGAGGAGGAGTGACCCGCTGTGGGAAAGCCGCCGGCTTTGCAATAACAATTCATACAGAAAGAAGCAGATGCAATGAAAAAGAAATTCTCTGAGATTCCGAAGATCGTGTGGTTTCAACTGTTCCTGCTGGCACTCGGCTACGCCTTTTATTCGGCGAACCGTCTGTCGTTCGGTGTCGGGCTCAAGGCGGTTGCGGCGAGCATTTCGCTGACCGCTGTACAGCTCGGTACGATCAGCACGATCTTTACGCTTGGGCAGGCACTCATTGACATTCCCGCAGGCTATCTGGCAGACCGCTTCGGACGCAAGCGGCTGCTTGTCATGAGCATGGTCGGCCTCGGCTGCATGACGGCGCTCGTGACGACCTCATCGAACTTCATCAGCGCGGCGTTTTGGCGCTTTATGTTCGGTGTCACAGAGGGCTGCTGGAACATTGTCATGTACTCGGTGGCCGGCTCGATCTTCCCCGCAGCGCGGGCGATGCTCAACGGCCTTATGATGACGTTTTACTCGATCGGCGCATATGTCGGCCCTGCCTACTACGGGTGGAGCCTTGAGGCGACAGGCGAGTGGAGCATCGGACTTCAGCACATGGGGGCTGTGACGGTTGTTTTCGGCCTCCTGCTCATCGTGGGGTTCAAGGCAAAGTATACGGACACGTCTAAGGATGTCAAGCAGCTTCATCTGGTCGAGGCGGTGCGCACCGTCGGCTTCAATAAAGTGGTCTGGCTTGCGGTGTTGATTCAGATTTTGAACATTATCCCGTACTGGGGATTTGCGTCGATGGGACCGTATCTCTTCATGACGTACAAGGGGTTCAGTGCGACGGAGGCGGGGCAGTTCTTCGGCGCGATCTATGGCATCGGGGGGCTCAGCGGTGTCCTTCTGGGTTTCTTCGCCGATCGCTTCGGACGGAAGCCGACGGTGCTCTTCCTCGCTGCGCTCAATGCCCTCTGTGCGCTGCTCATCTTCCACGTCATGCCGCAAAACTCGCCGCTCCTCTACGTCGTCGGCGCAGTCATGGGCATCGGACTCCATGCGATCTACGTACTCGGCTATACGATTGCACAGGACGGCGTGAGCCGGCAGCAAATCGGTCTCGCAACGGGCATTGTCGGCGCATCGAGCTACTTCCTCTCGTTCTTCTCGGGCCCCTTGATGGGCTTCCTGACGAGCACACTCGGCCATGCGGCGGCACTCGATATCATCGTCGTCGCGTTCGAAGCCGTACTTGTCGTCGTTGCGTTCTTTATGAAGGAGACGCAGCACAGAGGGCAGGAAGAAAAATAATCGCACATTGTGGAAATAAGGGAACGGTACAACCTCAAAAAGGTGCCGCTCCTTATTTTTCAACATAGAAAGACCGCCGTGCATTGCACGGCGGTCTGTATGTATCGGGAGAAATGGATTA
The DNA here is from genome assembly GCA_905372865.1 of uncultured Centipeda sp. GTDB lineage: Bacteria > Bacillota > Negativicutes > Selenomonadales > Selenomonadaceae > Centipeda. The sequence continues at coordinate 13,208 of CAJPQT010000010.1, forward strand.
GGCAAGCATGGAGCGGAGGAACCAGATCTGCTTTGCGTAGTTCTCGATGTGATCCTCCATGAGGTTGGCGATGCCGAAGACATCGTCCTTGTCCGCGAGAGCGCGGATCGATGCCGCCTGATCGCGGAGGAGTTCGAGGTCGGCGAGCGTCAACTCGAGTGCCTTCTTCTGATCGACCTTCTCATCGGCGAGCTCCTTGATCGTCGCGATCGCGAGGTAGCCCTTGAGGCTCGCAACCGGCTGCTCACCGCAGATCTTGAGAATCTCGGCACTCTCGTCGAGCACATCCGCGAATGCGTCGTAGAGCGACTCGAGGTACTCGTGTACTGCTTTGAACTGCGAGCCAACCACGTTCCAGTGGAGGTTGTGCAGCTTGATGTAGCCGACACCGATGTTGGCGATGTATCCGTTGAGTGCGTTTGTAATTTCCTTGTTCATGGTAATTCCCCTTTCACCTTGTTGTTCTTCTGCAGATGCCGTGGCATCTGTTTTGTATCTCATTACGTGTGTCATTATAGCGCAGAGCGAACTACTTGTCAATAGTTATTATTAAATAGTTTTGCGATTTGATTTCGATATAAAATTTTGCTTGACAAAAACTATGTTTTATATATAATTCATACCAATAAAATATGGTTTCGGGGATGTAGAAAAGAGGTATATCCATGAGCGAAAAAAAATATCGTTTTGAGACCCTGCAGGTGCGTGTCGGGCAGGAGGAGGCGGATCCGGTGACGGATGCGCGTGCGGTGCCGATCTATCAGACGACCTCGTACGTGTTCCACAATGCGCAGCACGCCGCCGACCGCTTCGCACTCAAGGATCCGGGCAACATCTACGGGCGGCTCATGAACCCGACACAGGATGTGTTCGAGAAGCGCATCGCGGCGCTTGAGGGCGGCGCGGCGGCACTCGCGTTTGCCTCGGGGGCGGCAGCGATCACGGCGACGTTCCAGGGGCTCGCCCATGCGGGCGATCACATCGTCGCGCAGCAGACCATCTACGGCGGCTCGTACAACCTCCTCGCACATACGGTGAAGGAGTGGGGCATCGACGTGACCTTTGTCGATCCGAAGGCAGGGGCGCAGGGCTTTGCTGATGCGATCCGTCCGAATACGAAGTGTGTCTTCATCGAGACTGTCGGCAACCCGAACGCCGACCTCATCGACATCGAGGCGGTCACTGCGGCAGCACACGCGCAGGGCGTACCCGTCGTCATCGACAACACCTTTGCCACGCCCTACCTCCTGCGCCCCATCGAGCACGGCGCGGACATCGTTGTGCACTCGGCGACGAAGTTCCTCGGCGGACACGGCGCGAGTCTCGGCGGCGTGATCGTCGACGGCGGCACGTTTGACTGGAAGGCATCGGGACGCTTCCCGCACCTCACCGACCCGAACCCGAGCTATCACGGCGTGAGCTTTGTCGATGCGCTTGGCCCTGTCGCCTTTGCCGTATACCTGCGTGCGCTCATCCTGCGCGACACGGGCGCGGCAATCGCGCCACAGAGCGCGTTCTACTTCATCCACGGGCTTGAGACGCTGTCCCTGCGCGTCGAGCGCCATGTGGAGAATGCACTGAAGATCGTGGACTTCCTCGCGAAGCACCCGAAGGTGGCAAAGGTCAACCATCCCTCCCTGCCCAACCATCCTGACCATGAAATCTATAAGCGGTATTTCCCGCACGGCGGCATCTCCATCTTTACGTTCGACATCGTGGGCGGGCGTGCGGCGGCGTTCCGCTTTATCGACAAGCTGACCCTGTTCTCGCTGCTCGCGAACGTTGCGGACGTGAAGTCGCTCGTCATCCACCCCGCGACCACGACCCACTCGCAGATGAACGAAGCCGAGCTTGCCGCCTCCGGCATCGGTGAGGGGACGGTGCGCCTCTCCATCGGCATCGAGCACGTCGACGACCTCATTGCAGATCTTGAAGAGGCGCTTGCGGCGGTTTGACGGATTGCCATTTGCCCCCGCGCCGCAGTATCCTGAAAAAATCCTTGCCAATGCGTCCCTCACTGTGCTATAATGCGTCATGTCGCATAAGCGCATGGAGAGGTGTCCGAGTGGTCGAAGGTGCTTGACTCGAAATCAAGTGTGGTGATGAGCCACCGTGGGTTCGAATCCCACCCTCTCTGCCATTGAAAAATAAGGCTTCGTGGAGATTTCCACGAAGCCTTTTCTGTGTCCATTTTGGGGCAAAAAATAGGATTTTGGGCACATTTTGGGCACTAGAGATTTTGAACTCGTTTTTTGAGGCTGTAAAATTTGCGACTACGACATAGAAAAAGAGGATGCCGTGCAGCATCCTCAGATTCGTTTGTGCATCACTTTTGAGCTCTTGGAAGGGGCTGTTTGATTTCCTTCTCAGCGGACGAAAAGCTCTCTTTTGTCCCTTGTCCGAGGCCTTTTTTGCAGAATACCCGTGTTTGTGGTGGTATCCATACCCTGTTATTTGCATGGACAGGCGGGACGAGGGGACAATACTCTGGTGGACAGTGCATCACTTTTTGGAGAAACGTGATGCATCTTTCTCTGTTATAGGAGTGCCAGATACTTGGACTGCTCGTCTTTTGCAATACTCAGCGCGTCCATCGCGGCTTCGGCGGAGATTCCCATGCGCTGGATCAGGCTCTTGATGTTCTTCAGGCGTTCTGTCTCTGCACCACGCACCTCTCCTTGCATAGTTCCTTCCGCAACACCTTCGTTATACAGTTCTTCCATTACCTTGCACATAGCTGCAACCCCCTTTTCATCTTCTTTGAAAAAGCGTACGCGCTCAGCGAGCACGTCGCTATACATATCGTTCGGATCACTGCAAAAGAAGTCGTGCATGAGACGCCCGAGCGGGCTTTCGCTCCGGCATTCTCCATTGACGTAGAGAATATGCGCGCCGTCGTCGAATACTTCCTCGGTATCCTCGAATGTTCGGCGCACCTTATAGAGCGGTTTTTCACGTTTCCATACGTCATGCTCCGTGATGAAGATGACGTAGGTTTCCGGCAGATCGGGGAAGAGTGTTCCTTTACTGACCTCACGAGAATCAATCATGCTGCTGTTGAACCTCGCACGACGTGGAATCGCTCCCTCGTCGCTGCGCTGGATCTCCACATCGTAAATGGTCTCGCCATCGGTCGCAAGCGCGTCGAATCGTACGGCACGTCCGTAGAGATTCGGCACACTCTGCTGTGTGATAACCTCCGTCACGCGCAGACGGTCATTGCCCAGCACAGCACGAAGCACGACCTCCATACAGGGGATATTATCGTCAAAGCAGCTGTTAAAGAATGTGTCATCCATCAACCGAAGTTGCTTGATTTTCTCAAGGTATTCCTTGCGGCGCACATCCATGCACGTACCTCCTTTCTGATCTACTCCTATTTTATCGGGAAAGCAAATCTTTGGCAAGTGCTTCCGGACGCAGAAAAGCGCGGCGTGTGTTGCCGCGCTTTTTGTGTGAAATCGAAATCAGTGCTTCTTTCGAAACGCTGCCATAAACTCTGCAAGTTTCTCGACTCCTGCGAGGGGCATGGCATTGTAGATGGAGGCGCGCATACCGCCGACACTGCGGTGTCCCTTGATGCCGCTGAGGCCGAGCTCTTTTGCCTGTGCGACAAAGTCGTCGTTCAGGGATTCGCTCGCGAGGCGGAAGGTGACGTTCATGCGCGAGCGGCTGTCCTTCTCGGCGTGTCCGCGGTAGAAGCCGTCGGAGCTGTCGATGGCATCGTAGAGGAGAGCGGCTTTCTGCGCGTTTGCCTCGCCCATGGCGGCGAGGCCGCCGTGCTCCTTGATCCAGCGGACGGTCTTGCCGACCATGTAGATGGCAAAGACGGGCGGTGTGTTGTAGAGGGAGTCGTTCTTTTGGAAGGTCGAATAGCGCAGCATGGTCGGGAGCTCGGCGGGGCTGCTCTCCAGGAGTTTCTTCTTTGCGACGTTCAGCACAACGCCCGCAGGACCGAGGTTCTTCTGCACGCCCGCGTAGATGAAGTCGTAGGAGGAGAAATCCCACGGACGCGAGAGGATGTCGGAGGACATATCGGCAACGAGGGGGATGCCGTTCGTCTGCGGCGTGTAGTGGTACTCCGTGCCGTAGATGGTGTTGTTGAGGCAGAGGTGGAGGTAGGCGGCGCGGGGAAGGATGTTGAGTTCCTCTTGGCGCGGGACGCGGACGTAGTCCTCCTCCTTGGTCGAGGCGGCGACGGTACCGACCCCGAGTTTTACGGCCTCCTCGTATGCCTTTTCGGAAAATGAGCCGGAGAGGGCATAGCTGCCGGGATGTGCGACGGTGGCAAAGTTCAGCGGAATGAGGGCGAAGGTCTGACTTGCGCCGCCGGCGGTGAAGACGACATCGTAGTCGTCGCCGAGCCCCATGAGCTCCTTGATGTCCGCCTTTGTCTGCTGATGTACCTCGTCGTAGGCGGGCGCACGGTGGCTGATCTCGAGGATGGACATGCCTGTGCCGTTAAAGTTCAGGAGCTCTGCCTGTACCTCTCTCAGCACGTCCTCGGGCAGGACGGCGGGGCCGGGGTTGAAGTTGTAGATGCGTTCGTTCATGGTATTTCTCCCTCTGTGTCTTTCCATTATTCTTCGGGTGGTGCTTCCGTCCGCGTCATGCGGATCTGGGCGACGCGCGCGCGGTCCATACGCAGCACCTCAAAGGTGTACGCGTCCCATACGCAGGTCTCGCCGACCTTCGGGATGCGGCCGATCTGCGCGGTGACGAAGCCGCCAAGTGTGTGGAAGTGGTCGTGATCCTCGTCGGGCAGCTCGTCAATGCCGAACTCCTCCTTGAACTCGTCGATGGGGAAGAGCCCGTCAAAGACCCAGCTTGCCGTCTCCTCCGCGCCGGTACGCGTGCCGGTGGGGGCGTCGTCGTCCGCGCTGCCGATGATCTCCTCCATGATGTCGCCCATGGTGATGAAGCCGACGACACCGCCGTACTCGTCGAGGACGACCGCCTCATGGATCGCGCCCGTGCGGAATTTCTCAAGGACGCGCAGTCCCTCCATGGTGCGTGGGACGAAGAGGGGCTTTCGAATGTAGTCCGCGAGGTTGAGCTCTGCGCCGTCCAAGACCGCATCGAGGAGTTCCTTCGCGTAGACGACACCGCGAAAATCGTCGAGGTTCTCGTACGCAACGGGGAATACCTCGTGCGCGGCCGCGCGGATGATGCGCAGCTGCTCACTGCGGGTCTCGGCGAGGTCGATCCACGCGATCTGCGTGCGCGGGGTCATGAGCGCGGAGGCGGTCTGGTCGCTCATGTGGAAGATGCGGTCAACCATATCCTGCTCCGCCTTTTCAAAGGTGCCGTCCTCCGTTCCCTGCTCCATGAGATCCTTGACGGCATCCTCGGTAGCGGAGGCGCGGTTCTCGGGATTGATGCCGACGAGGAGCAGCAGGCCGCGTGAGGCGGAGACGAGCGCAGCGATCGGCAGCGCCGTGAGGCGTGTGAGCAGACGGATGCCGCGATGGCTGCGCATGAGGATACCCTCGGGATCCTGCAGTGCGAGCTGCTTGGGTAGAAAGTCGCCAAAGAGCAGGGTGAGCGCGGTCATGACGAGGATGCTGAGGACAAGCGCGGCGGCAAATACCTCCATGCCGGGCAGGAGTTTTGCGAGGAAACGGCCGAAGGTCGGTGCGACGAGAAGGCCGATCCCGAGCCCTGTGAGGAGGCTCGTGCAGGTAACGCCCGCCTGTGCCATGGCAAGCGGCGGGGTATGGTGCTCGAGCAGGGCGAGTGCATGCGCTGCGTCCTTGTCGCCGTCATCGGCGAGGCGCTCAAGCCGGCCGCGATGGGACGCGGTGAGTGCGGCCTCGATCCGTGCAAAGTAGGCATTCGCCGAGAGACAGATGACGAGCAGGATGAGTGCGAGAAGATCGGATAGGGAACTGTCCAAGGATGTATGCAGCTCCTTTCAAACATGTAGAGATTCCGTTTGTATTGTAGCACAGACAGGGTGAAATGTCATTTCTCCACCACGATATCCGTCAGTCCGAAGTACTCCATCGCGCCCTCCTTCGTGACGGTGTTGTCCCAGTCCTCGTAGTAAATGTGGCGCAGGGCGCGGTTCGTACGCTCGATGCGGGGGAAGTGGACGACGGTCTCACCGCGTGCACGGGCGTTCTCGATCTGCGCGATCCGCGCCGCATCCGCTGCGCCCATCTCCTGCGTGATGAGGAGTGCCGCCGTGCCCGTGTAGGCAAAGAGGAGGAGGGCAGCAGCGCAGAGTGTGCGGCGTGCCGCATCCGTAAACATCGCCTTGCGCACGGGATCGTTGAGCAGAGCGAGTGCCGCCGTGACGAACATCGCCGCGGAGCTGAACGCGGCACGTCCCGGGAAGGTCGGCGCGGCAAGCATGACGAGGTTGTTGCAGACGGCGAGCAGCATGAGGAACGCTGCATAGCGTGCAGCGGGATGGCGGCGCAGCACTGCGGATATGGGCACGCGCGTTGCCACCGTGCGAACCGCCGCTGCGGTCAGCCCGAGCTGCCGCTTGACGCGTGCGTAGAAGAGAAGGATCGTCAGCCAGTAGATCGCCATCTCCTCGAATCCGCTCATGAGATTCGTAAAGAGGTGAATCGTCTTCGGCTTGGTATGTCCGAGCGGGGTGAGCACGCCGCTGATGATGAGATCGCGGAGCGCACTCGCAAGCCAGCCGCCCGTGAAATACGAGAGGGTGAGCAGGACGAGGACGGCGGCAAGTACGATCGTTCCTGCCCCTGTGCGCCCTGCGGGGGAGACCTCCATGTGCGCCTCTATGCGTCGATAGAGCCGCCATGCCGTCAGGATGAGCAGCAGGACGGGCAGGAGGTAGAGCAGCATCTCGCCCTGCCCCGCGAACTGATTGCCGATGTGCGCGAGTATGCCCTTGCCCGCCCCCTGCACATCGTAGCGGACGTAGTTGCCGGGGGCGGCGACAAGGCCAACGAGACCGAGGAGCGCACCGAATGCCCCCGCAGTCATCCATGCGGGGCAGGTGCCGTACCGCCGCCGCGCATACAGAGATGCCCCGCATGCGACGGCGACGACCGTGACGGCGAGATTTTCGATCGACCAGCCGCCGAGAACGCCGAGCAGGAGCATCGGAAGAATCGCCCATGTGCGCCGTACACCTGTCCCTGTGGCTGCATTTTTCAGCGCGAGGTTGTACGGCAGGAGAAAGAGGAATGCGGGCACCGCCGACCAGAGGTAGACCGTCGAGCCGCTCTTCCAGACGGCGACCTCGCCGAAATGCGGCAGGGTGAGCCAGAGGAGGAGCGCCGCCGCTGCAAAGCGATACGGGGCGTTCCAGAAAGCAAGGGTGCGGCGCGCGTGCATGGTCACGAGTACGACGAGCGCGAGGAACATCAGCGCGTTTGCGATGTCAAACGCCGTCTTCCCGAGCCAGAGGAAGAGCTGCAGGCAGAACACCGTGACCGTGCGCCCGCCGTGGAGGAGGTAATGCTGCACGCCGGAGGCGCATACGTCGGAGAACGAGGCGAGGTGTGCGCCCGTTTTCCACACCATCGAATAGTCGTAGTCGTCGCGGTGGACGGGCATCAAGTGGTTCAGCGTCAGCATGAACAGAAAGACCGCGCCCGCGACCAGTCCCGTACGAAGCGTATCTGCGTGCACTACTTCCCCTCCCTGTGCAGGTTGGCATAGTCGAATTTTTCTCCGTCCCGCTCGTCGATCAGATAGCACGGGCGGTGCTTGCTCTCCGTGAACACGCGCCCGAGGTACTCGCCGATGATGCCGAGCGAGAGCAGCTGTACGCCGCCGAGGAAGAGCAGCACCGTCATGAGCGTCGGATAGCCCGCGACGGGGTCACCGTAGATCAGCGCATCGACGAGCACGACGAGCATGTAGAGAATGGCGAGCGCCGAGACCATGAGGCCGAGCACCGTCGTCAGACGCAGCGGTGCCGTTGTAAACGAGGTGATGCCCTCAATGGCAAGCGAGAGCAGCGCGGGATAGCTCCACGTCGTCCTGCCCGCCGCACGTGGCTGCACATGGAATGGGATCTCCTTCTTCTTGAAGCCGACCCATGTGAAGAGCCCCTTTGTAAACCGCTGATTCTCGCGCAGCAGACGCAGTGCCGCGACACAGCGATGATCGAGCAGGCGGAAGTCGCCCACGTCGCGCTGGAGGGTAAAGCGGCTGACCGACTGCATTGAGCGGTAGAAGAGATTTGCCATTGTGCGCTTGAACCACGTCTCATCCGCACGGTCCGTGCGCCTGCCGCAGACATCGTCATAACCCGCGCGCCAATGCATGACCATCGCAGGGATCAGCGAGGGCGGATGTTGGAGATCCGCATCCATCAGGATGACCGCGTCGCCGTCAGCGTAGTCGAGCCCTGCCATCATCGCAGGCTCCTTGCCGAAGTTGCGCGTAAAGCTGATGTAGCGGACGTTTGTGTGCACCTCGGCGAGCGCACGGATCGCCGTGAGCGTTGCGTCGCGGCTGCCGTCGTCGATAAAGAGATAGGTGAACGCTGCGTCCGGAATGTCCGCCGTTGCCGTCTCCACCGCATCATAGAAGTGCGGGACAACCTCTGCCTCGTTGTAGCAGGGAACGATGATGGTGATCTTGTCCATGCGTCCCTCCTAGTCTCCATAGATGCGAAAATTGACGATCTCCGCGCCCACTACGGCGAGTGCATCATGTACGCCGGGCGCACAGACCGCGGCAAGCTCCGCCTCAAAGTCGTGGTTCCACAGGCAGTCGCGGATGAGTACGGCGTTGTCCGTGCCGGGGTGAAGCATCACCTCGGTCACACCGTCTCCGAGCGAAACTGCAATCTGCGTGAGTGTCTCTGTATCCACTGCCTCGCCCGCGACGATGCCGGCGAAGTGATCGGGCACGCGGATGCCGCACCGCTGCGCCTTTGTCGCCGCGCGTCGTGCGAGGACGGCAAGCCCCGTGCGCCCGACGAGCTGTCCGATGCCGCCGAAGTTTCCCGCAAAGAGCGGCGCGCGCGGCGCGCGCATTGCAGGGACGCCTGCCGCGCGGCAGAGATCGAGCACAATGTCGATCACACCCGGCAGAACGTGCATATGCTGGTGACTGTCCGCGTGCGTCGGGTGAATCCCTGCCGCCTCGACGCGCCGCAGCTGCGCCGCGAGCTCTGCACGTACCTCATCGAGGTTCACCGCACCGCGCAGGAGACGCACGGCAAATGCCGTGTGATCGTCCACGAAGGTACCCGCCTCCGTTACGAGCGACGGGATCGCGGCGGGCGGCAGGACGGGATTCCCGTTCACGAGCGTCAGATGGATGCCGATGCCGAGCGTAGGCGTGCGTGCGGCAAGCGCCGCCGCATCGTCAAAGGCGGCGCCGCCCGGCATGACCGTCGCCGAGCGCAGAACCCCGTCCTGCACACCCCGTTCCACGGCGCGGTTGATGAGCACATGCCGCCCGAAATCGTCCGCATTCAGAATGATTTGTTTCAACGTAGTTCTTCCTCTGTGTTTTCAGTATCGTATGGTATTCTATCATAACGTATCATCAGAGCGGTGATTTGTCAAAAGTAATGATAAAAGAAAACACGGTGTTTGCGTGGAGCACGCATAGGGATGTGGTCATCGTAATATTTTCGACAAAAAACATGAAATCACCTTTTCTATATAGGACTTTTATAGTAAAATAGCTTTGACATCCTATTGATTGAAAAGAGGCGTCTTAATGATCGTAGAAATCATCAGCGTGGGCACAGAGCTGCTCATGGGCAGCATCGTCAACACGAATGCACAGCATATTGCACGTGCCCTCGCGCACATGGGGCACGATGCCTATTATCAGACCGTCGTCGGCGACAACCCCGCGCGTCTGCGCAGTGCGCTCGACATCGCGTATACACGCGCGGACTGCGTGATCACGACGGGCGGGCTTGGCCCCACGAAGGACGATCTGACGAAGGAGATGCTCATCTCCTATTTCGGCTGCACCCCCGTCGAGGATGCGGAGGCACTGCGCCGGCTGGAGGAACGCGCGGCAAAGCGCGGCGTACCGCTCTCCGAGAGCATGCGCAAGCAGGCAACCGTGCCCTCGGGCGCACTCGTCCTCCAGAACGACCACGGCACCGCGCCCGGCGTCATCATCGAGAAGGACGGGCGTGCGTGCGTCATGCTGCCCGGCCCGCCGAAGGAGATGGTGCCGATGTTCGAGACGGCGTGCGCGAAATTCCTGCGCAAGAAGAGCGACAAGGTGTTTGTCTCCATGAACATCAAACTCTACTCCATGGCGGAAAAAGGGCTGCCCGTCGGCGAGTCGCCCGTTGCCGACCGCCTCGGCGCACTTGTTGACGGGGAGAATCCCTCCGTTGCGACCTATGCGAAGGAGGACGGCTGCCTCGTGCGCGTTACGGCGGCAGCGCCGACGCACACGGAGGCCCGCCGGCTGCTTGCACCGACGCTTGCGTCGGTACGGGAGGCCATCGGGGAAGAATACATCAGACATGTGGAAGAGGACTAAATGCGATTTGGGATATTCGGGCGGAGCGCAGCGGGACTTCTTGTCCTTTGTACAATGCTCACGCCCCTGCCCGCAGAGGCGGCGCAGTCTGCACCGCGCCATGCGTCACAGCAGGCAGCGTGGGAGGCGGAGCGCGTGATGCAGGACATAACGGCGCAGGCCGCGGCACTGCGCGCGCGTGCGGCGGAGGAGCCGCACGCCCCTGCAGGCGAGACACAGCAGCCCTCCTCCGTGCTGCTGCACTGGCAGCCCTATCCTGCCGCAGTGCGCTATGCCGTGCAGCTTGCGGAGAGACTGCCGAACGGTACGATGCAGGTGCGGCAGCTCATGGAGCGCGTCTACACGACGGGACTGCACCTGCCGCTTGCGAAACATGGCCCGATCGACGCACTCTATTGGAGCGTGCGGCCGCTGAGCTACGACGGGACACCGCTTGCCGACTGGTCGGAGCTGCGCCCCGTACGCGGGGAGAAGGCAGATCCTGCCGCGCCCGTCCTGACGACCGAGTATGCGGACATGCCGTATGCACCGCTCTACCCCGTCTACGCATGGATCCCGCTCGCGGGGCAGATGGTGCACGAGGTTGAGGTCTATCGCCGTGAGGGCGCGCATGACCGCTATCTTCATACGCTGCGCGCAGGTGAGTACGATGTCTACGATGACATGCCGTTCACCGTTCCGGGGCACTATTTCTACCGCGTGCGCGGCCTCACGCGCACGGGCACACCGATCTCGAACTGGTCGAACTACGGGACATTCACCGTCGCTGACCGAACGCCGATCGCCGCGCTTGGCGACAGCATTACCCACGGCGGCGGCGCGATCACCGTGCCGCCCTCGTACACACTCTACGACTGGGAGACGTACTGCACCGTTCCCGTGAAGAACCTCGGACACAGCGGCGACACGACGGAGGAGATGCTTGCGCGGTTTGAGCGCGACGTACTGCCGTTTTCCCCGCGCGTCCTCATCATCATGGGCGGGGTCAACGACTTCCGTAGCGGCATCTACGGCGCGGAGAGCGTGCGCAACCTCGCCGCGCTGCGCGAGAAATGCATGGCGCACGGAATTACGCCGATCTTCCTAACAGCGACACCGATCCGTCCCGCGCTGATGACCGCGCGTATGACGATCCAGGCCCCGCCGTCCGACTGGTGGGCACACCGCGACTATATCAACAACTGGATCCTGCAGCAGGAGTACAGCATCGATGTCTCCAGCATTCTCGCGGACGCAGACGGACAGCTTGAGGCAGCATACACAACCGACGGTCTGCACCCCGACCTCATGGGCAAGAAATACATCGGCGAGCGCGTGGATGCCTACCTGCGCGAGCATTTCGCCTATGCGGCGGGCATGGCGGAGCGGCGTATAAGAGCATTGAAGCAAACGGATCCATAAAAAGGAGGGAGCGCTATGATCCGCAGTCTGCGCCTTGGCGCGATCCTGCTCCTCACCGCCGTACTCATCGGCGGTGCGTACACGGGCTACTGTTATCATCGCGACCGCACGCCGGAGGCGGCACTCCGTCACATCGCACGTGCCGTGATGACCGAGGATCGGGAGCTCTTCGATCAGTATGTCGATGAGGAGGCCGTACTCAGCTCGATGTACGCGGATGTGAGCACGCTCCTCGCGGAGCACATCACGGAGCTGCACGAGCGGCATCCCTCCGACTGGTTCTTCCGTCATGACAGCGCGTTCATGCGCACCTATATGGCGCAGCACAGCGCAGAGTACATCGGCTTTGCCCACAGTCTCTTGGACTTCTACTTCGATGCGCAGCGCATGCCCGTGACGAAGGCGGACGGCAATGCGCGGTGGGGCTCGGACGAGGTGCGTGCCTTTGCTGCGCACTATACGGCCAGCATCGAGCCCGCCGTGATCGAGGGCGACCGCGCACATGTCATCTGTCTTGTGCGCGGCGATGACAGCGCCTATGGGCGGCTCCTGCCCGAGGGCTCCGTCACGATGGAGCTCGCGCGGCAGGCGGATGGCCGCTGGAAACTCACACACATCACCACCGACACCGCACGTACGAATGGGTTTTACGCCTTTGTCGACGCGGCAGAGCGGTACTGGGAACTGCAAGGCTGGGACTAAACGAAAGGAAAAGGAGAGCAGAGTATGAAATACGAACTCACGAAGGACTATCTGACCGGCATTGATGAGATCGATAAGGAGCACGCGCGGCTCTTTGAGATCGCCAACGAGTGCTATGACCTCGTCATGGATGATGAGGCGGTTGACCGCTTCGACAAGATCGTTGCACTTCTCGAGGAGCTTCGCAGCTATGCGGCGACGCATTTCGCACACGAGGAAGCGTACATGGAGCGCATCCAATACGAGCGGCGCTTCAGCGAGCGGTATCAGCACCTGCGCTTCATCCAGAAACTCAGTGAGATCGACCTCGATGACATCGACGAGAACCAGCAGGAGTACCTGCTTGGCATCCTCGACTTCCTCGCGCGCTGGCTCTACGGTCATATCAAGGTCATGGACTGCCGCATTCCAAAAGAGGAGGATGCCCCTGCGGCGCAATAGGGAAACAGACGAAACAGGGAAAGCGAGCGGGATCAGCTATGAAGTATGAGTTTACCGACGACTATCTGACGGGCATTCCGTCCGTGGATGAGCAGCACAGCAAGCTCTTTGACCTCACGAATGAGTGCTATGAGCTCGTGATGGAGAGCGCGGCGGATGACAAGTATGACAAGATCGTCGAGATCTTGGATGAACTCGCCGCCTATGCCGGTACGCATTTTGAGAGCGAAGAGGCGTATGCGGAGAGCGTGGGGGACCCGCATCGGTTCAGCCATCGTGCCCTGCACCTGCGCTTTATGAAGAAGGTCTCCGAGATCGATCTGGAGAAGGTCGACGAAAACCAGCAGGAATATCTGCTGAACATCCTCGACTTCCTCGCACGCTGGCTCTTTGACCACATCAAGGGACGCGACTGCAAGCTCCCGCGTGAGGGGGCCGCATCGTAGCAGCATACAAAAACACCCCGCAATGAGCAGCTGCGGGGTGTTTTTGCTGTGTATTATATTTTAGGAGAGCTCTGGAAACCATATCCCTTCCTCAGGTTATGGCCTCAAACGAAAGCTTGTACATACTATAGCACATGAGAGAATGAAATTCAATAGCATAACGGAGAATATTTGCATATAAATTTTGTATCATAAAGATAAAAAAAGGTTATTTTTTGATAAAAAACGAAAAAATAGGAAAAAAGAACTATGTTCAAGACATTGCTTTTTTCCTATAATGAATGTGAGACAAGGGAAATGTCTTACTGCAGATTGCATGCAGTGGCGTGCAGTCAAAAATACTCATAAGGAAATGAGGTGGCTGTAATGGCAGTCATATCACTTGCATCGGTGCTGGACGATCCGGCAAAACGGATCCCAATCAATGCGATGGTGCGTGCGGCGGCGATCTATCCTGCAAAGGATGACGCCCTCATCGAGGGGATGCGCGCACAGCGGCTCGCGTATCGTGAGCAGATTCGGCAGCTGCACCGCATGGACAGTGAAGCGTACGAGGTCGACATCCAGACGCTTGCACGTTCGCTGCGCACGTTGGAGGAGGATATCCACGTGGACGCAACGCGTGAGCTGTTCGGAGACCCGTACGTGGTCGAGCTGCAGGGCATACGTCCTGCAACCGATGCCGAAGCGGCATCGGCGTAGTTCAGTTCTTCTCTTTCGGAGGGGATCGATCTGGAAAATTGCATAGAACTGCAAGCGAAAACCGCAGGAATCTGAGTCGGTGTGATATCCGATCGGATTTCTGCGGTTTTTGTGTGAAATGATGTGGAGAGAATGCATTGCGGTTCTCTTTGCTGCGCACGCGGTCAGCTGTGAAACACTGCCTTTGCGAGCACACGCACCACAGAAACTGTCAGCGGCTGATCTGCTCCAAGATAAACGGATCCTTGATCTTGCCGTCCTCCGCGAAGAGGACAATCTTTGACAGGATCTCCGCCGTCTTCGGATCCTCGTCGAGGAACGGGAGGAAGAGGCGTCCGCGGTGTTGACTGTGGACGGGCAGGACGTTTATCATCGCGCCCGCCTTCTGCTGCACGATGCCGCTGCCGAGGTGGACGGTGTAGTCGCCGAGCGTTCCATGGATGTGCGCATGCGCGCCCGCGAGCCGTACGTTGTCGAGCTTGAAGAGCGGCAGGTTGAACTGTGCGATCGCGCGGCGCATTTCGACGGTCGAGTGGCTCGCCTCCGGATCGACGCCGCCGACGTGCGCGACGGAGACGGCGAGGTCGACGTCGCGCATGACCTCACTGAAGATGAGGTCGGGCACATCGTCGATCGGCAGCTTCTTGAACGTCTTACGGTCGAAGAAGTCCACCCATTCGAGTGTCGGCGCCTCGATGTCGGCGGGTGAGAACCAGTCGGCAAGCGCGTAGATGCGTGCGATGATGTTCGCCTTGTAGTAGACGCGCTGCAGTCCCTCCGTGCCGTCGATGACCCAACGGCGCGTTTTGAGCAGCGCGACGGTCTTCGCGGGCTGGATCTGGTGTCCTGCATAGCGCAGGCTCGTCTCCTTTCCGCGTTCGTCCGCCGTCTTGACATAGAGCTCACGGAATACCTGCTTGAATGGCTGCTTGCGTTTGTTTTCAAAAAGATAATTCTGATATGCCGCCCATGTGCCGCTCTCATAGAGATCGAGCGCGTGGGCGATCTTTAGCTCCGCATCCGCCGCGACCGCTGTGCGCGTGCCGTCGGGGGCAGCGAGTACACCATCCACGTAAAAGCCGAGTGCCGTGTCCAACTCAAAAACGAGTGTCTGCAGCAGCGGCGCAATCACGGGATTATTCTCGATGATGTTTGCGATTTCATAAGCGAAGAGCGGCGTACCGTCCTCCATCGCCTCCTCGAGCATCTTCTTCGCGCGGCGGTATTGCTCACGCAGGTGTTTCTCCGTTTTCTTCAGTTCCGCGACATAGGCGTGCTTCTTCAGTTTGGCGGGGATGGACTTGAGTGCCTTGCCGTCCTTCGCACAGACGACACTTGCCCTGCCGTCCTCTGCCACGTCAATCCAAAGCTCCGCACCGTCCACCGTCTTGGGCGCAAAGTGTGCGGCGTGCTCCTGGATAAGTCCCGTCTCCGCCGTCCACACGAGGCGCGTCACGTCGGCAAAGCCGCAGGCACGCGCGAGGTTCGCGAGGGCGATCTCGACCGCCTTCGCCTCGCTCGCGCGGCGCTGTGCGCCGAACTGTTTGCTCTCCTTGCGGAAGTTTTGCAGGAATGCGTAGCGTGCGAGCATGTCCTTCTCGCGTGCACGCTTGAGGGGGATGAGACCATAGCTCATAACGAGGTCTTTGTTGCGCTTCGCCGTGATTTCCTTCTCCACGTCGGCGAGCTTCATCACACCGCGTACGGCGTCGGCGAACTTGCGCGCCCGCGTGTGCTTTGCACCGTCAGAGATGTACTTTGCCGCCTCATAGAGTGCGTCGAAATGCGCCTTGCCGAGCTCCTTATACGCCGCATGGAACCAGTCAATATCGAATGCGCCCTCCTGCAGGTCCTCGATGGGGATCGGTGTGTATTTGGCGATGATGCTCTCCATGTCCCGAGGAACTTCGCACATATGCGCTTGGAAGTAATAGCAGCCGCTCGCCATGCCACGCCAGCCGAGGTGCGCCTCGATGAGCGGAATCCACTGCGGCGCGTACATCGCGGCCTCGATGAGGCGCTGCTGTGCGATGCCCGCCCCCATAAGCGCAGCCTTCAGGTCTGCCGCTGTTTCCCCTGTGCGCGGGTAGGAGACGCGCAGCAGATGGCTGAGCGTCGTTGTCTTCTCTCCATCCCAGCCCGTGTACCATCTGCGGCGGTCGAACTTCAGTGCGCCCAGTGCCTGCAGGATGTGTACGAAGACAGGGATGCCCTCGACACGCGCGATGCTGTCCACGGCGGTGGAGTGGCGTGCAGGAGTGTCGCCGCGTCGCAGCTCCGCTGATACAATGGCGTCAATGATCGCCTGCCCCTCGGATTTGATAAAGGCGAGCACATCCGCTGTTTCGAGCGCCTTGCAGGCGGGATTGAGCGGATTGGGGAGCGTTCCGTTTCGATACCACTCGAGTGTGCGGACGCGATCGCGCACAACATAATTTTGTCCGTTGGCAGCCTTGGCTGCCGGATCGGTCGGTACGCCGAGGAGCGCCTTGTAAAATGCGTCCTTCTTCACTATGCCGAGGAGGATCGCCTGTGCATGCTCGATGAGCGGGGTCAGTTTTGCATCAGGCTCCTCCTTCATGCGCAGGAGATGTGCTTCGATCCGTTCCATCATGCGGTAACGCAGCGCGTAGGACTGGGTAAACTCTGCCGTATCCCGATAGAGCTGTGCACCCTCCAGAGCCGTCTGCATCAGGGGATCGTGGTGCATGATCTGGTGGGTCTCTCTCATGTGCCACTTTTTATACTCTTTTAGAAAGAGATTTTCGTCAAAGCATTCATAGGCGCGGCTCATCAGAAGCAGCCCTACCGCAAAGACAAACGCTTGATTCTTGTGCGCGTGCGTCACGTAGAGGATGCGGATGACCTCGCGCCCCGATGTCTGACCGCCATAGCCATCGCCGAAGTAGTTCAGTTTTTTCGCGGCAAGGACATCGGGGAGAGCCGTCCAGTCCCGCTCCGTAATGCGGTCAAGCGCCTCCGTAAAGAGGGCGTCCTCTGCACGTGGCATACGAAGTGCAATGGCCAGCTGATAGAGCGTTGCGAAGTCCTTGATTTCCTTTTCGTAAAAATTCTCCCAGATGGCAGCGAGCGGATAGCGGCAAAGAGGCGCGTCGATGCCGTCTGCGGGCTCCGATGCCGCCTCGCGGAAGCCCGCAGAGAGCGTCGTCTCCTCGCTGCCGTAGTTGCGCCGTCGATATTCATAGTCCTCGTGTTCGGTGTAGAGTGCACTCAGCTTTTCGATGATGGCGAGCAGCTCTTCATCCGAGCGTGGAAAAATGTCCGCAAGCGTGAGCGTGTTGACAACGCGGACGGTATGTGCCGCCGCATCGTAGCCGCCTGTCACGCCGTCTGCGTTCTCTGCCTCCGTGATCTCGATCTTGAAGTCCGGCGTATAGGATGCGTCATAGAGTGCGCGCTCCTGCTCATCTGCGTTCGTTCCTCCCGTCAGTTCGTCGATCAGCACCTGCTCGTCCGAGGTGGGCTTTTGGATGCCGTGTGCGAAGGTGAGCAGCTCCTCCTGTGCGATGCGCCCGTCCGCCTTGCAGCGCAGGAGGAGGTCGAGACCGCCGAGGCGCTTGTTCACGTCCTTCTGTGCGAGCAGCTCCGCAATGGTCGCGTACAGAGGAGCATCCTCCTGCATGTAGAGGAGATCGAGCACCGCGCGGCGCGTTTGTGGATTCTTCAGACGCAGCAGGGCGGAGATGTTTGTATGATGACGCGAAATGAGCTTGTTTTTCGCGAGGATGTCCTTTGCCGTATCGGGGGCAGTGCGGAGGAGATCGACGAGGGCCGCTTCCTGCACCGCTGTTCTCGGCACGGCAAGCAGAATTTCCGCTGCCTGCGCGCCGATCCACGCGACGGAGAGAACGGGGGCGACGCGATCCGTCAGCGTACCGTCTGCGCAGAGCGCGGCGAGGATCATGCCTTCTGCAAGCGATTCCTTCCTCAGCGTCACGCCGTACCACGGGAAGATGCACGGGCGGTATTCGATCTCCTTCCGCTTCATCTGATCCATTGCGCGTTCGCAGAGATCGAAGAAGGCGGCCGCCTCCTCCGTGCTCTCAAAGTACTCCGACGGGTCGAATGTCTTGGTGAATTCCTCGGCATCCCAAATACGGAAGTTCCCCGTCACAAAGGGGAGATAGCAGGCAATGCACTTCATGTCCTCAGCATCGGGAACGGCATTTGTGATTTCCGCGAGTACGCGTTTAGCTGTACGCCGTGCATATGCTTCGTCCTGTATCACGTTCAGATAATACGAGACGAGCAGAACGGAGTGCGGCTTGCCTCCCTCTATCATATGTTCCATACCCGCGATCAATTCTTTGAGATCTCGGCTTCCCTTGCTCCACAGCCCGACCGTTGCCTCGACATTGTCCGCACTTTCGATGAGTGCGTCCGCCTCCTGCGGATTTTGCAGCACGCGGAGCATCAGCGCGAGCTGCTTCTTGTCCACACGGTCGGCGTATGTGCCGCTGACGCCGATGGTCGCTGCAATCGCGCGGCGCACGGACGAGAAGCGGATGAGATCGTGCTCTGCAATCAGCCCCATCATATAGGCGAAGTGCTCCTGCCTGCCGCAGTCCATCGTCTCGCAGACCGCCTGCCGCAGCCCCTCCTGCAGCTTGCCCGCAAGCAGGAGTTTTCCGACGAGTTCCACAAGCTCTGCACTGCGTGATTGGAAGATGCCGCAGAGCGCCTCGTAGGTGAGGATGTTCGTATTGTTCTCGCTGAGGAGCATATCGCGCGTGATGGCGAGCACCTCCGCATCCCCGCGGTCGAGCCGCGCGGCGATCTGCACGGACGGGAGGAAGCTGCTGCCGTACTTCGCCACATCGTACTCCCTGCGCAGGAGCTGCGGCACGGTCAGCCCGGAGATGTGCTGGCGAATCAGCCGCTGGACCAGTCCCCAGATGCGAGGGGCGTGTTGATGATAGTCGCGTGAGCGGATCAGGCGGCGATGACAGCCCGTTGTATATGGGTAGTCGGCAAGACTGCTCGCGATGTCCGCCAGATCTGCGCGCAGCTCACACCCCATCATGAGGTCAAAGGCGGGGTAGAGCGCGGGCGGCAGGACATCTTCCGCCGTGCAGACCTTGCCGCGGCTGCTGCGCTGAAAATTCTCCACGATGCGATCCCAGTCATAGTCGGGATCGCCGTCCTCGTCCTTGTAGAAAAAGAGTGCATCGAGCAGGGCCTTGTTCTGTGCGTCGAGCGACTTGCGTCCTGCTTTCAGTTTTTTCAGATAGGCGGTCATTTCCTCGTCGGACAAACGGTAGTTGATCATTGCGTTCCTCCTTACCACATGCGTCCCGCGAGCATCGTCAGCCGGACAAAGGTGATTTCGTCATTTTCATGCAGGGTGACGGGGCTGTCGAGCGCTCCCTCCACCTCCGCGCCGTTCACGAAAATCCGATAGATGCCGTCGATAAAACACTCATGTGCATTCGCAATCGCCGCTGTCGTGTCCTGCACCTTCCCGTTGTAGTCCGCGCCGAACCCAACATTGCCGACCGTAGCGGCATCCGCGATCTCCTCACTCGTCAGATAGGCGAGCGCTGTCTCCCCCGCCGCCGCCCGTTCATTGAAGCGCGTGACCTCCGCCGTGACGAACGCCGCAATCAGCCCGCCAATGCTGCGCACCGCACCGATCTCATAGGGACGCGTCTCAATTGCGTTTCTGCGCTTCCCGATGCGCTTTACGTTCACCTGTACCTGCATATGTTGCTCCTTTGCACCGTATTCTCACAGAGGCTTATTATAGCATAGTTTCGTATGCCGTACACGATAGACAAACCTAATTGCAAGAATAGTTTTCAATTATAAAATTTTGCCGAACTGTGATTTTGCTCACAGCGGGACAAACGTCGTTATAGTAAAATTATATTGTGTATATAAGTCTTTTCAATACAAATGAAAATAATGGAGGGGTGAAGGCGTGAGCAGTATCTTCAAAAAGTTCAAGTATCTGATTCCTACGTCGGAGCTTGCAGGCGGTCATGCCGAGATGCACGAGGGCGGGCGCGCATGGGAGAACATGTACCGTGACCGTTGGTCGTTCGACAAGACCGTGCGCTCGACGCATGGGGTCAACTGCACGGGCTCGTGCAGCTGGAACATCCACGTCAAGAACGGGATTGTGGCGTGGGAGAATCAGGCAACGGACTATCCCGAAACGGCGCCGGACATGCCGGACTTCGAGCCGCGTGGCTGCCCGCGTGGGACAACGTTCTCGTGGTATCTCTACAGTCCGCACCGCGTGAAGTACCCGTATATGCGCGGGGAACTCGCGGCGCTTTGGCGTGAGGCGCGTGCGGCGCACCCGAATGCGTACGAGGCATGGAAGAGCATCGCCTCCGATCCCGCAAAGAAGAAGCAGTACAAGCAGGCACGCGGCATGGGCGGCTTTGTGCGCTCGAACTGGCAGGAGGTCAGCGAGCTGATCGCCGCCTCCGTGCTCTACACGGCATACACCTATGGCTCCGACCGCATCTTCGGCTTCTCTGTTATCCCGGCGATGTCGATGCTGAGCTATGCGGCGGGCATCCGTTTTATGCAGCTGATGGGCGGCGTCGGCCTCTCGTTTTACGACTGGTACGCCGACCTGCCGCCCGCGAGCCCGCAGATCTGGGGCGAGCAGACGGACGTGCCCGAGTCGAGCGACTGGTACAATGCGGGCTACCTCATCACATGGGGCTCGAACGTACCGCTCACGCGCACGCCGGACGCGCACTTTATGGCGGAGGTGCGCTACAAGGGCACAAAGGTTGTCTCGATTGCGCCCGACTACGCCGAGTCCTCGATGTTCGCCGATACGTGGATCCCGCTCAAGGTGGGCAGCGACTCGGCAATGGCGATGGCAATGGGTCACGTCATTCTGAAGGAGTACTACGTCGACAAGACGACCCCGTTCTTCCTCGAATACACGCGGAAGTATACGGACTTCCCGTTCCTCGTGCGCATCGAAAAGCGGGAGGACGGCACGTACGTCCCCGGACGTATGCTCTCCTCGCGCGATATGGGACGCGACGAGAAGCACGCGGACTTCCGCTACTACGTCGTGGACGACAAGACGGGCGAGATCGTCATTCCGAACGGCACGCTCGGCGAGCGTTGGTCGACGCAGGAGAAGTGGAACATCCGCGAGGAGAACCGCGATACGGGCGCAGAGATCTGCCCGCGTCTCTCCGTTTGGAACGACAAGACGGGGACGGTGGAGGTCGAGCTGCCGTACTTTGGCAACGACCGCGCCAAGCGTACGCTGACGCGTGCGCTTCCCGTACGCAGCGTCAAGACTGCGGACGGCGAGGTGCTCGTCACGACGGTCTACGATCTCACGCTTGCGAACTATGCGATTGACCGCGGCATCGGCGGCGAGAGTGCAGGCTCGTACGAGGACGACACGCCGTACACGCCCGCATGGCAGGAGAAGTACACGGGCATCGCGCCCGAACTCGTCATCAAGACGGCGCGCGAGATTGCGGACAACGCCATCAAGACGAACGGCAGAACCATGATTATCATGGGCGGCGGCATCAACCACTGGTTCCACGCGGATGCCGTCTACCGCACGATCATCAACCTCCTGCTCTTCACGGGCTGCGAGGGGCGCAACGGTGGCGGCTGGGCGCACTACGTCGGACAGGAGAAGCTCCGTCCGAATGAGGGCTGGGCGCGCATCATGACGGGCAGCGACTGGCAGGGTCCGCCGAAGCTGCTCAACTCCACCTCGTTCTACTACTTTGCGACGGATCAGTGGCGCAGTGATGAGATCCAGACGGATGCGATTACGGCGGCAAATGAGCCGGCGCGTTACAGCCACGCGGCGGACTATGCCGTCATGGCGGCGCGCCTCGGCTGGGCACCGTCCTATCCGACGTTCAACCGCGGCTCGAACGACATCGCCGCAGATGCAAAGGCGGCGGGCTTCGAGGGTGCGGACGGCATCAAGAACTACATCGTGAAGAGCCTGAAGGACAAGAGCCTGCAGTTCGCATGGGAGGATCCGGATGCACCGGAGAATTTCCCGCGCAACCTCTTTGTCTGGCGGTGCAACCTGCTCGGCTCGTCCGCGAAGGGCAATGACTACTTCCTCAAGTATCTCCTCGGCACGGAGAACAGCATCTTCCAGGAGGAGGACTGTGCGACGCACCCGCAGGAGGTCAAGTGGCGCGAGAAGGAGGAGCTGGAGAAGCCGGGCGGTGCGCTCGAGGGCAAGCTCGACCTCCTCGTTTCGCTCGATTTCCGTATGGCGGGCAACGCGCTGTACTCCGACATCGTGCTGCCGACGGCGACCTGGTACGAGAAAACCGACCTCTCATCGACGGATATGCACCCGTTTGTCCATCCCTTCCAGCCTGCGGTCGACCCGCTCTGGGAGTCGCGTACGGACTGGGACATCTACCGCACACTGGCACAGGCGGTGTCTGAGGTGGCAAAGGAAGCAAAGCTCACGCCGTACACGAACATCGCCGCGACCCCGCTCGGCCACGACAGCGAGGCGGAGCTGGCACAGCCGGACGGTGTCGTGCGTGACTGGAGCAAGGGCGAGTGCGAGCCGATCCCCGGCAAGACCATGCCCAACATCGCCTCGAACACGATTGACTACACGAAGCTCTACGAGAAGTGGATCGCGCTCGGCCCGAATGCGGGCGGCAAGACGGCGAGCCACGGCAATACGTGGGACTCGGCGGAGGACTACGAGGAGATCCGCCAGCGCAACGGCATCATCCAGAACAAGGACTATGTCTCGTACGGCTGCCCCTCGATCTACGAGGCGCGTCAGGCGATTGACGCGGTGCTCGGGATGTCCCCGACCACCTGCGGCAGGACAGCGGTCCGCGCATGGGAGGCGGTCGAAAAGCGCACGGGTCTCGACAACCTCGTGAAGCTCGCGAAGGATCGCGAGGAGGAGCGGTTTACCTACGATCAGGTCATCGCGCAGCCGCGTGAGACGATCACCGCGCCGACGTTTACGGGCAGCAACCAGAACCGCCGCTACACGCCCTTTACGAACAATGTGGAGGAGCTCATTCCGTTCCGAACCCTTACGGGGCGGCAGCACTTCTACATGGATCACGAGGTCATGCGCGAGTTCGGCGAGGCACAGGCGGTCTACCGTCCGATCCTCGACTTCCGTCCGATGAACAAGTCGCTCAACGGTACGCAGAAGGAAATCACGCTGAAGTACCTCACGCCCCACAACAAGTGGAGCACGCACAGCATGTACTTCGACGCACAGCAGATGCTCACGATGTTCCGCGGCGGACAGAGCGTCTGGATGAGCGAGAAGGACGCGGCGGAGATCGGCGTGAAGGACAACGACTGGATCGAACTCTACAACCGCAACGGTGTCGTCGCCTCGCGCGTCGTCGTCTCGCCGCGCCTCCCGCAGGGCAGCGTCTTTATGCACCATGCGCAGGACCGTCACATCAACGTGCCGGGCTCGAAGATCTCGGGCACGCGCGCAGGTACGCACAATACGCCGACCCACATTCATCTGAAGCCCACCCACCTGATCGGCGGTTACGGGCAGCTCAGCTACGGTTTCAACTACTACGGCCCGACGGGCAATCAGCGCGACTCGTACGTCGTCGTGCGGCGCATGGAGGAGGTAGATTGGCTTGAAGATTAAAGCACAGATTGCGATGGTCATGAATCTGGACAAGTGCATTGGCTGTCACACGTGCTCCATCCTCTGCAAAAATGTCTGGACGAATCGACGCGGCGCAGAGTATATGTATTTCAACAACGTCGAGACGAAGCCCGGCATCGGATACCCGAAGCAGTGGGAAAACCAGGAGAAGTGGAAGGGCGGCTGGGAGCTGAAGGACGGTCAGCTGAGCCTCAAAACAGGCGGCATGATGACGCGTCTGGCGAAGCTGTTCTACCATCCGCAGCAGCCCGAGATGGACGACTACTACGAGCCGTGGACGTATGACTACGAGACGCTGATTCACACGAAGCGGCGCAACCATCAGCCCGTCGCACGCCCGCGCTCGCTGATTACGCAGAAACGCATGGAGATCAAGTGGGGGCCGAACTGGGAGGATGACCTCGCCGACGGACAGTCCGCACGCAAGGACTACAACCTCAGCAAGATGGATCAGGAGATCACGCTTGAGTTCCACGACATCTTCATGAAGCATCTGCCGCGCCTGTGCAACCACTGTCTCAATCCCGCGTGCGTTGCGGCGTGTCCCTCGGGCGCGATCTACAAGCGCGACGAGGACGGCGTGGTGCTCATCTCGCAGGACGGCTGCCGCGGCTGGCGGCACTGCGTTCCGTCCTGCCCATACAAGAAGATCTACTACAACTGGGAGACGAACAAGGCGGAGAAGTGCACGTTCTGCTTCCCGCGCCTTGAGAACGGTCTGCCGACCGTGTGCAGCGACGGCTGCGTCGGGCGTATGCGCTACATCGGTGTCCTGCTCTACGATGCGGACAAGGTCAAGACCGCAGCATCCACGCCCGATCCGAAGGATATTTACAAGGCATACCTCGGTGCGCTCTGTGACCCAAATGATCCCGAGACCGTGAAGGCGGCACAGGCGGCGGGCATCCCCGACCGCTGGATCCGTGCGGCGCAGAACTCACCCTCGTACAAGCTGATCGCCGAGTGGCAGCTGGCGTTCCCACTCCATCCGGAGTACCGCACGCTGCCAAACGTCTGGTACGTACCGCCCCTCAGCCCGATTGCGCGGCGCGTGGAGGAGAAGGTATTCTTCCCGGGCGCGGCGGAGATGCGCATCCCCGTCGCCTACCTCGCACAGCTGCTGACGGCGGGCGATGAGGCCGCGATCGAGCGCGTGCTGCGCGTCTTGCTCGAGCTGCGTGCCGTCATGCGCACAAAGCAGACGGGCGAGGAGCTGCCGGAGAACCTCACGCATGACCTTGAGACCTACGAGGCGATGTACCGCCTGCTCGGCATTGCCAAGCGCCGCGACCGCTTCAACATCCCCGCAGGGCTGCAGGATGTCACGCATGAGAAGCTGCGCGAGCTGCAGGGCTCGGTCGGCTATGCCTGTCCCGGAGGGTGCTGCTGATGGATACGAACCGCATTCAGACACCGCTCCTTCTCACCTCCTACCTGTTCGAGTACCCCTCGGCAGAGTGGTGGGAGGGCGTTCCTACCCATGCGGCAGTCGTCTCGGATGTCGAACGTCCGCAGTCGCGCGAGGTGTTCGAGGAGTTCTTCGGCTACATCGGGGAGAGCGACCCGCAGGAGTTCGAGGATGCGTATGTGCGCGCCTTTGACTTCTCGCAGAATACGAACCTCTACCTCACAACGCACAACCGCACGGATTTCGGCAAACAGGCCGAGGAGCTGCTGCGCTACAAGCAGCTCTTCCTCGATGTGGGCTATGACCTCAATCACGAGCTGCCGGACTACCTGCCCGCGATCCTCGAGCTTGCGGCGGCAGTACCCGACAAGGAGGCGCTGCACATCCTGACCGAGGTGCGTCCGAAACTGGAGCTCCTGCGCGACCGTCTGATCGAGGCGAAGCTGCCCTACGCATTCCTTCTCGATGTCGTGCTCACGGAGGCATCAAGCCTTGAAGGGAGGACAGCATGATGAAACAGTTCGCATGGGGCATCCTGCCCTACATTGCATTCACGTTCCTCATCGTGGGGACGATTGTGCGCTACACCGTCTTTGAGCGGAACTGGACGACGAAGTCCAGTCAGTTCCTCTCCAAGAGCGATCTGAAGATTGCGGGGCCAATGTTCCACCTTGGACTTCTCATGGCATTCGGCGGGCACGTCATCGGCGTGCTCATCCCGAAGTTCATGACTGAGGCGGCAGGCATCGACGAGCACCTCTACCACATGATCGCGCTCGGCGGCGGCGCGCCCGCAGGCGTGCTCTTCTTCGGGGGCTTCATTCTGCTCCTCATCCGCCGTTTCGGCAAGGACCGCATGGCGGTCAACACGTCGACGATGGACAAGTGGCTCTACTTATTTCTCTTCCTTGCGATCTTCTCTGGCTGTGCGTCCACGACGCTGAACGCCGTGCAGGGCGGTTTTGACTACCGCGAGACCATCTCGCCGTGGTTCCGCTCGGTTCTCGCGCTCAGCCCCGAGATCGACTACATGGAGAACGTGCCGCTCATGTTCCGCATCCACATGTTCTCGTGGATGGCGGTCGCGTTCCTCTTCCCGTTCTCGCGCCTCGTCCACTGCCTCAGCGCACCGTTTGAGTACCTCGTGCGCAGCCCGATCATCTATCGGAAAAAATAAGGTTTTTACAGCCGTCCCTTGCGGGGGACGGTTTTGCTTTATTGCAACAGAATTGCACTCTGTGGTATAATTCCGATAGAAAGAAACACTGGGGGAATATCGATGAACGTCGTCTTCTACGAGAAAGAGGATGGAACAATCCCCATCGTGGAATTCTTGGATTCCCTTGATGCGAAGATGTATGCGAAGGTTTCGCGTACCATTCGCCTACTGGAAGTGAAAGGACATCAACTTCGCGCACCGCACTCCAAGGAACTTGCGGATGGGATTATGGAGCTGCGTATTTCCTTTGGTGGGAATATCACACGCGTACTGTACTTTTTTATCGTAGGCGATACGGCCGTTCTGACAAACGGCTTCGTCAAGAAAACGCAGCAGACCCCGCCGCAGGAAATCGCGCGTGCCAAAGAGTACCGAGAGGATTATCGAAGGAGGAATCCGTCGTGATGACATTTGCGGAATACCACAAAGAGAAGATGAAAGATCCTGCCTTCAAGCGCGAATATGACGCCCTTGAGGGGTGGTTTCAGGAGGAACTGGCGGCACAGGACTTGTCTTCGTCTTGTGATGAGCAAGCGGGAACAGCAGCGACAGAAAAGCATATACCGCCGCCGCACGTTTCTTTTGCATAAGGTGCAGGATGGACTGGAAAACTTGTGTATTGCCGTATGGAGAGCAGAAAGGATGGGACGAGCGATGAGCGAGACAAATGTGGGAGAATTGATTCGTTCGATGAGTGCGCAGCGCGTAGAGGCGATGCGTGCGGGCTATGAGGCGGATCTTCAGACTGCGTGGGAGAAAGGCAAAGAGGCGGGCAAGGCGGAGGGCATCAGCGAGGGGGAGTTCCGCGGGCGCAAGCAGGGTGTGATCAGCGTGGCGCTGAACCTCCTGCGCACGGGGACGGATCCGGCGGCTGTCGCCAAGGCGGCGGAGCTGCCCGAGCCGATCATCCGCAAGCTCGCACAGGACAACGGCATCGAACTGGCGTAGTCCGATATATGGATGCAAAGAGAGTTTCTGTATGAGATCGTTTGATCTTCTGCAGAAACTCCTTTTTGTTGTGCGTCCAAATTGTACACGGAAAAAAACTTGTCACCTGTTTGAACCTTGTGATAAAATGAACAAAGTCGTGCGCGGCGGCAGTCTGTGTGTGCCGCTCGCAAAATTTGGTCTACAAAGGAGGCGCTTACATGGAAACGTTGGCCGCGATAATCTTTGTTGTGATGTATATGGTGATTGTCTCGGAGAAGATTCACCGCACGGTTGCCGCAATGATCGGCGCAGTGCTCATGATGCTGCTCGGTATCCTCTCGCAGGAGACGGCACTGCATCATGTCGACTTTGAGACGCTCGGGCTCCTCGTCGGCATGATGGTTCTCGTCGGTGTGACAAAGGAGACCGGGCTGTTCGACTACGTCGCAATCAAGGCGGCGAAATCGGCAAAGGCGGAGCCGCGCCGCATTCTCGTCTATCTCTGTCTGATTACGGCGGTCTTTTCCGCCTTTCTCGACAACGTGACCACCGTGCTCCTCATGGTGCCCGTAACGTTCAGCATTACGAAGATCCTAAAGCTCGACCCCATGCCGTATCTCCTGACACAGATCATTGCATCGAATATCGGCGGCACGGCGACGCTCATCGGTGACCCGCCGAACATCATGATCGGCAGTGCTGTGAAGGAGCTGACCTTCGTCATGTTCATCGAGCACCTCGCGCCGATTGCGATCATCTCGATGGTGGTTGTCATGTTCATCATGGCCGCGATCTATCGCAAGGACCTCGTCACAACGCCCGCGCTGCAGGCGGAGCTGATGCAGATGGACGAGAAGGCGGCGATCACGGATCACAGCCTCTTAAAGCGTTCGCTCTTCGTGCTGGGGCTCACGATTCTCGGCTTCTTCACGCACTCCTTTACGCACATCGAGTCCTCGCTGATCGCACTTACGGGCGGATTCCTGCTGCTCCTCCTCGCGGGCGGCAGCGAGCATCTCGTGGAGAAGGCGATGCACGCGGTCGAGTGGCCGACGATCTTCTTCTTTATCGGGCTCTTTATCGCGGTCGGCGGGTTAATCGAAGTTGGCATTATTGCACAGCTGGCTGAAACTGCGGTAGAAGCAACCGGGGGAGACTTGACGGCAACGGCGCTGCTGATCCTCTGGATGAGCGCGATCATCTCGTCCGTGCTCGACAACATCCCGTTTGTGGCGACGATGATCCCGCTGATTCAAAACATGGGCGCGATGGGGATTACGAACCTCGAGCCGCTCTGGTGGTCGCTCGCGCTCGGCGCGTGTCTCGGCGGCAACGGTACGCTCGTCGGCGCGTCGGCGAACCTCATCGTGGCGGGGATGGCGGCGGAGCGCGGCGTGCACATCAGCTTTATCCGCTACTTTAAGATCGGGTTCCCGCTCATGTTGCTGACGATCGTCCTCTCGACGGTCTATGTGTATCTGCGATATTTGCTATAAATATTTGCAGGAAAAAGCCCGCACGGGGGCGAATCAAATTGAACAGAGAAATTTGTGGAAGGCACCGACACAGTTTCGGTGCCTTTTTGAGTTAGAGAGGGACTATGTTTATACTGGCATCCGCCTCGCCGCGCAGGCGTGCACTCCTGCGGCAGATCGGGGCAAAATTTGTCTCCATCACGCCCGCCGTGGATGAGGTGAAGGACGAGGAGCGTCCGCGTGATGCGGTGGTCTACAATGCGCTCATCAAGGCGCGCAAGGTGGCGGCGGAGTATCCGGGGCACGCTGTGCTCGGTGCGGACACCGCCGTTGTGGTGAACGGGCAGTCCTTCGGGAAGCCGAGGGATGCCGCTGAGGCGCGCCGCATGCTCTCTGCGATTGAGGGGCGGCAGCATACGGTGCTCACGGGGATCGCATGGGTCACGGACGGATGCGAATACACGGATGCGGCGGAGACGACCGTGCGGTTTGCACCCCTCACGCAGGACGAGATCGCCGCCTACGTCGCGACGGGCGAACCGATGGGCAAGGCGGGCGCGTATGCCATTCAGGGACGTGCGGCGATCTACATCGAGGAGCTGCACGGGTCGTTCTCGAACGTCGTCGGGCTGCCGCTCCACGCGGTCGCAGCACTTGCACGCAGGGCGGGCGTTGCGATGGAGGATGCGGATGAATCTGCGTGATCTGCCGCAGGGGGAACGTCCGCGCGAGCGTCTGATCGAACGCGGCACGGCGGCGCTCAGCGATGCGGAGCTGCTTGCGATTCTCCTGCGGACGGGGCGCGCGGGGGAGAATGTGCTCGCGCTGGCGCATGGCATCGTCGCGCGGTTTCGGGAGACGGGTCTGCAGGAGATCCTTTCCATGCCCTGTGCTGAGTTTGCGCGTATCCCGGGCATCGGCACGGCCAAGGCGGCGACGGTGCTTGCCGCGCTCGAGCTCGGACGGCGGGCCCAGCATGCGGCCAAGAGCCGCCCGCGCATCTGTGAGGCAGCGGAGGCGGCAGAGCTGCTGCAACCGCGTCTTTCTGCGGAGAAGCGGGAACACTTCCTCGTCCTGCCGCTCAGCTCGAAGAATGAGCTGCTGATGGTTGCGGAGGTATCCGTCGGCACGCTGACCAACACCCTTGTGCACCCACGCGAGGTCTTTGAACCCGCGATCCGCTGCGGGGCGGCACACATCATTCTCGCACACAACCATCCGAGCGGGGACCCCGCGCCGAGCGCGGAGGACCTCCGTATCACGCGCGTGCTGAAGGAGGCGGGCGCACTGCTCGGCATTCCCGTGACGGATCATGTGATCCTCGGCGGAGAGGCGTTCTTCAGTTTTTCCGAGGAAGGCATGCTGTAGATGATACTTTTTTTTCGCAGAGAGAGGATTTTATCCTTCAATCATCGAAATATACTGATACCTTAGTAAATACTCTTGCTAAAACGTGATTAGGAGGGATTAAGATGAGCAAGATCAAAAAGATTCTCGTTCCGGTCGATGGCTCGGTCGGCGGCTGCAAGGCGGTCGATGAGGCACTCTTCTTCGCGGAGAAGTGCAATGCAGAGCTTGATTTCGTCTACGTTGCGAGCAACATCAACAAGGACATCCCGAGCCATATCGTCTTTGAACGCATCTGGGAGAAGCTCTCGGGCGACCGCAAGGCGCGCAAGCATGTCAAGAGCGGCAGCATCGCAAAGAGTATTCTCGAGGTCGCGGATGAAGAGGGCAGCGACATGATCATCATGGGCAGCCGTGGGCTCGGCCTCCTCAAGGGAGTGCTCATCGGCAGCGTCAGTCAGAAGGTGATTGAGGAGTCGAAGATCCCCGTCATGGTGATTAAGTAAGCGGGAGGTGACGGCCTTGACCGTTCGGGAACGGCTTGAGGCGCAGGAGGATGCACTCCTCTCCCCGCTTGCGGCACGCAGCGCAGATGCGAAACGCAGCCATCCCATGGAGGAGTGCCCCTTCCGCACGAAGTTCCAGCGTGACCGCGACCGCATTCTTCACTCCAAATCGTTCCGAAGGCTCAAGCACAAGACGCAGGTCTACATTGTCGCGGGCGATCACTACCGCACGCGCATGACGCACAGCCTTGAGGTGGCGCAGATCTCACGTACGATCGCACGCGGCCTCAGGCTCAACGAGGATCTGACGGAGGCGATTGCGCTCGGGCACGATGTCGGGCATACGCCGTTTGGGCATGCGGGCGAGGCGGTCGTGGAGGAGATCACGGGTCATTTTGCGCACAACGAGCAAAGTCTGCGCATGGTTGAGATCTTAGAGCGCGGCGGGCACGGGCTGAACCTCACGAACGAGGTGCGGGACGGCATCCTGAACCACACGGGCAAGGGGATGCCGACGACGTTCGAGGGGCGGATCGTGCGCATCGCCGACCGCATTGCCTATCTCTGCCACGACTACGACGACAGCATCCGTGCGGGGCTCCTCACGGCCGAGGAGCTGCCCGCCGAGGTGCGGGACGTGTTCGGCACGGATATCTCGGCGATGATTACGAGCATGGTATCCGACATGATTATCACCTCGGAGGCACGCGGGGATGCGGCGCTCTCGGATGCGGTGCAGCATGTGATGGACACGTTCCGCGCCTTTATGTTTGAACACATCTACCACTCCAAGACGCTCGCCCATGAGCGTGCACAGGCGGGCTTTGTTCTGCGTGCGCTGATGGACCACTTCACCGTCTATTTCGACACCCTCCCGCGCGAGTTTATCGCGCGTGCGGAAAAGTGGGGGCGTGAGCAGTGCGTCGTGGACTACGTGGCGGGGCTGACGGACAGCTATGCCGTCGCGCTCTTCCGCGAGATCTACATTCCGCCCGTGGATCAGATGACAATTAAGCCGATATAATAAAAAGGAGAAATTCATGCGTGACCCGAGGATGGAGGCCTTTGTGCAGCAGGTGCGCGCGCAGACCGACATCCTTGCCGTCGTGCAGGGCTATGTTCCGCTGAAGCGCAAGGGCAATCGCTACTGGGGCTGCTGCCCCTTCCACAGTGAAAAGACAGCGTCGTTTTCCGTTGTGCCGGCCGACGGCTTCTTTTACTGTTTCGGCTGCCATGCGGGCGGCGATGTGTTTAAGTTCCTCTCCCTCATCGAGCAGATCACTCCGTTCGAGGCGATCAAGCGACAGGCGGAGCAGCTCGGCATCCCGCTGCCGGAGCAAAAGCGCGACCCGCGCGAAGAGGCACGGCTCAGAGAGCTCGACGACCTGCGCAAGGTCAACGCACTGGCACGCGACTTTTTCCACAACTGTCTTACCATGACGCGCTACGGTGCGGCAGGAAAGGACTATCTTGCGGGGCGCGGCATCACGGCGGAGGCCATCGAGCGTTACGGCATCGGTTTCGCACCCGATGCATGGTCGAAGCTCTCCGATGCGTTCCGCAAGCGCGGCATCGCCGAGCACCTTCTCGTGACGGCCGGGCTCGCCGTGAAACGCGAGCGCGGGGACGGCATCTATGACCGCTTCCGCAGCCGTGTCATCATTCCCATCGCGGATGAACGCGGGCGCATCGTCGGGTTCGGCGGGCGCGCGCTCGAGGGTGCCATGCCGAAGTATCTCAACACGGCAGAGACACCCGTCTTTAACAAGCGAAAGCTGCTCTTCGGGCTCGACCGCGCGCATCGTTCGATTGCGAGCGAGGGCTATGCCATCGTGGTCGAGGGCTATATGGATGCGATCGCGGCGTGGGAGGCGGGCGTGACAAACGTCGTTGCGACCCTTGGCACCTCCTTTACCAGTGACCACGCGGGGATCCTCCTGCGCCGTGCACCGCGCATCGTCTTCTGCTACGACAGCGATACGGCAGGACAGGAGGCCACCCTGCGTGCGCTTGCGGCGGTGCACGGACGTGCGGCAGAGGTGCGTGTCCTCCTCCTGCCGGACGGCAAGGATCCCGACGAATACGTCCGCACGCATGGCGCGGAGGCATTTCGTGCGCTTGTGGAGACCGCAGTTCCTGCCCCTGTATTCCGTCTGCGCCATGTGCGCGCACACATGACAGATACCGCGGAAGGCCGGCGTACGGCACTCCGTGCGATGCTGCCCGTGCTTGCCGAGCTCGATGAAGTCACGCGTGCTGCTTACGTGCGGCAGACGGCGGCGGAGCTCTTCCTGGATGAGGGCGTGGTAACGGATGCACTGCGGCGTTTCCTGCGGCAGGGCGGCGCGGAGACACCCGCTCCCGCAGCCGCGCATCGTTCGCCTGTCCGAGCGGCTGACGATGCTCTGCGCCGTGCCGGACGTGAAATCATCGCCGCGGTTTGGCGCGATCCTACGCTTCTCACCGAAATTTTATCTTCCGTCCCGTTGGCGCACTTTCCCGATGAGGGGCTCGCTGAAATCCTGCATGCGATGGAGGAACATCACGCTGCAGGCGGGGTGTTCAATGCGGACTTTATCGCCGCCCAGCCTACAGCGGCAGGGGCTGAGCTCACACGGACCCTCGCCGAGGAGGGGCACACGGCGGCCTCCTATCGGGAAGCCTTGGGGACGCTGCGGAGGGCCTATCTCACTGCCGAACTCGCACGGCATACGCGACGTGCCGAGGCGATGATGCAAGAAGGAAAAGCGGCATACATTGACGAATTAAACGAAGTGAAAAGAATTCAAGATGAGATTGCCCGTGAAGACGTGAACAAATAAATTTGAAAAAGACTTTTCTGTCGATGTGTTTAAGACGATATAGTAAATAATATATTTTATTAAATAACACTACGAACTGAAAGGAGGGGGCATAATGCAAACGGCAGCAGTGCGCATGGAACAGGAAGACCTGCGTGAAGCGGGGGATTTGAACGAACTTGTGGCAAAGGGAAAAGCGAACGGCGGAACACTGACCTGTGGAGAACTCATCGATGCATTTGATGGGCGGATGATGACCCCCGACGCGATGGACGGCCTCTATCAGAGGCTCAATGAGGACAACATCGAGATTATTGATGATGCAGCGGTGGGAGAGGGCGCCGATGACGATGTGCTCGAACCCGTTGATGAATTGGATAAGGACGAGGTAGAGATCGAGATTGATCTCTCTGTTCCCGAGGGCGTTGCCCTCGATGACCCCGTACGCATGTATCTCAAGGAGATCGGGCGCGTTCCTCTGCTGACGGCAGAGGAGGAGGTCGAGCTCGCGCGCCGCATGGAGGCGGGCGATGAGGAGGCTCGTCACCGGCTCGAGGAGGCGAATCTGCGCCTCGTCGTGAGCATTGCCAAGCGCTACGTCGGGCGCGGCATGCTCTTTCTCGACCTCATCCAGGAGGGCAACCTCGGCCTCCTCAAGGCGGTTGAGAAGTTCGACTACAGCAAGGGCTATAAGTTCAGCACATACGCGACGTGGTGGATCCGTCAGGCGATCACGCGTGCGATTGCCGATCAGGCGCGTACGATCCGCATCCCCGTCCACATGGTCGAGACGATCAACAAGTACATCCGTATCTCGCGGCAGCTGCTGCAGGAACTCGGACGCGACGCGACCCCCGATGAGGTGGCAAAGCATATGGGGCTGAGCACGGCGCGTGTGCGCGAGATCATGAAGATCGCGCAGGAACCCGTGTCGCTCGAGACACCGATCGGGGAGGAGGAGGACTCCCACCTCGGCGATTTCATCGAGGATGAGGCGGCGCTTGACCCTGCGGATGCCGCATCGATGATGCTGCTCAAAGAGCAGATTGCAGATGTGCTGAAGACCCTCGCACCGCGCGAGGCGGAGGTGCTGCGTCTGCGCTTCGGCCTCGAGGACGGGCGTTCGCGCACACTCGAGGAGGTCGGACAGAGCTTCGGCGTGACGCGCGAGCGCATTCGTCAGATTGAGGCCAAGGCCCTGCGGAAACTCCGTCACCCGGTGCGTCTGCGCAAACTGCAGGGGAATATTGACTTATAAGGCAGACAGCTGCCTTGCGAATACACGATAAGGAGGAGCGTACTATGGCAGAGGGGACGGAGCAGAAAGAAGCGCCGAGCACCGAGATCATTGAACGCCTGCTTGCCAAAGGCAAGCAGAATGGCGGTACGCTGACCTACGGTGAACTCATTGACGCACTGCAAAAACAGGATATGTCCCCCGACGAAATGGACGATATGTATCAGCGGTTCAGCAACGAGGGCGTTGAGATCGTCGATGATGTACAGGCCACAGCGGCGGAAGAGCCCGCAGATGATGAGCCGCCGGAGAAGGAAGAGATCGAGATCGACCTCTCTGTTCCGGAGGGGATATCCCTCGATGATCCCGTACGAATGTACCTCAAGGAGATTGGCCATGTGCCGCTCCTGACGGCAGAGGAGGAGGTCGAACTCGCACAGCGCATGGAGGCGGGCGATGAGGAGGCTCGTCACCGGCTCGAGGAGGCGAATCTGCGCCTCGTCGTGAGCATTGCCAAGCGCTACGTCGGGCGCGGCATGCTCTTTCTCGACCTCATCCAGGAGGGCAACCTCGGCCTCCTCAAGGCGGTTGAGAAGTTCGACTACAGCAAGGGCTATAAGTTCAGCACGTACGCGACGTGGTGGATCCGTCAGGCGATCACGCGTGCGATTGCCGACCAGGCGCGTACGATCCGCATCCCCGTCCACATGGTCGAGACGATCAACAAGCTCGTGCGCATCTCGCGGCAGCTGCTGCAGGAACTCGGACGCGACCCGCGCCCCGAGGAGATCGCCAAGGAAATGGGCATCAGTGTCGCGCGCGTGCACGAAATCATGAAGATCGCGCAGGAACCCGTGTCACTCGAAACGCCGATCGGCGAGGAGGAGGACTCCCACCTCGGCGACTTCATCGAGGACGAGGCGGCTCCCGCACCTGCGGAGGCCGCATCGTTTATGCTCCTCAGAGAACAGCTTGAGGAGGTCCTTGAGACGCTGACCGACCGCGAGAAGAACGTCCTGCGCCTGCGCTTCGGCCTCGAGGACGGGCGTTCACGCACGCTCGAGGAGGTCGGGCAGAGCTTTGGCGTGACGCGCGAGCGCATCCGACAGATCGAGGCAAAGGCCCTCCGAAAGCTCAGACATCCGAGCCGCAGCAAGGTGTTGCGCGACTTCCTGGAATAGTTGACGAAATGGGCTGAATATCGTATAATAAGCATACAAAAAGGGCGCTGCCGGTAAACGGTCAGCCCCCAAAGTTATTTGGAATAAGATCCCCGCCTAACGTTTGGAGACTGTGAGGCGGGGCTTCTTATGCTTTTGATATCACGATGCAGATCGTAACAAGGAACACCAGCGAAAGAAATTCGTATGGGCCCATAAGCGAACCCCCTCTCAGGGGCTAAGAATCGACCGCCTACCGCATGGCAGCGCCTGTTTTGATTATAACACGCATGTTTCTTATCTACAAGCAACATTTTGCTTGACAGGACGGCGTATTCCCCTTATAATAGCAACGTCTGAAACATTCCTCGATAGCTCAGTCGGTAGAGCGTCTGACTGTTAATCAGAATGTCACTGGTTCGAGTCCAGTTCGAGGAGCCATTTGTTCATTACGGAGTGTAACGCAGCAGTTACACTCCTTTCTTATGTCCATGGAGAACTGCTTCTGGTGCGCGCCTCACACGAACGCCTCGTGACGCCAACGATCGCGTGTGTCACGAGGGGGCGTTTAGGGACTTCACACCACGCGGTCAGATACCGTCTAAGCGGTACGGGAGAGGGGGGTGTGTATGCAGCTCGATGAACGGCTTGCGGCGATTGCTGCATTTGTCCCGCACGGCACTGCTGTTGCGGACATCGGTGCGGACCATGCCTATCTCGCCGCGACCCTCGTCATGGAGGGCATCGCACAGCGTGCGGTGGTCGGTGACCTCAGTGCGGGTGCATGTGCGGCGGCGCGGCGCACG
This sequence comes from uncultured Centipeda sp., assembly GCA_905372865.1. Lineage (GTDB taxonomy): Bacteria > Bacillota > Negativicutes > Selenomonadales > Selenomonadaceae > Centipeda. Next base: position 49,902 of record CAJPQT010000010.1, read on the forward strand.
GTGGGGGCACAGCGTCTCACGCGCGAGATCGACGTGCGGCAGGGCGATGGGCTGTCCGTCCTCCTGCCGGGTGAGGCGGAGTCCATCGTCGTTGCAGGGATGGGTGGAGCACTCATTGCTGAGATTCTCGCAGGTGCGCCCGAGATTCTCACGGACGTGCAGACCCTTGTCCTGCAGCCCATGAACGGTACGGCAAAGCTGCGCCGCTGGCTCTATACAAACGGCTGGGACATCGTCGATGAGACACTCGCGCGCGCGGGCGGACACCTCTATGAGATCATCCGCGCCGAGCATGGTGCGGCAGAGCTGCCCGACGACGCACTCCTCCACATCGGTGCACGGCTCTTTGCAAAGCGTGACCCACTCTTGCGGGAGCATATCGCGGCAAAGATCGCAAAGCTCACGCGTGCGGCGGAGGGCATGCATGCGAGTGCAGCGGCGCGGCAAAGCGCGGCATATCGTGAAACGGTGTCACGTCTCGCCGCGCTGCGCACCGTACTTGCATTGCTTTGAGAGGAGATCCCCCATGCTCAGCTGTCAGCTTATCATGAACGCACTCGAGCGCATCGCACCGCGCCGTCTCGCGGAGGACTGGGACAACCCCGGCCTTCTCGTCGGCAGCTATGCGCAGAAGATCGAGCGCGTGCTCATCGCCCTCGATGTGGATGATGCGGTCACAGCAGAGGCCATCGAGTGCAGGGCGGATCTGATCGTTGCGCACCACCCCGCGATCTTTTGCGGCATGAAGCAGCTGCGTACCGATCTGCCGCTTGGAAAACGCCTCGCTGCCCTCATCACCCACAACATCGCCGTCGCGGCGGCGCATACGAACCTCGATGTCGCCCGTGGCGGCGTGAATGATGTGCTTGCCGCACGGCTCGGGCTCGAAAAGCTCTCCGCCTTCGTCGTCACGCATCAGGAGAACGGCATGACCGAGAGCATCGGGCGCGTCGGCACGCTCCCTGCACCGACCAACATTGAGGACTTTGCCCGCACAGTGAGGGAGCGTCTCTGCGTCAGCCACGTGCGCCTTGCCGCTGCCGCACCGCGGCCTGTGCGCCGCGTTGCCGTCTGCGGCGGTGCGGGTGCAGACTTTATCGACGATGCCGTACGGCGCGGCGCGGATGTCTACGTCACGGGCGATGTGAAGTATCACGATGCGCAGCGTGCCGTCGAACAGGGGATGCACATCATCGACGCGGGGCACTTCGGCACGGAGAGCCCCGTCCTCGCTGTCCTCGCCGAGCGCTTGCGGGAAGAACTTGCGTCCGAGCGCGGCGACGTTGAGATTTTTGTCACAAACACGCAGCGCGACGTGTTCGATGTGATTTTATAAGGAAGCAAAAAACAGGGGAAAGGGAACACTATGGATCAGAAGCATATCCGCAATTTTTCCATCATTGCCCACATCGACCACGGCAAATCCACCATTGCCGATCGCCTCATCGAGTACACGGGCACGCTCTCTGAGCGCGAGATGGAGGCGCAGGTGCTCGACAGCATGGATCTCGAGCGCGAGCGCGGCATCACCATCAAGGCGCAGACCGTCCGCCTCGACTATCGCGGCGAGGACGGCGAGCTGTACGAGCTGAACCTCATTGACACGCCGGGTCACGTCGACTTCAACTACGAGGTCTCGCGCAGCCTTGCCGCGTGCGAGGGTGCGCTCCTCGTCGTCGACGCGGCGCAGGGCGTGGAGGCGCAGACCCTCGCGAATGTCTACCTCGCGCTCGAGCATGACCTCGAGATCGTCCCCGTCATCAACAAGATCGACCTCCCGAGCGCCGAACCCGACCGCGTCAAGGCCGAGATCGAGGACACCATCGGCCTCGACACGAGCGCAGCCGTCCTCACCTCGGCAAAGACAGGTCTCGGCATCAAGGAGGTACTCGATGCCGTCGTCGCCTACATCCCGCCGCCCGAGGGCGACCCTGAGGCACCGCTCCGCGCACTCATATTCGACTCGTATTTTGACCCGTACAAGGGGGTCATCGCAAATGTGCGCGTCAAAGAGGGCACCATCAAAAAGGGCATGAAGCTGAAGCTCATGGCGACGGGCAAGACCTTCGACGTGACCGATGTCGGCTGCTTCCGCCCGCAGCCCGTCGATACGGGCATACTCGGGACAGGCGAGGTTGGCTTTATCGCGGGCGCACTCAAGGATGTCCGCGACGTGCGTGTGGGCGACACCGTGACGACGGCGGAGAACCCTGCCAAAGAAGCGCTGCCAGGCTATCGCGGGGTCACCCCGATGGTGTTCTGCGGGCTCTACCCCGAGGACAGCAAGGACTACGACAACCTTCGCGAGGCACTGGAGAAACTCCAGCTCAACGATGCCGCGCTTGTCTTTGAGCCCGAGACCTCCATCGCGCTCGGGTTCGGCTTCCGCTGCGGGTTCCTCGGACTGCTCCACATGGATGTGATCCAGGAGCGCCTCGAGCGCGAGTACAACCTCGGTCTCATCATGACTGCGCCGTCCGTTGTCTACCACGTCTGCCGCACCGACGGGACGATGGTGGAGGTCAGCAATCCCGCCGACCTCCCGCCCCAGACCGAGATCGACCACATTGAGGAGCCGTGCGTCAAGGCGACCGTTATCGTGCCGAAGGACTACGTCGGTGCGGTCATGGAGATCTCGCAGGAAAAGCGCGGCGTGTTTCAGACCATGGACTACCTCGACGCAACGCGCGTCACCGTCATCTACCACATTCCGCTCAACGAGATCCTCTACGACTACTTCGATCGCCTGAAATCCGCCACGCGCGGCTATGCATCCCTCGACTACGAGCTGATCGACTACCAGACCAGCAGCCTCGTCAAGCTCGACATCCTCCTCAACGGCGACGCGGTGGACGCGCTCTCGACCATCGTCCATCGTGACCGCGCCGCGCAGCGCGGCCGCCAGCTTGCGACCAAGCTCAAGGAGATCATCCCACAGCAGATGTTCGAGATCCCGATCCAAGCGGCGATCGGCAGCAAGATCATCGCACGCGAGAACGTACGCGCCCGCCGCAAGGACGTGCTCGCAAAATGCTACGGCGGCGACATCACGCGCAAGCGCAAGCTCCTCGAAAAGCAGAAGGAGGGCAAAAAGCGCATGAAGGCGGTCGGCAGCGTGGAGCTCCCGCAGGAGGCGTTTATGGCGGTGCTGAAAATTGACGAATAACGCACGGGTGACACAATGGGGCATCTACGCTCACATCCCCTACTGCGTGAAAAAATGTGCATACTGCGACTTCGTTTCCTCCGCCGTGGGCAAATCTGCGGCGCGGGAGATGAAGGCCTATGCGGCGGCGCTTCGGGCAGAGATCCTGCGCGAGGTGCCGCCGCTTCGTGCGCGGTGGGGCGATGCGGCGACCGTCTACCTCGGCGGCGGCACACCGACGGCACTGCCCGCGCAGCTGCTCACGGAGATTCTGCGCACCCTTATCGACGCAGCGGGGATACCGCAGGAGTGCACCGTCGAGGCAAACCCCGGCACAGTCGATGCGCATTCCCTCGCACAGCTGCGCGCGGCGGGGGCGAATCGTCTGAGCCTTGGCGTACAGAGCTTCGACGATCGTCTGCTTCGCATCATCGGGCGCATCCACACGGCGCAGGAGGCGGAGCAGGCATTTCGCGCGGCGCGTGCGGCGGGCTTTGCGAATATCAGTCTCGACCTTATGTATGGTCTGCCAACACAAACACTTGATGACCTAAAGACGAGCGTCGGCGCGGCGCTTGCCCTCGCGCCCGAACACATCTCCGTCTACGGGCTGACCGTCGAGGAGGGAACGCCGTTTGCGGCGGCAGAGGCGCAGGGGCGGCTCACGCTCCCGAGCGAGGAGACGGCAGAGGAGATGTACGACTGGCTGACGGCGGAGCTTCCCGCACGCGGCTATGCGCGCTACGAGATCTCGAACTTTGCACGGCAGGGCTTCGAGAGCCGTCACAACCTCGGCTATTGGCGGAACGTTCCCTACCTCGGCATCGGCGCAGCGGCGCACGGCTATGTGGACGGCGTACGCTGGGGCAACGAACCTGCCACGGAGAAGTACATCCGCGCCATCCAGACGGGCAGGAGTGTCCGCACGCCCGAGGATACGGAGCGCACCCGCACGAATGCAATGGAAGAGTATGCCTTTCTCGCACTGCGCACACGAGAGGGGATTGATACGGCGGATTTTTCACGCGCATTTGGTGTTGGGATTGATGAGGTTTATGGTGCGGTGATTGAGAAATATAGCGCGCAGGGGCTTATTCGTCGCGCAGAGCATCACGTCGCCCTCACCGACGCAGGGATGAAGCTGGGGAATGAGGTGTTTGCGGCATTTTTATTGGGCACGTAATTCCATTTACGATAACTTTGTGCTATGATAGAGTATGTTTACCATGCATATAAAGGAGAACTGCAATGAAAACACTTACCATGATTGAGATGGAGGGCTGCCCGTACTGCGCGAACGCGCATCGCGCGATGGAGGCCCTGCGCACTGAGGGATACGAGGACGTGCAGGTCGCGTTCATCGACGAGAACCGCGCGCCCGAGAGGACGCAGCCGTTCGCGGGACAGTACTACTACGTCCCCAGCATCTTTATGGACGGGAAGAAGCTCTACGAGGCGCAGCCGGGGCAGAGCTACGACAAGATCTATGCCGAGGTGAAACGCGCCTTTGACGCGGCACGTGCGGACTGAACGCGGCGTTTATGAAAAACATGCAAAAGTTGCATAAGAAAAAACGAAAATAAAACTTGTAAAATTATCTGAAATCCAGCATAATAACGAAAGCGCTATTTTCACAATATACATAAAGATCCTCGGGCTGTCTCCGTATACGGGTAATGCGGTGATGTTCACGAGGCGAAAAACAAGATGAGGTGAGTTTATGCATCAACCCGTAACCGACAATCCCTTCGTCATCATGTTCATCAACATGGTTATCGTCTTCGCTGTTCTGACCGCGATCTGGGGGCTCATCGAGCTGACCCACAGACTTGATCCGACGAAGAAGGCGGAGCCGCCCGCAGCGGCACCTGCTGCGCCGACCCCCGCACCTGCGGCAGCTGCACCCGCAGCCCCTGCAGGGCTGAGCGCGGAGACCGTCGCCGTCATCGCGGCAGCCGTCGCTGCCTGTGGCTACAGTGCTGAGCAGATCTACGCGATCCGTCCGGCAGAGCAGCCCGCATGGCGCAACTTTGGACGCGTGAGCGGTATGCGCACGGCGCGCTGAGGAGGGAGTGACAGATTATGGATTTTATCAACGCATTTGCTGTCTCCCTGCAGGCAGTCGTCGACGGCAGCGGATTTGTGGGCATGACCGGCGGCAACGTCATCATGATCGCCGTCGGGCTCATCCTGCTCTACCTCGCGTTTGCGCGTGACTTCGAGCCGCTGCTCCTCAGCCCGATCGCATTCGGTTGTATCCTCGCGAACATCCCGTTCAACGGCTTTGAGGAGCCGGGCGTTATGTCCGCGATCGGCATGGGCATCAAATACGAGATCTTCCCGCCGCTCATCTTCCTCGGTGTCGGCGCGATGACCGACTTCGGTCCGCTGATTGCACGTCCCTCGTCGCTCCTCATGGGTGCGGCGGCACAGTTCGGCGTGTTCGTCGCCCTCCTCGGCGCGATGCTCCTCGGCTTCACGGCACAGGAGGCAGGCTCCATCGGTATCATCGGCGGTGCGGACGGCCCGACCTCGATCTACCTCGCCACGAAGATGGCACCGCACCTCCTCGGCGCGATTGCCGTTGCGGCATATACCTATATGGCTCTCGTACCTCTGATTCAGCCGCCTGTCATGCAGCTCCTCACCTCGAAGAAGGAGCGTGAGGTCATCATGGAGCAGGCGCGTGAGGTCACGAAGTTCGAGCGCATCGCATTCCCGATCGTCTCGACCATTTTCATCAGCCTTCTCCTCCCGTCCATCACGGCGCTGCTCGGCATGCTCATGCTCGGCAACCTCTTCCGTGAGAGCGGCGTGACGGATCGTCTCTCCGATACGGCGCAGAACGCGCTCATCAACACGGTCACGATCTTCCTCGCGCTCGGCACGGGCCTCACGATGAGTGCGGAGAGCTTCCTCGTCAAGGAAACGATCCTCATCATCTGCCTCGGCCTTGTCGCGTTCATCTTCGGTACGGCGGCGGGCGTCGTCCTCGGCAAGATCATGTGCCGTGCGACGGGTTGGAAGGTCAACCCGCTCATCGGCTCTGCGGGTGTCTCCGCTGTTCCGATGGCCGCACGCGTCAGCCAGATCGTCGGCATCAAGGCGAAGCCGGGCAACTACCTCCTCATGCACGCCATGGGACCGAACGTTGCCGGTGTTATCGGCACGGCGGTCGCGGCAGGTACGATGCTTGCGATGCTGATGTAGACAGCATCATTTTGAGTGAAAATACGCCTAAAAGAGATACTTTGCATTTGACAAAATCCTCCTTCGTATGTACTATGAAGGAGGATTTTTGATGCCGTATCTTGGGAGGCGCTGATATATGCGGCGCTTTCTCTGCTCTGTTCTTCCACCGGAGCGCAGATAAAGGCTACTTTTACATGGAAGGAAGATTTTATGCGCGGAACATTCTATGGCATTGGCGTGGGCCCGGGCGATCCAGAGCTGCTCACCGTCAAGGCGATCAAGGCGATCGAGGCGGCAGATGTCCTCATCGCACCAAAAACCGAGAAGAAGGAGGGCAGTGTCGCCCTCGAAATCGCACGCCCCTATTTGAAAAAGGACATCGAGATTGTCTACCAAGTGTTTCCAATGGTGAAAAACTTTGCCGACGATTCGGGTGCGTGGGAGGCGAACAAAGCCGAGATCCTTGCGCTCCTGAATGCGGGGAAAAACGTCGCATTCCTCACCCTCGGCGACCCCATGTTCTACAGCACCTACATCTACGTGTTCCGCCTGCTCGAGCATGAGGACGTGGACATCGTCACCATCCCCGGCGTACCCGCCTTCATCGCCATCGGCAGTCGTGTCGGCAGACCCATCGTCGAGGGAAACGACGTGTTCGCCGTTATCCCCGGCACAGCGGATCAGAAGCGGCTTGAGGAGGTCATGGCGGTTGCGGGCAGTGCCGCCGTCATGAAGGTCTACCACAACTCCGCCGAGATCATTGATCTCCTCAAACGCAACAACATGACGAAGGAAGCGGTACTGGTCAGCCGTGCGGGACTTGACGACGAGCGCATCATCTACGACCTTGAGGCGCATGCCGATGAGAAGCTGAACTACCTTTCCACCATTCTCACGCGGAGGAGTTGATATGATGCGCGTATGGGCACTGGCTCTTTTCACGGCGGCATCGCTCCTGCTCTCTGCATGCGGTGCGCCCGCTGCAGAGCAGAGTTCGCAGGGCAGCTATGCCACCATCACGGATGACAACGGACGCACCGTCAGCTTTGACAAGAAACCCGAGCGCATCGTTGTTACATCGGCATCCTTTCTCGAACCGCTCTACGCCGTCGGCGGTGAGGTCGTCGGCCGCCCCGACTCGAAGTCGAAGATCCCGGAGGCGGCAAAGAGTGTCACGAACATCGGCAGGGTCTACCAGATCGACGCGGAGAAGGTCCTCGCGCTCACGCCCGACCTCGTCATCCTCAACCGGGGCATGAACGAAAAGCTCGTTGAGACCCTTGCGGCGAATCACATCAAGACGCTCGTCATCGAGATGAAAAGCTATGAGGACGTAAAGCGCGAGATCGGAACATTTGCGACGCTCACGGGCGAGACGGCAAAGGGGGACGAGCTCATCCGCAAGATGGACGCAGACATCGAAGCCGTCCGCACCTCCATCCCGCAGGAAAAGAAGCGCGTCGCCATCATCCACAGCACGGGACAGGGGCTCTCCGTGCAGCTTGACGGCAGCATCGCGGGCAACATTGCAAACATCCTCGGCTGGGAGAACACGGCGGCGGGGATGCCGGCACTCGACAAGAATCCCGATGCCGCGCCCTACAGTATGGAGACACTCGTCGCACAGAACCCCGATATCATCTTCGTCACAAGCATGGGCGAGGAGGCGGAGATCCGCGCGTCGATGGAGGCAATGTTCGCCGAGAGCCCCGCGTGGCAGAGCGTCAGCGCCGTCCGTGACGGACGTGTCTACTACCTGCCGCAGGAGATGTTCCTGTTCAGCCCCGGCATCGAATACCCTGTCGCCGTCAAGTATATGGCGAGGCTCGTCTACCCATGAAAAGGCGCATCCTGCTTCTCGTCCTGTTCGCCGCACTCGCGGCATTTGCGATGATGCTTTCCGCCGCGAAGGGCTCCGTGGATATTCCCCTCGGGGAAATCCTGACGAGCCTCGGCGGAGCGCATGATACGGCGCATGCACAGATCCTCTGGAACATCCGCCTGCCGCGCACGATCGTCGCGGCGCTCGTCGGCATCAACCTTGCCCTCTCGGGCGCGATTCTGCAGGCGATTCTGCGCAATCCGCTCGCCGACCCGCACATCATCGGCATCTCCTCCGGTGCGGGCCTTGCGGGCATTTTTATCATGCTCCTCATGCCGGGGGCGGCGTGGCTCATCACGCCCGCCGCATTCGGCGGGGCGATGGTCGCTGCGCTCCTCATCTACATCCTCGCGTGGCGTGACGGCATCCGGCCCACGCGCATCATCCTTGCGGGGGTCGCGGTATCGGCGTTCCTCGGCGCAGGTATCTCGGCCATGATGATCCTCTACAGCGACCGCGTGCACAGTGCGCTGATGTGGATGGTCGGCGGTCTGTCGGCACGCAGCTGGCCGCACGTCGAGCTGCTTCTTCCGTATACGATCGCAGCGGGGCTCCTTGCACTCGCGGCAGCGCAGCGGCTCAACATCCTGCAGCTCGGCGACGACATGGCGCGCGGCATCGGGCTCGCCGTTGAACGCACACGCATCCTCCTCACGGCGGTCGCCGCACTGCTCGCTGCGAGTGCCGTGTCTGTGGTCGGACTTCTGGGCTTTGTCGGGTTGATTGTCCCTCATGCCGCACGACTGATGATCGGTTCGGATTATCGCTATCTCCTTCCTGCGGCGGCGCTTCTCGGCATTGCCGTCGTCACGCTGAGCGACACGGCGGCGCGGCTGCTGTTTGCCCCCCTGGAACTTCCTGTGGGCATCATCATGGCGGTGGTCGGTGCACCGTTCTTTCTCTATCTCCTCAGGAGGCAGCTATGAGCGCAGGGATGACCGCACGGAACCTCGCAGTCAAGATCGCGGGCAAGGAGATCCTGCACGGGCTGAACGTCGATATTGCCGCAGGGCGGCGCACCGCCATTGTGGGGCCGAACGGCGCGGGCAAGACCACCCTTCTGCGTGCACTCGCAGGCCTCTCGCGCCGCTATACGGGGGCGATCGCACTGGATGGGCGCGAGCTCGGCACCTACTCTGAGCGGGCACTTGCACGCGTGCGCGCCATTCTCCCGCAGGAACGCGCGGCGGCACAGGGGCTGACCGTGGAGCAGCTGGTTACGTACGGACGCTTTGCCCATGCGAGCCTCTTTCAGACGCGCTCAGATGCAGAGGACAGAGAGGCGGTTGCGTGGGCGATGGAGACCGCACACGTCTCCCACTTCGCCGCGCGCGAGGTGCATACCCTCTCGGGCGGTGAGCGGCAGCGCGTCTTTCTCGCAATGGCGCTCAGCCAGCGCCCGCGCCTTCTCCTGCTCGACGAGCCGACCACCTATCTCGATGTGGCACATCAGCTGCGCGTCATGGAGATCATCACGCGGCTCAACAAGGTGCACGGCATGACCATCCTCATGGTGCTGCACGACATGGCGCACGCCATGCAGTACGCTGATGAGATCGTGCTGCTGCAGGCGGGGCGCATCGCCGCGACGGGGACACCGTGCGATGTCCTCACAGAGGAGCGCATCGCTGCCGTGTTCGGCGTTCGTGTCGAGATCTTTACGAACTCGTACGGCATCCGCGTCCCATCGCCCGTCGCACTCGTTGGGGAGTGAGGGGGGGCGTATGATCCACACGATATTGTCAGATAAAAGGTCCGCCTAAAATTACAACCTGATATAAAAAATTAACCTGTAAGACTTGCAATTTGTTTTCGACAGTGCTATGATGAAATCGTTCCAAGGGAAGAGAATGCATCGCGAAAAGGAAACAAGGACACTTTAGCGAAGTCTCACTCCTTTGGAAATCAGATGTTTTCTGTTTTACAGAAGGAGGAGTTTCTCATGAAGAAGACACTCGTATCCGCACTCGCAACGGCTCTCGTTGTCGGTGCAGCAAGCACCACGTTCGCAGCTGCGAACCCGTTCTCCGATGTGCCCCGTGACCACTGGGCATACGATGCTGTGACCCAGCTCGCCGCTGACGGCGTAGTCGAGGGTTACGGCGACGGCACCTATCGCGGTGACCGCAACATCACGCGCTACGAGATGGCGCAGATGGTTGCAAAGGCGATGGCGAAGGACAACCTGTCCTCCTCGGACCGCGCTCTTGTTGACCGCCTCGCAGCAGAGTTCGCTGACGAGCTCAACAACCTCGGCGTCCGCGTCTCGAACCTCGAGCGCAACGCTGATATGGTGAAGTGGAACGGCAAGCTCGAGTACACCTACACGAGCAAGCGCTTTGAGAATGCGGATAAGAAGAACGATGACCACCTCATGTTCCGCCTCGAGCCGAGCGCAGAGGTCAACAACCACTGGCATGTGAATGCGCGTCTTGATGCCTCCACGAACATGAGACATGATGCAGCGCATGCTGACGACAGCGATGACAAGGTCACGCTGAAGCGCGCATGGGCACAGGGCGACTATGACAAGTTCCAGGTGAAGCTCGGCAAGATGGAGCTTCTCTCTCCTGAGGCGTATGCTGCTCCGGGCGCACTCGTCCTCGATAAGGAGTTCTCGGGCGCAGAGGTCAGCTTCGGCAAGGAGCTGAGCGTCAAGCTGCAGGCCGGACAGACGGAGCTCAAAGACACGTTCAAGAGCGATGCTGATGACCGCCGTTCCTATGATCATGCAGCGAACTATCAGGGGGTTGAGCTTCAGTACAACAAGGGCAACTTCCTGGCAGGTGCAGCCTACTATCGTCTGAAGACCGACGAGTTCAAGGGCACGCTCAAGGAAGCAAACGATGAGACGATGGATATCTGGGCGCTGAACGGCGGCTATCGTTTCGACAAGAATGTCCTGCTCTCCGGTGCCTATGCCTACAACAACAGCTTTGCTGACAGCAAGAAGTCCGGTCAGGTCAGCCTCGACTACAAGGGTGCAGAATCCGAGGATAAGGGTTCGTGGGGCGCATACGTCTCCTATCGTCACCTCGGCGGCGCATCGGTTCTCGCGACGCAGGACGGCGCTCTCTATGGTACGAAGGGCATCGAGCTCGGCACGAACTACACGCTGTTCAAGAATGTCATTCTCTCTGCGAAGTACTTCAATGGCAAGACCATTCAGAAACAGGCAGATGACAAGGTTCAGCAGCTCTTCGGCCGCGTTGAGTTCCTGTTCTAAGAGATTCCCGACATACACAGCGGTGCTTGCCGCATGAAAATCCCCCCCTCCACGATGGAGGGGGGGATTTTGTTTTGCCCGGATCGCAAGCTGATTTCTTGCATGCAGATAAATAATATTGCGGAAAATATAACTAGGTATAAAAAATACGGATATCTCTTGTTTTCTCGTCAGAATCGTGTTATGATGAACCTGTTCCAAGGGAAGAGAATGCATCGCGAAAAGGAAACAAGGGAACTTTAGCGAAGTCTCACTCCTTTGGAAATCAGATGTTTTCTGTTTTACAGAAGGAGGAGTTTCTCATGAAGAAGACACTCGTATCCGCACTCGCAACGGCTCTCGTTGTCGGTGCAGCAAGCACCACGTTCGCAGCTGCGAACCCGTTCTCCGATGTGCCCCGTGACCACTGGGCATACGATGCTGTGACCCAGCTCGCCGCTGACGGCGTAGTCGAGGGTTACGGCGACGGCACCTATCGCGGTGACCGCAACATCACGCGCTACGAGATGGCGCAGATGGTTGCAAAGGCGATGGCGAAGGACAACCTGTCCTCCTCGGACCGCGCTCTTGTTGACCGCCTCGCAGCAGAGTTCGCTGACGAGCTCAACAACCTCGGCGTCCGCGTCTCGAACCTCGAGCGCAACGCTGATATGGTGAAGTGGAACGGCAAGCTCGAGTACACCTACACGAGCAAGCGCTTTGAGAATGCGGATAAGAAGAACGATGACCACCTCATGTTCCGCCTCGAGCCGAGCGCAGAGGTCAACAACCACTGGCATGTGAATGCGCGTCTTGATGCCTCCACGAACATGAGACATGATGCAGCGCATGCTGACGACAGCGATGACAAGGTCACGCTGAAGCGCGCATGGGCACAGGGCGACTATGACAAGTTCCAGGTGAAGCTCGGCAAGATGGAGCTTCTCTCCGGCGAAGCGTATGCGGCTCCGGGTGCAATCGTCTTTGATGATGAGTTCTCGGGTGCTGAGGTCAGCTTCGGCAAGGATCTGAAGGCGACGATCCAGGCTGGTCGTGTGAACCTTGAGGATTCCTTCAAGAGCAAGGCTCTGGATGCTGATGATCCTACGCTACCGCCGGCAGAACGCTATTACAGAGCGGATACGGCGAACTATCAGAGCATCGGCCTCCAGTACGACAAGAACAACCTTGTCGCGGGCGCTGCTTACTATCGTTTGGGTTCGAATGACTTCCGCGCACTTACCAAGAACGCTAAGGATAAGATGAACATCTGGGGCGTCAACCTCGGCTATCACTTCGACAAGAACAGCTTCTTGTCTGGAGCCTATGCGCATAACTCTGATCTTGATGACTTCAAGAAGTCCTATCAGGTCAGCTACGACTACAAGGGTGCAGATGCTGAGGATAAGGGTTCGTGGGGCGCGTATGTCTCCTATCGTTACCTCGGCGGTGCGTCAGTTTTCGCAACGCAGGACGGTGCACTCTTTGGTTCGAAGGGCATCGAGCTCGGCACGAACTACACGCTGTTCAAGAACGTCGTCCTCTCGGCGAAGTACTTCAACGGCAAGAAGATTGATGCTGACGACAACAACGATAAGGTTCAGCAGCTCTTCGGCCGCGTTGAGTTCCTGTTCTAATCAACGTACGTCACGATCTGCGGCATGCGCCGCATAAGGAAATCCCCCTCCGGTTGGAGGGGGATTTTTGCTGTAAAAAGAAGCCCCGCCGCATGAACACTCGTGCGACGGGGGTTCTTTCTGTATTTACGCAGATACGTCGATGCTGTTTCCGAGGCTCGGATCAAGGCTTGCAGTGCTTTCCTCGATGAGCTCGAGTGCCTCGCTGCCGGAGTCCATTGCCATCTTTGCGACGGCGATACCGAGGCTCTGCTGTGCCTTCATCTGGTGCATACCGACCGACATCTGTGCAATATCCATTGTGAGATCCATTTCCATTTCTCCTTAGACGTAGATGCTGAAGAGGTTCAGCATGTTCGAGTAGCGCGACATGGTGGGCAGGGATCTGCCGTTTAGAAGGTTCGATGCGTAGTTCAGCTGGCTGCCAATTGCCTGCTCCATGGACGGGATGACGCGGCTGCGCGACATCTGTGCGTACTGTGCGTGGCGATCGGCGCGTCCGGCAAGGCCGTCCTTGCCGAGGATTGCCTCGGACTGTGCGGGAGAGTCCGTGAGCGCGCGTGCGAGGCGTTCCTCATTGACCTTCATCTTGCCTGTTTTGGCGTCGACGGAGATGCCCATCTTGGCGTAGGAGTCCGCCTTGTATGTGGTGTCGGAGAACTCCGTCACGAGCTGACGCACACCCTTGCCGAGGCTCTTGTTGTCCCGCAGGAAGTCGCTCGTCTCGTTGTACTCGCTGACGAGGTCCTTGACGTTGCCGATGGCGGCCTTGAGCTTGTCGCTGTAGGTCTTGGAGCCGTCGGCGTTGGTGGTGATATCGGCACTGCTCAGCTGAAAGTCGGTGTTGCTGAGTTTGCCGGCGGATTTTCGGAGGTCCTTCATGTTGCTGTCGTACTCAGCGTAGAACCGTGAGCTGGTTTCCGTGTAGGATTTGCGCAGGCTGCGTGCCTGGTTCGCAATGTCCATGATGGAGCGCAGCTCCTTCGCACTGGACTCTTGCCCGCGATACTGCGCGGAGTAGAGGCTCGATCCTCTCTGCTTGCTGCGTTTTTGGTCGGCAAAGAGTGCTGCCGTTGCGTCCGTGCGCGAGTTGTTCGCGTAGAGCGAGCTGTAGATGCTGCGCGCTGCACTGGTCATCTGTGTGATTGTTGCCATGTATGTTCCCCCTTCCATGGTCATGGGAATAGTTTCCTACATACTATTATATCGTTTTTTGCGAAAATGTCATTAGTCTTTCGAAAAAAAATTATTACTTACTGTGATTATGTGGTAGAATAGGAAAATATTTGTGGAGGAGGTGCGGCGTGAGGGCTGCATTTATGACGCTGGGCTGCAAGGTGAATCAGTTCGAGACGGAGACGATGGAGGGGCTGTTCCGTGCGCGCGGCTACGATGTGGTGCCGTTCGAGGAGCGGGCTGATGTATATGTCGTCAATACGTGCTCGGTGACACATCTGAGTGACCGCAAGTCGCGGCAGCTGATTCGCCGCGCGGCGCGGACGAATCCCTCTGCCTGCATTGCGGTGACGGGCTGCTACGCGCAGGTCGCGCCCGAGGAGATTCGTGCGCTCGACGGGGTGCGCGTGGTGATCGGGACGAAGGAGCGCGCGCGGATTGTGGACTATGTGGAGGCCTCGCTCCGTGCAGATACGGGTGTGGCGGGGACGATTACGGATATCATGCAGGCGCGTGTCTTTGAGGATATTCCGCTGCACGCCATGCCGCACCGCACACGCGCGTTCCTCAAGATCGAGGACGGCTGCCAAAACTTTTGTACGTTCTGCATCATTCCCTATGCGCGCGGCCCTGTGAAGTCACGGGAGCTCTCTGCGGTCGCACGCGAGATGCACCTCTTGACGGAGGCGGGCTTTCACGAGGTGGTGCTGACGGGGATTCACCTCGGGGCGTACGGGATTGATCTTGCGGCGCGTCCGACGCTCGCGGATGCGTGCCGTACGGCGCTCGCAGAGGCGGGGCTGCGGCGGCTGCGTCTCGGCTCGCTCGAGTCGGTGGAGCTCTCGCATGATCTCCTCGAACTGATGCGGACGGAGCCGCGCTTCGCGGCGCATCTGCATCTGCCGCTGCAGGCGGGGAGCGATGCTGTGCTGCGGGCGATGAACCGTCACTATACGACGGGGCAGTTCGCACAGCTCCTCGCAGATGTGCGTGCGTCGGTGCCGGGGGTGGCGATCTCGACGGATATCATCGTGGGCTTTCCGGGGGAGACGGAGGAGGACTTCGCGGCGGGCCTGGACTTCGTGCGGCAGATGGGCTTTGCACGGATGCATGTGTTCCCCTACTCGGCGCGACGCGGTACACCTGCGGCGCGGCGTACGGATCAGGTGCCGCCGATGGTGCGCAAGGAGCGTGCGGCACGGATGCAGGCGCTCGCGGAGGAGCTGGCAGAGGCATATCATCGCTCTGTGCTCGGCTCGGCGGCAGAGGTGCTGTTCGAGACGTGTGAGGAGGGGGTGACGGATGGGTTGACGGAGACCTACATCCGCGTCTATACAGATGCGCCCGTCACGCGCGGGGAGATTGTACCCATGCGGCTCATGCATCTCTATCGCGATGGCATCTGGGGGGAGCCGATTTCGAAATAACCCCTTGACAGCCACACGCAAAGATGATATTATAATCACCGTCGCAAGACACGTGACTCAGTAGCTCAGCTGGATTAGAGTATTTGACTACGAATCAAAGGGTCGGGGGTTCGAATCCCTCCTGGGTCACCATTTTGGATAGACAACGCCGATGTTCTCGGCGTTTTTTTGTGCGCTCTCAATTAAAACATTGAGAATGAAAATATGAACCTGATTCATTTTTCTCTTTTCAAATCACATCTTTTTCGCTATAATAGTCCTGTACGACGAAAGAAAGGGTGACGTTCTTGTTGGAGGAGAAAATGGGACGCCGCGAACGCAAGAAGCTGCTGTCCCGGCGAACGATTCTCGAGGCGGCAATCAGTGAGTTCTCGAAGAAGGGGTACAAGGAGACCTCTGTTGCGGACATCATGAGTACGGCGGATCTCGGGATTGGTACGTTCTACAATTATTTCAACTCAAAGGAGGACTTGCTGTTCTCCCTGCTCGGCCGTCTCGGCGAGACGATTCGTATGGCGCTCGCGGAGGCACGCGCGGCGGAGCGCACGTCGCTCGAACTGCTCGAGGTGGGGGCGCACGTGACGGCAAAGTTTCTCGATGAGAACCGCTTTGTGATGCCGCTCTTTCTTTCCGCATCGCATCATGCCGGACCGCATGGGGGGGCATCGGCACAGGGAGAGGCGGAGGCACCGCCGCACGGCGCAAAGCAGCCGAACAGGCGCATGACCCCGCAGATCAAGCAGGTGTTCACGGAGATCATTCGCGAGGGGCAGGAGGCGGGCGAGATCCGCAGCGATGTGCCCGTCGATTTGATCGCGGAGATGTTTCACTCGCTCTATCAAGCGGCGGCGTTCAGCCAGCTCGATCTCTCGTATCAGGAGAATATCGCGCTCAAGACGAGGCTTCTCCTCGACGGGATTCGCAAGCGGAACGAGGAGCACGTTCCCAACTGATTTGTGTATTGTGTGTATTAGGAGATCTCGATGATAAGCGTTACGAAATTACTTTTTATGGATGAGTACTACGGCGACGCGCTGCGCTACGGGCACAACGCACACCGTATGAAGAGCGGCGCAGCGGAGGGCATGGGCCCCGTGGTGGTCTGGAACTCGACGCGCACGTGCAATCTGCGCTGCCGCCACTGCTATATGTCCTCGGACGGGCAGAAGTATGACGGCGAGCTGACGACGGAGGAGGCAAAGCGCTTCATCGACGGCCTTGCCGAGTTCCGCGTGCCCGTGCTGCTCTTCTCGGGCGGTGAGCCTCTCATTCGCCCCGATTTCTTTGAGCTGGCGGAGTATGCGCGGGATGCGGGCGTGCGCCCGACACTCTCGACGAATGGGACGCTCATCACGCGCGAGGTGGCGCAGCGGATCAAGGATCTCGGTGTCGGCTACGTCGGCATCTCGCTCGACGGCCTTGCGGATGTGAACGATATGTTCCGCGGGGTCGAGGGCGCGTACCAGCGTGCGATGGAGGGCATCGAGAACTGCGTCGCCGTGGGCCAGCGCGTGGGGCTCAGATTTACGATCAACCATCACAATATCATGGAGCTCGATAAGATCTTTGACTTCATCGAGGAGAAGGGGATCAACCGTGTCTGCTTCTACCACCTCGTCTACTCGGGGCGCGGCGGGCAGATGATGGACGAGGATGTGACGGCGGAGGAGTCACGGCGGGCGATGGATACGATCATTGCACGGACGAAGGACTTTGAGGCGCGTGGGCTCAAGAAGGAGATCCTGACGGTGGACAATCACTGCGACGGGGTCTATATGTATCTCAAGGCGCTCGCGGAGGGGAACGATGCAGGGGCGGAGCAGATCAAGAAGCTGATCGGCGCGAACGGCGGCAACCGCTCCGGCATTGCGTTCGGCGAGGTTGATCACCTCGGCTATGTGCACCCCGATCAGTTCACGCAGCATCATACGTTTGGCAATGTGCGCGAGCGGAAATTCGGCGATATCTGGCAGGATATGACGCATCCGATTCTCGCGGGGCTGAAGGATCGCAAACCCCTCCTCAAGGGACGCTGCGCGAAATGTCAGTATCTGAGCTGGTGCAATGGCAATTTCCGCACGCGTGCAGAGGCACGGACAGGGGATTTCTGGGAGTCGGATCCGTCCTGCTATCTGACGGATGAGGAGATCGGACTAAAGAGGGCTGCGCTGTGAGCGCGGCGATGGAGGCGGCGCACGCCGCACATGGGACTGCGATGGGCGGACACCCGCATGGCATGGGGCATCCGGGCGGACATCCACACGGTGCAGGGCATCCCGGCGGACACCCTGCGGGGATGCCGAAGGGCCATCCGCAGGGCGTTGCGGGCGGCGGGGTGAAGATCATCTCGTGGAACACGACGAACGCGTGCAATATGTACTGTGCCCACTGCTACCGCGACGCGGGCTGCCGTGCGGACGAGGAGCTCTCGACGGAGGAGGGCAAGAAGCTGCTGCGCGAGATCGCGAAGGCGGGCTTCCGCATCATGATTTTCTCGGGCGGAGAGCCATTGACGCGCCCCGATATTCTCGAGCTGGTCTCGTACGCGCGGCAGCTTGGGATGATCCCTGTGTTCGGCACGAACGGGACGCTGATCGACCTGCCGATGGCAAAGGCGCTGAAGGAAGCGGGCGCGTGCGGCATGGGCATCTCGCTCGACTCGCTCGACAAGAATAAGCACGATACGTTCCGCTCGTTCCCGGGCGGCTGGGATGGCGCCGTGCGCGGAATGATGAACTGCCGTGAGGTGGGGCTGCCGTTCCAGATCCATACAACGGTGATGGATTGGAACGCGCACGAGCTCGAGGCGATGACGGACTTTGCCGTGGAGATCGGAGCGAAGGCACATCACTTCTTCTTCCTCGTGCCGACGGGACGCGCGGAGACGATCGAGGAGGAGTCGTTGCGCGCGGAGGCCTATGAAGATGTGCTCTCGCGCATCATGCGGAAGCAGGAGACGGTGGACATCGAGCTGAAGCCAACGTGTGCGCCGCAGTTCCTGCGCATCGCCGATCAGCTCGGCGTGGATACGCGCTTTACGCGCGGGTGTCTGGCGGGACTGACATACTGCATCATCAGCCCGCGCGGCAAGGTGCAGCCGTGTGCGTACCTCAACCGCGAGCTCGGCGATGTGCGCGAGACGCCGTTCGACGAGATCTGGGCGAAGAATGAGGTGTTCCGGGAGCTGCGCACGCTCGACTATGGTGGCGGCTGCGGCTCATGCAGCTACAAGAAGTCCTGCGGCGGTTGCCGTGCACGCGCCGCGTACTACCATGACGGCGACTTTATGGCGGAGGAGCCGTGGTGCCTGTACCATGGGCGGCGCGGCGAAGCGTAAGAGAATAGACGAAAGCCCCCGATGTTGGTCGGGGGCTTTCGTGTGGAAAGATTTACTTGCACTTCGAACAAATGAATGTATAATAGAGACAGAGAACCCTCTGACAAGCTATGGCGGCTACCTTTTTCACCTTCCCGATCCTGTAAGTGGGAGGTGTTGCGATATGAGTTACTACGAGTTCATCTTTGCGCTGATCCTCGTCACGGGCTACATTATCTGCGTTAAAAAGAAATAACCGCCCTACCTACCAAGCACGAGCGGTTATAACCGTGTAATGTGAAGAGGCAGCCGTCTTGTCACGGTTCTCTTTTTTGTGTCTTTATTATAGCAGATACGAATCTGCGATGCAAGTCATTCCTTTACATGCAGCGCGCGCATGGCGTTGAGGATGGCGAGGACGGTGACGCCGACATCGGCGAAGATCGCCGCCCAGAGCCCTGCCCAGCCGATTGCACCGAGGACAAGGACGATGCCCTTGATGCCGATGGCGAAGGTGATGTTCTGCCATGCGATGCGCATGGTCTTGCGTGCAATGTCGATGGCGGTCGCGATCTTTCGCGGCTCGTCGGTCATGAGGACGACATCCGCCGCCTCGATTGCCGCGTCCGAGCCGAGTACACCCATGGCGATGCCGACATCAGCGCGTGCGAGGACAGGGGCATCGTTGATGCCATCGCCGACGTAGGCGAGTGTTCTGCCCTCCTGCTGCGCTGCGAGACGTGTCTCGACCTGCGCGACCTTGTCCTGCGGGAGCAGCTCGGCATGGACGGTGTCGATGCCGAGGCGCTTGCCGACACTCGCGCCGATTGGGCGTGTGTCGCCCGTGAGCATAACGGTCTCACGGATGCCGCGCTCCTTCAGGGCGCGGATCGCCTCCGCCGCGTCCTCCTTGATCTCGTCTGCGACGTGGACGACGCCTGCGAAGCGCCCGTCAATGGAGAGGTAGACCGCGCCCGCGTGGGGGACGGGAGGGATGTTTATCGTGTTCTTTGCTGTGAGGAGGTCATGTGTACCGAGCAGGATGAAATGCCCGTTGATATGCGCGGAGATGCCGCGGCCCGCGTTTTCCTCCATCGCGTGTACGTCCGTGTCCTCGATTGTCCCGCCGTTGCCTGTGAAGGCACGGAGGATGGAGCGGCCGATGGGATGGGTGGAGTAGCGCTCGGCGTTCGCCGCGTAAAAGAGCACGTCTTCCTCTGTGAATCCCTCGGCGGGGATGACGCTCGCGACGTGGAAGCTGCCCTTTGTGAGCGTGCCGGTCTTGTCGAATACGACGGTGTCCGCCTTTGCCAGAGCCTCCAGGTAGTTGCCGCCCTTGATGAGGATGCCCGCGCGGCTCGCACCGCCGATCCCCGCAAAGAAGGAGAGCGGAACGGAAATGACGAGAGCACAGGGGCAGGAGATGACGAGGAAGGTGAGTGCGCGGTAGATCCACATGGAGAACGGATCACCCGTGACGAGCGGCGGGATGAGGGCAAGGAGCACTGCGCCGATAACAACGGCGGGCGTGTACCAGCGGGCAAAGCGCGTGATGAGCGTCTCGGTGGTCGCCTTCTTATCCGTCGCCTCCTCCACAAGCGAGAGGATGCGCTCGACGGTCGATTCCTCGTATGGGGTTGTGACCTCCACCTCGAGTACGCCGGTCTGATTGATGCAGCCGCTGATGATCTCGTTGCCTGCGCGTACTGCGCGGGGCATGGATTCACCTGTGAGCGCGGAGGTGTCGAGCAGCCCCTCGCCCTTTCGGATGATCCCGTCGAGCGGCACGCGCTCCCCCGGGCGGACGATGATGGTCTCGCCGACCTCGACCTCGTCGGGGAATACCTCCTCCTCCGCACCGTTGCGCAGGACGCATGCCGTGTCGGGACGGATGTCCATGAGAGAGGAGATGGAGCGGCGGGAGCGTTGAACGGCGTAGCCCTGGAACCACTCTCCGATCTGATAGAGCAGCATGACGGCAACGCCCTCGGAGTAGTCGCCGAGGGCAAGCGCGCCGAGGGTGGCGACTGCAATGAGGAAGTTCTCGTCAAAGACGCGTCCTTGGCGGATGTTCACCGCCGCGCGCCAGAGAATGTCCCAGCTGATGAGAGCGTAGGCTGCGAGGAGGAGTACGACACCGACGGTAATGTCTTCGAGGACCATTCCCGATATGAAGAGTGCTGCCGCTCCGCCGATGCGCATGAGCATTCTCTTTTGCTTCTTCGTCATTGCTGCCGCCCCTTTCTCCGAATTAAGCCTCGAGCACGGCATCCGGCTCGATGGTCTTGGCGATCTTCTTGATCTCCGCGATGATCTCGTCGAAGCGTGCATCGTCCGCGTCGAGGGTCATGCGCTCGCTGAGGAAGTTGATGCGCACCTTGTTCACGCCCTCGATCTTTGCCGCAGCGTTCTCAATCTCCTGCGCACAGTTGGCGCAGTCGATATCGCGAAACTTGAATGCCTTTTTCATGGAAATCCACTCCTTTATTCAAATAACATATGAACAACCATTCATGTGTCTGATTATAAAGGAGGATGGAAGGGTTGTCAAGCGGTAAGCAAAAAATAGTGTGGAGGTTCATCCCTACGGGCACATCCCACGCGAACGCTTAGTTACGCAAGTGATCGCGTGCTTATTCGCCTAAATACCTGCGGACTTCTTAAACGCGCTACGCTTGAACGAAAGAAATCCGCAGGGGGCGAAACGCACGCTTTACTCATTTGCTCCACTAGGGTTCGCTTTGGGATGTCCTCCGTTTCCTGTTCTGCACGATAATTTTCTCCATGAGACACGAAAAGCCCCTGCAGGTGACTAATCTGCAGGGGCTTTTTGCGGTGCAAATGTCGGATTGTCTTCGTTTCACTGTGTCTACAGTATAGCACAGCTTCGAGTGTATTTCAAGTCCTGCACACTCACAGCTTAAACTTCGATGTGATGTCGTTGAGCTTTGCAGCGGTCTGTGCGAGGGCCTCGGCACTGCTGCTTACGTCGTGCAGGCTCGCGCTCTGCTCCTCGGAGGCGGCGGCGACGGTCTCGGCGTTCGCGCCCGTCTTCTCGGCGACAGCGCTGATGCTCTGGACGTTGCCGACGACATCCTGCATATCGTTCGCCGTATGGTCGACGGCCTGACTGATGTGTGCGATGCTGTTTTGGACTTCGTCGAGACGCTTCTGGATGGAGTCGAAGCTCTTCTCCGTCTCCACTGTGACCTCCTTGCTCGCCGCAACCTTCTCCTCGGCACTCTCGATTGCGCCTGCAGCGACCTGGATGCTCTCGATCATATGGGTGATGGTCTGCTCGATCTCGTTCGTGGCGGCAGAGCTCTGCTCAGCGAGCTTCCTGACCTCCTCGGCGACGACGGCAAAGCCGCGACCCGCCTCACCTGCGCGCGCTGCCTCGATGGCGGCGTTGAGTGCGAGGAGGTTCGTCTGACCTGCGATTTCGCGAATCGTTGTGACGACGTTCTTGATGGCATCGGAGCTCGTGACGAGCTTCTCGGAGACCTGTGCGATCTCGGTCATGGCGTTGCTGACGGTATCGTTCTGCTGAACAAGCTGGTGGATGTACTTCATGCCTTGGTTTGCATCGTCCACCGCGTCGCTCGCCGTCTGGTTTGCATGGGCGCCGCTCGCGCTCATCTCCTCGGTGCGCGCACTGACCTGCTCGATGGCAGATGTGATCTCGCCGATGCTGCTGTTGTTGTGTACCGCATCGGAGGCCACGTCCGTGATCGTGTGCGCGATGCTCTCGGAGACCTGCATCTGTGACTGGACGGAGTTCGAGAGGTCGCCGCTTGCCTTGGAGAGGTTGTCCGCCTCCGTCTGGATGGAGCGGACGATGTGGTGCAGCGCATCCTTCATCTCGAGCATCTCGTTTGCCATATCGCCGATCTCGTCGTTCCACAGCGCACGTCTGCCCTGGAACGAGAGGTCAAGTTTGCCGAGCTTGCCGACTTCACCGCGCAGCTTGGTAAGACGGCCGGCGAGTTTCCGTGCGTACCATGTCGCGGCCGCGCCAATCACGATAATGCCAACGATGCTGATGGTGAGCACGATCATAAAGATGTGATCGACGTTGCTGTTCAGCTTCTCGAGTTTCTGCTCCTGCACAGCGGTCTGGGTCTGCGCAGCCTTGTCAAAGAGCGCGTCGATCTCGCCCGTCTTCTTGCGCAGCTCTGTGGACGATGTCGTCGCCGCCTCAATGTCGCCGCGCTCGTAGAGTGCGATGATCTCTTTCGTGTGTCCCGTGTAGTCGTGTACCGCCTTGCGCAGCTCCTCACCGTGTGCCTTCGCGTCGGCGTTGACCGCGTGCTCGGCAAACGTGGTGAGATCCGCGTCGGCCTTCTTGAGTGCGTTCTCCGTATCCGTTGCACGGCTCGGATCGCGCGTGATGATATAGCCGCGCAGCTCACTCAGCCCCTGGTGGAAGTCGTCCTCTGCCTCGAGCAGCGTGATGCTGTTCTTGACCGTGACGGAGAGCAGATGCTGATAGTCCGCACTCGATGTCTTGAACTCATAGAGCACGACGGCGAGCAGCACGATCATCAGTGCAATGACGCTGCCGACCAGCCCTGTGAGCTGCAGCCCGATGGGCATTCGCTGTCCCATAGTGATTCCTCCTCGTTCCTTTTCCCACACCGCATGGCTGTTCCCGCGCAGTCATGCGGCATAAAACTTATGCGTGGTTATTTTGCACCCGATGAGGCACTATGTCAATCCCCTTTTTAATCGAAATAAAAAATTTTTAAAAATAGCTTTTCGCTATTGCGTCCATGACGTGAATATGATAAATTTACATCCGTAATTTTCTGCTTTGACCGTGTACCGAGTGTCCGCTGTGGACAACGGGGGCGGTGCACGGATGCGTTTGGAACGATTAGTCGGCCTTGGTGGGGGAGCACCTCGGGACTTGGCCGGATGATTAGTGTCTGCACGACGGAATCGTTGATAAAATAGATTGTGCATGGACGACCAAATGACAGCAGGAGATTGAAGCCGGTGCATTTGCCGGCTTTTCTTTTTGCCCGAAATACGGTAAAATATGATGAGGGCTTATGCGGAAGATATTTATCGTCGATGCAATGATATATGAAGGAATCTGCATTACACGGAGGTAATGACATGGCACTGTTCGAGGGAATCGGAAGGATCGGAGAGTATGCGCAGCTGAAGAATCTCAGACGTGAGATGAAGTATCGCGTGAAAACGGGAAAGAGCCTCGCGGAGGCGATGGGCACGCCTGTGCAGACGAGCAAACTGCAGTCGGGCGAGCTGCAAAAGATGCGGGAAAAATCCGACGCGAACCGCGAGGCATTGATCCGTCAGAAGCTGCGACAGGGGCGCAAGCTCTCTGCGACGGACAAGCAGTACCTGAAGGACAACAATCCCGATCTGTATGAAAAGGTGGCACGGATCGAGGAGCGGCGTGAAATGCTCGCGCGTGCGCTGAAGCGTGCCAAGACGAAGGAGGAAGCGCAGCGAGCGGTCGCACAGGCGAACCTCTCGGTGCTCTCGGAGATGCAGAAGGGCGGCGGCGAGGCCCCCTCGTTGCACGGCGTGGGCGGAGGCTCCTCCGAGGGGACAAGCTCCTCTGTGATGACGGCGGGCGGCGGCATGGGGGATGCCCTTGATGCGCCTGTGACGGAGGACGGTGCCGCCGCCTCCGCCACAGGCGAGGTGCAGAGCGGATCGCCTGTGGATGCACGCGTGCAAAGCGGAGAAGCACAGACCGCAGAGCACACGGATGCTGCACATGGAAGCCCTGCGGAAGAGCACAAAGAGAAGGAGGGCTTTCAGCCCGGTCCGTCGACGCGTGACCAATACGGCAACCGCCGCGTGCTCTCGCGCGAGGAGATGGACGACATGCTCCGCCAGGCACAGGAATCGGGCAAGCTCACGCCGCTTGACACCGAGAAGGTCTACCTTCTGCGTGCCCTGCAGCGCGAGTGGATGGAGTACGCGAACTCCGAAGCGTATAAGAATCTCCCGAACACGGTGCTGGATGCGGTCGCGGAGAAGGAACACGGCGTGCGCCGCAAAAAGTACGAGGAGCAGGATGTTGTGCCCGTGCGCGTACATGCCCCCACGCTCGATGCCCTTCTTGCCGCAAAGAGCTACTACCATGCAGCACATGGTGCGGAACCCTTCGAAGCGAAGGGATAATTCCTTAGAAAGGATCCATTATGTTTACATTCAAAGGGGATGGATTCCCCAGTTTTCACGGTATCACCCCGCAGATTCACGAGGAGGCATTCGTCGCCCCGCAGGTATTCCTCTCGGGCGATGTGCGCGTCGGGCAGTACGCGAGCCTCTGGCCGGGCGTGGTCGCACGCGGCGATGTCAACTACATCTCCGTCGGCGACTGCTCGAACATACAGGATCTCACCTGCCTGCACGTCGCGGATGACAACCCCTGCATCATTGGGGACTACGTGACCGTCGGACACAGCGCATGCATCCATGGCTGCGAGATCGAGGATCACGTCCTCATCGGCATGGGCGCGATCGTTCTGACGGGCGCGAAGATCGGGCGCGGCTCCATCATTGCAGCCGGAGCCGTCGTGAAGGAAAATGCCGTTATCCCGCCGAACTCCCTTGTCGCGGGTGTGCCTGCAAAGATCGTGCGCGAGAACATCGACCGTATCGCGACCATCCACGCACAGGCACTCAAGTACAAATGCGAGTGGGCTGTGGAGTATGGGCTCTACCCAGAGATCGGCGGCGAGCGCTTCCACGGTGAGAAGGTCATCTGATGGCGGAGGACGCGGAGCTCATCCGTCAGCCGCATGGACGTGAGCAGCAGGTAAAGATGGAGATCGTCTCCATGATCCACGGCGGCGAGTCGCCGTACGACATCATCCACCATGTTGCCCAGTGGCTTGAGAAGTCCTCGGGTGAACCGGGTTACGCACAGTACGTCGAGGACACTATGCGCGCGGTGTATGGCTGCGCACTGGAGCATGTCCGTCCGATGGAGGACGAGCTGCGCGATGTGGAGGAACGCCTTGCGCGCATCCGCGCCGCCTACGAGAAGCCGGAGTTCACGGAAGAGGAGAAGAAGCGCATCCGCTTTGCCATCGATCTCCATGTGAAGAACATTGCACGCCTCAAGGCGTGCATCGAGCGCGCCAAGGCCAACGGCGAGCCGGCAGAGATCGTGAAGAACTAGTTGATGAAAAGAGAAATACATGCTGACAGAGGTGTTTTTTCGTGCTTGCAGCACGATGGGATCGGATCGGCAACATCGTTCCTTTGCCAACCGCGTGCTGATCTTTACACCGGACAGCTGTAAGCAGACATTGTAGCGGCAACACCAAGCATAGGGGGCTGCTGTACGAAGGTTTCCAACTTCGTGCAGCAGCTCCTTTTTATGGGGGAGAGAAACAATAAATATAACTAAAAATCATAGCGACAATACCTTGCGTGCATAAAAGAATTGTGATAATATACAGATATAGATCATAAGTTGTTGTAATCTTGAGAACTGTTGAAGATGTCGGCAGGAGGAGAGGATCATGAAGATTTCTACCGTAAAGAAAGTTTTTGCGGCCGGGGCAGTCCTTGCGGCAGCAGCGGTACTCTTCACAGGGTGCAACGGCAACGCTGATGTGGAGGGGAAGAAGTTCCTCAACATCGGCACAGGAGGCACAGCGGGGACGTACTACCCGATTGGCGGTGCGATCGCCGAGGTGCTGAACAAGGAGATCCCGGGGATGAGTGCGAGCGCCCAGAGTACGGGAGCCTCCGTTGCCAACATCAATATGTTGAGCGACGGTGAGGTCGACCTTGCGACGGTGCAGAATGACATTGCATATTATGCCGCGCATGGGACGGAGATGTTCCAGGACAAGAAGGTCGACGGGCTGCAGGGCATCGCATCGCTCTATCCCGAGACCTGCCAGTTCGTGACGCTGAAGTCCTCTGGGATCAAGAGCCTTGCAGAGCTCAAGGGAAAGCGCATCGCCGTCGGAGCCGTGGGCTCTGGGGTCGAGGCGAATGTGCGCCAGATCCTCGCAGCATACGGCGTGACCTATAGCGACATCGACGCACAGTACCTGTCATTCGCGGAGGGCGCGAGCGCGCTGAAGGACGGCAACGTGGATGTCGCCGTTCTCACGGCGGGCTATCCGACGGCATCCGTGCAGGACATCGCTGCGCAGAATCCCGTGCGGCTGCTCCCCGTGGAGGGCAAAGCGGCGGACGCGCTGATCGCGCAGTATCCGTTCTACACAAAGACGGTCATCCCCGCAGGGACGTATGCAGGCTTTGACGAAGAGGTGCCAAGCGTCGCGGTCATGGCAATGCTTGTCGCGGGGCCGACGGTGAATGACGATCTCGGGTACTGCGTCACGAAGGCGATCTTCTCGAATCTTGATCGGCTGCAGGCTGCGCACGCCGTCGGCAAGCAGATTGCGAAGGACACCGCGAAGACCGGCATGTCCCTGCCGATGAACGCAGGTGCGGAGAAGTATTTCAGCGGCAAGTGAGCGCGGATATGCTGTGCACTCTTCGACGGTGATGCAGAACCGTTTTGTATACCCATGTATACCATCATACAAGGAGCCCCCTGCTTGCGTGCGGGGGGCTCCTTATGATAAGATACGCTTATTATCGCCGCATGCGACGATAGTTCGAGAACTTTTCATATTTTATCATGGAGGGAAAGAGCATGAATATCTCTACCGTAAAGAAAATTTTTGCGGCAGGTGCGGTCCTTGTATTCTCTGCCGCGCTTCTCACCGGCTGCGGCGGCGATTCCGCCTCGTCGGGAGATAAGAAGTTCCTCAACATCGGAACGGGCGGCACAGCGGGCACCTACTATCCGATTGGCGGCGCGATCGCCGAGGTGCTGAACAAGGATATTCCGGGCATGAACGCGAGTGCGCAGAGCACGGGCGCATCGGTTGCCAACATCAATATGCTGCGCGACGGTGCAGTTGATCTCGCGACGGTGCAGAACGACATCACCTACTACGCTGTGAATGGGACGGAGATGTTCCAGGATAAGAAGGTCGACGGTCTGCAGGGCATCGCATCGCTCTATCCCGAGACCTGCCAGTTCGTGACGCTGAAGTCCTCTGGGATCAAGAGCCTTGCAGAGCTCAAGGGAAAGCGCATCGCCGTCGGAGCCGTGGGCTCTGGGGTCGAGGCGAATGTGCGCCAGATCCTCGCAGCATACGGCGTGACCTATAGCGACATCGACGCACAGTACCTGTCATTCGCGGAGGGCGCGAGCGCGCTGAAGGACGGCAACGTGGATGTCGCCGTTCTCACGGCGGGCTATCCGACGGCATCCGTGCAGGACATCGCCTCGCAGAACCCCGTGCGGCTGCTTCCCGTGGAGGGAAAAATTGCGGACGCGCTGATCGCACAGTATCCGTTCTACACAAAGACGGTCATCCCCGCAGGGACGTATGCGGGCTTTGATGAGGCGGTAGAGAGTGTCTCTGTCATGGCGATGCTCGTCGCGGGACCCTCGGTGAATGCCGACCTCGGCTACAGCATCACGAAGGCGATCTTTGGGAATCTCGATCGCCTGCAGGCTGCGCACGCCGTCGGCAAGCAGATCACGAAGGACACCGCAAAGGCGGGCATGTCTCTGCCGATGAACGCAGGTGCGGAGAAGTACTTTAACGAGAAATGAGAGCGTATCTGATCGCCCTTGCGGCGGCGGTGCTTCTCGTTGCGTTTGATATTTTGAGCGCACCGGCACTCTTTCTTCAGGCGGATGGGCAAAAGACCCTTCTCGTACGGCAGATCCGCGATGCGGCACCCTTTACGATCCACTTCATCCACTCTGTGCAGAAGACCCCCGTCGAGGAGTTCCTGACCGCACACGCGGACGGACATTTTCACCTCGCGGGCACGCGCTATCAGTCGCACGGCGTGGGACTGCCGTTCCTCCCCGAGGAGGGGAATTTTCGGCGGGAGGGGGACTATTTCGTCCTCGACATGGAGCGGGACTACCAGGAACTGAGCCTTCGCACGGGCGTCGGCACGGAGCTCACCATCGCGGCGGGGGAGCAGATCATCCCTGCCTACGAGATGTATCCCGTCGGTACGCGCATTGACCTCGTCGTCGCGCCGCTCTACACGTATTTTCTATGAGATGATTCGAGGCCGCCAATCGGCGGCCTCATCTTTCTTTTGCGTCGTTTTTGCGAAATCTTTTGTATATATAAATTGCTGACGGGACGGGTGTGAAATCCCTAAGCAAAACCTAGTGAAGCAAGTGAGAAAAGTGCGCGGTACGTCCCCTGCGGATTTTGTTCGTTCAAGCAAAGCGCGTTTGGAATCCGCGGGTATTTAGACGTACAAGCGCACGATCACTTGCGCAACGAGGTTTCTGCGTGGGATTCGCACTTACCCCTGGATGATACCAAGGATGTGAACTCTCTATGACCGATCACAAGACTGCCGAAGCAGTCCTCAAGAAATATGACCGCGAATCGAATACCGCACACTATGCGGGGTGGCCGAAGAAGATCATCGCTGCCATTGCCATCACCTTTTCCGTCTTTCAGCTCTATACAGCGACATTCGGCGTACTCGATGCGCAGCTACAGCGTGCCGTACATCTCGGCTTCGGGCTTGCCCTTGCGTATCTGCTTTACCCCTTTCGCCGCGCGTGGACGCGGGACAGCTTCTTTCACCCGATCGACGTGATCTTTGCCGTTCTCGGTGCGGCGGCACCCGCCTACATCGTCGTTCAGTACCGCGAGCTCGTGACGCGTGCAGGTTCTGTGTCAACGGCGGATGCCGTCATCGGCGGGCTCGGGATCCTGCTCGTCATTGAGGCGACACGGCGTGTCGTGGGGTTGCCAATGGTGACGGTGGTGCTCTGCTTCCTCGCGTATGCCTTCCTCGGCCCCTATATGCCGGGCGTTTTGGCACACCGAGGGCTCTCGATCGAGCAGCTTGTCAGCCACCTCTACTTCACGACGGAGGGCATCTTCGGCATTCCGCTTGGGGTTTCCTCGACCTTTATCTTTCTCTTCATCCTGTTCGGTGCGTATCTTGAGAGCACGGGCCTCGGCAAGTTCTTCATCGATCTCGCGAACGCCGTTGCGGGCTGGGCGAGCGGCGGCCCCGCGAAGGTCGCCGTTCTCTCAAGCGGCCTGATGGGGACCGTCTCGGGCAGTTCTGTCGCAAACGTCGTCGGCACCGGCTCACTTACCATCCCGATGATGAAGAAGCTCGGCTACAATGCGAACTTCGCGGGGGCGGTCGAGGCAGCGGCCTCCACGGGCGGACAGCTCATGCCGCCGGTCATGGGCGCGGCGGCGTTCCTCATGGCGGAGTTCGTCGGCGTGTCCTACATCGAGGTGGTTAAGGCGGCGGCAATCCCCGCGCTCCTCTACTTCACGGGTGTGTGGCTCGGCGTGCACTTTGAGGCGAAGCGCAAGAATCTCAAGGGAATCCCGCGCAATGAACTGCCAAACCCGCTGACCCTTATCAAGGAGCGCGGACATCTTGCGATCCCGCTCGTCGTCATCGTCTACCTGCTTGTCTCGGGCTACACACCCATGCGTGCGGCACTGGTCGCCATCGTACTCTCCATCGCCTGTGCCATGCTGCGCAAATCCACGCGCATGAAGCCGATTGAGATTGTCTACGGGCTCGAGCGCGGCGCGAAGGCAGTGCTCGGCGTGCTCATCGCCTGTGCGGCGGCGGGCATCATCATCGGGGTCGTCACCAAGACGGGGGTCGGCCTCCGTCTCGCCTCGGGGCTCATCGAGTTGGCCGGGGGGATGCTCCTCCCTGCAATGTTCTTCACCATGGTTACGGCGATCGTCCTCGGCATGGGCGTACCGACCACGGCGAACTATGTCATCACCTCAACCATCGCCGCACCCGCACTTGTGCAGATGGGCGTGCCCATCCTCGCGGCGCATATGTTTGTCTTTTACTTCGGCATCATCGCGGACGTGACCCCGCCCGTCGCGCTTGCCGCCTATGCGGGGGCGGGTATCAGCGGGGGCAATGCACTCAAGACAGGCGTACACGCGTCCAAACTCGCAATTGCGGCGTTTATCATTCCGTACATCTTCGTCCTCTCGCCCGTCATACTGATGGTGGACGCGACCCCGCTCACCCTCATCATGGCGACGCTTTCCGCTCTCCTCGGCATGGTCGCCGTCAGTTCCGCGCTCTGCGGCTTCCTCGCCGATCACTGCCGCCTGTATGAGCGCATCCTGCTCATCGGTGCGGGGCTGCTCATGATCAAGCCGGGCGGCACCACCGACCTCATCGGCTGCGCCATCTTCGCGGTGATCCTTGCGCTGCAGTACACGCGCGTAAAGAAAACGGTATAAATTACAAACGTTGACCGTTCGAGCATTTTGCTCGGCGGTCTTTTTGTATAGGAAGCACTGATAAATTCAGCCGCGCCATCTTGACGCATCTTTTTTGCCCGAACTGTGTCAGCAAATCCTCCACATAGCTTTGGCTATGCGTCCGGTTTGCTTCCTTGTTCGGACGAAAAAATCTACGCCAATCTGACGGACTTCATTTTATCAGCGATTCCTTTACTGCCTGCGTTCCTCTGCCCTCCGCGTCGAAAACTGATCCGCGAGATCGTCCAGATACGCGGCAAGACGGTCGCGGCTGGCCTCATGCGCGAGCTGTGCGATCATCGTCATGTGGTGCCTGAGATCGTGACGCATACGGCGCGAGCTGCGCCAGAGGGCGAGCATCGTTTGATAACGCGCCTCCTCTCTGCTGCGGATCATCTGCTCATGGAGCTGCCGTGCGTGGAGTGCGTTGCCCTCCTCCGTATAGCGTGCGAGGAGGTTCGATACGCGCAGGTATTGGATGAGGGCGAGCGGGAGCAGCAGCCGCGCAGCGATGATCGTCGGCTGCACCGATGTCCCCGATGGATCCGCAGCGACCGCGAGTGCGACGAGAATCACCTCATAGCCGCAGAGATAGAGCCAGAGCTGCCGATCATCAACGGACAGCATCGGCATGAGCAGGTGACGGATCGTATGCAGCGCGGCGGGCAGGACGAGGAGGAACATCATGGGGACGAGCAGACATTTCCACAGCCCTGGCGGCAGTCCTGCACCGAAGAAATATTCCGCCGCCGCACCAATTGTCCCCGCAAGCATCAGCAGCGGATAGACGAGCAGGGCGATCGAGAGCACGCGCAGCGGGCGGTCATGGATCGTCGCCGTCATATAGAGTACGGCGAGCGGGCGGCACAGGAGGGCAGTCAGCGACATATCCAGCCCCGCCGTCATCTGAATCCACTGTGTCAGTACAAGCAGGAGCAGATAGCCGACGAGGACGCAGCCCCGCGCAAAACGCAGCCGCTCACGAAAGACATAGAAAACGAGCAGGTCAAAGGGCGGGGCACACACGAGTGTATGCAGCAGCCGAATCTCTGTGTCGGTCATGATCTGCCGCCTCCCTCGCAGCCGTCCGTCCGCGTCGGCGTACCGTTTGCCGCACGCACCGCCGTCGCTTGCAGCACAATCGAGACGGCAAAGAGTTCGCCCTCCGCCGCAATCTCCATTGTTCCGTCATAGTGCGCCAGACTTGCACGTATGCTCTCCATACCGATGCCGCGCTCGGTATAGCCGCGCTTGGACGAGAGCAGATGCTCCTCTGCATCGTAACGCAGCGCTCCGTCATAGCTGTTGTCTGCCGTCAGAAAGAGCATGTCTCCCTGATGGACGAGTGCGAGCCGCAGGATGCGCGGGGCATCGGGTGCGACGCGTTCCAGTGCCTCGGCGGCGTTGCGGAGCAGATTGCCGAGGATCGCCGTCAGATCGAGCGGGGCAATCGGATTCTCCGCACCGACCTCGATGTGATACGCCGTCTGCACGCCGAGCCGTTCAAAGATTGGCTGCCAATAGCCGACGAGAATACTCACCGTCTCATTTGCGCAGACGGGCGCGCAGCGCGTTTGGATCAGAGATGCAGCGTCGCCCATCAGCCGCTCGATGCCCGCCGTGTCCCCCTGTGCGAGCATCGCCCGCACCGCAGCAATCATCTCTGTGAACTGTGTGCGGAAAGTGCGCGTCGTGCGGTCATTTTCCTCCATCCGCGCCGCATTCTGGCGCGTGATTTCTGCCATCTCCACCTCGCGTGCAGCCTGTTCGCGCAGTGCACGCTGACGCAGCCGCGCATTCATGGCATAGAGTGCCAGACCGATGCAGCAGAAACCGCCGACCGCCCCGCTCAGGCGAACAAAGAGTGCCGTATGTGTCCGCAGATCGTTGAACGGCGAGAGCAGGATCGTGAGCACCAGAATCAGCATGCCCAGCCACGCGAGCGGCGTCCATACCGCATCAAAGGAATCATCCGCAAGCAGCGGTGCGGCGATCGTGCGCCCATAGTACAGAAAAAGCGGCACAGCGATGGGGAGACAGGCAATCGTGCAAAGCCCCGAGAGCAGGAACGGCACATCAAAGAGCGGATAGGCATCCTCCACGGCGTAGATCACCGTCTGCATGGCGAACCAGACCAGCCCCGGGGGGATGAGAATGCAGATCTGCTTGCCGATCGGCACGCGCGTCATCGCGAGCAGATAGAAGAAGATAAAAAAGAGAAAAGGAAAGGCGATGCGCCGCGAAAACACCGTGACCGCCTCGATCTGGATGACTGCCTCGATCCCCGTGAGCAGGAGCAGCCCCGCAATGATCGGCAGCGGAGCAAAACGCAGATAGCAGCGAAAGATGTAGAGACGGATCAGATTGACGGGCAGAATGTGAACCGCCGTATACAGCAGGGTTACCAGTGGTACGGCAAGCGGATACGGCATGAGTTCGATCAACGGCGATGGGTGCATGAGGCCTCTCCTATGACGAAAATCCCGCACGCATCTTCTTCAGCATATAGGCGCGGTAGCCATGCTCAACCTCGCTGCTGCGGCGCGTCGCAATCGGCAGGAGTGTGCCGTCCGCCAGCAGAATGCCGTCCGCAGTCAGCCGCTGTATATAGTCCATATTGACCAGCAGACTGCGGTGGCAGGAGAGGAACATCGGCATGGCATCAAGCAGCTCCCGTGCGCGGGACAGCGTCATATAGGGAGAGCGTGTCGTGCCGTCCGCCAGATGGAACGAGCAGCGGCGCCCGTCCGCATCGACATAGCGAATGTTTTCGATGGGGACGCGCTGCTCTGTATAGTCAATCGTGAGCGTGATGGTGGGACGATCCTTTTTGAAGAACGGCGTGCGCGACAGTGCCTCACGCACCCCTGCCTCTGTGACGGGCTTGATGAGATAGTGTGCCGCCGTCACGCCGAATGCCTCGACCGCGTGCTCGCGGCTCGTCGTCACGAAGATGATCGCGCAGTTCGTATTGAAGGAGCGCAGAATCTGCGCCGTACGGATGCCCGTGCGCTCCCCCAGATAGATGTCGAGAAAGACAATGTCGGCGCGCGCGGAGGACATATGCGCAAGGAATTTCTTATCATCCGTGAACGCGCGAATCATCGGGCGCGGCATATGATCTGAACAGATCGTGTCGAGTGTCGTGCAGAGCGTGTGCAGATCGTTCGGATTGTCATCGAGCACCGCAATCTTCATAGTATATGCCTCCTCTTTCATAAAATATTTTATGAAAATAAGAAAAAGATTGCAAGTGTAATTTGACATCTTTCGCGTTCATGACATACTTTCGTCGTTTATGACCAACTTTATTGATATTTCTCTCAGATGTGAGAAAATATTGATAGCATATATAGTTCTTTCGTATCAGTAAGTCGGAGGAAAATGATGGCCTATGAAATTGCGTTTGGTGTAGACACAGGCTATGTAAAATACGCGGGCATCGTCATGACCTCGATTGCCGCGGAGAATGCGGGGGAGGAGATTGGCTTTCATCTTGTTTGTGATGGGATTGCGGAGGCGGACATCGTGCGGCTGCAGGCATTCCGCGCCGACTTTCCGAGGACGGATGTCCATATCTATGACGCACGCGCGGCACTCGATGCCATTCCGTTTCCCAACGGGATTCCGCATGAGCGGATCAACCGCAGCGTATTCACACGGATTCTCATGCCGGAGCTGGTACCGCAGGAGCTGACGCGGATCCTCTACCTCGATGCCGACACGCTCTGCGTCGGGCGGCTCACCGGTCTCTATGCGCACGACCTCGGCACGGCGCCGCTCGCCGCTGCCCGTGAGGGCGACGGCGCACGCAAGGCACAGCGCATCGGCATGCGGGGGACGGACTACTTCAATGCGGGGGTTATGCTCATCGACCTCGCGCGCTGGCGCTCCATGCGGCTGACCGCACGCGTCCTCGATGCGTGGCGCACGCATGGCGCCTCGTTCCCCCTCCTCGAACAGGACGCGCTCAACTATGTTCTGGACGGGGATTTTGCCGTACTCGAAAAGCGTCATGTGCGACTGATGGATGCCTTTGCGCCGTGGGATGTGGACTTTGCGGCGGAGCATACGATCTGGCACTTTCTCAACGAGGGGAAACCGTGGATTCGCTATGCCGATCCGCGCGTGCGTGAGCCTTATTGGCAGGTGGTACGCAACTCGCCGTGGCGCGGTCTCACACCGTCCGAGCCGTGGGAGACGCGCATCGCCTACCTCGCGGGCTGTCATGCCGAGGCGGCAGAGGACTACCCTGCGGCGGCGCATTACTTTCACGCGGCGGCGGAGCGGCTGATGGAGTTCTATCTGGAACAGACGAGCAGGATCAATCAATCGGGACAGGAGCGTTAAACATGAAGACGAATGCAGACAACAAACAGATGCGCCTTAGCGCACAGATCGCCCTTGCACTCACACTTGGCACAGCGTTTGTGCCAAGTACGGCACTCGCCGCACCGATCACCGCGTCCCAGACCTATACCGCTGATACGACAGAGACGCGTGATGTGGAGATAACGGGCGGTACGATCACAGTGGAGGGCATCGATCAGGATACTCCCACGTCAAGCCATGCGAATCGTACGGCAATCCTCAAGGGAAATGTCAAGATTATAAATTCGTCGGACAATATCCTCGCGGCACTCAGTCACGGGGATGGCACACAGGACTGGACGGGGATTCTGACGGTCAATCCTGACAGAACGAGCAAGGTGGAGCTGCGCGGCGATATTCTCGTGGGCAGACCCGATAACACCTCTGAGAGAGGCGGCTATGTCAATCTCTATCTGAAGGGCGCGGAGTCCTACTTTGCGGGCGGGATTACAGATCTAGACGGTAAGGCTCTGCATCAACGCGGCGGCGTGCGTCTCGAACTCTCGGATGGGGCGACGTGGTATCCAAAGGGGGATGTCTATACGCTCTTTAATCCCACTCCCTATTCGCAGGATTTTGGTGAGACGAGTACGGACGGGGGCGTGAACTGGGCAGAGGATCAGAACAAGCCGCTTGGCTTCCACCTCTCGGCGAACGGCGGCATCATCGACATCGCGTTTGCTGCGCCGAATGCAGCACGCGGAACTGCCGCCGGACAGCGCACGCTGACATTCCACAATGCGCGGACGGCACTCAGCGGTGCGACATTCCGCATCTCCACCGACCTCACGCATAATCGTGCGGACAAGATCGTGCTGAACGGCGTGACCGGCACGGGCAATCAGTATCATCTGCAAATCGGCTTCGACCCGAAGATGAACGATGCCGCAAATAAGACAAACTATGAGATCACGCCCTCGGTGCCGGGCGGCATTCCCGTACTGGATTCCGACAATGCGGGCGACACGGTAACGGCACCAGAGTATACTGCAAAGAAAGCCGTTGCGGCAGGGCTTCTGACGAAGAATTTCAAGATCAAACCGACCGTTGTTGAGGCGACGGAAAGCGGCAGGAAGATTGTGCGTGTGACGAAAGTCGAGATAACGGATGAAAATCCGACCTCACCGCCGACGCCGCCGACACCACCGCCGACGCCGCCAACACCACCGCCGACGCCGCCGACGCCGCCAACACCACCGCCGACACCGCCGACGCCGCCAACACCACCGCCGACACCGCCAACCCCAGGTCCCGCGCTGCGCACCGCCGACCTTCTCATGGATATGGCGCTCGCCCAGCTGAGTGCATGGCGCGGCGAGAACAACGACCTGCATCGGCGTATGGGCGGACTGCGTGCGGGTGGGGAATCTGGCGCATGGGTGCGCGGCTATGGCGGCAGGACGGAGTTCGGCAGCTATCCTACGGAGGGGCGTTACAGCGGCGTACAGGTCGGTATTGACCGTGCTGCTTCGCTCCATGGAGGCACACTCTTCATGGGGGTTGCAGCCTCAACATCGAGCGGCACGGCACGGAACAGCGACCTCGACGGCAGCCATCGTGCACACTTCTTCGGTGTGTACGGCAGCTACATGGGCAAACGCGGCGACTACCTCGACGCGATCGTGAAATACGGACGCATGACGAACGACGCAACCGCCGTCTTTGACGGTACGGCATACACGGGCGGCTACGGTGTGAACGGCTGGAACATCTCCGTCGAATACGGACACCGCATAGCTATCAACCCGCATTTCTACTGGACACCACAGGTCGAGCTGAACTATGGACGCATCGGCGCGGCAGACTACACGATGCGTGCAGGTTCTTTGTCGGGGGCTCACATCGCAAACGATGCCGTCACCACACTCGTCGGGCGCATTGGCACACAGATTGGCTGCGAGGACGAGCACGGCACGGTCTATCTGAAACTCGGCTATCTGCGCGAGTTCAAGGGCGATCTCCATATGCGGGCGCAGTATGGATCGACCTCCATTGACCGCAGCTACACGGCACGGGACAGCTATTTCGAGTACGGCGTAGGCTTTGCGCGGCGCGTCGGCAGAGCGGACATCTACGGTGAGCTCAGCCGTACGGCGGGCGCGGATGCCATTCGTGAGAAATGGAAGGCGAATCTCGGCGTGCGCATCGAGTTCTAATCGTATACTTTTTGAAACAAGAAAGGTCGAAGCAAAATGAAATCAGCATCGAACAAACAGCTGCGCCGCACGCTCCTCTGTGCGCTCGTTGCGGGCGCACTCGCCGCTCCGTTTGCCGCGCCGACAGCGTATGCGCTCCCCATCGAGGGCGCACACGCCGAGACGAATGCGGGGGAGGCGAATATCTCCACGAGCGGCACGGTCATGGACATCATGGGCAAGACCGCGCACAATATCCTCCGCTGGGAGGACTTCTCCATCGAGCAGAACGAGAAGGTGCG